>DATGZH010000009.1:0-90863 GCA_035297265.1 Acidimicrobiales bacterium | reverse complement strand
TGGCTTACAACCAGCAGGTCGTCGGTTCAAGTCCGGCAGCGCCCACTTCTCTGGTCCGAGAAAGCAAGGGCCCACGCGCACGGCGGCACCAAACCCCCGCGCGGGGGCCCACGGCCAGCGGCCAGCTCCAAGCAGCTTTCGTAGAGGGACGGCCGATGGGTTGGATAGCCTCGGGCGCCACCCCGCCCCAGAACGCCGGGATGGCGACACCTTCCTCTAGCTCTCGAACCAGGTTCTTCGGGATACTCTTCGACATGAGTTTGCAGACTTTATGGCAGTCTGATCTCGGGGTAGTCGTCGGTAGCACTGTACGAGGCGACGATGCTCTCGCTCTCTGGCGCTCGCTAGCGGATGGTGACGGTTACCCGCTCATCGTGGGCGACCTAGAGAACGTGGTAACGCAGGCTACGAGTTCAACTCGGCTGCCGTTCGATCGAAGCAAGGCGATCGCAGAGACATTGGATCCACCATCCCTGATCGCAGGCTGGCGCAGTGAGCTAGACGAGCACGTCTCGGAGTTGGCTGAGGAGGGTTTTGACATTGTTGGAGAGTGGCCGGCCAATGTCACCAGGTTGGACGGAATAACACTCACCACGGACATCAGAACGGGGGAGCCTCTAGACACCGTGACAGTCGCTCAGCTACCGATCGGCGCGGGCTGGACTAGTGCGGCATTTCTCAGCTGGGGCGGATGGAATGCCTGCCCAGGTCCCGAAGAGCACACAGCGATACATCGCTACTGGTGGGATGCCTACGGTGCGCAACCGGTGGCCGTGAGTGGCGATGTTTTTGAGTTCGTGGTTGGTCGGCCGCCGACGAGCCGCGAAACGGCCATGGCTCTTGCCTGGGAACAATTTGGATATTGCAACGACATTGTGGACCAGGGGGTCGGTACGGTCAGCAAATTGGCGGCAGCTCTCATTGATTCACCCTTTTGGTACTTCTGGTGGGACTGAGTCGGTTCGGGACACGGCCCCGTACTGACGCCGTCAACTGACGCCAGCGTGCATCGACACTGGACCAGGGTGGTGAGTCGCGGCCGACGGTGACGCCGAACTTTCGATCTCGCGCTGCGGTGCCGACCATGGCCAGCAAACTAAAGATGGCAAAGAAGGGGATGAAGAGGCCCCATGGTGGAGATGGAGCAGACACCGTCGCCAACACGATGACAGCCACCAGAAAGAGGATGTAGATCGCCACGCGGCCCAAGATGGCCCGCCTCGCGACAGGGTTCACGCCATCAGTCTGACAGCGCCTGTCGAAGCATCGGCGACGCTGCTGTGTGGGCCTGGAGAGCGGCGGTGTGCGACCGCTGCTGAGATATCAGCGTCCTCTGGCGACCAATAACCGTTGCCCGGGAGCAGGGTTCGGCGTAGGGTCAGACCGACGAGGCCCCCCGCCAGGTCTCGTGGCGCCATCTGCCTGGAGTGATGGCTGTGGCGATGGCACGTCAAACCCACTCTTGAAAGAGAGGATCCTGCCATGGCACTTCCTTCCGTCTCCGCCAAGGACATGCATGGGATTTGGCACGTCCGCTGGCTCCAACTCGTCATCCTCACCGTTGTGGCAGTGGCCGCCGCCTCGCTCGGCGCGCCGGCGGGCGCAGCCTCGGCGTCGAGTACCTCGGCCAGCGGGCTGCCTTCGGCCCTCAAGCAGTTCGCCCATTGCCCGATCGACAACCCGAACGTCTCATTGTGTCTCGCCGCTTCCGACACCGGCTCGTTCGTCATCAACTCGACGACGTTGACGGAGCATGCCCCGATAACGCTGATCATCGGTCTGATCGCCAACCCCGACGGCACGTACACATCCGTGCTTCCGGACGACGGGTCGCCGGCAATGACCGCCCCGTCGATGGCCGTCCCGGGCGGGCTGCTCGGCAGCGGCCGTTCCGGGGGTGAGCTGGCCGTCCGGGCGACACCACAGCTCGTCGGGCTGCCTGTCTTCAGTATCAACAACCTGCTGTCGGGTAATGGACCCACCATCGTCCTGCCGACGGACGTGCTCCTGACCAATCAGTTCCTGGGTTCGGACTGCACGATCGGTACGGCCAGCGACCCAGAGACGTTGAACCTCACGGATGGCACCACGAACCCGCCGCCTCCGAACACCCCTATCAGTGGAACACCGGGAACGCTGCGCGCCAAGTTCCACGGGAAGATGATCAAGCTCACCGGCTCGATGCTTGTCGACAACAGCTTCGCGGTGCCGGGGGCCTCGAATTGCGGCACCGGTGGGTCCTTCGACGCCGCGATCGATGCGCTCCGGGGTCTGCCATCGGCCGCGGGTACCAACACCGCCATTCTGGGGGGAACTTCAGAGCTGGCTGAGGCCAAACTGATACGGAGGTACGTCGGCTGACAAATGGGTTCCCGTGCGGGGAAGCCTGATCGAAGCCGCCAGCCACCGACGCCTCGTTGTGGTCAAGCGGCCAGACCGGCCCGGGATGGCCCCGGATTGGATTCCGGCATTGCTGTCCCAAGGAATGATCCGTCGTCTCTGTGGTTGACTGACGCATGGAAGCTCTCCAGATACCTGCCACCCACACCGACCTCCTGGCGGCGGACACTGCAGTCCTGGCGACGATCGGAGCCGACGGGAGGCCCCAGCTGAGCGCCGTCTGGTTCTTGGCCGACGAGGAGATCAGGATCTCGCTCAACGCCTCGAGGCAGAAGGTGAAGAACCTGCAGAGGAATCCCGCAGTCACGTTCCTCGTGCTCGACAAGGACGCACCGACCAGGTATCTCGAGGTCCGGGGCGACGCCGAGCTGACCGAAGACACCGACTACGAGTTCGCTGACGAGGTTGGTCAGAAGTATGGCGTGGACCTGCGCACGTTCGACGGGGAGGAGCAGCACCGTTTCGTCGTGACCATCCATCCCGTGCGGATCAGGGCGGTGGACATGGCGGCCGGCATTGGATGAACGACGGAGCAGTACCGCGCTATCGACATTGCATGCAGAGGACCCATCTCGCTCCTGTCGGGAGGGAGTGGGTTACGCTCCGGCTGAACCAGCGCGACGTCAGTCGATACCGAAGAGCTGATTGACGTCGTTGAGGAGATCGCCCTCGGTGAACGGCCCTTGGTGGTAGTCGATCTCCCGTCCCTCCTTCGAGATGAAGACCGTCGTCGGAGTGCCTGGTGAACCGAACATCGCTGCGACCTGCCCGCTCGGGTCGAACCCGATCGCGTAGGTCGTCCCCACCTTGTGGAGGAACGAGAGCGCTGCGTCCTTCTGGTCGTACTCGTCGATACCCACGAAGACCACGCGGTTCCCCAACTGCCGGTGCGCTGCCTCGAGCGCCGGCATCTCGGCCTCACACGGTGGGCACCAGGATCCCCAGAGGTTGAGGACGATCGGCTTGCCGCGCCAGTTGGCCAGGGCGATCGGCGGGCTTCCACGATCGAGATTCGGGACTCGGAAGGTGGGAACGGCGATGTTGAACGGCGTGAGCTGGTGGTCTCCTGAGTAGTTGAGGGCCAGGGTGACCGACGCCACGACCAGGCAGACCGCTCCCGCGCCGACGAGCCATTTGAGAGGCGTGCGTCGCCGCCCGGCGCCTGATGTCTCGGGCCGGTCAGCAGGCACAGGGCGACCGCCCCGTCGGGGCCGGATTCGGTGGTGCCAGCGAGCGCACCGGACCAGCTTGCCTCGGTCGGCAGGTGTCGCCCCGTCGGGGAGCCCCAGGGATCGACATCGGCGACGGTGAGTCGGTGACCGTCTGGCCTTGTGGTCAGGCGCCGCTGACCGGCGGCCCGGTCGCCCGTTTGCCCGCCCCGGAGCGACCAGGTGGCCTCTTCGTTTGCGCCGCCTCGAATCGTTCCTTGCAGCGGTCGGAGCAGAAGTAGACCGGGCGGCCCTCGTGTTCGATCCTGGCTGCGGGCTCGGCCGTGTCCACTCGCATGCCGCAGACCGGGTCGAGTGCGGCACCCTTCCCACCGCCTAGCCGGTCGCGGTTGCGGTACGTCCAGTAGAGGAGACCAAAGACGCCCAGGAAGATGATGTTGAGGTAGGTGGTGTAGTCCCACTGGAACTGGGTGGCCACGACGACCGTGGGCCGGGAGGTCGGCACCAGGCCGGCCGCGCTGAAGATGCCTTGGGTGATCAGGCCGGCGGCGGACATCACCAACCAGAACACCGCGAGCATACGGAGCATCAGACGAGTGCCGTAGTAGCGCCGGTAGATGAGGAGGAGAGGGAAAGCGATCAGGTCGGCGAAGATGAAGGAGATCACCCCACCGAACGAGATGCCGCCGGTCCACAGGGCGGCGGCGAGCGGCACGTTCCCGACCGAGCAGACGAAGCTGATGATGGCGATGAACGGGCCGATGATGACGTTCTGGAGCGTCGTCCAGAACCCGTGGCCGTGCAGGAACAGGGTGTTCCAAACGTGGATCGGGACGAGGGTGGCGAGGAACCCGGCCACCAGGTAGCCGATGAAGAGCTCCCGGCGGAGCATCGTGAGGTCCGACATCGTGTAGGTGGCGGCGTCCGCCCAGCCGCCCTTGGAGCGCAGCCGGACCCGCCACGGCTCGTGCTGGAGGGCGACGTTCTCGGGCGGACCATGGACGTGGTCGCCTGTGTCGGCCGTGAGGCGCTCACGGGCCTGGACGACGAGACGTCCCCGGAAGAACAGCCCCGCCAGCAGGGTAAAGAGGACGATCATGATGATGCCGCCGACGAACTCGCTCACGGCGAACTGCCACCCGATGAGGACGACGAGGAGAATGCCGAGCTCCACCACGAGGTTGGTCGAGGCGAACATGAACACGTTGGTCGCCACGAAGTCGGCGCCCTTGACAAAGAGCGACTTCGACATGGCCGATGCCGCGTACGAGCATGACGAGGAGACCATTCCGTAGAACGAGGCTCGAGCGACCGACTTCGGCCGATGGTCGCCGAGATGGCGCTGCATCGCCTCGTGGCTGACGAAGGCCTGGACGGCCCCGGACAGGCCAAAGCCGAGGATGAGGGGCCAGAGCGTCTCCCAGAACATGAAGAAGGCGGTCCGGAGGCTCCGGCCGATATCGACCAGCCAGGTGGCGCTGGCCAGCACCCTCACGATCGGAGCAACCTCCCGATGGCCGCCGAGGCCTCAGCCAGCTTGTCCTCAGCCTCGTCACCGCCCGCCGCCGCGGCTTCCGCCACACAGTGGGAGAGGTGATCGTCCAACAGCTCGAGGGAGACCGACTGGAGGGCCCGGGTCACCGCCGAGATCTGGTCGAGGATGTCGATGCAGTACCGCTCGTCGGCCACCATCCGTTGCAGGCCTCTCACCTGACCTTCGATGCGACGGAGGCGTCGCTGTACTGCCGCCTTGTCGGCGACGTATCCGGGTAGGGCTTCTGCCGTCTCAGCCATGGGCCGAGTATACCCCCCATGGGTATATTTCGGCCCGCTCGCTCACCCTTGACGTGGTCGTCGAGTTGGCATCGCAGGGGCGGCTGCGACGGATCGTCCTGAGGATGTATCCAGGTCAACGGGGCCTTGTAGGTACCATTGCCCTGGGAAGTTGGAGGGGAGGGCTCTGCCGGTGGCAGTGCGTCCTGAGGGTCCTGGCTGGTGGGTGGCGGCTGACGGCCGTTGGTACCCGCCTCACCTCCATCCCAGCGTCGTGGCGGCGTCTGCTACCCAGGTCCCGTCTGGGCCGACGTTCGTAGCTGTCGCTCCAAACGACGTCATGCCTCCGCAAGGAGTGCCCGCGTCTCCCCAACCGTCGCCGGCGCCGCAACTTGCCTCGGCCGCGGTGGCGTCGGCGGCTCCTCCAATGACAGCGCCAGCGCCCATAGCCGCGCTCCCCATGCCGACCGCCCCGGGCTCGCCGACGACGCCCGCCATGCCGACGGGTCCACCTGGTGCACCGATGATGCCCACCACTCCGCCTGGCGTAGCACCGGTCATACAAACCGCTCCGCCGGGGACGGCGGCGGCACCGACTCTGGTCGCCGCTCCGCCGCACGTGCCCGTGGCGCCGCCGGTCATGCCGACGGCCCCGCCGGGATATGGCTATCCCGCGGCGGGAGGCGCCCCTCCTGGTCTGCCCCCGACGATGCCGCCTCCAGGTTCGGGTTACCCACCCGGGCCGCCCGGACTACCTCCGGGTCCGCCACCGGCGTTCAACGTCCCACCGATTGCTCCACCGGCGTTCGGTTCGTTTCCACCAACGTCGATGGTGCTCCGCAGCAAGACCGTCGCCTGGGTGGCTGGGATCCTCGCGGTGATCATCATCGCGGTCGTTGTGTGGGTGACCCACAACACGAGCTCGGTCTACAACTACAGCGGCGGGCCGACGTTCAACAGTCCGCCGGGTACCTCCTTCACCAACCAGCCGGTGATTCAGGACGACGCAGCCAAGAACGCCGTCGTAGGGACCGAATCAGTGCTGAACGGCCTCCACGCCACCCAGCACAGCTTGGGCGCCTCGAGTTCGGCCCTCGTCTCCGAGCTGGCCGTCCATGGCCCGAGCTCGTTCACCTACACCACAGGGGCGGTTTCCACTCCGGACGAGGTCTCGGTGAGCGTCGGACCCGACGGCCAGGTCGTCGTCCTGGCGGCCTACTCGGCGACCGGCAAGTGCTTCTTCCTGGAGTTGAACTACGAGACCCAGTCCGGCAATGGTGGGATGACGGGCACCAGCCCAGTCCGCGGGACGAGTTATGCCGAGAGCGCCGGCGGGCTGTGCGCAGCGGGTACGCCTCCCGGCGAGGGGCCGAGCGGTCCCATCGACTGGGGGCCTGGGTGGTCCCAATGAGGGTGAGCACTTGACCCGGATGGTGCGCCCCGGTCGCCAAAGGTGGTTCTCGACCCACCGGTACGATCCCTCGGAGAGGCCGAGATGACGAGCGGACCGGTCGACTGGCGGCTCCCGAGGGTCTCGATGTCGCCCCTGCGGGTCGGGGAGATTCTGGAGCTGGCCGGCCGGCTGTGGTCACGGGCGATCGGCTACATGGTCCTCGGCGTCCTGGTGATCCTCGTGCCGGGACTCGTACTGCTCGACCTCGGCATCCGGTTGTTGGTCGACGACGTGCTGATCCATACCAGCCCCTTCGAGAGCCTGTGGATCTCCCTGCTGCTCCTCGAATTCTTTTCCATCTTCCTGTTGGGGTTGGCCTTCGCCGTCTGCGTGAAGATGGCCTCGCAGGCGATGTTCGGCTCCGTGTCCTTTCTCGGCGCTGTCGGCCACGTCGTCAAGCGGGCGGCTTCGTTACTGTGGGTCTTCGTCCTCATCTTCCTCGTCCTGGCGATCGTCACCCTGCCTGTCTCCTACATCTTGAGGTACTCCTACACAGACTTTCGTATCGGCAACCTGATCCTCTTCCTCTTCGAGGTCTGGTACCTCGTGTCCATGTCGTTCGTCGTCGCAGGTGTCGTGCTTCACAACACCCGTGGCACGGCGGCGATTGGGCGCTCACTCAGTCTGGTCAACCGGGCTTGGATCTTCTGCTTCTTCGTGTACTTCCTGGTGTTCATCATGTTCGTGGCGCTCTTCCTGGGCCTCTCGCTCATCTTCAACGTCAGTCTCTCGCTCTCGCTCTACGCACCCTTGTCGCTTCTCGACGGCGAAGTGATCGCCTTGCTCGCTGCGCCCTTCGTCATCTACATACCGCTGTGGGGATGCGTCAACTTCCTGCTGTACCTCCATCTGACGACGGTCACGGACAACCGAACCGACGCCGAGGAGGCGGGCTGGGAGATGGGGGCGCAACCCTCGGCGCACGGATTGGTCTTCCGGCTGGCTGACCCCGTGCATCCCCCGGACTCGTGGGCGGCCCAGGAGGGGCCGACCGGCCCGTACGGGTCGCCGGCCGGACCCTCGGCCGGTCCGCCGTCGGGCGCGCCGCACGGGGCGGTCGTTGGGGCCCCGCCCGAGGGAGGCGGCTTCGAGGTGCCGCTGCCGGCCTTCCGGCAACCCGATCCACCGACGCCCCAGGCGGCACCTCCGGGCTACCCGTCCCAGGCGGCACCTCCGGGCTACCCGTCCCAGGCGGCACCTCCGGGCTACCCGCCCCAGGCGGCACCTCCGGGCTACCCGCCCCAGGCGGCACCTCCGGGCGTGCCGCCCTTCCGCCCCTGACCGATGGCTCTCGGCTGGGCTGACGTCAGCGAGACGCCCGGCGGGACATGCGCACCTTGGTGCCCCCGGCACTGAGCGCGACGCCCTCGGCCACCAGATGGCGTGCCTGCTCGCGTTCATGGCCCGGGACGAGGCGACCGTCAGCGGTGACCACCCGCCACCACGGCAGTTCGGACGGACCCTCGCCGAGGAGGTTGCCCACGGCCCTGGCGGCACCAGGGAACCCCGCCTCGGCAGCTACCTCTCCGTAGGTCACGACCTCGCCCGCAGGCACGGCGGCGATAACGGCGATCACTGCATGGCGGAAGTCGGATCGTTCGGCCTTCTCCGGATCGTGGTCCGGATGGTCCGACCCGGTTCGACGGGCAGGCACGAGGCCCCTAGGACCGGTGGCCCACTACGGCTACGAGCCCGGCGGGGAGCTTCTCGTCGCCGAAGGCCGGCTGCACCGTGGCTTCGACACCCTCGGCGCGGAGGAGCGCCGGTACGGCGGCCGTGTCGATGACGATGTTGCCGTGGTACTCGTCGTCTCGGTGCCAACAGTCGCCCTTGGCCCGGACGAACGTCGTCATGTCTCGGTCGAAGCGGTCGGGCGCGGGAAGGACGTAGCGGGTGACGAGCACCCAGTCGTCCTCGATCCTGATGACCGGGGCGGGGTCGGGCCTGGCGCGCACCCACTCGTGATCCTGGAGGTCGATGGCCAGCAGGCCGCCGGGGCGCACTGCCCGGGCGGCGGCGCCGAGGGCCCGGTCGATCGACTCCCGGTCCGGCAGGTAGTTGATGACGTGGCCGATCGAGACCACCGCGTCGGCCTCCGGCAGCGGATCGTCGGGCAGCGTGAGCTGCCTGATGTCGGCTTCGCCAGCGTAGTCCCGCGCCAGATCGAGCATGCCCGGTGAGGCGTCGGTGGCGATGACCTGATGCCCGGCGTCGAGGAGGTAACGGGTGAGGGCGCCGCTCCCGCAACCGAGCTCGAGCACGACGCCGCCCCGCTCCCGCATCGGTTCGAGGAGCGCGAGGAGACCGGGTGCGCACAGGTCGGCGTGGAAACCGAACCCGAGGTGGTGCACCAGGGCGAGATTGGCGCGGTAGTAGGGGCGTTCGGAAGGCATCGGATGATCATCGCACCCGGCGAGCGCCGGGCGGCCCAGTTCAGGCCGTCGGGACGATCATCACCGCGCACGGCGCCCGGCGGGCGAGGAGGTTCGAGACGCTGCGGTGGAGGTGGTGGACCCGGCCACCCTGCCGGTGGCCCACGACGATGAGGTCGGCGTGCTCCTGCTCGGCCACCTTGGTGATGGCGTCCACCGGGTCGGCTGTGACCGGGTGGACCACCACCGGCACGTGCTCGTCCGCCGCCACCTTGGCCAGGCCCTCGAGGAGCTGGTCGGCGTGGCAGGTCGACGGGGTGGCGTAGCGGAGCTCCCTCGGCAGACGGGGCGGGGCCTGGTACTCGGACTTGTAGGCGTTGACCAGGTGCAACGTGCCGCCGGTGCTTTTGACCAGGTCGATCGCCCGACGGAGGGGCACCTCGGCCGTCGGCGCCTCGTCCACGCCCACCACCACGTTCTCGAGCATCGGGGTCACCTCGGTCTCGGAGTCTGGGACCTGAGGTTACCGGAACATGAACGGAAAGTAAACTATCTGTGACGCCAGGGTGACGGAAGGGTGACCACCGGGCCGAGGTCCGCCCGGGCGCGCCCGGGCCCGGGTCGAGGACCCGGGCCCGGGGCGGTGTGGCTCTTAAGCCGCTGGCTCAGCTGCTCAGGGGACCGTCTTCACCGAAGGCAGGCAGAGCAGCTTGGTCTTCTTCACGGCCAGTTCACCCTGACCGAACTGGTTCTGGTCGAAGATCGGGCTGATGATCGGCGTGGGGCTGACCGCGTAGCACAGCAGGTGCAGGTCGTTCGGGCCCAGCGTCGGGAAGACCTGACCGGTCGGCAGGATCTTCGTGGTCGGCGCGCAGAGGAGCTTGGGCTTCCCCACCTTGACGCCAACGAGAGCGCCCGGGCTGAACTGGTCCTGCAGCTGGATCGCCGTCGGCGGGACGAACCTGGCGCCGGGGGCCACCTTCACTCCGTAGCACGTGAAGTGGTCGAGGTTGGGCGGCTGCGGCGTCGGCATGTTGGGCGGCCCGCTCAGGCTCTTCCAGGTCGGCAGGCAGACCAGCTTCGGCAGGCCAACGATCATCGGGATCGGTATCGGCGCCCCGGACGCATCGAGCGGGCTGAACTGGTTGGCGACGTGCACGTTGGTGAACGCCGGCGCCGGCCCGGTGACCTTGAAGCACAGCAAGTGGCTCAGGGGATTCACCGGCGGGAACGCGCCCGTCGGGACGACCTTGAGCGTCGGGTTGCAGTGGAGGACCGGCTTGCCGACCTTGGGGACGAACCCGTTCGGCGCGAACTGGTTGATGAACCGGGTCCCCGGCGGTGCGAGGAAGCCGGGCAGGGCGGAGTTCTTGATCACGCTCGTCTGGTAGCAGGTGAAGTGGTCGAGGGGCGGCGGTCCTGCTGAGGCGCCGACGGAGCTCGACGTGAACGTCACCGCCGTGAACGCCCCGCCCCCCGCCAGCGCGAAGGCCGCGGCGAACAAGACGATCTTTCGGGTGGTTGACCGGAACATACGTTCCCCCTTTCAAGGAGGGTCGTCGCTGTCAAGGGGCGAGAATGACCCGCAGGACGGCGAGCCTGAGACCCGCCACGGCGACCCTACGCCCATGCCCTACGCGCGTCTACCCCTCCGAGCTAACGGTCGAGCGGTGCCGCGCGTTACATCGCGCGACAACGGCGTGTGCAATCGCGCACTGCGCCACGACGACGCGAACGGAGTGCGGATTCCTGAACGGCGTCTGAGATTCAGGTTGCGACTGCGGTCGTCGAGGGTTGCTGGAAGCGGGCGTTCGAGGCGTGTCACTCGACCGTGACACTCTTGGCCAGGTTCCGGGGGCGGTCGACGTCGCGTCCGAGGGCCACCGCGGAGTGGTAGGCGAGCAGCTGGAGGGGGACGCTCAGGAGGACCGGGTCGAGCTCGGGCTCGTTCCTCGGCACGACGACCACGTCGTCGGCCACATCGGAGAGGTCCCGGTGGCCGACCGCGAGGATCCGCCCGTCCCGGGCGTGGATCTCGGCCAGGGTGCCCAGGTTCTTCTCGAACAGCTCGTCGTCCGGGACGACCGCCACGGTCGGCAGGTCGGGGCCGATGAGCGCGAGCGGGCCGTGCTTCAGCTCGGAGGCCGGGTAGGCCTCGGCGTGCAGGTAGCTGACCTCCTTCAGCTTCTGGGCGCCCTCCCGGGCCACGGGCAGGCCGCGCACCCGCCCGACGAACATGGCCCCGGCGTACGACGAATAGCGCCCCGCCAGCTCGGCGATGGCCGGCTCGTCGTCGAGGACCTGTCGGACCTGCTCGGGCAGGGCCCGCAGGCCCTCGATGATCCGGCGGCCGTCGGCGGGGGAGAGGTCCCGGACCCGCCCGAGGTGGAGCGCCAGCAGCGCGAAGGCCACGGCCGTGGCCGTGAAGGTCTTGGTCGAGGTGACCGACACCTCTGGCCCGGCGTGGAGGTAGATGCCGCCGTCGCATTCCCGGGCGAGGGCGCTGCCGACGACGTTCACGATGCCGAGGACCCGCCCACCGCGACGGCGCAGCTCCTGGGTGGCGGCCAGCGTGTCGTAGGTCTCGCCGGACTGGCTGACGGCCACGTACAGCGTGCGGCGCTCGATGACCGGGTTGCGGTAGCGGAACTCCGCCGCTGACTCGGCGCTGGCCGGGATGCGGGCCAGCTCCTCGATGAGCCCCGCGCCGAGCTGGCCGGAGTAGAAGGCCGAGCCGCAGCCGATTATCTTGATGCGGTCGATGTCCCGGCTCTCCTGCGGCGAGAGCTCGAGGCCGCCGAGGTGGGCCGTGGCGAAGCGGTCGTCGATCCGCCCGAGGAGGGCACGCGAGAGCGCCTCGGGCTGCTCGAGGATCTCCTTGTGCATGTAGTGGCGGTAGGCACCGAGCTCGTACGCCGCCGCGTCGACGTCGACCGTCGCCGGCTCCCGGGTGGTGATACGGGCGTCGAGGCGGGCCTCGTAGCCGCCGGTGCGCAGCACAGCGATCTCCCCGTCCTCGAGGTGGACCACCTGGCGGGTGTAGTTGACGAGCGCGCCGACGTCGGAGGCGGCGAGCATCTCGCGGTTGCCGACCCCGAGCACGATCGGGCTGCCGTTGCGGGCCACGACGACCTCGTCTGGCGACTCGGCGTCGAGGACCGCGATGCCGTAGGTGCCCACCACCTGGGTGAGGGCGGCGGCCACCGCGACCGGCAGGTCGGCCGAGCCGTCCGCCAGCGCCGCGGCGATCAGGTGGGGCAGCACCTCGCTGTCGGTGTCCGAGGCCAGCTCGACTCCCTCGGCGCTGAGCTTGGCCCGCAGTTCCGCCGCGTTCTCGATGATGCCGTTGTGGACGACGGCGATGCGCCCGGTCGTGTCGGTGTGGGGGTGGGCGTTGCGGTCGCTCGGCTCACCGTGGGTGGCCCACCGGGTGTGCCCGATGGCCACCTGGGCGGCCATGCGCCGGGGCAGGCGCTCGACAAGGTCGTCGACCCGACCTTTCACCTTGTGGACCCGGAGGGCCCCCTTCCCCGGCGCGGCCAGGCCGGCCGAGTCGTAGCCCCGGTACTCGAGGCGCCGCAGGCCTTCGATCACGATGGGGACGGCCGGCCGAGTGCCAACGTAGGCGACGATGCCGCACATGGTTCAGGCCCTCCCTCTCTTCTTCATCTGTCGACTCATCTGTCGACCGGGTTCATCCGTAGACCAGGCGCCGCAGCTGGCGGGTCGACAGCCGGGGCGGCTGGACCAGCCGGTGCTCGAGCTCCTCGGCCACCCGGTCGAAGATGGCCTCGTTGCCGAGCCCGACCCGTCGGAGCTCGGTGTGGCGCCGCCGGACGTACGCCTCGAGCGGCTCGGCGAAGTACTCGACCACCTCGTCGACCACCCGGGCCGCCACCCCGCCGGGGAGCCCCGTGCTCGCGGCCAGGTGCTCGACCAGGTCGTTCGGCGCCGCCGTCCCCGAAGCCATTACCGGCATTGTGCTCAACGTGGGCCGGAACTGCAAGGCACCTGCCCGAAATCGGGCAGAATAGTGCCTATACCCACTGCGATTCTGCGCGGACGGAGGCTCAGGTCCGGCGCCGACCCCGCCGGCGTACGGTGGGGTGGTGGCCCGGGCGGGGCGCCCCCGGCCCCGGACCAGTGACCCGAAGGGAGGGGCCATGCAGGTCGACGACATGATCCTCATCAGCATCGACGACCACGTCGTCGAGCCGAAAGACATGTTCGAGCGCCACGTCCCGGCCCGCTACGCCGCAGACGCCCCGAGGATCGTCGAGGGCGACGACGGCATGGAGCGCTGGGTCTTCCAGGGCGTGACCGCCGGATCGATGGGCCTCAACGCCGTGGTCTCGTGGCCGAAGGAGGAGTGGGGGATGGACCCCACGACGTTCGCCGAGATGCGACCCGGTGCCTACGACGTCCACGCGCGGGTGCGCGACATGGATCGCAACGGGGTGCTCGCCTCGATGTGCTTCCCGTCCTTCGCCGGCTTCAGCGCCAACACCTTCCACCGGGCGGCGGACAAGGACCTCGCCCTCGTCATGCTGCAGGCCTACAACGACTGGCATGTCGACGAGTGGTGCGCCGCCCACCCCGGCCGGTTCATTCCGCTCGCCATCCCACCCGTCTGGGACATGGACGCCCTCGTGGCCGAAGTGCACCGGACGGCGGCCAAAGGCGTCGTGGCCATGAGCATGCCCGAGCTGCCGCACCTTCAGGACCTGCCGAGTTACCACTCAGACTTCTGGGACCCGTTCTTCACCGCCGTCTCCGACGAAGGGATGGCCATGTGTCTCCACATCGGCCAGGGCTTCGGGGCCATCTCGTCGCCACCCGAGGCCCCGATCGACAACCTGATCGTGCTCGCTACCCAGGTGTCGGCCCTCGCCGCCCAGGACCTTCTCTGGGGGCCGGCCTTCCACAAGTTCCCCGAGCTGAAGGTGGTGTGGTCCGAGGCCGGGATCGGCTGGATCCCCTTCTACCTCGACCGTTGCGACCGCCACTACACGAACCAGCGCTGGCTGCGGCACGACTTCGGCGACGACCTGCCGAGCGACATCTTCCGCCGGCACTGCCTCGCCTGCTACGTGACGGACCCGTCGGCCTTGAAGCTCCGTCGGGAGATCGGGGTCGACATCATCGCCTGGGAATGCGACTACCCCCACTCGGACTCGCTCTGGCCCGACGCCCCCGAGGTGGTTCTGGCCGAGCTGACCGCGGCGGGGGCCACGGACGAGGAGATCAACAAGATCACCTGGGAGAACTCGGCCCGCTTCATCGGCTTCGACCCCTTCGCCCACCGCCCGCGGACCGAGGCCACCGTGGCCGCCCTCCGGGCCGGGGCGACCGACGTCGAGACGGCTACCGTCTCGCGCGAAGAGTGGCGGCGACGCTACGAGGCCCAGCTGAGCGCCTGACCGCTCGACGCTGCGGCCTCGGTCCGCCCACGGGCCCGGTGAGGTGAGGCGATGGAGCAGGTGGACCTCGGACGCATCCTCTACGAGAAGGACGGCGCCGTCGCCCGCATCGTCCTCAACTGGCCGGAGCGGGCCAACGCCCAGTCCTCGGAGATGGTCCACCAGTTCGACGAGGGGCTCGACCGGGCCGAGGCGGACTACGACGTGAAGGTCGTCGTCATCAAGGCCAACGGCAAGGGGTTCTGTGCCGGCCACGCCATCGGGGGCGACTACCTGCCCGAGTTCACCGAGAACATGGAGCAGTGGGGCACCGTGTGGAAGGCCCAGTCCGACCTCTTCTTGTGGCCGGTGCTCCGCCTCTGGGAGTTCCCGAAGCCCACCATCGCCCAGGTGCACGGCTACGCCCTCGGCGGCGGCACCTACTGGGCCCTCATCCCCGACATCACGATCGCCTCGGAGGACGCGTTCTTCCAGATGCCGCTCGTGCAGGGCCTCGGCTTCCCGGGCGGCGAGACGATGATCGAGCCCTGGCTGTTCATGAACTGGAAGCGGGCCTACCAGTACCTCTACACCGCCCAGACCGTGACGGCCGAGGAGGCCCTCCGGTTCGGGATGGTCAACGAGGTGGTGCCGATCGACGAGCTCGAAGGCCGGGTGGAGGAGCTGGCCCGCCACATCGCCCGGGCGCCGCTCTCCACCCTCATGGCCACGAAGCACCTGGTGTCGCGGGCCTGGGAGCTTATGGGTCTGCGGCTGCACTGGAAGATGTCGACCGACCTCATGGCGCTCACCGCCCACCAGGCCGACGCCAACGCCGCCCGGCGCGACATGGCCGAACGGGCCCAGATGCCCCGGGACAAGGCGCGAGAGGCCGAGGCCGGTCCGTAGGTCGCCGGTACCCCGCTCCGTGCTGGGCCGCTCCGATATCGTGCGCCCGATGCGCCGAGCCCGGCACCGGGACCATGTGGCGCGACGCCTGCTGGTAGGCACCCTGGCGATGGGCCTGCTGGCGGCGCTCGTGTCGGGAGCGGGCGTCCCGGCCGGGGCGACGGGGACGACGGTCGTCACCGTGGTCGGCACGGGCCGTCCGGCGTTCGGCGGGGACGGCGGACCAGCGGCCCGGGCCTCACTCGACGGTCCCGAGGGGATCGCCGTCGACGGTGCCGGTGACCTCTTCATCGCCGACACGGGCAACTGCCGGGTACGTGAGGTGCCTGCGCATTCGGGTGTCCAGTACGGGATCTCGATGGACGCCCACCGCATCTACACAGTGGCCGGCGGTACCTGTGCCGGGGTGAAGAGCACGTTGACGAGGACCGACATCGGCTTCCCGACGGGGGTGGCGGTGGATCGCTACGGCGATCTCTTCATCGCGCTCGCCACGGCGAACCGGGTGGTCGTGCTCGCGGCGAAGGCGGCGAAGAGCCAGGCGCCCCAGAGCTTCCTCGGTGATGGCACAGCCGGGGACGCAGAGATCAGCGTGACGGCGCCTTTCGGCCAGCTGCGCCAGCCGTCTGGTGTGGCGGTGGACCCGTCGGACGACGTGTTCGTGGCTGACACCGGCAATTGTCGGGTGCTCGAGGTCCGCGGCTCAGGCGGGCCGACGCGCGTCGACACCACCGCGCCGTATGAGGTCGTGGCCGGTACGGGCACCTGCGGCGCCTCGGGTGACGGCGGACCGGCCAGCTCGGCCGAGCTCGGGCCGCCCACGGCGGTGGCCGTCGACGGGTCGGGCAACCTCTACATCGCCGATCGGGGCAACAGCACGGTGCGGGTCGTGGCCGCGGTCTCGGGCACCTACTTCGGCGTGCCGATCGCCGCCGGCGACATCGCCACGGTCGCCGGCGACGGTGGCTACGGCCCCTACCTGACCGACGGACTCCCGGCGACGAGCCCCGTCGGGGAGCTCAACTTCCCCTACGGCCTGGCGGTGGACGCCCGGGGCGACCTGTTCGTGGCCGACACCTACAGCCGGGCCGTGCGTTTCGTCGCCGCCGGCACGGGGTCCGTGTTCGGCCGGAGCGTCCAGTCGAACGCCATGTACACCTTGGTCGGCGCGGTGCCCACGGGAAGCCAGTCCGACGGGACGAAGTGGGTGCTGAGCACGATCACTTATCCCTCCGGTGTGGCCGTGGACCAGGCCGGCGACGTGTACTTCAGCGACCAGGGGGCCAACGTCGTCCGCGAGGTCAGGGCCGGGTCCGGCGAGGAGGCGAGTGGGACCGGGTGAGCTTCGTCACCAGGTGGCCGCCGTCTCGGTGGACGGACAGTGCCTCGTGGTCGTCTATGTTGCAATAGAAGGTCAGAAGTATTGCAATAGCGGGTCAGAAGATGTTGGAGCGGGGCATGGCTACTCGAAGGCGACACGTGCGGACTCTCGGCGGTGACCACCGCCGTCCCACCCGCCGCTGGGCCCTGATGCTCGCGGTGGTGGGCGTGACCAGCCTCGTCGGCGCCGTGGTCGTCACCGGGGCGGCAGCGGCGGCTCCCTCGGACTGGGCGATCGTGCCCAGCCCCAACAACAGCGCGTACTACGACCAGTTGAACGACGTGTCCTGTACCGGTGCGAGCAGCTGCATGGCCGTCGGCGACACAGACACTGGGACGCTGGCCGAGACCTGGGACGGGACTTCGTGGTCGGTCACACCAAGCCCGAGTGAAGGCCCCGTCGGTCTCTACGTCAACGACCTCGAAGGGGTGTCATGCAGCGGCCCCAGCAGCTGCATGGCGGTGGGTTACTACCAAACCTCGGGAACGCAGGAGCAGCCCTTGGTCGAGTCCTGGGACGGCACGTCGTGGTCCATCGTCCCGAGTCCCAACCCGGGCAGCACGAACTACGAGCTGCACGGCGTGTCCTGCTCCGCCACGACGAACTGCGTCGCCGTCGGCTCCTACTGGAACGGCTCGCAGCAGCAAGCCCTCGTCGAAGACTGGGACGGGTCGGCTTGGAGCTTCGCTCAACAGGTCAACCGGTACACCATGGGCCAACTGCAGGCGGTGACCTGCCTGAGCTCGGGGGCGTGCTGGGCGGTCGGGACCGTCGGCAACCAGACTCTGGTCGAGTTCTCGCCCGGCCCGGGCTGGCAGTGGGTGGTCGTGAGCAGCCCGAGCCCGGGAGGCAGCACGAACGAGCTCAACAGCGTGTCGTGCGCCGCCTCGAACAGCTGCGTCGCGGTCGGTACCGACAGCACGGGATCGACGCAGGAAGCGTTGGCCGAGTCGTGGGACGGGACGTCCTGGACGGTCACGTCGGCGGTCAGCCCGGACAGCGGTCACAACGAGCTCAACGGTGTGTCCTGTGCCGGGCCGAACAGTTGCCTCGCAGTCGGTGACGACGGTACCGGACCGGCACAAGAGACGCTGGCCGAGACGTGGGACGGGACGTCGTGGACGGTCACGTCGGCGGTCAGCCCGGGCGGCGGCGGCGACCAGCTCGACGCCGTCTCGTGCGACGGGGCGAGCTGCACGGACACCGGCCAGTCCGTCGTGGGCGGCGGGATCCAGGTCCTGACCGAGTCGTGGGACGGGACGTCGTGGTCGCTCGTCGCGAGCCCCAGCCCGGCCGGCCCCGATGTGGGGAACGTGCTCAACGGGGTCTCCTGTGGCGGTCCAACCAGCTGTATCGCGGTGGGCTACGACGACGGCGGGATCCAGCAACAGACCCTGGTCGAGGCCTGGGACGGCGCCTCGTGGACGATCCTCCCAAGCCCCAGCCCGGGCACGGGCTTCGGCAGCGCGGCCAACACGCTGAACGGCGTCTCGTGCACGGGCCCCAGCACCTGCGTGGCCGTGGGCGCCGACCTCGCCGGTGAGACCGACGAGACCCTGGTCGAGGCCTGGGACGGCGCCTCGTGGACCGTCGTGCCCAGCCCCAGCCCCGCTTCGAGAACCAACATCTTGAACGGCGTGTCATGTACCGGTCCGGCGAACTGTGTCGCTGTCGGCGTGGCCCAGGACGCGAGTTCCTGGGCGACCCTGGTCGAGTCCTGGGACGGGACGTCGTGGTCGGTCGTGCCCAGCCCCAGCCCTGGTGAGGGCAACGAGCTCTACGGCGTCTCGTGTACCGGGCCGGACGGCTGCATGGCCGTCGGCGCGACCGAGCAGTCAGGCAATTGGTACACGCTCGTCGAATCGTGGAACGGGAGCGCGTGGACCGTCGTGCCGAGCCCGAGCCCCGGTTCCCCCGCCGGTGGGAACGCCCTGGAAGGTGTGTCCTGCACCGGACCGAGCAGCTGCATGGCGGTGGGCGAGTATGCCAACGGTTCGACTGGGGCGACGCTGACCGAGTCCTGGAACGGTGCGGCGTGGTCGGTCGTGCCCAGCCCAGGCGACGGTCGGCTCTTCGGTGTGTCGTGCACCAGCACGAACAGCTGTGTGGCGGTGGGTGGCGAGCAGGCCGCACCCATCGAATATTGGAACGGGACCACGTGGTCAGCGCTCTACAGCCCGCCGGGTACGTTCGCCCAGACCCTGAAGGGGGTCACCTGTGCCACCGCCAGTAGCTGCACGGCGGTGGGCTACTTGGCCGACGGAAATCAGACCCTGATCGAGACGTCCTCCAGCGGAGCCCTTGGCGTCGTCACGACCTCGTTGCCCGCCGGGAGCCTTGGCCAGCCCTATGCGTCGACGATCTGGGCTGAGGGTGGGAATCCGCCCTACCACTGGAAGCTGGTGAGCGGCGCCGGGAAGCTGCCCAAGGGCCTCACGCTCGACCCGGCCACCGGCGCGATCTCGGGCACGCCGACGAAAACCGGGACGTTCGACTTCACGGTGCGAGTCAAAGACTCGAGGGCCGCGACCAGACCCCGGGCCCCCAGCACGGCGACTGAGCAGCTGTCGATCACGATCTCCTGATCCCCGGCGCTGTGCCGCCGCGAGGGAGGGTCAGACGTATGCCGTGCCCACCGCTTCGAAGCGGTAGCTCCCCGCATCGACGAGGAGCGTCAATACCCCCGGCACGCTCGTGTCCTCGACGCTCACGCCAGTCGCCTGCGTCACCTGGCGGCCGCTCTCGGTGACCGAGCCGGGCCCGGCCGCCGGCAACTCCAGCCGGGCCCGGCTGTTCGCCGGCAGGGTGAGCGAGAGGGCGAGGCGGTCGGTGTTGCGGTTGAGAGCGCTGTTGCGCCAGGCGAGCGTGACCGGACCCGAGGTCGTCGGTGCGGTGCCGCTGGCGAACGTGAGGCGCTCCGATGAGCGTGCGCCGTGCCGGATGGCGTCGAGCGGCGGGGCCACCACAAGATGGGTGGCCACCGGCGGGCCGGGGAGCGTACCCGGGGGGAGCGGCTCGATCCCGAGGAGGTGCTCCTGCATCGCCACGAGAGCACCCGAGCCCCAGCCGTGGCTCATGCTGTCCCCCTCGAGGTCGCTCGGGGTCCAGCTCTCCCAGGTGAACGTGCCCCCGTGGGCCAGGATGTAGGCCCAACCCGGAGAGCCGGCATCGGTCAACGTCTTCACCATCGCACCATCCATGCCGGCCGCGTGCAGCGCCCGCACGAGCTCGAGCCCGTGGTCCGGTCCCATGGCGACGCCGAGGGAGGCGACGTGACGGCCGACCTTGGCCACCGGGCTCGTGAAGACGCCGTAGCCGGTGGAGGACTCCGTCGGCACGACGCCGTAGGTGAGGGCGAAGGCGTTGGCCTGCTGCGAGACATGGGTGCTCGGCGAGCCGTCGTCCTCCAAGCCGTCGACGTAGAGGCCGTCGGCGTTGACGAGGTGGGCGTTGATCGCCGCCGTGAGGGCCGCGGCCCGGGCGGCCTCGGTGGAGGACGCCGTGGTGTCACCCACGATGTCGGCGAACGCGGCGACCCGGTTGCAGGCGTTGACCGCGAGGACATTCATCGTCGTGCGGGCCGCGGTGGCCATGTCGTAGCCGTAGCGCATCTGGGGCGGCCAGTCGACGAGCCCGTACTGGTAGTCCGAGCCGCCGCCCGGCAGGTTCGTGACGAGGCCGGTCGTCGGGTCGACGGCCGCCCACACGTAGTCCGTGATGCGGCGCAGCGTCGGGTAGAGCTCCTCGACGGTGGCGGTGTCACCGGTGTGGACGTAGTAGCGCCAGACCCACTCGGGGAAGAGCTCGGTGAAGTCAGGGATGTCGGTGGCCCCGTTCCCGTCGGGGTAGACGTCGTTCACCCGGCCGTCGGGCCAGAAGCGGGCCTGGGATCGGGCGAAGTCCCGGAGGCCCTGCCAGCTCAGGTTGCGGTCGCCGAAGGTCCGCATGATCACCTGTGACTCACTCGTCGAGTCCGAGAGGAACTGGCCCTTCTGCCGGGTCGGGGTGTCGACGAACTGCTCGTGGCTGGCGTAGAGGCCTGAGTGGGCGCAGAGGGCGAAGACCCGGTCGAGCGTCTCGTTGGAGGAGAGGAACGTGGCCGGGGCCACGGCCGGCATGGCCGCGTGCCGGGCCACCATCGAGACGTCGTCGGCGGTGAGGGGCTCGCCTGCGCCGTCGACCTGGAGGTAGCGGAAGCCGAGGAAGGTGTAGGGGAGGAACGTCTGGGGGCCGTCGCGCTGGATGTAGGTGAAGCTGAGGTCCGTCCCCTGGGTGCCGTGGGTGGTCGAGACGTGGCCGTCCTGGTCGAGGAGATAGCCGACGTGCAGGTTGACGGTCCGTCCGGCCACGCCCCCGTGGAAGTCGACCACCGGCCGCCCGGCCAGGATCTGCCCGAAGTCGGCCACCACCGCGCCGGAGGGGAGCGTGCGCAGGCTGACCGGGGCCACCGGGTGCTCGTCGATGCGTGACCGTTGGGCGTAGAGATCGGTGAACGGGGCTGTGCCCACCGGTCCGAGCACCGAGACGGCCGACCAGTCGCCGTCGCCGTAGCCCGGTGAGGACCAGCCGAGCGGCGTGGCCCGGCCGTCGATGATCTCGACGTAGTCGTTGCTCGACCCGTTGCGCACGGCTGAGGGCAGCCACTCGCCGGGCCGTTGCCGCCAGTCGGCCCCGGTGCCCACCACCTCGTCGCGGCCGTCGGCGTGGTGCACCGAGACCTGGGCGAGCACGCCGGGGAAGGAGGCCGGACGGCCGCTGCCCTCGCCGTGCCAGTAGTGGAGGAGCCCGACGGCGTTGCGTTGCCCGGCTCGCAGGTGCGCCGTCAGGTCGGTGGCCTGGTAGTACTGCTCGTCGGGGTAGGAGTAGCTCGGTCCGGTGTCGGCCAGGGTGCCGTTGACCCACAACTGATACTTGTGGGCCCCGGCCACGTAGGCCGTGGCCGCCGTGAGCGGGCTCGACGTGAGCGTGAACTCCCGTCGGAGGTACGTGTACACGAAGCTCGTGCTCGGGCCGGTCCCGAGCCAGACGGCCCGCCAGTCCTTCTCGCGCAGCCCGGTCCGGAAGGGCCGGGCTGGCGCGAACGGCCCGAAGGTGCCCGTCCCGTCGGCCGTGGCCACCGTCCAGACGTAGCGGGTGTCGGCGTCGAGCGACGGCCCGCCGTAGGGGACGAAGGCCTGCCGGGCCGACGACACCCGGCCGCTGTCCCACACCGTCTCTGCCGTCCCCGTCCGGCGGACGACGACCCGGTAGGCCGACTGCCGGGCCCCTCGACGGCGGTCGGTGAGCGTCCAGGCGAACGAGAGGTCGTCGGGGTCCACCCCGACCGGTTCTTCGAGACCGTTCACGGTGAGCCCCGTGGGCCGGCCGGCGCCCGACGACGAACCGGTCCGGACCGGGTCGACGCTCCCCTCGGCGGCCCCGGCGGCCACCGTCGGGAGCACGGCCGCCGCCGCGGCGGCCGCCGAGGTCACCTTGACCCCGTTGACGAGGAAGGTCCGCCGGTCAGTCCGCTCCACCGGTCAGATCCTTCCACCGGGCGTCCCCCGGTGGCGGGGTCGGCGTCAGCGGGCGGCGGCCGTCCCCGTGGACGCGGGGAAGAGCCCCGCTGGCGCCCGGTCGAGGGCGGCGAGGATGGACTCGGCCAGGTCCCGGGCCGAGTGCGGGTCGAGCTCGAGGGCCACCCGGGCGCTCGGGCCGAGCTCGGCGTTCAAGAGGTCGATGTTGAGGCTGTGGTCGTAGGGGGCATGGACCGGGTGGTCGAAGTAGATCTGCGCGTCGCGGAGCGTGAACCAGCCGGTGGCCCCCTTGCCGCTCCCGGTCACGGTCAGCTTCGTCGTGTCGTACGTGCACATGGCGGTGCTCCTTGTCGTGATCGGGCGCTCAGGTGAGGTGGCGGCCGAAGAAGTCGAAGATCTTGGCCCAGCCGTCGACCGCGGCCTCGGGCCGGTAGGCCGGCCGGTCGACCGAGAAGAAGGCGTGACCCGCCCCCTCGTAGGTGTGGAACTCGAAGTCTTTCCCCGCCGCGGTGAGCGCCTGCTCGAGCTCGGCCGTCTCGGCCGTCGTCGGGAACTGGTCGTCGGCGCCGAAGAGTCCGAGCAGCGGGCAGGACAGGTCCTTGGCCAGGTGCAGGATGGGCCCCACCTTGAGGGGCGCCCCCTCGGGCGGCGCGCCGACCACGAAGGCGCCGTAGCAGTCGACGGCGGCGTCGAGCTTGAGCGAGCAGGCGGCCAGGAACGACTGGCGCCCGCCCGAGCAGTAGCCGATGGTCCCGATCCTGTGGTTCGACGAGCCCATGGCCCGGAGGAAGTGGGCGGCGCCGTCGACGTCGCCCACCAGCCGCTCGTCTGGCACGCCCCCGGCCGCCCGGGCAGTCGCCGCGGCGTCGTCGGGGCTGGCCCCGGGGGCCTCGCGCCAGTAGAGGTTGGGCATGAGCGCGTTGTAGCCGTTGACGGCGAAGCGCCGGGTGATCTCCTTCGTGGTCTCGTCGTAGCCCGGCATGTGGTGGATGACGACCACACCACCGAACGGACCGCCGTCGAGGGGATGGGCGAGGTAGGCCTCGATCTCGTCGCCGCCGTAGCCGTTCATCCTGACGGTCTCGGCCTTGATGTCGTGGGTCATGGTGTCCTCCCTCTGTCGCCGCCATCTTGGCCACGGGGGGCGAGGGCCGCCACCGGCCCCTAGGCGTGGCCGAGGTCGGCCGGGTCGACGGCCAGGACGCCGTCGGACAGGAGCGCGGCGATCTCGTCCTCGCCGTAGCCCAGCTCGGTGAGCACCTCGACGCCGTCCTGCCCGATGAGCGGGGCCGGCCGACGGGGATCGCTCGGGGTGGCCGAGAAGACGACCGGCTGGCGGATGTGCCGGTACCGGCCGATGACCGGGTGCTCCGCCTCGACCAGGACCCCGCGGTGGTGGGCCTCGTCCTCGACGAGCTCGTCGAGGCCGGGGACCGGCGCGGCCGGCACGCCGATCTCGGCGCACAGCTCCAACCACTCGGTCGTCGTCCGCCCGCCCAGGATCTCGGCCAGCTCGCTCGCCACCTGGTCGGGATGCGTCAGGCGGGCCCGCAGGTCCTTGAACCACGGCTGCTCGAGCTTCTCCTCGCAGCCCACCGCGGCGAAGAGCGCCCGCCAGTGCTTGTCGACGTAGGGCATGACGGCCACGTAACCGTCCCGGGTCCGGTGCGGGCCGCGGTGGGCGCTGAGGGCCCGCCCGTACCCGGGCGGCTGGCCGGGTACCGCGGCCCGGGCGAGGTGCTCGGTGAGGGCGAAGGCGAGGACCGTGTCGAACATCGGCACCTCGATGCGCTGCCCTTCGCCGGTGAGCGCCCGGTGGTAGAGGCCGGCGAGGACGGCGGAGGCGATCGTCATCCCCGAGACCTTGTCGGCGAGCACCATCGGCAGGAACGAGGTGCCGAGCCCCATTGCCGCGTTGAGCGAGGGGAGACCGGTGTAGGCTTGGATGATGTCGTCGTAGGTCGGGAGGTCACGGTCGGCCGAGTCCGAGCGGAACCCGTGAGCCTCGCAGTAGACGAGATGGGGACAGGCCGCCGCCACGTCGTCATAGGTGAGGCGTAGCCGCTCGAGGGCCTCCGGGCGGAAGTTCGTGATGAACACGTCGCTCCGCTCGAGGAGGCGGAGCAGGACCTCGCGGCCGGCGTCCGGCTTGGCGTCGAGGGCGATGGACCGCTTGTTCCGGTGCAGGTTGAGCCCGACACCCGAGAGGTGCGGGTGCGCTCCGCCGCCCAGGACCCGGCTGCCGTCGCCCGCCCGGTCCTCCACCTTCACCACGTCGGCCCCGAGGTCGCCCAGGAGCTGGCCGGCATAGGGGCCCATGAGCACCTGGGCGAACTCCACCACCCGGACGCCAGTGAGTGGGCCCGTGGCCACCACCGGCTCATGGTACTCAGATGCCATTGTGATGGTAGACTAGTGCCATGGAGACGACCATCGACGCGGCCGGTCGGATCGTCGTACCAAAGGCGCTGCGGGAGGCCCTCGGGCTGGCACCGGGCACGGTCGTGGACGTGTCCGTCTACGGGAGCGGGCTCATGCTGGTGCCCCGGGGCCGGTCCGCCCGTCTCGTGGAGGAGAACGGTCGGCTGGTGGCGGACAGCGACCGTTCCGTCACCGACGAGGACGTCTTCGCTCTACTCGATGCCGGCCGGCGCTAGGCGGGTCCTCGCGGCCGACACGAGCCTGGCGGTGCCGCTCGTGCTGCGGAACCACGAAGCCCACGTGACGGCGACCGAGTGGCGCGCTGGGCGGGAGCTCTCGTTGTGCGGTCACGCCTGGATCGAGACGTACGCCGTTCTCACCCGGTTGCCCGGCGCGGCCAGGGTGTCGCCGGCTGACGCCACCCGCCTCTTGGCGTCGAACTTCTCGGCGCCGCTGGCCCCACGGCCGGCCACCTGGCGACGGGCGCCCGAGCTCTTCGCGGCTTCCGGGGTCGTCGGCGGGGCTGCCTACGACGCGTGGGTCGCCCTCACCGCGCTGGACCACCACGCCCTGTTGGCCAGCCGGGACGCCCGAGCCGAGATCACCTACCGCCGTCTCGGCGCCGACGTCGTGATGGTCAGGTAGGGCCGAGCTGTCGGTCCCGGCCCGGACCGTCAGGACACCGGTGGTGGGACGCCCTCGGCGCTGGCGGCGAGCGCGGGGTCCCAGCCACAGACGATGCAGGCGTGGTGGATCGCCGTGAGACCGAAGTCGAGCGCGGCGCGGTGGGGATCGGCTGCGGTGCGGACGTCGTCCCAGTCCAAGATGTACTCACCCAGGTCCGAGTCCCAGTGGGCCGCCGGAGGTGAGAGCTTGGCCGTCTCGAACCCCTCGGGAGGGGGCATCGCGAAGGCGTAGAAGGCCGGCCGGGGGTAGCGACCGTCACCGGGCCACCAGCCCACCTCGATCTGTTGGGCGTCACCGGCGTTGCGCATGATGTAGTCGTCGGTGTGCGGGTCATTGGGCTTGCCGGAGAAGAGGCTCACCGCGAGGTCGAACGTCCCCCACCAGGCGTTGACCGGCGTCGAGCGGCCTCGGTAGGGGGCGCGCACCGCGGCCAGGACGAGGGCCG
Organism: Acidimicrobiales bacterium; assembly: GCA_035297265.1. Taxonomy (GTDB): domain Bacteria; phylum Actinomycetota; class Acidimicrobiia; order Acidimicrobiales; family RAAP-2; genus DATGZH01. Next base: position 64,938 of record DATGZH010000009.1, on the reverse strand, counting down.
CCTGGGTCGCCATGGCGAAGTAGGTCGCCACGCTGGCCGGGTCGTAGGTGGCGTGCTCGCGGTCCTCGTCGAGGGGCGCGCTCCACGGGACCTCCTGGGGCCGCGGGTCGATGTGGACGGGTCCGACGAGCTGGTCGACGGCCGCCAGGAGCTCGCGGGTCACGTCGCCCACCGGGCGGTCGGGTGTGAGCGGGACCCGGTGCCTGCGGCCGTCGCTGTGCTCGGCCACCACGACGTGGTCGTGCAGGTCCAGAGCGACCACGAGCGAACCGGAGCCGTCGGGTGCGGGCAGCGGTGCCGTGTCCCACCCTCGGGCGGTGAGGCGGAGCGCGGCGTGCTGGAGCTGGGGCTCCGGCGGGGCCAGCACCACCGAGAGCTTGCCGAGCACCTGGGTGTGGGCGTGGAGGGTGTCACAGGTGGCGTGCCACTCCTCGTAGGCGAGCGTCGGCCAAGCGGGTGCCATGGCGTCACCTCCGAACACGAGATCTTCTGTCCGATGTACACGCCGCCTCCCGATGCTGTCCAGTCGGAGAGCTCGGTCGCGGCCTCGCGCCGACCTCGTAGCGCTGGCCCGAGCGACGTCGATCGGCACCGGCCGACGGCCAGCGCCAGTCGGTACGCTCACGGACGACCCGGTGCCCTGGACGGAGGCGACGATGGACCCGAACGTGCCGGAGGACGTGCGCCGGGAGGTGGCGGCCTGGCTCGCCGAGCATTTCGACCCCGAGCTACCGGTCCTCGGGTGGCGGGGCCTCCTCGCCGACTCGGGTTGGGGGGCGCCGGCGTGGCCCCTCGACTGGTACGGCCGGGGGCTGCCGGCCGACGTGGCCGGGGTGGTGGCCGAGGAGTTCGAGCGGGTGGGCGCGGTCGGGCCGTCGACGACGGGGGCCGGCGCCTGGCTCGTCGCCCCGACGATCCTCGTCCACGGCACCGACGAGCAGAAGCGACGCCACCTGCGGCCGATCCTCACCGGCGAGGACAAGTGGTGCCAGCTCTTCAGCGAGCCGGGGAACGGCTCGGACCTTGCCGGCCTCACGACGAGGGCCGAGCGCGACGGCGACGAGTGGGTGGTGAGCGGGCAGAAGGTGTGGACGACCGGCGCTCGCTTCGCCCGCTACGGGCTGCTCCTCGCCCGCACCGACTGGGACGTGCCGAAGCACCGCGGTATCACCTGCTTCGTCCTGCCCATGGGCCAGCCGGGCGTCGAGGTACGGCCGCTCCGCCAGATGAACGGTCACGCCTCGTTCAACGAGGTCTTCCTCGACGCGGCCCGGGTGCCCGCCGATCACCTCCTCGGTGACGTGCACGAGGGGTGGACCGTGGCCCGCACGACGCTCACGTTCGAGCGTGGGGCCGGCGCCGGGCCGGCCATCGGCGCCCGGCGCCCGAAGCCCGGTCGCACCGCCACCGAGGCGACCGAGGACGCCGAGGAGCTCGCCCGGTCGCTCCGCTGGTACCCGCAGCGGGCCGGCCGGGCCGACCTCGTCGTGCCCCAGGCCAAGGCGAGCGGTCGGGCCGTCGACCCCGTGGTGCGCGCCGCCGCGGCCGACGTGGTGGCCCACGAGCGCATGGCCCGGTGGAACGCGGAGCGGGCCCGGGTGGCCCTCGCCGGCGGCCGACCGCCCGGTCCCGAGGGCTCGCTCGGCAAGCTCGCGGCGTCGGACCTCGCCCGGCGCTGCGCGTCGACCCACGCCGAGATCGCCGGGGCCCACGGGATGCTCTCGGGCGAGGACGGACCGCTCGGGGGTCTCATCCCCGAGATCATCGTCTCGGTGCCCGGTCACTCGATCGCCGGGGGCACCGACGAGATCCAGCGCAACATCCTGGCCGAGCGGGTCCTCGACCTGCCCCGGGAGCACGCCGTCGACGAGGGCGTCGCGTTCTGTGAGGTGCGGACGAACGCTCCGGGGCGCCGGACGTGACCGAGAGGCGCTTCGGGGACGTGGGCGTCACCGAGGCGGCCGAGCACGTGGCCCTCGTCGAGATCCACCGTCCCCCGGACAACTACTTCGACGCCGCCCTGGTCGGCTCACTGGCCGAGGCCCTCGAGGACCTGGCGGCCGGCGACACCCGGGCGGTCGTCCTCGCCTCGGAGGGGAAGCACTTCTGCGCCGGGGCCAACTTCACCGCGCCCGGCGGCTCCCCGCTCACGACGGCCGACGACCTCTACGAGCAGGCGGTCCGGCTCTTCCGGACCGAGCTCCCGATCGTGGCCGCCGTGCAGGGGGCGGCCGTCGGTGGTGGTCTCGGGGTGGCGCTCGCCGCCGACTTCCGGGTGGCCGCCCCGGAGGCCCGCTTCGCCGCCAACTTCGCCCGGCTGGGCCTCCACCACGGTTTCGGGATCACGGTGACGCTGCCCCGGGTGGTCGGTCCCCAGCGGGCGGCCGAGCTGCTCTACACCGGGCGCCGGCTCGACGGCGAGGCGGCCCTCGCCATCGGGCTGTGCGACCGGGTGGCCCCGCTCGAGGGCCTGCGACAGGCGGCGCTCGAGCTGGCGGGCGAGATTGCCGCCTCGGCGCCGCTCGCCGTCCGGGCCATCCGGCGGACCATGCGCGGCGACCTGGCCGACCAGGTCCGGGTGGCCACGGCCCACGAGCGGGTCGAACAGCAGCAGCTGGCGGCGACGGCCGACTTCGCTGAAGGGGTGGCGGCCTCGGCCGGTCGTCGGCCGCCGAAATTCTCGGGCCGCTGACGACGGAGGAAGCGCCGGGCCCGGGAATCGATCAAGCGTTCGAGTGTTGACACGGTTGGTTGTGGCGGGTAGGTACGACCCTGGGGACGGCGGGCTGCATCCACGGAAGAACGACGCCGAGCACGTGAGACCGAAGAGCCGATGATCACCGGGTTGGTCCTCGCCCTTTGCGCGAGCATCTTCACCTCGACCGCTTCGATCACCCAGCGGTTCGCCGCTGCCCCGGCGCCGGGCGAGCTCGCCTTCAGCTGGCGGCTCTTCGTCTACCTGGCGAAGAAGCCCATCTGGTTCGCCGGGATCCTCTGCATGATCCTCGGCTTCGGCTTCCAGGTGGCCGCCCTCCGGGTGAGCAGCCTCAGCCTCGTCCAGCCGGTGATCGCCACCGAGCTCCTCTTCGTCTTCGGCTTCCTGGCCGTCCGCAGCCCCGGCCGGGTGCGCCGACGCGACTGGGTGGCCGCCTTCGGCATGGCCGCCGGCCTGGCCGTCTTCCTCGCCATCGCCTACCCGACCGGTGGGTCGCACCACGCCCCGCACTCCCTGTGGGAGATGGCGGCCCTCGGCGCCGCCGGCACGGTGGCCCTCTTCTGCGTCCTCGCCCGGGTGCCGCGTCGACCGGGCGTCCCCGCGTCACCGCCGCGTCAGGCCGCCCTCCTGGCGGTAGCGGCCGGGACCGCGTGGGGCCTCGTGGCCGCGGTGATCAAGGAGCTGAGCGGCCACCTGTCGGGCGGCGCCTACGGGATCTTCACCAACTGGTCGCCGTACGTGCTGCTCGGCGCCGGGGCCCTGGCCTTTTTCCTCACGTCCAACGCCTTCCAGGCCGGTCCGCTCGCCGCCTCCCAGCCGGGGCTCACGATCGTCGACCCCCTCGTGGCGAGCTTCCTCGGCGTCTTCTTGTTCCAAGAGAACCTCCGACACAGCCCGAGGGACGTCGTCGGCGAAGCCCTCGCCCTCCTCGTCCTCGTGGCGAGCGTCGTCTTGTTGAGCCGGAGCCAGCTCGTGCAGGGCGAGGCGGCCGAGCGTTTCGAGACCGCGCCACCGCCCGCGCCGGTCCCGACTCGATCCGGTGTCGGGCCTCAGCACCGCGAGGTCGTGGTCGACGGCGAAGCGCCCGAGGCGACCCGGTCGGGTGACGCGGGCGGGAACGACACCTCGGCGGCCAGCGGCGATCACCGTCGGGGCTGAGCCCCGCGCCACGCCACCTTCACCAGGGGCCGAGGGTCGGCGCCGGACCCCGCCCGAGCACCCACACCAAGAGCTCGGTCGGATCGGCCCGCTCGCCGAGGACCGCCAACTCCCTCGGCAGCCAGCGGACGACCAGCTCGGGCGGCCAGTCGGCCGGCGTGTAGCCCAGGCCGAGGTCGGCGTGGTGCACCTCCACCTCACGCCAGCGCGAGAAGAGGGTGGTGGCGGCCGGCCGTTCCTCACCGCTCACGTCCCTCGTCAACCGCCCCCAGGCGTCGTCGGGGAAAGCCCCGGCCACCTGGTCGAGTCGCGCCGCGCTCGTGGCCACGTCCTCTACCAGCTCGCCGGCCGGCCGACCCGCACCCGCCTCGATCTCCGCCGCCCGACCGGCCGGACCGCCCACGTACTGGTCGACCACCTCGCCCCGGGCCGCCCCCTCGAGGCGCCGCACCACACTGTCGCCGTTGCGGGCCAGGTGGGTGAGCACGTGGCCCACGCTCCACCCCGGCAGCAGGCTCGGCTGGCGGGCCGTGGCGTCGTCCAACCCGGCCAAGCGGCTGAGCAGCCGGGCGTGGGATCGCCGGCAGCCCTCGATCTCGGTCGTCGGTCGTTCGCTCACGTACCCCGGTCCCCGCTCCGGCGTCATCGTAGGGGCCGACGAAGTCTCAGCTGCCCGGCGGGCCGCCGATAATGGACCCCATGGGCGCGGCCTCCTCCGGTGGTGCCCCCCGACCCGCCGCACCGGCCCCGTCCGACCGGGGAGCACCCCGTCCGCCGCCCGGCGGGGAGGCCCGGCCGGCGCTCTCGCTCCACGCCTGGAACTCGCCCCCGGTGGTGGCGGTGGGCCTCGTGGCCGTGGCTATCGGGTTCGGCCAGTTCGGCGCGGTCGCCGCCCTCGGCGACGTGGCCAAGAGCTTCGGCCACATGACCCATGGCACGTCCTTTTCCGACCAGGCCGGTCTCTCGGGCACCATGCTCGGTATCGGCCTGGCCGTCCTGCGCCTCGCCTCGCTCGGTGGCCTGCCGTTGGCCGGCCTGGCCGACCGCTTCGGGCGGAGGTCGACCCTCGTGGCGTTCGCCGCGTTCGGCCTCCTCTTCACGGTGCTCGCCGCTCTCAGCCCTTCGTACTGGTGGTTCGTCGCCATCTTCGCCTTGGGCCGGCCGCTCCTCAGCGCCGGCAACGGCGTGGCCTCGGTCTCGGCAGCCGAGCTCACGCCGTCCTCGGACCGGACCAAGGCGGTGGCGATGATCGCCGCCGGCTACGGCGTGGGCGCCGGCATCACCGCGCTCATCCACAGTGCGGGCCACACCACGCTCGGCTTCCGGGGCGTCTTCGCCCTCGCCGCTGTGCCGCTCGTCCTGCTCCCGCTCGTGGCCCGACGGGTGCGCGAGCCCGAGCGCTACGAGGCGGTCACCGCGACCGAGCACCGCCCGCCTGTGCTCGGTCCGGTCGCCCGGCCGTTCCGCCGCCGGTTGCTCATCGTGGCCGCGGTGACCTTCGCCATCTCGATCATCACCGGGCCGGCCAACAGCTTCGTCTTCCTCTACGCCCAGAACGTGCGGCACCAGTCAGGCCTCGTCACCTCGGCCATGGTCGTGGCCGCCGGGTTCACCGGCCTCCTCGGCCTCCTGGCTGGCCGGGCGCTGGCCGACCGGCTGGGCCGACGCCCGGCGGTGGCCATCGCCATGGTCGGCCTGGCTTGCTTCGGCGTGCTCACCTACAGCGGGTCGACGCCCGGACTCCTCATCGGCTACGTGGCCGGCGTGCTCGCCGGGGGGGTGCTCGCCCCGGGCGCCGGGGCCCTCGTGAACGAGCTCTTCCCGACGGCCGTGCGGGCCTCGGTCTCGGGATGGACGGTGGCCGCCGGCGTGCTCGGTGCGGTGACCGGGCTCCTCGTCTTCGGGGCGCTGGCCGACGCCAACCCGGGCAACGCCGCCGGCTGGGCGGCGGCCATCACCTTCTTCCCGATGCTGCCGGCCGCAGCCCTCCTGGCGTTCCTGCCCGAGACGAAGGGTCTCGAGCCCGAGCAGCTGTGGGCCGAGCCTGGTGAGCCGCCGCCGACTCCGTCATGATGGGGAGGTGGACCGGACGCTGATCGAGCGGAACGGGGACCTCGCCCAACCGGCGGCCACCGACCGGGCCGACCGTTCGCTCGGCAGCCGGCGCTCCTTCCTCTCCATCGGGTCGGTGGGCTCGTTCATGTCGATCGGTTCGGTCGGGTCGTTCATGTCGATCGGTTCGGTCGGCTCCTTCATGTCCATCGGGTCGATCGGCGCCTCGCTCTCGATCGGGTCGATCGGCTCGTTCCTCTCCATCGGTTCCATCGGCTCGTTCCTGTCGGTCTTCTCCGTGTCGGCCGCCCGGGCCCGCTTCGCCGTCGGTACACCGGGTCGAGGGTTGGCTCCCGCGTCCCACGCCGAGGCTCCGGGGCACCGGGCACCGGTGGTGGCTGGACTCGGACCGGCGGTCGTCGAGGTCGTCGAGCGGCGGCTGGCCGACCCGGCCTTCAGGGCCCGCGTCCGTCACGTTCTCGGTGAGGAGCTGGAGCTCCTTCACGCCCGCACAACGTCGCAACGCCGCGTCCCGTAACGGTCGATCGCCGGGGGGTCATCCGGAGCTGGCGGCTCCCCGCGTGCCGATCCTCCCCCGGAGCTACGGCCGGGGCCGCCCGCTACGGTCCCTCGCCTCCGCTGGGCGTGCACGACCGCGGGTCCCACGGGGCCAACGGCTCCACGGACTGGCTGGGCTGGCTGAAGGTCCCGTTGGCGATCGACGGCGGTGTCGTGGTCGTGGTGGTCGGCGCCGGGGCGGTGCTCGCCGCGGTGCTCGCCGTTCCCCCGCGGCCCTTCGCCGGCTTCTTGGCGGCACCGGTCGGGGCCGCCGTCGAGCCAGTGGTTGCCGGGGGCGTCGCCACCGGCGGAGGGCTGACCGTGAAGTTGGTGCCGGTCGTCACGGTGACCTCGGCGCCGTCTGTGGTCGGGCCGAGCGCCATGACGACCGAGCCGGTGAGGCTGCGGGCGACTGCCTCCGCGGCCGCTTCGTCCACCGGCGTCTTGTGGGCGTAGGTGACGACCGTTTCGGCCTCTTCGCCGACCGGGGCCGTGTCACCGACGCCCAGCACCTTGAAGCCGAGCTGGCTGAGCGCCTGGCCGGTGGTCGTCGCCTGGTCCGTGACCCCGGAGCCGTTCAGCACGGACACGGTGACCGCCGAGCGCTTGGGCAACGGCGTGCCGTCCATCGTGTTCGTGGCCGCCGTGACCCCCAGGAACTGGTCGACGACCGACTGGTCGAGCGGCTGGTCGGGGAACTCGATGTCCCCGTAGTCACCGCCTTGGTAGACGTAGTCGCCGAACTGGTCGACGAGGACCGGCATGGTGAGCTGCGGCGAGCCGTCCACGTTCACCCCGTGGAACGTGAGCACGAGGTTCAGCATGTGCGTCGCCGACATCCCGTTGTCCACGGTCAGCTGGCCGGCCACCGCGCTCACGAGCTGGTTGTCGGTCACCGGGTTGGAGAGCCCCCGCTTGGCCACGGCCGCGGCGAGCACCCGGAGGAACTCGTGGTCGCGACGGATGCGGGCCAGGTCGCTTTGCGCCTCCTGGGGCCAGTACTGCGGGTAGGGGGTGGTGATGCCCGGGCCCTTGTACTGAAGGTGCCTGGCCCGCACGACCTGGAGCGCCTGGGTGCCGTTCAGGTGGAGGCAGCCGGTCGTCTGGATGTTCAGGCCCGAGTAGGCGTCGTAGACCGGTTCGGGGAAGTACATGTTGATGCCCCCGAGGGCGTCGACCACGCCGGCGAAGCTGTCGAAGTTGAGCTCCACGTAGTGCTGGATCGGGATCCCGAAGTCCTCCTCGATGGCCGCCACGAGCTGGCTCGGACCCTCGACCAGCGCGGCGTCGATCTTGTTGGCTCCGTCCGCCCGGGCGTTCGGCACGAACAGGTCGCGGGGGATCGAGAGGATCGAGACCCTGGGGCCGCCCAGCGCGTTGGCGTTCAGGTGGAGGATCATGACGACGTCGCTGTTGACGCCGGTCACCCCCTGGGAGCACAGGCCGTAGGCCGGGTTCTGGACCTTGAGGGCACAGCGCGAGGTGGAACCGACCATCAAGATGTTCTCGGTCCCGGCTTCGGCGCCGGCAATCGGGCTGTCGGTCAGGCCCTTCACGTTGACCCGGTGGATCTCGTGGTTCAGGTACCAGGCGTAGCCGCCGATGGCCCCGGCGACGAGCACGATCACGAGGGCGACGATGCCGAGGCTCCACTTGAGGGCCCGGTGCCGCTTGGGCGCGGCGTGGCGCCCGGAGCGTCGGCCCCCGCCGCCGCCTTTGGCTCCGTCCACCTCCCGGCCGAGGGCCAGCAGCCGCTCCTCGTTGGCGATCTTCGTGCCGCCGGCGCCGTTGCTCTCCGACTCGTTGGCGACGGCGGCGCTGCTCGGCGCCGCGGCGTCGGGCGCGTCGACCCGAACCTCCCCGGGTTCACCCTCGCCGGCGACCTGCGCGCCGAGCGCGCGAAGTCCATCTTCGTTTGGAAGCTTGCGCGCCATGCGAGACCAAACTATGTGACCCAGTTAAGACGACGGTAAGACCCCCGACGGGGGATGCACACGGCCCCTGACGTGGACTTCGAGGGCCTGGTGCGGCCCGGCTCAGAGCCGGCCGGCGAGCGCCCCGACGAGGAAGAGCAACCCGACGGCACTCATGAAGGCCGTGACCACCCAGCCGGCCAGGCGGAGCCGTCTCGAGATCGGGCGGTCGCCCATGACCGCATGGTCGCCGGCGAGGCTGACGAGGAGGACGAGGCCGACCGGTGTGCCGAGCCCGCCCGCCACGCTGGCCACGACGAGCATGCCGACGACCGAGACGTGGGCCAGGCTCACGGCCAGCGCGATGCCGATCGACACGACGAGCGCGCCGTAGAAGCCCGGCGCCGAGCCGATCCCCTCGGAGAGCCCCCGCCGCCACCCGAACTGCGCGCCGACGACGTAGGCGGTGCTGGCCATGAGGACCGGCAGGGCCACCAGGGCCGAGATGACGAGCCCGACGGCGAACAGGTCGGACGAGGCCGAGCCGGCGAGGGGACGCAGGGCCCGGGCGACGTCGGCGGCCGAGCTGACCGACTCGTGGTGAGCGCCGAGGGTGGCGGCGGAGGCCACGACCATGAGCCAGAGGACGAGCGCGGTGAACACCGAGCCGACGACGGCGCCGGCCCTGATGCGCCGGAGCTGCACGGCCGGGTGGTCGGGCCGCTCTTCCACGCCGCGGCCGACGGTCTCCCACACGTACACGTAGCTCGTGAGCGTCGTGCCGAGGAGGGCGACCACCCCCACGAGCTCGTCGCGGTGGAACGAGAGGCTGGGCACCAAGCTCCCCCGGAGGAGCCGGGGCCAGTCCGGGTGGGCCAGCAGGGCCGCCGCCCCGAAGGCGAGGAAGCCGACCAGGAGGTAGCGCACGACCCCGACCACGTGCCGGTAGCGGCCGACGACGAGGAGCGCACCGAGCGCCACACCCAGGGGCACGACGAACCACCGGGCGTCGACGCCGGTCAAGAGACCGAGACCGGCCGCGCCCGCCTGGAGGTCGGCCGCCGTCGTCACGACACTCACGACGACGACCGAGCACAGCAGCAGCCAGGCGACGCCCCGTCCGTAGCGCTCCTTCGTGAGCGTCTGCAGGTCGTTGCGGGCCACGGTGGCCAGCTGGGCTGCGATGGACTGGACGACGGCCAGGAGTGGCGCCACGAGGACGGCCACCCACGACAGGGCATAGCCGGTGTGCGCACCCACCGCCGCCGCGGTGCCGACGTTCGTCGGGTCGTTGTCGGAGAGCGAGGAGACGATCTCGGGCCCGACGCTCCGGACGAGATCCCGTGCCGAGCCGGGCCGGGTCGGCACGGGCGCGCCGGGCTTCTCGGTTCGGTGGTGGTCGGCCGTCATCAGCGGGCGAAGAAGTGCCAGCCGAGCCACATCCAGCCGAGGAGCACGGCGGCCCGCCACCACGGGCGGTGCACCACCCAGGAGGACACGGTGCCGAAGCGGGCGACGGGGTGGCCCCGGTCGAGCAGCCCGAGCAGCGTCAAGGCCACGAGTGCCGCGGCGAGCAGCGACCAGAGGGCCACGTCGAGGGAATGGGTCACCGCCGCACCAGGTGCCAGCCGAGGACCAACCAGGCGAGAACGCAGAGCGCCCGCGTGCCCTGGGACCGGGCGAGGTCGTCGTAGATGGAGCTCACCGTCAGGTGGGTCGAGCGGGGCCCGGCCACGAAGTTCCACAGCTCGAACGCCACGAGCGCGCCGACGACCACCAACCAGGGCACGAGGGTGGCGAACGGCGGCGGTTCGCTCACGGCGACCCGGTCGCAGAGGTGCGGGACGGTCGCGTCGCGGTGCGAGGCCTGCAACGCCACCACGGCCACGAGGCCGGCCAGCGCCAGGGCGGTCAGGAGGTCGGCCGGCCACGTGAACGGGGTGGTGCCGGCGGTGACCCAGCAGTAGCCGCCCACCCCTGCGGCGGCGACCGCGAGGAGGATGACGCGGCCCGGCCCACCTCGTCCCGGCGGGCTCACCCCTCGGTTGGCAGCGCCTGCTGGCCGTCGAGCATGTCGGCCATCACCGCCTTGATGAAGGCGTCGGCTTCGTCGGTCATGCCCCCGGCCACCCCTCCGTAGATGGCACCGGACCTCGGCGCCTCCTCGGCGTGCTTCTTGGCGTACTCGACCGCCTCAGCGAGGTCGTCGGCCCACGCCTCGGCCACGCCGGAGGCCGTCTGTGGTCGGGTGACCGCCATGTGGAGGGCGTTCGGGTATTGCTGGCCGTTCAACCGCCAGCCCCGGGTCCGGAGGAAGTCGTTCACGTGGTACACGTCGAACTCGTCGGAGGTGAAGCTGAAAAGGAAGGTCGGCCGGCCGAGCAGGCGGAGCTCGGGGTGCGAGCGCACCGCCCCCTGCATCGCCTCGGCCGTCTCGAAGATGCGACGGGCGTAGCGGCGGTAGCCCTCCCGACCGAGCTGGACCATGGCCGCCCAGGTGGCGGCCAGGAGGCCGCCCGAGCGGGACCCCTCGATGCCCGGCGAGCAGTACTTGCCGCCACTCCAGTCGGTGAGGAAGAAGTACTGGGCGTTGCGCAGCGCCTGGTCGGCGAAGCAGAGGACCGAGCTGCCCTTGAGCGCGTAGCCGTACTTGTGGGTGTCGGCCGAGATGCTGGTCACGCCCTCGATCCGGAAGTCGAAGACGGGGATGTCGTAGCCGAGCTCCTGGCCGAACGGGAGGATGAACCCGCCGAGGCAGCTGTCGACGTGCAGGCCCACCCCGCGACGCCGCGTCACCTCGGCCAGCTCCTCGATCGGGTCGATCGTCCCGTAGCCGTAGTTGCACGCCGAGCCGACGACCGCCACCGTCTCGTCGTCGACGTGGTCGTCGACCCAGCCCACGTCGACGAGCGTCGTCACCGGGTCCACCGGGGCCCGGCGCAGCTCCACCCCGAAGAGGTGACAGGCCTTGTCGAAGGCCGGATGGGCCGTCTCGGGCTTCACGAGGTTGGGTCGGCGCACGCCCCGGGTGGCCGCGGCGTGCTCGCGGTAGGCCAGCACGGCGTGGAGGATGCTCCCGGTGCCCCCGGTGGCGACGAGGCCGGCGGGCTGGCTCCCGCCCACGGCTCCGGCGTGCAGCAGGTCGAGGGTCATGGCGATGATCTCGGCCTCGAACTTCGTCGCACTCGGGCACATGTCGCGCTGCAGCACGTTCACGTGGCTGTAGAGGGCGAACGCCTGGTTGATGAAGCCGTAGTGCTCGTGGTCGCCGCAGTACATGGTCCCCGAGCACCGGCCCGTCTCCCAGAAGGTGTCCTCCTCGGTGGCCATGGTCGAGAGCGCCGCCAAGACCTCCTCGCGGGGCGTCCCGTGCTCGGGGAGGGTCCGGTGGACCGGGTAACGGTCCTCGTAGGGGAAGCTGCTCATGTTCGTGGCGCTCCTCGGCCGTGGCCGCCGGGCCGGTTCCCGGCGCCGACAGGGCCGTCGAGCCGGCCCGGGGCCCAACCCGACGACCGGACGGGAAAGGCCCGCGGGCCACTGTAGAGGTCGGGCGGGGGGCTCGACGGGAAGCCGCCCAACGCTCGTTTGCCCAGGTGGGCGGGGGGGATAGGTGTTTTTGTCTGCGGGCCGTGGAAGAATGCGACGCGGTGCCGGGGGAGGTGGCAATGCCGCAAGGGGCCGAGGGGGACGAGCCGATCCGAGTCCTCGTAGTCGAGGACCACGTCATGGTGGCCGAGGGGCTGCTCAGCCTGCTCGCGCTCGAACCGGGTATCGACCTCATCGGGCACGTGCCGACCATGACCGAGGCGCTGAGCGCCGTGCGCAACGACCCTCCGGACGTCGTCCTCATGGACTTCCGGCTCCCGGACGGCGATGGCGCCCAGGCCACCGAGCGGATCAAGAACGACCAGCCCGACGTGCGGGTCGTCATCCTCACGGGCACGTCCGACGACGCCGTGCTGTCCCGGGCCATCGAAGCGGGGTGTTCGGGGTTCCTCACGAAGGACCAGCCGATCGAAGACGTGGTGATGGCGATACGGGCGGCCGCCGCCGGCGAGGCGCTCATCGCCCCCGTCCACCTCAGCCGGCTCATGGCCCATCTGACGCAGCGTCCGTCGAGTCCGCACAACCTGAGCCCGCGTGAGCTCGAGGTGCTCCAGTTGCTGGCCGACGGGGCGAGCACGGACGAGATCGTGGCCCGGCTCGTGATCAGCCCGCACACGGCTCGCAACCACGTGCGCAACATCCTCTCGAAGATGGGGGTCCACTCGAAGCTCGAAGCCGTCTCGGTGGCGGCCCGCGAGGGAATCGTCGTCCTCGTCCCCCAGAGCCGCTAGTGCCGCATCAGGCAACGTTTGCGCGGTTCACCAGCTCACGTAGCATTTCGTCCTTGGCGTTGCGGTTGCGCCAAGCGATGTAGCGCCGGATCAAGAACGCCTGTGCCTCGTGGCTCTCGTGGTCGGTGCCGTCCAAGCAGAAGTAGAGCAGGGCGGTGAACTGAGCTTCGATCCGATTCAGCCAACTCGCGTAGTTCGGGGTGTAGGCCAGCTCGACGTTGTTGGCCTTGGCCCAGTCGCCGACTCGGGTGTCGTTCTTGGTCGACAGGTGGGGGTTGAATTGACGAGCACGATGGCGATCCGGACGCTCACCGGGTAGAGCGTCCGGATGTAGCGGCAGAAGGCGAGGAACTCGGTCCGGCCCTTCCTCGTCTTGATGTGGCCGTAGAGCTTGTCGGAGCCGAGGTCGAGGCCTCCAGCAGGTGTCGGACGCCGTGGGGCCGGGAGTAGGTGGCCCGCCGTCGGCGTCGGGGAGTCTTCCGGTCGGCTCCTTTGGTGTCGCGCTCGGCCCACTGGCGGCCGGGATGGGGTTGGAGATTGAGCGGCCCGAACTCGTCGAAGCAGATCACCACCTCGGGGTCGCCCCGCCCCGTGCTGCCTACGACGCCCGCTCCCAGACCGAATACGGCTCTCTGCTCATCTCCGACGACGCCATCGGCTTCCGGTCGGGACCGAACGCGACGAACCTCCAACCGCTGGTTGACGTGGCTTACGGTCGCTTCGGCTCCGATTCTTCAACCGCTGGATCAGGGTGACCTACGGATCGGAGAGCGACCCAGCCGTCGCGTACATCAAGGACGGCGGTTGGCGGCGCTGGCGGCCGATCCTCACGAGGTCGAACCGACCGATTCTTGAGGCCCTCCGTCAGCGGCTCTCGTAGGGGTGAACGTTGCCTGACGCGGCACTAGTGCCGCGACCGGCAACGTTCGGGGTGTTACACCCCGCGGCGATGCTGCCGGGGTGCCGAGGAAGCGGAACAGCAACAGCGTCCCCGTCGTCTACCGGACGGCCCGGGTCAGGCTGCGGGTTACCCCGGCCCAGGCGAGGCGCTGCTGGGCGATGCTGGTTGCCGGCGGCGACGTGTGGGCGGGGCTCATCGAGCTCAACCGTTACCGGTTCAAGAGAGGTGGCCGGCCGCTCCTCAACTACCAGGAGCTCTACCGGGAGGTGGCCGGCGTGCGGGTGGGCGAGCTCTCGGTGACCGCCCTGCGCTCGGTCGTCCGGCGCTACGCCGATGCCTGCATGGAGACGGCCAAGCGCAAGCGCCGGGGCGAGATCGCCCGCTACCCGAGACGGCGCCGGCGCCTGATGCCGCTGCGCTACTACGCCGGCACCTTCTGTCTCAAGGGCCACCGGGTGCGGCTCTCGACCGCCCGGGGGACCCCCGAGCTCTGCCTCCGCCTGGCCCGGGCCCTCCCCTGCCCCGAGGCCGACGTGCGCTCGGTGACCCTCCTCGCACACGTTGGCCGGCTCTGGCTCGACGTGACGGCCGAGGTGCCTATCGCCTCTCCCCCAGAAGAAGGGACCGTCGCCGGTGTGGACCTCGGCATCATCCACCCCTTCGCCGTCGCCGGTGGGAAGGAGGCCCTCCTCGTCTCAGGCCGAGCCATCCGGGCCGAAGAACGCCTCCACCTGGCCGACACCAAGGCCCGGCAGAAGAGGTTGGCCCCGAAGACCCCCCGACGGGGCCAGCGGGGCTCGAGGCGCTGGCGCAAGCTCCGAGCCGCCCAACGCCGGGCCGAGGCGAAGCACCGTCGCCGGGTGCATCAGATGCAGCACCAGGCGGCCAAGACCCTCGTCGAGCGGGCGAGGGGTGTTGGCGTCGCCACTCTGGTGGTCGGCGACCTGCGAGGCATCACCGGCCAGCGGGCCGGCCGGGTCCAGAACCGCCGGGTGGGCACCGCCTGGCGGCGCACCCATCTCCTCGGGGCACTCGGCGACAAGGCCGAGGTGGCCGGGATCACCCTTGTCCTCGTCGACGAACGGGGGACCTCGTCGACCTGTCCGCAGTGCCACCAGCACACCCCCAAACCCAAGGGCCGACAGTTCAGCTGTCCGCACTGCGGGCACACGGAGCACCGCGACATCGTGGGCGCCCGCAACATCGCCGCCCGAGGCGGCGGATCTGCGACGGCACCGGCCGTCGTCACGCACCGCCGAGCCGGCTCCCCGCCGGCCCGACGTGACCGGCGTCGTCACCTGATGGACGTGCACCGGTCCTGCCCGGCACCGGGCCGCCCTCGACCCGAGGGAGTCGCTCGCCGTGCTGCCGTCTCTGACCAAGAGACGGTTGCCGCCTTCACCGGCCGACGGCGAGGATCAGGCAACCGTGCAAACGTTGTCTGAAGGGGCACTAGTTCCTCACCGGTCGGCGCGCCAGCGCCTCACGACTCAACTCGTTTCGTCGGTCACGTCTTCGAGCGGCAGCCAGACCTCGAGCGTCACGCCTGAGACCGGCGCACCGCTGAGGCGGAGCGTCCCCCCGATCACCTCGGCCTCGTCCTGCATCGCCGTGAGGCCCTCTCCCGCCCGCCGCTTGGCCGAGGAGACGAATATCGCCCCGTCGTCTTGGATGCGGAGCACCACGCCGTCGTCGCGCCCCTCGAGCGTGAGCGAGACCCAGTTGGCGGCCCCTTGGGCGGCGATCTGGCGGATGGCCTCGCGGCCGATGCGGAAGAGGACCGACCGCAGGGCCTCTGGCGGCTCGAAGCCGAGGAGGTCGCGGCTGCGCCAACGTATGTCGCGCTGGCGGAACTGCCGGTTGGCCAGGTCGTCGAGCGAGGCCACGAGGCCCCGGACGTCGAGCGCCGGGGGACGCAGCTCGAAGAGCAGCTCACGGAGCCGGCCCGTGACGTCGGTCAGGGTCTTTTCGGCCTGCCGGAGTATCTCGATGGCCTCGGGCTCGTCCACGTGGCGGCGGAGGAGCTGGAGGCGGAGGCTGAGCGCCGAGAGCACCTGGATGGAGTCGTCGTGGATCTCGCCCGCGATGTGGATCCGCTCTTCCTCGCGGGCCTGGGTGAGCCGGGTCAACGTCCGGCTTCGGGCTTCGTCGTCGGGTACCGGCGGGGCAACGGGAGGCGGCGGATCCTCGGGGCCGTCCTTGGTCGGGGCCGCCTCCACGACGTCGTCGGGTCGAGCGGTCGCCGGAGAGCGAGGGCGGCGCGGCTTGGACCGGCCGGTCGCCGGAGGGTCGGCGCCGAGCTCGTCGGTCACAGCGGGCGGGGCGGCCAAGAGGGTCGGCCCGGGGGGTCGGGGGATCTCATCCGAGCGCGCCGGGCCGCTCACGAGCGCGACGACAGGACTGCCCTCGGGCGGGTCGCCCGTGGGGGACGCATAGGTCCATTGTCGGCGGTGGCGGGGCAGGGCCTCAGACACAGACGGGGGGGTTTGCCTGATCAATTTGGACTATTTGTCCCCCGCCCGGACTGGTCCCCTGCCCATTCGCCAGGAGCGATCGGGCTACCGGCTGGCCGCGGTGGCCGGGACCCCGACGCTCAGACGGGCCCGGACGGGTCGGTGGTCCGAGCCGGCGGGCCCGAGGACCTCGGCCCCGAGGCAGCGGACGTCACCGTGGATGAGGATGTGGTCGACCTGGCTGTGCGGGCGCCAGGCCGGCCAGCTCCTACCCCGGACGGCCCGACGCCAGCCCGGCAGGGAGACGGCCACCGGGGGTCCCCACAGGTTCATGTCGCCGGCCACCACCGCCGGCCGGTCGCCCGCCAGCCCGGGGAGCGCCCGGCGGAGCGCCGCGAAGTGGCGGAGCGAGCCGTTCGTGAGATGGGCCATGTGCACCCCGACGACGACGAGCTCGCCGCCGCCGGCGGCGAGGTGCACCACGAGGGCGGCCCGCCGAACCCGGTCACCGGGGAGATGACCGAGATCGACGACCTCGCGGGCCCGCAAGGGCAGGCGGGTGAGCAGCGCCAGCTCGAGCTGCCCGGGCTGGGCCTCGGAGAAGCGCTCCGACGCGGCGACGCGGTCGGGGAGGGGTCGTTCGCTGTCGAGGTAGAGGGCGTGGCCCACGCCGCGCCAGTCGAAGCGCCGCATCCAGCGGTCGTTGGCCGCCGGGTTCGGCGCGCCGAGACGGCCACCCCCGAGAGCCTTCGTGACGACGTCGTAGCCCAGCTGGCCCCCGACGCGCTCGGCCAGACCCGGGCCGCCGTGCGGGGCCCACGACTCCTGCAGCACGACGACGTCGGCGCCGAGTGAGCGCACCGATGCCACGACGTCGTAGGGGCGTCCCCAGCCGTCGACGCCGGCGTGGGCGTTGAAGCTCGCCACCACCACCTCGACCCGCTCGTCGCCCACGGGTTGGTCAACCTACCGGGTGACCGGCCGGGGGTCCGACAGGCGGCCGGTAACATGCGTCGGGTGATGGAGCGGGCGCCCTACCTGAACGCCCGGCTGCAGGGCTTCGCTACCACCATCTTCGACGAGATGTCGTCGCTCGCCCTGGCCACCGGCGCGATTAACCTCGGACAGGGGTTCCCCGACACCGACGGCCCGACCGACGTGGCCGAGGCGGCGGTGGCGGCCATCCGGGCCGGGCACAACCAGTACGCGCCGGGGCTCGGCGTCCCGGCCCTGCGGGAGGCGGTGAGCGAGCACCAGCGGGCCTGCTACGGGCTCGAGTACGACCCCGCGACCGAGGTGCTCGTCACCGCGGGGGCCACCGAGGCCCTGGCCGCCGCCCTCCTCTCCCTCTGCGAGGTGGGCGACGAGGTCCTCGTGTTCGACCCCGCCTATGACGCCTACGGCGCGGTGGCCGCCATGGCGGGGGCGAGGCGGCGCAGCGTCACCCTCCAACCGCCGGACTGGCACTTCTCGGCCGAGGACCTCGAGGCCGCGGTCACGGCCCGCACCCGGCTCGTCCTGCTCAACTCCCCGCACAACCCGACGGGGAAGGTCATGAGCGGAGACGAGCTCGAGCTCGTGGCCCGGTGCTGCACGGAGCACGACCTCGTGGCGGTGACCGACGAGGTCTACGAGCACCTGGTCTTCGACGGGTCCCACGTCCCGTTGGCGTCGCTCCCGGGCATGCGCGAGCGCACGCTCACGATCTCGTCGTCGGGGAAGACGTTCGGCTTCACGGGTTGGAAGGTGGGTTGGGCCTGCGGCCCCGCCCCCCTCGTCCATGCCGTGCGGACAGCCAAGCAGTTCCTCACGTACGCCAACGCCACACCCTTCCAGCACGCCGTGGCCGAGGCCCTCGCCGCGGGGACCAAGTACTTCGACCAGGCGGCCATCGAGCTCCGGGCCCGCCGGGACCAGCTCTGCGACGGGCTGGCGGCGCTGGGCTTCGTCGTCTTCCGCCCGGCCGCCACCTACTTCACGGTGGCCGACATCACGCCGCTCGGCTTCGACGACGGCCTCGACTTCTGCCGGCGGCTCCCCGAGCGCTGCGGGGTGGTGGCCGTCCCGCTGTCGGCCTTCTACGAGGACCCGGCGGGGGGAGCGCCCCTGGTGCGGTTCGCCTTCTGCAAGCGGCCGGAGGTGCTCGACGCCGCCCTCGAGCGCCTCGGCGCACTGGGCTGAGCCGTGCCCGTCCCGATCACCTGGGTCGACGCCTTCGCCGACGGCCCGCTCACCGGCAACCCGGCGGCCGTCTGCCTGCTGGAGGCGGAGGCGGAGGCGGGCTGGATGCAGCGCCTGGCGACCGAGCTCGCCATCTCCGAGACCGCCTTCGTCCGGGGCCTCGGCGACACGTTCTCCCTCCGGTGGTTCGCGCCTTCGGCCGAGGTCGAGATCTGCGGGCACGCCACGCTCGCCGCCGCCCACGTCATGCGGGCCGAGGGGTGGGCCGACGACGGGGGCACCGTGCGCTTCACCACGATGAGCGGTGAGCTCTCCGCCCGGCTCGACGGGGAGCGGATCGAGCTCGACTTCCCGGCCGACCCCCTTGCACCGTGCGAAGCGCTGCCGCCCGTCGGGGCCCCCGAAAGGAGCGTGATCGGGACGATGCGCAGCAACGGCTTCGTCGTGCTGGAGCTGGCCGACGAGGCAGCCGTCCGGGCGATGCAACCGGACCTGGCGGCCATCGTCGAGCTAGAGGACAGCATCCTCCTCGTGACCGCGCCCGGTGGCGACTCGGGCGCCGACTACGTCCTCCGCACGTTCGCGCCGCGGATCGGGATCGACGAGGATCCGGTCACCGGGTCGGCGCAGTGCGCCCTCGGTCCCTTGTGGGCCGAGCGCGCCCGTCGGGACGTGCTCACCGCGGTGCAGGTGAGCCAGCGCGGTGGCCGGCTCTGGGTCGGCGTCGACGGGGACCGGGTCCACATCGCCGGCCGGGCGACCTCGGTGCTCCGGGGCGAGGTCCTCGTCTGAACGGGGCCGTCCGTCCGGTCGCCCGGCGGCGTGAAACGCCGATCGCCGGCGAACCGTTCTGTGCTAGGGATGCGGACGTGGAAGCGACGCCGGTGACGAGCCCGGCCTTCCCCGCGTCGGAGCTCGTCGAGATCGTGACCGGCCACGTCCCCGGCGACGGCCGCGAGGCCTCGTCGAAGGAACGGTTCTTGGTCGAGCTCGGACGGCTGCCCGACCCCTGCGACGAGACGGCGGACCCGGTCCACGTCACCGCCTCGGCCGTGGTCGTCGGCCGCCGGGGCACCGTCATGCTGCTCCACCGCCGGCTCGGGCGCTGGATGCAGCCGGGGGGCCACCTGAACCCCGGGGAGGCCCCCTGGAACGCCGCCCTGCGCGAGGCGGGCGAGGAGACCGGGCTCCCGGTCGGCCACCCCCCGGGCGGTCCGCTCCTGCTCGGCCTGGACGTGCACGACGCGGCCCTCGGCCACACGCACCTCGACCTGCGCTACCTCCTCGTCGGGACCGACACCGACCCGGCCCCCGGCCCGGGCGAGAGCCCCGCCGTCCGGTGGTGCAGCTTCGACGAGGCCGCCGAGCTAGCCGACCAGGCCTTGGCCGGGTCGCTCGCCTCGGCCCGCCGCCTGTGGTCCGAGCAGGGGGCGAGCTGGCTGCTCGAGGCCGCGCCCGAGGCGAGGTGACCGTCGGTGGCGGTTGAGACGCAGAGCACCGCCGGCAACGGTCCGTTCGAGTCGCTGCTCCGGGTGCAGGACCTCGACACCGGCATCGCCCAGCTCCGCTATCGCCGGGCCAACCTGCCCGAGCGGCTGCAGCTGGCCGAGGCCCACCAGAAGCTGGCCGAGCTCGAGCAGCGCTCGCTCAGCCTCTCGGGCGGCCGCAAGCAGCTCTTCGAGCGCCAGGTCGAGCTCGAGAACCAGGCCGAGGCGACCGGGGAGCGCCGGCGGACGCTCGAGGACCACCTCTACGGCAGTCGGGGCGGGGCGGCGCGGGACCTCCAGGCCATGCAGGAGGAGGTGGCCCACCTCCAGCAGCGCCAGTCGCTGCTCGAGGAACAGGCCCTGGCGGTCATGGAGGAGCAGGAGCCGATCGACGCCGAGCTCGCCTCGATGGTGCTCGTGCGGGCCGAGCTGCTCGACGCGGTGGCCATGTTCGGGGCGGCGGTGGCCGCGGCGGAGGTGTCGATGGACACCGAGATCAGCGCCCTCGAGATGACCCGCAAGATGGAGGTGTCGGGGGTCCCGCCCGACCTCGTCAGGCTCTACGAGACGCTGCGCGAGCGCCTCGGTGGCGTCGGCGCGGCTCGGCTCGTAGGCAAGCGGTGCTCGGGCTGTCACCTCGAGCTCGCGGCGGTCGAGGTCGACCGCATCCGTCACATTCAGCCGGGGACCGTCATCACCTGCGAGCAGTGCGGGCGCATCCTCGTGCCGCCAGCCCACGGGTGAGCGGCGGCCGCGGCACACGGTCGACGGGCCGCCCGCGGCGACGGTGCTGATCCTTGTACGGCACGGCGAGTCGACCGGCAACGCCTCCCGGCGCCTCGTCGGGCGCCTGGACCTGCCGCTGACCGAGCGCGGCGAACGCGAGGCGACCGCGCTGCACGGCGTCCTCGGCGACGTGGCCCGGGTGGTGTCGAGCCCGCTCGTGCGGGCCCGCCAGACCGCGGCGGCCCTCGCCCCCGGCCTCACGGTCGAGGTGGACGACCGCTGGATCGAGATGGACTACGGCGAGCACGACGGTGAGGTGTTGGCCGACGTGCCGCTCGACGTCTGGCGCCGCTGGCGGAGCGATCCGCAGTTCGCGGCGGCGGGCGGCGAGTCGCTCGACGCGGTGGTGGAGCGTGTCGCCGCGGCGTGCGAGGAGCTCTTCGTCGGCCCCGACGGCGAGGCCCGCAGCGACGACCGCCACGTGGTGGTGGTGAGCCACGTGACCCCGATCAAAGCGGCCGTGGTCTGGGCCCTCGGGGCTGGTCCCGCGGCGGTCTGGCGCCTCTACCTCGCCACGGGATCGGTGACCCGCCTCGGCTGGCGGGGGGAGCCGGTGGTCCATTCCTTCAATGAGGTCGGCCGCGCCGCCTCCGCCTGACGTCGACCCATGGTGCGCTTCCCAGCCCCGTCCCAGAAACCGCCGGCCGACCAGCGTTCTTCGTAGGCTGGCCCAGTCCGAACGGAGTGGAGCGGCCTGGCCATGCTGGACATCCACCTTCTCAACGAGCAGCGGATCGGTGGCGGCCCGGAGGTCCCCGGTCGGGCCTTCTCGTCCCGGTCCCTGGCGCTCTTGGCCTATCTCGTCCTCCACGCGGAGGCGCCCCAGCCGCGCCAGCACCTGGCCGCCGTCTTCTGGCCCGACTCCAGCGAGGCACAGGCCCGCACGAACCTCCGCCGCGAGCTGCACCATCTGCGGAGCCTGCTCGGCGAGGAGCCGTCGCTTCGGGTCGAGTCGAGCGCCTTGAGCTGGCACGACTGCCCGTCGTGTCGGGTCGACGTCCGCGTGTTCGAACAGGAATGGGCGCGGGCGTGCGCATCGAGAGCGGCCGGGGACGACGAGGGATTCCTGGCCCACGCCGAGTCGGCCATCGCCGAGTACCGCGGGGAGCTGCTGCCCGGCTCCTACGAGGAGTGGGTGCTCGAGGGGCGCCGCCCCCTGTTGCGCAAGTGCGTCGACCTGTGCGACGGCGTCGTGCGCCTCCACACCGAAGCGGGCAACCTCGCCCGGGCGATCGACGTCGCCCACCGACGGGTGCAGCTGGCGCCCCTCGAAGAGATGGGGTACCGGACGCTCATGGCCCTCCAAGCCGAGTCCGGGGACCGGGCGGCGGCCGTGAGCACCTACCACCGCTGTGCTGACGTCTTGGAGCGAGAGCTCGGCGTCACCCCGGACGCCGAGACGATCGCCTTCGTCGATCGGCTGCTCGACCGACGGACCGGTGTCGCAGCGTCTGGCTCCCTCCTGAGCGCACGACCGGGGCCGCAGACCGCCACCACGTCGGGCTTCGTGGGCCGGGACCGCGAGCTCGAGCTCGTCGTCGGTGCGTGGCGGGCCGCCGTCGACGGGGCGAGCGGCTTGCTCGTGGTCTCCGGCGAGCCCGGCGTGGGGAAGAGCCGGCTCGTCGGCGAGCTGGCGGCTCTGGCGAGCGCGGAGGGCGCGGCCGTCGCCGCGACCCGGTGTTTCGGTCAGTCCCGACGGCTGGCGCTCGCCCCGGTCGCGGAGTGGCTGCGGAGCCCGGCCCTCGAGCCGGCCGTCGCCGCGCTGGACGCGGTGTGGCGGGGCGAGGTGGCCCGCCTCGTGCCCTCGGCCGGCAGTCGGGGTGACCCGGTCGAACCGCTCGACCGGCTGGACGTCGTGCGGGAGGGGCTGCCGGCCACCGCCTGGCAGCAGCACCGGTTCTTCGAGGGGCTCGTCCGCGCCGTCCTCGGTGCCGGCCGGCCGACGCTGCTCGTGCTGGACGATCTGCAGTGGTGCGACCAGGAGACGGTGGCGTGGCTCGTCTTCGCCCTGGGACTGGCCAAGGAAGCGCCCCTCCTGATCGCGGCGACCGCCCGGCGCGACGACCTCGAGGAGAACCGGGAGGTGGCCACGACGCTCCGCGGGTTGCGGTCGGCCGGGCTGGTCCAAGAGGTCGAGCTCTCCCCGCTCGACGCCGGGAGCACGAGCGCACTGGCTGGGGCCGTGCTCGGCCGGGACCTCGCCTCGGACGAGGACGAGCTCCTCCAAGCGGCGACGGGCGGCTACCCGCTCTTCGTCGTCGAGGCCGCCCGGAGCCTCCGCGAGACCGCCGACTCGTGGGACCCGACGCCAGCCGCCGACCTCCAGTCGGTCCTCCGGCAACGCCTCGCCCAGGCCTCCCCGGAGGCCCGTGAGGTGGCCGGACTCGCCGCGGCGATTGGCCGGGACTTCCGCCTCGACGTGCTCAGTCAAGCGGCCGAGGTCGACAACGACACCTTGGTGCAAGCGGTCGACGAGCTCTGGCGGCTGCGCATCCTCCGGGAACGACGGAGCAGTTACGACTTCTCGCACGACCTCCTGCGCGAGGTGGCCTACGCGGAGATCAGCCCGGCGCGCCGCTGGCTCCTGCACCGACGCATCGCCCAGAGCCTCGAGGCGGTCCATGCGGACAACGTCGACGTCGTGGCGGTCCAGCTCGCCGAGCAGTACGACCGGGGTGGCCAGGAGGGCCGGGCCTTCCTCTACTACCGCAAGGCGGCGGCGCTGGCGGAGTCGCTCTTCGCCCACGCCGAGGCGGTCCGACTCCACCAACGCAGCCTGGAGCTCCTGGAGCGGCTCCCCGGTGGGCGTGACCGCGACGCCCTCGAGCTCGAGGTCCTCCAGGCCATGTCTGCCCCGTTGAACGCCGTCGACGGCTACTCCTCGCCCCGGATGCAGTCCCAGGTCGAGCGGATCGCCCTGCTCGCCGAGGGGCTGGGCCAGACCTCGGTGCTCGTACGGAGTCTCGTGGGGCTGTTCGGCGTCTACTTCGTGCAGGGCAAGGTGGGGCTGGCCTACGAGGTGGCGAAGCGTTCCCTCGCCCTGGCCGGCGACGTCCCCGAGCTGGCGGCGCAGGCCCATTTCGCCGTGGCCGGCACGTCGCTCAGCCTCGGGATGCTGGCGTCGGCGGCGGCGCACTTCGATCTCGTGCTGGAGCCGTCAGCCGAGACGGTCTCGCTCATGATCGGGACCCGGCTCGACGTGCACTCCCAGGGTTGGGCGGCGCATGCCCACTGGCTCCTCGGTGACGAACACGAGGCCGTCTGCCGGTCCGACGACGCCCTGCGGCGGGCGCGCGCCGCCGTCCATCCCTACAGCTTGGCGGTCGCCCTCGGCTACCAGGCGATCACCGACCAGCTCCGTGGGGACATGGCGTCGCTCCCGTCGACCACGGCCGAGCTGCGCGAGCTCTGCCAGCGCAACGAATTCGCCTACTACGGAGAGTGGGGGCTGATCCTCGGGGGCTGGGCGGAGGGCGGAGAGGCGGGCCTCGACCACATCCGCCTCGGCATCCGACAGCTCCGGTCCCACGGGGCCTACGCCCGCATGCCCTACTGGCTGTCCCTCCTCTCGGTCGTCCTGGAAGGTCTCGGGCGCACCGAGGAGGCCATCGCCGCGCTGGACGGCGCGGTGGCCGCGGCCGAGCAGCGCGACGACCAGTGGTGGCTGCCCGAGGTCCTGCGGCTCCGGGCGGCCATCTCGTCGGGGCCGGCGGCCGGGGGCCTCCTCGACCGGGCGCTCGACCTCGCCCGGGCCCACGGGAGCCGCACCATCGAGGCGAGGTGCCTGGCCGACCAGGCGGCGCGGCGTTCGGCGAGCACCGGCAAGGTCCCCTCCTGAGGCGAACGCTCTGCGAACGCCCTCTTCGTAGGGTCGTGAGGCAGGCCGGGCGGCGAGCGACCGGCGAGCGAGGTGAGGAGGAGCCATGTCGTCCACGACCACCACGTCCGAGCACCAGCAGGGGTCGGCCCCGTACGGGAAGCTCTCGGCCGAGCTGGAGGGCACGCTCGTGTTGCCGGCCGACGCCGAGTACGACGAGCGGCGGGCCGTCTACAACGGCATGATCGACCGGCGTCCGGCGGCCATCGCCCGTTGCGCCGGCCCGGCCGACGCGGCGGCCTGCGTCCGTTTCGCCGCCGAACACGGCGTCGCCGTCTCGGTGCGCGGCGGTGGCCACAACGCGGCCGGCCTCGGTGTCGCCGACGACGCCCTGGTCATCGACCTCTCGGCCATGCGCGGCGTGACCGTCGACCCGGCCAAGCGGACCGTGCGCGTGGACGGCGGGTGCACCTGGCACGACGTCGATGCGGCGACGGCGGAGCACGGGCTGGCCACGCCGTCCGGCTTCTTGTCCACGACCGGGGTGGGGGGCCTCACCCTCGGCGGCGGCATCGGCTACCTGACCCGCCGTTTCGGCCTGACCATCGACAACCTCCTCGCCGCCGACGTGGTCCTGGCCGACGGCTCCCAGGTGAAGGCGGACGGGGACGCCCACGCCGACCTCTTCTGGGCCCTCCGCGGCGGCGGCGGGAACTTCGGCGTGGTGACGTCCTTCGAGTTCGCCTGCCACCCCATCGGCGAGGGGGGTGTCGTCATCGCCGGTCCGGTCCTCTACGACCTGGAGGACGCGCCGGCCGTCATGCGGTGGTACCGCGAGCTGCTCCCGGCCCTCCCCGAGGAGCTGAGCGGCTGGTTGGGCCTGCTCACCGTCCCGCCGGCGCCGCCGTTCCCCGAGGACCTGTGGGGTCGCCTCGCCTGCGGCATCGTCTGGTGCTACACGGGCCCCCACGACCGGGCCGACGACGTGCTCGCCCCGATCCGCTCGTTCGGCAACCCGCTCGTGGTCGGGCTGCACGAGGTGCCGTTCCCGGGGCTCCAGAGCGTCTTCGACCCCCTCTATCCGACGGGGCTGCAGTGGTACTGGCGGGCTGACTTCTTCCAGGACATCACCGACGAGGCCATCGACGTGCACCTGAAGTACGGGCGACGCCTGCCGACCGGCCACTCCACGATGCACCTGTACCCGATCGACGGCGCGGCCGCCCGCGTCGCCGACGACGCCACGGCCTTCGCCTACCGCGACGGCGGCTGGGCCGGCGTGATCGTCGGAGTCGACCCTGACCCGAAGAACGCCCCGCTGATCACCGAGTGGGCCAAGGCCTACTGGGAGGAGCTGCACCCGACGTCAGCCGGGGGCGCGTACGTCAACTTCATGATGGACGAGGGCAGCGACCGCGTCCGTGCCTCCTACCGGGGGAACTTCGACCGGCTCACCCACGTGAAGCAGCGCTACGACCCCGAGAACTTCTTCCACATCAACCAGAACATCCCACCGGCCGGCGCCGACTAGGGACGGCTCAGCGGGCCCCGCCGCCTTGCGGTCCGCCGCCCGGCTGGCCGCCCGGTTGACCACCTGGCGCCTGCTGTCGACCACCCGGACGCTCACCCCCCGGTGGGGTGCCACCTGAGCTCCCCGTCGGCGGCCGGCCGCCGGGCCCGCCCCCGCCGGGGGCGGTTCCGCCCGACGTCCCTGTCGGCGGGGAACCACTGCCCCTGGTCGGTGCCGGGACGCTCGTGCCCGTCACCCCCGAGCCCGTCCCTCCCGACGCCCCGCGGTTGGGCGGGGCGCCGGTGCCACCGGCGCCGGTCCCCGCAGGTGGCTGTCCCGTCGTGGCGCGGGTCGGGGGCGTCGTGCCCTGCGTGCGCGTGCCCGCCGGTCCTCCGCCGACCGCCCGATGCGGCGGGGGGCCGGGCAGCGCCGGCAGGGCGTGGCACACCGCCGGCGGGCCGGCGCCCTGGGATCCCGAGAGGTGGTCGCAGGCCTGGTCCAGGAGCTGCTTCGGCTGGGTGCCCAGTTGAGCCCGCTGGTCCGGCGGCACGCGGTTGATCCGGTCGACGAGGACCTCGACGTCGTGCGCCGTCGTGGCCGACGACGAGTTGGAGCGGAGTGCCTGGGAGAGCTTCTCGCTCGCCAGCTGCACATCGGAGAGCTTGGTGTTGCGCGAGTTGCCGCCGACGACGGCGAGGGTGATCACGAAGACGAAGACGGCGGCGGCCGCGGCGACGCTCGACCAACCGAGACGGCGACGACGGGTGGCGGCGCGGAGCACGACGATGTCGGCGCCCCGGTCGTCACCGCCACCGGCCAGGGCGGCGTGCAGCGCGGCCAGACCCTCGGGCGTGGGCTCGCTGACCGTCGGGGCGAGGGCCTCCCCCAGGAGGTCGAGCAGCCGGTCGTCGGATATCGGCGTGGCGCTAGGCATCGTGCGCCTCCAACAGCTGGCGCAGTCGGGCGAGGGCACGTGACTGCGCGGTGCGGACCGCGCCGGCCCGCTTGTGCAAGACCTCCGCGGTGGCCTCGGCCGAGAGACCTCCCACCACCCGCAGGAGGAGGAGCTCTTGGTCGCGGTCGTCGAGCCGGGCGAAGGCCGCCCGCACCGCGGCGTGGTCGTCGTCGAGGATGAGCCCGTCGGCCACCGCGTCGAGTGGCTGGCCGACCTCGGCCGAGTAGCGCTGGCCGACGAGCACCTCGGTCGGCCGGCGGACGGCCCGCCGGTGATGGTCGAGGGCGACATGGCGGGCGATGCCGAAGACCCAGCCGTCGAAGCCGGCGGGGCCGAATTGGAAACGGTGCAAGCTGGCCACGGCCCGGCTCATCGTCTCGGCGACGGCGTCCTCGGCCTGGTCGTGCCCGACGCGACGCGACAGGTAGGCATGCAGTTTCGGATACACCTCACGGTAGAGCGCCTCCCAGGCGGCACCGTCCCCCCGGCGCGCCGCCTCGACGACGTCCTTCTGCGTTCCCCTCACCCTCTTCCTCTTGTACTACATCGCACGGGGAGGCCCGGTGTCACAGTCAATTTGTGTCAGTGGCGACCAGATCCCTCTCGATCGCCGATTCCCTGTAACGACCTGCCGACTCGGCCGATGTAGGTGGTGACGGAGGCCCGCCGCCTGCGGGGCGGCGGTCGAGAGGAGGGGTCGACATGGGCGGAGCATCGACGGGCAACCATCGACGGGGGCGGACCGGCCCCGGGTCACGGGTACGGCCGTGGCTGTACGCCCTCGGGGGCGGCGTCGCCACGGCGGCCGTCGTCGTCGGTCTGGCGGGAGCCGCCGGGATGGCCGCCTCGGCCAGCAGCTCGAGCTCGACGTCGCCACCCGGGGGCGGCTCGCAGCAGGTCCCGCCGCAGGGGCTGGGCGGGACGGTCACCGCCGTGGCCAGCGGGAGCTTCACGCTCTCGACCCCGCGTGGGACGGTCACCGTCGGGACCACCGCCTCGACCACCTACTCGGAGCCCGGGACCGACGGGCAGCCGACCGGCGTGGCCGTCGGCGAGCACGTGGCCGTCCGGCCGGTGTCGTCCGGCGCCTCGTCGGAGGCGCCGAGCGCGCCGGTGGCCCAGTCCGTGGCCATCCTGCTCGACCGGGTCGGCGGGACCGTCGTGTCCGTGAGCGGCTCGGTGATCACCGTCGTCGATCCGCAGGGCAACGACCACGAGATCGCCGTCAGCTCCTCGACCACCTTCGCCGAGGGCCAGACGTCGGTCAGCCTCTCGGCCGTCGTCGCCGGCGGACGGCTGGTGGCGCTGGGCGAGCCCGACGCCACGACGTCGTCGCTCCTCGACGCGGTGGCGGTGCACCTGGCGCCGGCCCCGCCGTCGGGCGGCTCGGCGGGGACCGGTGGCGGGACGTCCGGGGCGTCAGGGTCCTCGGGACCCTCCGGCCCGCCGTCCGGTTCGTCGGGCACGGGGACGACCTCGGCCGGTGCGGGCACGGGCACCTCCGGCACGACGGGGAGCGGTGACGGCACGAGCGACGGGAGCGGTTCGGGCGACACCTACACCGCGGTGAACGGCGTCGTGACGTCGATCTCGAGTGGCAGCATCGTGGTGCAGACGGAGAGCGGGAGCGTGACCGTGGCCGTGACGTCGGCGACCGACTACGTCACGGCGAACGGTCCGACCACGGCGTCGTCCCTCGCGGTGGGCGACCACGTCCACATCCAGGCCGAGCAGGACTCGGGTGTGCTCACGGCGGACACGGTGTGCATCGGTCCGGCCGGCCCGCCCCCGGGCGGGTCGTCGTCCGGGGGCTCGTCGGGCACCGGGCCGGCGGGAGGCTCGTCGGGTTCGACCGGCGGCCCCCCGGCCGGCGCCGGGTCCGGGACGTCGGGCACCGGCTCGTCGGGCGCCGGTTCGTCGGGCGGCGGGCAGGGTGCGGGCAACGGTGCGGGCCCCGGGGGTCCGGGCTTGGGCGGTCAGGGGTTCGGCGGACCTCCGCCCGGTGGTGGCCGACCGGGAGCGGGTGGTCCGCCCGCCGGTGGCGGCGAGGGCGGATCCGGCGGCGGCTGAGCGATCAGGTCGGCGCGGCGGTGCCCTTCCACTGTCGCACCGGCCTTCCGTCGCGAGGGCGTCTCAAACCTCGTGGAGCATCCACACGTTGGGCTCGTAGTAGCGGCCGATACCGTCTCGGACCTCCAGCGGGGCGAGACCCAGGGGGAAGACCTGAGGACCCTCCGCGTCGAAGGTGACGCCGGTCCAGCGCTCCCAGTCGGCCACCGGGGCGGTGATGCGGAGCGAATGCGGCTCGGGGCGGACGATCCTCGCCCCGAGCCGCTCGTGCGTCCGGAGCCAGGGGTCGGCGAGGAGATCGTCGCCGGGACGGCGCCGCGTGGCGTAGTCCTCGATCGGGACGAGCGGCACGAGGTGCTTCTCGCTCGGCCGCACCGGCGCCAGCAGCGGCGACAGGCCGGCCTTCTTCGCCCCCGCGGCCATGGCCCGGAGCACGGCGCCGCCGAGGCCTCGCCCCTCCTGGCCGGGCACCACCTCGGCGGCCAGGGCCGAGAGCGCCGTCGGGGCGTGGCGGGCCTCGGCGCCCCGGAGGCCGACGGCGTCGATCCCGCCCGCCAGGTCCCCGGCCGTCCCGTCCCAGGTGAAGGGAATCGACCGGCCCCGTCCGACCACCTCGTCGGTCTCCTCGTCGACGAGGAGGAACTGGAGGTGGGCGTAGGTCGGCAGGAGCGCCCCGAAATAGCGGGCGGTCAGGTCCCCGTGATGGTTGTACTCGGGCCAGAGCGAGGCGAAGATCCCGTCGACGGACGCCCAGAGGTCCGGGCGCTCGGCGGCCGTGACGATCCTCGTCCCCACCGGCACAGCATGGCCGGCCGGCGCCGCGGGAGCTTCCGTTAGGGTCGACCGCGATCCCGCGAGAGGAGGACAGCGGTGGAACAGCGCGCATTGGGCACCCAGGGGCTCGTCACCTCGGCTCTCGGCCTCGGCTGTATGGGGATGAGCCAGTCCTACGGCACGGCGGACGAGCAGGAGTCGGTGGCCACCATCCACCTGGCCCTCGACCTCGGCTGCACCTTCCTCGACACGGCCGACATGTACGGCCCCTTCACGAACGAGGTCCTCGTCGGCAAGGCCATCGCCAGCCGCCGGGACGAGGTGGTCCTGGCCACCAAGTTCGGGAACGAGCGCCGGTCCGACGGGACCTTCGTCGGCGTGAACGGACGGCCCGAGTACGTCGCCGCCTGCTGTGACGCCTCGCTCCAGCGCCTCGGCGTCGACCACATCGACCTCTACTACCAGCACCGGGTGGACACGAAGGTGCCCGTCGAGGAGACCTGGGGAGCCATGGGCGAGCTCGTCGGGGCGGGGAAGGTGCGCTTCCTCGGCATCTCCGAAGCCGCCCCGGCCACCATCCGTCGGGCCCACGCCGTCCACCCCATGTCGGCGGTCCAGAGCGAGTACTCGCTCTTCACCCGGGACCCCGAGGACGGCGTGCTCGACACGACGCGCCAGCTCGGCATCGGCTTCGTCCCCTATAGCCCGCTCGGTCGGGGCTTCCTCACCGGGACCATCGAGAGCACCGACGACTTCGAGGCGAACGACTTCCGACGCTTCAACCCGCGCTTCCAGGGCGACAACTTCGAGGAGAACAAAGCCACCGTGGCGAAGGTGCGCGAGCTGGCCGAGGCCAAGGACTGCACACCGTCGCAGCTGGCCCTCGCCTGGGTGCTCAGCCGGGGCGACGACATCGCACCGATCCCGGGCACGAAGCGCCGTGTCTACCTGGAGGAGAACCTCGCCGCCCTCGACGTCGTGCTCACCGAGGAGGACCTGGCGGCCATCGAGGCGGTGGCCCCGAAGGGTGTGGCCGCCGGGGCCCGCTACCCCGAGGAGCACATGTCCCGGGTGAACGTCTGAACGACGTCAGCGTCGGCGCTCGACCACGCGCCCGCCGTCGAGCACGAGCACCTCGTCGAAGGAGAAGAGCTCGCTCTCGCGGTGGGTGACGAGGAGGACGCTCTTGTCGCGGGCCGCGCCGAGCACGTCGGCCAGGAGACGGGTCGCGGTCGGCTCGTCGAGGCCGACGGTCGGCTCGTCGAGCACGAGCACCGGGGTCTCGCAGAGGAGCACCCGGGCGAGGGCCACCCGCTGGCGCTGACCGCCTGACAGCTGGGCGCCGCGCTCACCGACGGGCGTGTCGAGGCCGTCGGGGAGCGTCGCCACCCACTCGTCCAGCTGGGCGAGGGCCACGGCCCGGGCGACGTCCTCGTCGCTCGCCTCGGGCCGTCCCAGGCGCACGTTGGCGGCGACGCTGCCGGCGAAGAGGTCGGCTTCCTGGTCGAGCAGGCCGAGCGCCCGCCGCACGTCGGCCTGGGCGAGCCGTTCGAGCGGGACCTCGGC
Organism: Acidimicrobiales bacterium; assembly: GCA_035297265.1. Taxonomy (GTDB): domain Bacteria; phylum Actinomycetota; class Acidimicrobiia; order Acidimicrobiales; family RAAP-2; genus DATGZH01. The sequence goes on along the minus strand of DATGZH010000009.1, from coordinate 33,704 downwards.
CAGCTCGGCCTGGCCGCTCTCCAAGGGCCAGAAACGGAGCAGCGCGGCCACCACGCTGCTCTTGCCCGCCCCGCTCGGCCCGACGAGGGCGAGGCGCTCCCCGGGGGCGAGCGCCAGGTCCACCCCGTCGAGGGCGAGGGGTCGGGCCGCGCCGTAGCGCAGCCGGGCCGCCCGGAGGGCGACCGCCGGGCAGCCGTCGGGGAGGGGGGACGGGTCGTCCGGGTCGGTGACCGGGACGGGGAGCTCTTCGAGGGCGAGCAGCCGGCGGCCGGCGGCCAGCACATCGCCCGAGCGGAACACGGCGAGGGAGAGACCGGGGACGGCCTCGAAGGCACCGAGTGCGGCGAGGGGGAGGACGGCCAGCTGGACCGCCTGGAGTTTGCCGGTCCGCAGGGCCTCGACGCCGACGGCGAGGACGCCGGTCACCGCGGCGCCGACGCACATCGTGATGAGGGCAGCCGCCGCGCCGCCGAAGAGCGACCGCCGGCGGGCCAGCCGGGCCAGCCGCGCCTCGGTCGCCGCCACCCGGTCGAGGGCGTCGGCCTCCCGCCCGAAGGCGAGCAGCTCGGCCGAGCCGGTGAGGAGGTCGACGGTCTCGGCGGCGAGCTCGCCTCGGAGGACCGCCTCGCGCTCGCCGGTGGCCCCGGCCCGCGACGAGAGCAGGGGCGGGCCGACGAGCGCCACGAGGAGGGCCGCGCCGAGGACGAGGGCGGCGGCGGGGAGGAGGAGACCCACGATCACGACGGCGAGCGCGGCGGCCGCCACGCCGACGACCGCCGGGGCGAGGACCCGGAGGTAGAGGTCCTGGAGGGTGTCGACGTCGTCGATGGCCCGGGCGAGGAGATCGCCCCGCCGCCAGCCGCCGAGGCCGGCCGGGCTCAGCGGCTCGAGGCGGTCGTAGAGCCAGACCCGCCAACCCCGCAGAGCCCGCAGTGCGGCGTCGTGGGCCACGAGCCGCTCGCCGTAGCGGAGCGGTGCCCGCACCACGGCGAGCACCTCGACCAGCGCCAAGAGGCCGGCGATGGCCCCGAGCCCCGGACGGAGGGCGGCCCGGCCCACCACCGCGCCCGAGGCGGCGAGCAGGCCGACGGTGGCGAGGGAGGCGCTCACGCCGAGGAGGGTGGCCAGCCCGAAGCGCCGCCACGGCACCGCACCGCGCCGGACGAGCTCGCGCCCGACCGCCAGGTCCGAGCGGGCCGGGGTCCCGCTCACGGTCCCACCGCCACGGTCTCGGCCTCGTCGACGAGGCGACCGTCCGGTCCGAGGACGAGACGCCGGTCGAGTTGCTCGACGAGCTCGGGCCGGTGGCCGACGACGAGGACGGTCCGCGTCGAGAACCACGGCCGGAGGGCCCGGCCGAGGCGGGCCTCGGTCGCCGCGTCGAGGTGCGAGGCCGGCTCGTCGAGGAGGACGAGCGGAGCCCCGGTGAGCACGGCCCGGGCGATGGCCACCCGCTGGCGCTCCCCGGCCGAGAGACCGAGGCCCCCGTCGCCGACGGGCGTGTCGAGGCCGGCCGGCAGCTGCTCGACGAACGTCGACAGGCCGACGAGCTCGACCGCGGCGAGGAGCTCGTCGGTCGAGGCGCCGTTCGCCCCGAGGGCGAGGTTGTCGCGGAGGGAGCCCGTGAAGAGGTGGACCCGCTGGGGCACCCAGGCCAGCTGGCGCCGCCACGCCGCGAGGTCGAGGTCGGCGAGATCGACGCCACCGACCGAGACCCGGCCGGCTTCAGGGGTGACGAACCCGAGCAGGACGGCGAGGAGCGACGACTTGCCCACCCCGGAGGGGCCGAGGACGGCGACGTGCTCGCCCGGGGCCAGCTCGACGTGGAGGTCGCAGAGGACCGGCCGCTCCCGGCGCGGGTAGCCGAAGCGGACGCCCTCGAGCTGCACGGTCGTCGTCGCCGGGTCGGGCGGGGCGGCCGTCCCCGGCCGGTCGGCCGGCGCCGGCAGGTCGAGTACCTCGAAGACCCGCTCGGCCGCCGCCTGCCCCTCGGCGCTGGCGTGGAACTCGGCCCCGGCCCGGCGGAGCGGCAGGAAGACCTCGGGGGAGACCATGAGGATGGCGAGGGCGCTCGCCAGGCCGACGTGGCCCTCGAGGAGGCGCAGGCCGAGGTACATCGCGACGAGGCCCGTCCCGAGGCCGGCGAGCAGCTCGAGGACGAGGGCCGAGAGGAAGGCCACCCGCAGCGTGCTCATCGTCGAGACCCGCAGGCTCTCGGTGGCCTCGGCCACCTCGAGGCGGCCCCGCGCCGCCTGGTTGAAGGCCCGGAGCGTGGGCAGGCCCCGGATCAGCTCGAGGAAGCGGGCGGCGAGCGAGGACAGCCGGCGCCACTGGCGCCTGGTGTGCCGCTCGGCCTGGCGGCCGAAGGCCACCATGGACACCGGCACGCAGAGGACGAGGCCGAGGAGGATGAGGGCGGAGGGCCAGTCGACGGTGGCCACCCAGACGAGGAGCAGCGGCGGGGCGAGCGCGGCGAGGAGCGCCTGGGGCAGGTAGCGGCCGAAGTAGACGTCGAGCGCGGCCACGCCGCGGGTGGCGGTGAGGGAGAGCTCGCCGGCCCGCTCGCCGGCCAGCCAGGTGGGGCCGAGGTCGAGCGCCCGGCGGAGGAGGGATCGGCGGAGCGACGCGGTGACCCGGAGCGAGGTCCGCTGCGCCATGGCCTCGCCGGCGAAGAGGCAGGCCGCCCGGGCGCAGAAGGCGAGGAAGAGCCCGACCAGCTGCGGCCCGAGGTCGCCGAGACCCGCTCCGTGGAGCATGGCCCGGTCGACCACGTCGGCCAGCAGGACCGCCTGGGCGACGAGGGTGGCCGTGGCCGCCACGCCGACCAGGGTCGAGCCGACGAGATAGCGGCGGGTGAAGCCGGCCCGGCTGAGGAGGCGCCGGTCGACGAGGGCGGCGCCCTTGGCCGGGCTCAGCGGGCGACCTCGGGACGGCGCGCTGGCGACGACCGGGCCGACGGGGCGGACCGTGCCGCCGGAGGAGCCATCGGACCAAGTTACCGAGCACCACCCCGCGCGACGTCATCGGGTCGGCCCAGCGGGAGGCCACTAGGTTGGCTGCTCGTGCACGACGGCATGCGGGTGGTGGACGCCGACGGCCACGTGCTCGAACCCTGGTCGGCCTGGCAGTCGCTCGCCGAAGAGCACCGGCCGACGGCCACGACCGACGCCCACGGCCTCGACCACGTGACGGTGGGCGGCCAGGAGGTCTTCCTCGCCCGGCTCGGCCAGATGGGTCAACCGGGCACCGACGTCGGCACGCCGGTCGGGCCGGTGCCGCTCGAGGAGGCCCGGCCCGGCGCCTTCGACCCGGTGGCCCGGCTGGCCGACATGGACGCCGAGGGGATCGACGAGGTCGTCCTCTACCCGACGATCGGCCTCGGGTTCTGGGGCGTCGCCGACCCGAAGGCCGCGGTGGCCCTCGCCCGGGCCTACAACGACTGGCTGGCCGGCTACTGCTCGGCCGACCCGGCGCGGCTCCACGGCGCGGCGATGGTGCCTTTCCAGGACCCCGGAGCGGCGGTCGCCGAGCTCCGGCGGGCCAAGGAGGAGCTCGGCTTCGTCTCCGCCTTCGTTCGGCCCAACCCGTGCCAGGGCCGGACCATCGTCGACCCGGCCAACGACCCCTTCTGGGAGGCGGCCGAGTCGCTCGGGGTGGCCGTCGCGGTGCACGAGGGCTTCCAATGGGCGGTGCCGCCGCTCGGCTCGGATCGGACGCCGACCAACGTGCTCGTCCTCCACGCGTGCTCGCACACCCTCGAGCAGATGCTGGCCTGCGCCTCGCTCATCGGCCTCGGCGTGATGGAGCGCCATCCGTCGCTCCGGTTCGTCTTCTTGGAGGCGGGCGGCGGCTGGGCGCCGTACTGGCTCGAGCGCCTCGACCACCAGGTGCCGTCCTACCACCGCTACGCCCCGCCGATGTCGCTCCTGCCGAGCGAGTACTTCGCCCGGCAGTGCTGGGTGAGCTTCGAGATCGACGAGCCGACGCTGCCGGCCCTCCTCCCGTTCGTGGGTCCCACCCGGGTGGTCTGGGGTTCGGACTACCCCCACGCCGACTCGACCTTCCCCGGGGCCACGGCCGAGCTCTTCGAGAACGTGGCCAGCGTCGACCCCGAGGGACGCCGCCGGGTGCTCGGCGCCAACGCGGCCGAGCTCTACGGGCTCGCCGGCGCCGACGGCGCGGCCGGGTCGAGCTGAGCGCCCGGATGGGCGTCCCCGCGCCCATCTTTGGCACGATGGCGCCATGGCGCACCCCCGACGGTTCCGTTTCGCCGCCCAGCTGAGCAAGGGTCCCGAGGGCACCGGCCGGTCATGGACCGAGCAGGCCAAGCGGGCCGAGGACCTCGGCTACTCGGCCCTCCTCATGCCCGACCACTTCGGGGACCAGCTCGCCCCGATGCCGGCCCTCGTGGCCGCGGCCTGTGCCACGACGAAGCTCAAGGTGGGCTCCCTCGTCTTCGACAACGACTACAAGCACCCGCTCGTGTTGGCCAAGGAGGCGGCCACGGTCGACGTGCTGTCCGATGGCCGTTTCGAGATGAGCCTCGGGGCCGGCTGGATGAAGACGGACTACGAGCAGTCCGGCATCCCCTACGACCCGCCGAGCGTTCGGGTGGACCGCTTCGAAGAGGCCGTCCAGATCGTGAAGGGCCTCCTCGAGGCGGAGGGGCTGTACTCGTTCTCCGGGCAGCACTACACGATCACCGAGCACGAGCCGCACCCCCGCCCGGTGCAGCGACCCCGTCCGCCGCTCATCATCGGCGGCGGCGGCAAGCGGGTGCTCTCGATCGCCGGCCGGGAGGCCGACATCGTGAGCATCAACGTGAACCTGCGGGAGGGCACCGGCGGCGTCGAGGTGGCGCCGAACGCCAGCCCCGACGCCACGCGGCAGAAGATCCAGTGGGTGAAGGAGGCGGCGGGGGACCGCTTCGCCGACCTCGAGCTCAACTGCCTGATCGGTCTGGTCCTCATCACCGACGACCGGGACTCGCTCATCGAGAGCATGGCGCCGGCGTTCGGGATCGACCCGACCGACGCCCACCACATCCCGCTGGCCCTGGCCGGCACGCTCGAGCAGATGGAAGAGGAGCTCCAGTGGCGTCGGGAGGAGTACGGCATCTCCTACTTCTCGATCGAGGCTGACAGCTGGGAGCTCCTCGGCCCGGTCGTGGCCAAGCTGGCCGGGAACTGAGGTGGCGGTGGGGGACGGCGGGCGCGTCCGGGCCCGGCTGACCGAGCTCGGCCTCATCCTCCACGGCCCCCACCCGCCCCACGACCCGCTCGACGCGGTCGTCGTCCATGAGGGCGTCGCCCGCACCTCGGGGCAGCTGCCGCGCATCGCCGGCGAGCTCACCTGTCTCGGCCGGTTGGGCGACACGGTGAGCGTTGAGGAGGGCCGGGATGCGGCGGCTGTCTGCGCTCTGAACGCACTGGCCGTCCTCGAGGTGGCCCTCGGCAGCCTGGACCGGATCACCCGGGTGCTGACGCTCACCGGTTACGTGGCCTCGACCCCTGACTTCCACCGCCAGCCCGACGTGGTCGACGGGGCCAGCAGGGTGCTGGCGGATGTCTTCGGCGAGGCCGGTCGGCACACCCGCTCGGCCATCGGCGTGGCCTCGCTCCCGCGGGGCGGGGCGGTCGAGGTCGAGCTGGTCGTGGCGGTGGACTAGTTGGGGCGGCGCCGGCGGACCCCGGATCCCCGGGTCCGGATGATGTCGCCCTGCACGAAGGAGGCCACGAGGTTGCCCTCCCGGTCGACCACGGTGCCCCGGCTGACGCCGTGCGAACGAGAGACCGAGAGGGCCTCGTCGGAATAGAGGAGCCAGTCGTCGGCCTGCGGGTGGCGGTGGAACCAGAGCGAGTGGTCGAGCGTGCGGATGTCGCCCGGGGCCGCCGAGACCGTCTCGCTGTCGTGCATGGCCAGGATCACGAGGTAGTCGGAGACGAAGGCGATCGCACAGGCGTGGGTCGCCGGGTCCTCGCCGAGCGGCTGGCGCGGCCGGCACCAGTAGGGGTGGGCCCGTTCGGGCCGTTCGAGAGGCTGACCGCCGACCGGTCGGACCTCGAGGAAGTCGGCCACCGGCAGCCAGACCCGTGACGGGGCGAGGCGGTCGGGATCGGGGCCCTCGGGCGCCTCGTGCCGCTGCCAGGTCTCGCCCGGGTCACGACGGTGGAACGCCGCGGTCATCGTGGCGATCGCTCGCCCACCTTGGGACACGGTGACGAGGCGGGTCGAGACCGAGCGCCCGTCGAGGAGATGGGTCACCTCGAAGTCGAGCGGTCGTCCCCAGTGGCCCGCTCTCGTGAAGTAGGTGTGGAGCGATCGGGGGACGAGCCCGGCCGACACGCTCAGGCAGCCGACCCGCAAGGCGAGACCGAGGGTGAGGCCGCCGAACAGGAAGCCGTCGCCCTCCGTCTCCGCCCGGTAGCGGTCCTCGCCGACCTGCTCGGGCGCCGAGAGGACCTCGGCCAGCGAGCGGCTCACCACGTCGTCGTGCTGCGTGCGGTCACGCCAGGACGATCGGCACTTCCGCGTAGCCGCGCACCGTGCTCGTGTGGAGCCGCTTGGCCCTGTCGTGGTCGACCTCCCAGGCCGGGAAGCGGGCCAGGGTCTCTTGGAGGCCGACCCGCCCCTCGAGGCGGGCGAGGGCCGCGCCGAGGCAGAAGTGGATGCCGTGGCCGAACGAGAGGTGGCTGTCGGCGCCGCGGTGGATGTCGAAGCGGTCGGGCTCGTCGTAGTGGCGCTCGTCCCGACCGGCCGATCCGGTGAGGAGCAGCACCTTCGAGTTCTCCGGCACGGTCACGCCGTGCAGCTCGACCGGTCGGGTCGTCCAGCGGCCCTGGACGGGGGAGGGGGCCTCGTAGCGGAGCAGCTCCTCGACCGCGCCGGGCAGGAGCTCGGGGTCGGCGGCGAGCTCGGCCCGCTGGTCGGGGTGCTCGGCCAGCACCACCGCCGCCCAGCCGAGCAGCCGGGCCACGGTCTCGGTGCCGGCCGACACGATGAGGTTGAGGAACCCGAGCAGCTCCTCGTCGGTGAGGCGGCGGGTGACGCCTTCGGGATCCGTCACCTCCACTTCGGTGAGGGCGCTCGTCATGTCCTCGGTCGGCGAGCGTCGGCGCTCGTTGAGGAGGCCGGCGTAGTACTCGGCGAGCCAGATCATGGCGCTGAACGAGGTGTCGTTCACCATGCCCTGCCCCGGTTCGATGTGGAAGATGAGGTCGATGTGCTCGCGCACCTCCTCGCGCTCGGCCGCCGGGACCCCCATGAGCGTGGAGATGACCGCCGAGGGCAACTTCGCCGCGAAGTCCTGGACATAGTCGAAACCTTCGTGGCCGACGTGGGGGTCGAGCAGGTCGGCGCAGATCGCCCGCACCGGCTCCTCGAGCTCGGCCACCCGTCGGGGGGTGAACGCCCGCGAGACGAGCGATCGGAGCATGGTGTGCGTCGGGGGGTCGAGGAAGATCATCATCTGGCCGCCCGGGAACGTGTCGTCGGTCATCATCTCGAGCACGGTGCCGTGAGCCGAGCTGAAGGTCTTCACGTCGCGGTGGGCCGTCTCGACGTCCTCGTAGCGGGAGCAGGTGAAGAAGTCGAACCGGTCGTTGTAGTAGGCGGGGGCCTCGTCGCGGAGGCGCCGCCAGATGGCGTAGGGGTCGGTGTCGATGGCGGTGTCGAAGGGGTCCCAGTAGAGGTCGTCGCCCATGCCCGTCGCTCCCCGGTCCGAGGTCGTGCCACCCGCCGGGGTGGTCAACGGGCTCAATGTAAGTGGTAGCCCAGCCTCCGCTCCACTCCTGCTTCGGGCCCCGACGCTTCGCCCGGGTCGCCGGGGTGCGGTGTCGTGTCCCCATCTGCGTCGAGGGCGTCGCCGAGATAGGTCCAGGCGGCGCCGGGGGAGGCCCGCCAGCTCAGCCTCGGCCGGGCCGGTCCGCCCGAGAGGGAGAGGCGGCCGCAGGCGCAGGTCGTCGACTCGAAGAGGTGGGTGGACTCGACGACCGCGCCACAGGCCTCGCAGCGGGCCCGGTGCCGACGGCCCTTCACGACGCGACCCGGGCGGGCGTCTCCGCCGGACGCTCGCCAGCCACCGGGAGCGGGGCGGCCTCGTCGGTCGGCCGGGCGGCCACGCCCCGGCGGGGCTCGATGATCTCGTCGATGATCCCGTAGGCCCGGGCCTCCTCGGCCGTCATGAAGAAGTCCCGGTCGACGTCCTGCTTCACCTGCTCGACGGACTGGCCGGTGTGGTGGGCGATGATCTCGACCATCCGCTGGGTGGTGGCGAGCGTCTCGCGCAGGTGGATCTCCATGTCCCGGGGCGCGCCCCGGGTCCCCGCCGACCCTTCGTGGATCATGATGCGGGCGTTCGGCAGGGCGAACCGCTTCCCGGCGGCACCGCCGCAGAGGATCATGGCCGCCGCCGACATCCCCATCCCGACGCAGATGGTCGCCACGTCGCAGTGCACGTGTTGGATGACGTCGTAGATGGCCATGCCGGCGTAGGCGAGCCCGCCGGGCGAGTTGACGTAGAGGTGGATGTCCTTGTCGGGGTTCTCGGCGTCCAGGTAGAGGATCTCCGAGATGACGAGGTTGGCGATCTGGTCGTCGACCTCCTGGCCCAGGAACACGATGCGTTCTTTCAGGAGGAGCGAGTAGATGTCGAAGGCCCGCTCGCCCCGGGCCCCCTGCTCGACCACCATCGGGATCACCGACTGCGCCAACGCCATGACCACTCCTCTCGGTCGTCCCGGCCGTGCCTGGATGCTATCTCGTATTTGAGATAGCATAGACGAGATCGCACATGACCGGTTCCCGCCGCCACGACCGCTACCTCCCCGGCTTCGAGGAGATGGCCAAGAAGCGCAAGGTGCTGACCGAGGCCCTGGTGGCGAGGCGGCTCTCGCTCGGGCTCTCGCAGACCGAGGTGGCGGCGCGCATGGGGACGTCCCAGTCGGCCGTGGCCCGGCTGGAGGCCGGGACGGGCGACCTGCGCCTGTCGACGCTCGAGCGCTACGCCGCAGCGGTCGACCAGGAGCTCGACTTCCACCTCGGGCCGCCGCGGGGGACGGGTCGGTGAACGACCCCGGCCTGGTCGGCGACCTGGCGGCGGCGCTCTTCGCCCGCCGCATCGTGACGATGACCGGCGAGCTCGGGCCGGAGCTGGCGGGCGACACGGCGGCGGCGCTGATGACGCTCGACGCCCTCGGTGACGAGCCCATCGAGCTGCGGCTGGACTGCGCCAAGGCCTCGATCGGGGCGGCCTTCACCGTGATGGACACGATCGACGTCCTCGGGGTGGCGGTGCACGTGACGTGTGCCGGGACGGCGGGGGAGGGCGCGGTCGGGGTGCTCGCCGTCGGCCAGCTCCGTCGCATGGGCCGCCACGCCCGGGTGCACCTCGCCGAGCCGCAGGTGCGCTTCGCCGGCACCGCCTCGCAGATCGAGGCCTCCTTCGCCGGGCACCAAGAGGAGCTCCTGCGGTTCCTGCGGCGGCTGGCCGAAGCCACGGGTCAGCCGGTCGAGCACCTGGAGGCCGATGTGCAGGCCGGTCGCTACCTCGACGCCGAGGCGGCGCGCGACTACGGCCTCGTCGACGAGGTGGTGGGGAGCCCGCTCACCTGAGCGTCCCTCAGCGGTGCGCTCAGGTCAGCTCGGGTAGGTGGGGGACCAGCCGCTGAACCCACCGCCCTCGCCGGGACCGTTTTGGAGGATCGGGTCCACGGTGCCGTCGGCCGAGCACGAGCTGAGCGCGCCGGCGCTCAGCTCGCTCCCGGCGTAGCTCACCCCCTGCTGCTCGGTGGCATACGGATCGCCGCCGCCGTTGTTGTTGGCGCTGGCCTCCTCGTTCACCTCGGCGTACCAGCAGCGCTGGTCGGCCGAGGCCTCGGCGAGGATGATCACCTGCTGGTCCTGCGAGACGAAGATGCTCATCGTGGCGTGCTCGTCGGGGGTGACCGTGCCCGACGTGAACGTGAATTCGGGCTCGGACAAGCCGAGCTCGGAGATGAGCGTCGGCCCACTGTTGAAGATGCCGTTGTCGGCGACGAAGATGGCCGTGGCCGAGATGGTGGCGTTGGTGAGGTCCGACTGCGCCGAGCGGTCCTGCGCACCGGTCTTCACCCCGAGGAACGTCGGGATGGCGATGGCCATCAGGATGCTCATGATGAGGAGGACCACCATCAGCTCGATGAGCGTGAAGCCGGCTTCGGCGCCTTCTTCAGCTCCGTCAGAGCGCTCGGTCGCGTGCGAGCGGTTCCGCCAAGCTCGCACCACGTCGGACCAGTGGGGCATCGTCCCGACCACAATTTCCCCTTCAGTCGTCTCGTACCGTCGACGACTTGGCTACCCCCGACCGGCCGGCAGGCGACGACGCGCCACCGGGCTGAGGTGAGAGGGCCCCCCAATCCGCCGAACTGATTTCCGCCGCCCACCAGACTAAGGCAAACGCCTGCTTTTGTCACCCGGGATGAGGGAATTGCCCGATGCGGGCGGGCCGCGCGGCCTTCAGCGCGAGCGCGACGCCCGGCGCGGTCGCCACCCGCGGTAGGAGGGCGACCAGGCGTCGTCGGACGCCCAGGCGAAAAAGCGCGCCACTCGGGCACGTAGGTGGCGAAGTCGTCGCTGGATGGTTCGCCGATGGTGAGCGGCCATGGTGAGAGAATTGCAGAGGCTCTGCGCGAACCGGTGGATAGCGGTGCTTACGACGCGGGGGTCGGATCGAAGCGCAGTGGCAGCCGGGCGGGGCCCCAGATGCCGAAGTTGGGCGGCTTCCACTGGACGGGGCCGTCGAGCGACAGGTTCGGGAGACGCGTGGCGAGGAGGGGGAGCGCCGTCTGGAGCTCGGCCCGGGCGAGGGCCGCGCCGAGGCAGTGGTGGATGCCCGAGCCGAAGGTCAACTGGAGCGTCGAGCGTTCCACCGTCACGTCGAAGTTGCCCGGGTCGTCCCAGACCCGTCGGTCGCGGTTGGCGCCGGCGAGCGTGACGGCCACGAGCGTGCCCTTCGGGAAGCACACCCCGCGGTACTCGATGTCCTCCGAGGCGATGCGTGCGCTCGCCCGCACGGTGCCGAGGTAGCGCATCGATTCCTCGACGGCGCGCGGGGCGAGGTCGGGTTCCTTGGCCAGGAGGGCCCACTGGTCGGGGTGGTCGGCGAAGAGGGCGACGCAGCAGGCGAGTTGGTTGCGCGTGGTGTCGGTCCCGGCCATGAGCACGGCCTCGGCTAGCAAGACGAGCTCGTCGGTGTCGAGCCGGTCACCTTCCTCTTCGATGGCGATGAGGGCACTCAGCAGGTCGTCCGCCGGCTGCCGGCGGCGCTCGTCGACCATGGTCCGCATGTACGCCTCCAGCTCCTCGGAGGCCCGGCGGATGGCCGGGAGGTCGGTGGCGAGGTCGCCGTTGAAGATGCGGAAGATGTCGGTGGCCCAGGCGGAGAAGAGCTTCCAGTCCTCCTTCGGGGTGCCGAGCAGCTCACAGATGATCGGGATGGGGTAGGGGTCACACACCTCGGCGACGAGCTCGCAGTGCCCTCTCGGTGCCACCACGTCGACCAGGCCCGACAGCACGTCGGCCATGAACGGGCGGAGCCGCTCGACCGACCCGGGCGTAAAGGCCGGCGCCACGAGACGGCGGAGCCGGGCGTGCTCCTCGCCCTCCATCGTGAGGATCGAGGGCCGCCGGGTCGCCAGGTAGTCGTCCCCGACGCCGGCCACCTGGGTCAGCACGCCGAGGCCGGAGTGGAAGCGCTGGTCGCGGAGGATACCCACGACGTCGTCGTAACGGGTCACGAGGTAGCCGACCGGGCTCTTGGCCAGCCAGTGCACCTCTTGGGCCTCGACCACCCGCTGGAGCGCCTCCTCGCGGTCCAGGGTGAAGAGATCCAGCTGCGGGAGGTCGAGCTCGTCGACCGACGTCGTCATCCTGGCGCACCCCTTCGTGGCGTGACACCGGCAATCTACCGGCCCGACCGCGGTCGTCCCCGTCGTCCCTTCGGGACGACGGGGACGGTCGAAGGGGTCGGTCCTAGGATCGCCACCATGGCGCGACCCGTGGCGGACGGGGTGATGGCCCGCCTGGCCCGGGTGCTCGTCAACATCTTCTTCCGGCAGGTGGAGGTCGAGCACCGCCACCGGTTGTCCGGTGGCCAGCCGACCGTGCTCGTGGCCAACCACACGAACGGCCTCGTCGACGCGCTCCTCCTGATGGCGTCGCTGCCCCGCTTCCCGCGCTTCTTGGGCAAGTCCACGCTCTTTTCGATCCTGCCTCTCCGTCCGTTCCTCCGGCTGGCCGGCGTCGTCCCCGTCTACCGGGCCAAGGACGGCGAGTCGACGGCCAAGAACGCTGACGCCTTCCGGCAGTGCCGTCGCCTACTCGGCGAGGGTGGCCTGGTCGCGCTCTTTCCCGAGGGGGTGAGCCACGACGAGCCGTCCCTCCAGCCGCTCAAGACCGGGGCAGCGCGCATCGCCCTCGGCGCGGCCTTCGACGACGAGGTGCCGGGCATCGTGACCACGGCGGTCGGGATCGCCTACGACAGCAAGGCCCGCTTCCGCTCGAGGGCCCTCGTCCGGGTGGGGCCACCCGAGCCGGTGCCCGAGTGGGTGACGGCCTACCGGGCGGACGGGCCAGAGGCCGTGCGCGGCCTCACCGAGGAGTTGTCCTTCCGCCTCCGGTCCATTGGGCCCGACTACGAGTCGTGGCAGCAGGCGGCCGAGCTCGCCCGGGTGGCCGAGGTCCTCGGGCGTGACGGCGACCGGCCCAACGACGTCGGGCTGGTCGCCCGGGAACACCTGGCCAACGCCCTCGCTTCGCTCGAGGCGGACGGCACCGTGGAGGGGTTGGGTCAGCTCCGGGCAGCTTTCGACCGTTACGAGCGCCGTCTCACGACCGTCGGGCTGACCGACGAGCAGCTGCTCTTGGCCGGTGACGGAGCGGACGTGCGGCTCGTGCTCGCATGGTCGCTCGGCAAGGTGGTGCTGTCGTTGCCGCTCGTGGCCGTGGGCACCGTCGTCCACGTCGTGCCGTACACGGTGGTGAAGCGCCTCGCCCGGCTGCCCACGAACGAGGGTATGAAGGCCACCGTGAAGCTGCTCGGATGTTTCGCCTCGTTCTCCCTCGTGTACGTGGGCCTCGGCACTTTCGTCGGCCTCCGACGGGGTCCCCTGGCCGGCCTGGTCGCCTTGGCCACGGGTCCGTTGTGCGGCTACGTGACCGTTCAGTTCGCCGAGCGGGTGGTCGACATCGGCCGGGTGCTCGTCCAAGCTCGGGTCGGGCGGGGGGCCGAGGGTGTGCTCGACGGCCTGCGGGCGGACCGGGCCGAGGTGGTCGCGCTCGGCGAGCGGTTGCTCGGCGCCCCGGTGGGGTGAGCGCACCCCCCACCGTGCGCCGCACCCGCCACCACTACGGAGCGCACCACAGCCAGGTGGCCGACCTCTACCGGCCGCTCGTCCAGGGCCCCCTGCCCGTGGTTGTCCTCTACCACGGCGGCTTCTGGCGGGCGGTGTACACGAAGATCCTCATGAAGAAGCTCGCCGTGGCCTTGGCCGAGCGGGGTCTCGCCGCGTGGAACGTCGAGTACCGACGGGTCGGGCCGGGCGGGGGCGGCGGTGGTTGGCCGGCCACGCTGGCCGACGCCGGCGCGGCGCTCGACCACCTGGCCACCGTGGCCGGGGTCGATCCCGAGCGTGTGGTCACGCTCGGCCACTCGGCCGGCGGCCAGTTGGCGTTGTTCGCCGCCGGTCGGCACCGTCTGGGGTCGGATACCCCCTTCGCCAGCCCCGTCGTGCGGCCGCGGGGCGCGGTCTCCTTGGCCGGCGTGGTCGACCTCGAGCGGTCGGCCGAGCTCGGCCTGGGCGGTGGTGCCGCCGAGGGTCTGCTCGGGGGCGGTCCGGCCGAGGTGCCCGACCGCTACCCGGTGGCGTCGCCGGCCGCCCTCGTCCCCCTCGGGCTGCCCCAACTCCTCGTGCACGGGCTCGACGACACCGTGGTGCCGCCGTCGATGAGCGAGCGCTACGCCCGTCGGGCGCACGATGCGGGCGATGACGTCCGCCTCGTCACGCTCGAGGGCGTGGGCCACCGCGAGGTGATCGACCCCCGCGCCGAGAGCTGGCCGGCCGTGGTCGACTTCGTGGGCGAGCTGATCAGCTGAAGCGGCGGCACGGGGCCTTCCTGCCTACGATCGAGGGCCCGGCCGGTGGAAGGAACGGAGCGAGGTCGATGGACAAGGTGCGCACCCCAGACGAGCGGTTCGACGGCTTGCCGGGCTACCCCTTCGCCCCCCACTACGTCGAGTTGGCCGACGGCCTGCGGCTGCACTACGTCGACGAGGGGCCGCCGGACGCACCCGTGGTGCTGCTCCTCCACGGCGAGCCGTCGTGGAGCTACCTCTACCGCAAGATGGTGCCGCCCATCACCGCGGCCGGCCTGCGGGCGGTGGCCCCCGACCTCATCGGGTTCGGCCGGTCGGACAAGCCCACCCGCCGCGAGGACTACACCTACCAGCGGCACGTGGACTGGCTGCGCGAGGCGCTCTTCGACCACCTCGACCTCACGGGGGTCACGCTCGTCGGCCAGGACTGGGGCGGGCTCATCGGTCTGCGTCTCCTGGCTGAGCACGAGGACCGCTTCGCCCGAGCCGTGGCGGCCAACACGTTCCTCCCGACCGGGGACACCGACCCCGGCCCGGCTTTCTTCGCCTGGCGGGAGTTCTCGCAGACCACGCCGAACTTCCACGTCGGCGGCATCGTGAACGGCGGTTGCACCAGCGACCTCGGCCCCGAGATCGTCGCCGCCTACGACGCCCCCTTCCCCGACGACGCGTACAAGGCCGGGGCCCGCCAGTTCCCGGTCCTCGTCCCGGCGACGCCGGACGACCCGGCCACCGAGGCCAACCGGGCGGCGTGGCGATCGCTCGAGCGCTTCGACCGGCCGTTCCTGTGCGCCTTCAGCGACCAGGATCCCATCACCCGGGGTGCCGACCAGGTCCTGCGGGCCCGCATCCCGGGGGCCGCCGGCCAGACCCACGTCACGATCGAAGGAGGCGGCCACTTCCTGCAGGAGGACAGGGGCGAGGAGCTCGCCCGAGTGGTCGTCGACTTCGTGGGCTGACCGCCCGTCACATGGCGTTGGTGAAGTCCATCCCCATGGCCTCGGGCGGCTTCCTGAAGGGGCGGATCATCCCCTGCACGCTGTAGGAGGCGAGCAGCCGGCCGTCACCGGCGAAGATCCGACCCTCCCCCTGCGCGAGCCCGCGGCCTGACCACGTCGCGGTGGTGGCGTAGAGGAACCACTCGTCGAGGGGCGCGTCGTCGTGGAAGGCGATCGACACCGCCATGATCCCGGTCGACATCGTGACGTGCGCCTGGGCCTCGCCCACACCGGGGTGCGGGCGCATGGCGGCACCGATCGTCCAGTGGGTGGTGGCCTGGGCGACGAGCGCCCGGCGGAGGTGGGAGGCCCCGGGGTCGTCGCGGAAGCGCATCCAGCAGTAGAGCTCGGGCGGGCCGACGAGGTCGGGGTCGGGCGAGTAGGCGCCGTCGACGATGCGCAGATCCCGGCCGATGACCCCCATGTCACGGGGCAGCGCGTCGTAGGGCCCGGGGACGTCGGGCATCGCCACCGCGTCCCTCAGCTCGTCGGGCACCGGCGCGCCCATGAGGATGGTCCCGGGGCTCACGAGGACGCCCTCCTGCTCGGCCCGCACGGCCAGGCTCGAGAACGTCTTGCCCCGGCGGAGCTCGTCGATGTGGAGCTCGACCGGGAGGTCGAACGAGGCGGCCTTCGGGAACGTGAGGTAGGCCGAGATCACCTCCTGGTCGGGGACGGTCTTGCTCGCGGCCACGATCGCCTGGGCGAGGAGCTGGCCACCCTCGACGACGTTGCGCCGCCGGTCGTGGTAGCCGGGGGCCACGAAGCGATGAGGGCCGTCGGGCTGGGCGTCGATGACCCGGAGCAGGTCCTCCTCGTCGCCCCACGCGGGGAAGGCCACGGTGCTCTCGGCCCGGGGATCGTCCAGCCACGTGCTCGTGATCTCCACCCGCACCTTCTCGTGGTAGACGCCCAGATAGCCCTCGAGCCCCCCGACCTCGTCGAACGGCTGGCGGTAGGTCCAAAAGACGTTCTCGACGGGCGGGTCGGTGGCGGTCACCGACCAGTAGTCGGCCTCCCCCTTGAAGGGGCAGATCGTGTGGTGGTCGGTGGTGGTGAGGAGCTCGGCCTTCACGTCGGCCTCGGGGAAGTACAACCGCTCCACGTGGTCGGTCTCGATGACCCGGAGGGCCGCCGCGCTCTCGGCCAGCAGAAGATCGCCGTGCCAGGCCCGGGCGACGCCCAGACAGGGGACGAGGTCGATCTGGTAGCCGGGGAAGCGTCCCCAGGCCGATTCGATCACCGCCATGGTGCTCCGCTTTCTCCTCGCCGGACGCCGGGCAAGCCAACCCTACCCAGTGGTCGGCGTCGTCGGTCCGGGCGGCCCATCGGTCACGACGTTGGCCGCAGCCCAGGCGGCCAGCTCGACGAGGGCGTCGGTCACCTCGGTGAGGACGGGGTCGTCCAGGTCGGGCGAGGGCCGCTCGCCGAGCGGCCCGATGCCGCGGAGGCCAGGCGGCAGCTCCACCTGGATGCCGTGCTGCCGGGGCAGGTTCGCCGGGTTGCGGGGGTGGAACCCGAGACGGACGCGCCGGTCGGCCACGTGGTAGCCCTCGAACCGGTCGTCGAGGAAGCGTCTGGCCTGCTCGAGCAGCTCCTCGTTGCGCCCGCCCAAGATGATCCCCCGGAGCGGCCCCCGCTGGGCGCCACGCATGGGAGGGCCGTATGGCTCGAGGACGAGTCCCCGCTCAGGCTCCAGCACGAAGGTGAAGCTGTCGCGGCCGAACCCATGGACCGAGATGGCCACGGCCACGTGATCGAGGAACCGTCGCAGCCCCGGCGCCTCGGACGGGTCGTGGTCCTTCGACGGGAGATGGACACGCCGGTCCGGGGGTTGGACGATGCCGTAATAGGACGCGTCGGCGCGGTCGGCGGCCCGTTCGGCGATGAGCTCGGTGCCCCGGTCCTGCGAGCCGCCGTGGAGCGCGAGGAAACCGATGGACGAGCGAAGCACACAGCGCTCGTCGACGCCCGGCTGGTCGAGCAGTTCCTGCAGTCGCACGGCGCAAGGTTCCCACGCTTCCCGGTGCCCGGCGGACGGACGACGCGGCGGTCGGCCCCAGCTGCCGCCCTGCCAGTGGTCGGCCCACGCCGGGTTCGGAGTACGGTCTCGCGGCAGCGCGCACAAGGAGGCGGGCGGGTGGACGTGCGATGAGGTTGGCCACCGTGCGGACCGCGGCGGGCACGGCCGCCGTCCGGGTGGACGGCGGGACGGCCGTCGAGATCGGCGGCGTGAACGACGTCGGCGAGCTGCTGGCCGATCCGGCGTGGCGGGAGCGGGCTCGCGCCGCCAGCGGTCGGGAGCACGTCCTGGCGTCGCTGTCCTATGCACCGCTCGTTCCACGTCCCGACAAGATCATCTGTGTCGGCCTCAACTACCGGAGCCACATGCAGGAGATGCGCCAGGAGCCGCCCCGGTTCCCCACGCTGTTCGCCAAGTTCCGTTCCTCGCTCGTCGGGGCCCACGACGACATCGTGCTGCCGGAGGTGGCATCGCAGGTCGACTGGGAGGCGGAGCTGGCGGTCGTCGTCGGCTCGTCGGCCCGCCATGTGGACGACGACGGGGCCCGGGCGGCGATCGCCGGCTACAGCGTGCTGAACGACGTGTCGGTTCGGGACTGGCAGCACCGCACCGTGCAGTGGCTGCAAGGCAAGACCTTCGAGCACTCGACACCCCTCGGCCCCTGGCTCGTGACGTCCGACGAGTTCGACGGCCGAGCCGCCGAGATCACCTGCGAGGTGAACGGCGAGACGATGCAGAAGGGGGACATCTCCGATCTGGTGTTCGGACCGACGGCGCTCGTCGCCTACATCTCCGACGTCATCACCCTGCTCCCCGGTGACGTCATCGCCACGGGGACGCCGGGCGGTGTCGGCGTGGCCCGCAACCCCCAGCGCTTCCTGCAAGACGGCGAAGTCGTCACGACCCGGATCGCCGGCATCGGCGAGCTCCGCAACGAGTGCCGCCGCGAGGCCAGATCGTCGTAGCGGACGTGCACGTGGACGACGGCGGGTCCTGCCGGTCGAAAGTTGCTGGCTCGAGCGTGGGCCGGCACGGCCCGACCGCCGACCAGCTGGGCTACTGGTTGATCGGCTCGAACGGTGGCGTGTTCGCCTTCGGCGACGCGCCGAACGTCGGATCACTGCCCGGACTCGGCGTCAAGGTCACCGACGTCGTGGGCGCCGTCCCCACCCGGTTCTGAGGCTCACCGTCGACCGGCCGACCCCCTGGCGCCGGCGAGGCCCCCATCCGGGCGATGGAGGGACTGACCTGCTAGAACAGGACGACAGCTGGCTCGCGACGTGGCGGGCTACCCCGTTGCAGTGATCAGGAGGCTTACCGGTGCTGGCTTCGTACCAATACCCAATCTTGGACTTCTTCTGGACCATGCTCATGTTCTTCGCGTTCGTGATCTGGATCTGGTTGCTGATCATCGTGTTCATCGACATCTTCCGGAGCCCCGACATGGGCGGGTGGGCCAAGGCCCTCTGGGTCATCTTCATCATCATCCTGCCCATCCTCGGCGTGTTGATCTACCTGATCGCCCGGGGGGGTGGGATGGCCGAGCGCCGGGTGCAGGAGGCCCAGCAGCAGCAGGCCGCCTTCGACGACTACGTCAAGCAGACCGCCGGGTCCAGTTCGGCCGACCAGCTGGCCAAGCTGTCCGATCTGAAGGACAAGGGCGTCATCACCCAGGCCGAGTTCGACTCCCAGAAGGCCAAGATCCTGGCCTGACCGTCGCCGGCACGTCCCGTACCTCCTCGGTCAGGCCCGCCGCCACATCTCACCTAGAAGGGTGTGGCGATGTGGTGCCGGGGGGCGTTGGGCTCCGCATAGTCACCGGGCTTCTCCCGTCGGGGCAGGTCGATGTGGCTCGGCGCCAGCGGTGTGTAGTCGATCTGGCTGAGCAGGTGGGAGATGATGTTCAGCCGCGCCCGCCGCTTGTCGTTCGAGTCGGCGACGAACCACGGTGCCCAGGCGGTGTCCGTCATGGCGAACATCTCGTCGCGAGCCCGTGAGTAGTCGTACCACCGGCCGTAGGACTTGAGATCGAGATCGGACAACTTCCAGATCTTCCGGGGGTCGTCGATCCGGCTCTGGAGCCGGCGGGTCTGCTCCTCCTCGCTGACTTCCAACCAGTACTTGAGGAGGACGATCCCCGAGTCGACCATGGCCTTCTCCACCGCCGGCAGGAGGTTCAGGAACTGGGCCGATTGTTCCTCGGTGCAGAACCCCATAACTCGTTCCACCCCGGCCCGGTTGTACCAGCTGCGATCGAAGAGGATGACTTCGCCGGCAGCCGGCAGGTGCCCGATGTAGCGCTGGATGTACATCTGGGACTTCTCCCGGGGCGTCGGCGCCGGGAGGGCCACGACCCGGAAGACGCGGGGGCTGACTCGCTCGGTGATGGCCTTGATCGTGCCCCCCTTGCCCGCGGTGTCGCGCCCCTCGAACACGATGCAGATCTTGGCTCCGCTGGCCTTGACCCATTCCTGCAGCGCCACGAGTTCGCCGTGCAGCTTGCGCAGCTCGCGTAGGTACTCCTTGTTCTTCATCTTCTCCGCCGGCCCCGAGGAGCTCGAGGGTCCCTTCGGCGCCTGTTCAGCCGGCTCGTGCTTGGCCATGCTCCGCTCCTCCTGTCCGAGGCCGGCCCGGTCCGTGGACCCGACACCGAAGGCTCATGTGCGCCTCGTGGTCACCAGGCGTCCAGGAACGGACGCTTCTTCACGAGTCGGGGCGCTGGTTCGGGCAGTGACCGCAGTGCTCCCGACAGCCACGTTCGGGAGTCGGCCGGGTCGATGACGTCGTCGATCACGTAATTGCTCGCCTGCTCCAGCGCTTTGCCGTGCTCGTAGAGCTGGGCCACCATCTCGTCGAACCGGGCCTGGCGCTCGTCCGGGTCGGCGATGGCCTCGAGCTCTTTGCGGTACCCCAGCCTCACCGCGCCCTCGAGGCCCATCCCGCCGAACTCGCCCGTGGGCCAGGCCACGTTCAACATGGGCACCTTGTTCCCGCCGCCGCACATGGCGAGGGCGCCGAGCCCGTAGCTCTTGCGGAGCACGATCGTGAAGATCGGCACGGTGAGGTTGGCCCCGGCGACGAACATTCGCGCCGCATGGCGGACGAGGGCCGTCTTCTCCACCTCGGGCCCGACCATGATCCCCGGCGTGTCACAGAGGAAGAGGATCGGGATGTCGAAGGTGTCGCAGAGCTGCATGAACCGGGTCGCTTTGTCCGCACCGGGGGAGTCGATGGCCCCGCCCAGGTGCTCGGGGTTGTTGGCCACCACGCCGAGCGGGCGACCCTCGACCCGCACGAGCGCGGTCACCATGCCGTGGCCGAAGCCCGCCCGGAGCTCGAGGACCGAGTCGGTGTCGGCCATCGTCGTGATGACCCGGCGGACGTCGTAGGCCCGGAGGCGGTTCTCGGGGACGGCCTGGCGGAGCTCCTGCTGGTCGGCGCACGCCCAGTCTTCGAGGCGGCCTTGGAAGTAGGAGAGGTAGCGCTTGGCCACGGCGACGGCCTCAACGTCGTCGTCGACGGCGATGTCGACGACGCCGTTGGGCACCTGCACCTCCATCGGACCGATCTCCTCTGGCGCGAAGACGCCCAGACCGCCGCCCTCGACCATGGCCGGGCCGCCCATACCGATGGACGAGTCAGCCGTGGCGATGATCACGTCGCAGCATCCGAGCAGGGAGGCGTTGCCGGCGAAGCAGCGCCCCGAGTTCACGCCGACCAGGGGCACGAGACCGCTCAGCCGGCCGAAGAGGTAGAAGGTCGGGACCACCTCGCCGCTGCCACCCTCGGTGTCCCCAGGGCGTCCGCCACCGCCTTCGGTGAAGAACACGATCGGCAGCCGCCACTCGCCGGCGAGCTCGAACAAGCGGTCGCACTTCAGGTGGTTCCTCGTGCCCTGGGTGCCGGCGAAGACGGTGTAGTCGTACGACATCAGAATGCAGCGGGACCGCTCGTCCCCGAAGCGGTCGGCATTCACCCGGCCGAGACCGCCGACGAGGCCGTCGGCTGGGGAGATCTGGACCAGCTGCTCCATCGAGCGCCGCCGCCGTTGGCCGGCCACTACGAGCTGGCCGTACTCGACGAAGGAGCCCGGCTCACACAGGGCCTCGATGTTCTCCCGGGCGGTCCGGTGACCGATGGCCCGGCGGCGGGCCACGGCCCCGGGCCGAGCCTCGTCGAGGGTGGCCGTGCGCCGGGCGAGGACCTGGGCCAGATCGTGCCGGATCGAGCCGGCGTCGGTCGGCTCGTCGCCGTGGGCTGCCACCTCGGTGGCCTCACCCTCCTCGACGAAGGCGATCGGCTCGCCCTCCTGCACGTTGTCACCCACGGCGACGACGACCCGGTGGAGGACGCCGCCGACGGGCGCCTTGGCCACGAACTCCATCTTCATGGACTCGACGACGACGAGGGACCGGCCGGGCGCCACGACGTCACCGACGGCGACCTCGAGGATGGTGATCGTGCCCGACGCGGGGGCCGACACGGCGACCAGGCCGTCGGTGTTGAGGAGCACCGATACGAGTTGTGCCCTGTTCGGGTCCGTCATCGTTGTGGGGTCGCCTCCCTCGATCTCCGACTGGGGTCCAGGCTGTCATACCGGTGCGTCGTCGGCATCGACCGGGAGGTCGGGCCTCGGGGGCTCGTGGCGACCGAGGGCAGTTCAGCTTCGGCCGCCGCCACGGCCGTCGGACCGCCGCCGTCTGACGGCCTCCTGGAAGGAGGGACGATCGAGGTAGGCGTGGTCCGACCCGACCGCGCTGATGCGGTCCTCCGACGTCGGAGCAGTCTGACCCCACTCGAACAGGGGTCCCACGACCAGCGCGTCCTCACCCGTCTCGAATCGGACCGGTCGGAAGAGCCGGAGGTCCTTGGGGCGGTCCTCCTCGACGAGAGTGCGGACCGAGCGCACCCCGGCGCAGGCCACGCCGGCCGACTGCAGGAGCGCTTCGGCATCGAGCGTGTCGAGGCCGCGCAACCAGGCCCCGACCGCCGCCTCCACCTCGACGCGGAAGTCGGCGTCGTCGAGGACGAGGGTCAGGGACTCGTCGTTGGCCCAGTCCGGTCGGCCCATGTGCTCGCACATCCCCCGCCACATGGCCGGCGTGATCGGGTTGAGGAGGAGGCTGCCGTCGCGGGTGGGGAAGACGTTCATGAAGCGGACGGGTGACCGGTTGCCCTCCCGGTGGGGGTCGGTGCCGAGCACGTCCACGATGGGTACGTGGTAGCCGAGGAGCGAGGTGAGCGCCCGGACCATGCTGACCTCGACGTAGCGGCCCTCACCGGTGCGTTCCCGGAGCTGCAGACCGGCCAGCACCGCGGTGACGGCCTGCACGGCCGAGACGTGGTCGCCGAAGAGGACGTTGCTGATGGTCGGCGGGCCTTCGGGATCCCCGGTGAGGTCGGCGACGCCGCTCATGGCCTGGGCGACCCCGTCGAACGCCACGTAGTCCCGATAGGCGCTCCACGATCCGCAACCGGTGATGTGCACCATGACACAGCGTGGGTTGACCTCTTTCACCTGCGAGTACCCGAACCCGAGCTTCTCGGGAACCCCCTGGGAGAAGTTCGTGACGATGGCGTCACACTCGGCGATCAGGCAGGCCAGGACCTCAACCTGGTCCGGCTGGCGCAGGTCCAGGCTGAGGTGGAGTTTGTTGCGGTTGTAGGAGGCGTAGTACAGGCTCTCACCGCCCGGACTGTAGGGAGGGGAGTTTCGGCCGGCTTCGCCCCCCGGCGGCTCGATCTTGACGATCTCCGCCCCGAGATCGCCCAGCATCATCGCGGCGTACGGTCCGGCGATGTAGTGGGCCAGCTCCAATACACGCAGGCCGCTCAGGGGTCGGGTGCCGTCGTCCTCGGTCATCTGCTCTCCTCCCCTGGGCGCATCATCCCGGCCCCGACGTTCGACGTCAGACTGCTCCGCACGAGGGCGGCGCTCAATCCGAGGCCAACGCGTCGGCGATCGCCGCCCCGGTCGGCGCGGCGTTCAGGTACGGCTCCGGGGCATGCGCCCGGTGGCCGTTGTCGACGACGAGCTCTTCGACCTCGGGCCCGAACTTCTCCCTGAGCGAGACCGCCGCGGCCTTGTCGCCGACTGCCCTCACGTTGACCCAGCGCCTGACGGAGCCGGGCCATGAGCCGCGACCGTCCTTCGGCGCCGGTTCGAGGCTGTCGAAGATCATGGAGGCGCCGAGCGGCGAACCCAGTGTGATGAAGGTCCGGATCGGCCATTGCGGGTGGTTGCAGAGCGCCGTGTAGGTCAGCACCGTCCCGAGCGAGTGGGCCACGAGGACCCGGGTGTCGTCCTGGACCAGTGGCTCGATACGACCACGGAGACGTTCACGGAGGTCCGGCTCGGTCAGCATGATGGTGACCATGTCGACGGTCCGGTCGAATGCTGCGTCACTCGCCGCCTGTCCGAGAGCGGCGATGGCATCGCCGCCCGTCAGATCGGTGAGCGACTCGGCCACGCCGGCCCGCGACTGCTCGATGCGCTCGTCCTCCTCGGTCCCCGGCTGACGACGGAAGAGGTCACCGTAGAAGCAGATGTCGACGTCGTGGTCGCCGATCTCGACGCCGTGGTGCCAGAGCCCATCGCGCAGCGCCGGGAGCCAGCGAGACTTCAGCTCGTTCGGGCCCCACAACTCGTTGAATGCCCCGTGGACCAGAAGGATTCGTGCCATGGCGGTGTGGGCCGCGGTCAGGCCATGTTTGCCTGCCGAACGGCCTCGTCGAAGGTACCAGCCGCCACTTCGGGTCCGCCGGTCCAGTCAGGGCCGTTGTGCGCCCCACTCCGGCCTGTCGGTAGCGTCTCGGACGAACCGCTGCCCCCTAGCTGTGAGCGAGCTCATGCTGCTGGATCTGACCGATGACCAGGAATTCTTCCGCGAGACCACCGCAAGGTTCCTCGACGAGCAGGTGCCCACGGCCGAGCTCCGGCGCCGGCGTGACGACCCCGCGGGGTTCGACCCTTCGTACTGGCAGCGCGGCGCCGACCTGGGCTGGACCTCCCTGCTGGTCGGCGAGGAAGACGGTGGCGGCACGATCAGCGGACACGGTGTCATCGATCTCACGCTGGTGGCCTACGAGTTCGGGCGCCATGGTGCGCCGGGCCCCCTCGTCCCGACGAACATCGTCGCCGCCGCGCTGGGCACCGCCGGTGGCGAGGCGCAGGCGAGCGTCCTGGCCGACCTGCTTTCGGGTGCGTCCATCGCCACCTGGTGCTACGAGGAGCCGGGTCGCCGCCCGCTCGGCGAGGTGTCGCTCGACATCCGCGTCGACGGGGACCACATCGTCCTGGACGGGGTCAAGCGCCCGGTCGAGTCCGCCGCTCAGGCGCACCACCTCCTGGTCACCGGACGGACGGACGGCGGGCTCACGCAGGCCCTCGTGCCCGCCAGCGCCCCGGGTGTGTCCGTCACTCCCCTGCGCACCGTCGATCTCACCCGCCGCTTCTGCTCGGTCAGGTTCGACGGCGTGCGATTGCCGATCGAGGCCGTGATCGGTGAAGTCGGCGGGGCCGCCGGCGAGGCCGAGCGCCAGCTCGAGCTGGCCGTGGCGTTGCACTGCGCCGAAACGGTCGGGGCGATGCAGCAGGGCTTCGACATGACCGTCGACTGGGCGTTCGACCGTTATTCCTTCGGGCGTCCGCTGGCCTCGTATCAGGCCCTCAAGCACCGGTTCGCCGACATGAAGACGTGGCTCGAAGCCGGCCATGCGGTGAGTGACGGCGCAGCGGCCGCGGCGGACGCCCGTACCGCCGATGCCGGCGAGCTGGCGAGCGCGGCGAAGGCCTTCCTCGGCGACTACGGCACCGAGCTCCTCCAGGATTGCGTCCAGCTGCACGGCGGCATCGGACTCACGTTCGAACACGACCTCCACGTGTTTCTGCGGCGGGTCACGCTGAACCGGGTGCTCTTCGGCACGCCGGGCGATCACCGCCAGCGGTTGGCCCGCCACGTCGAGCTGCGAGAGGCAGTCGCATGACGGTCGACACGGCTGAGGACGTCGCCGCCTTCCGCCAGCGGGCCCGCCAGTGGATCGGGGAGAACCTCCGACCCTTCTCGTCGTCCAACACGATGGGCCTCCGGGTACGGACGAGTGAGGAGGAGCTCGCGGCCGTCGCCGCCGACCGGCAGCTGCAGCGCAAGGTGTTCGACGCCGGGTTCGCCGGGATTTGTGTGCCCCGTGAGTACGGCGGTCAAGCGTTGACGCCGGCGCACCAGCGGGCCTTCAACGAGGAGCTCACCGGTTTCGAGTTCGCCTCCCGTTGCCAGATCCCCACGATGTCACCCTGCGCGGCGGTGTTGCTCGAGTTCGGCACGGAGGAGCAGCGCCGTCGGCACATTCCCGCCATGCTGCGAGGTGACGAGATCTGGATGCAGTTCCTCTCCGAGCCCAGCGGGGGCTCGGACGTGGCCGGGGCTCTCACGACCGCCGTCCGGGACGGCGACGAATGGGTGCTGAACGGCTCCAAGGTGTGGACGACCGGGGCGTGGTGGTCCGACTGGGCGCTGTGCCTCGCCCGCACCAACTGGGACGTCCCGAAGCACCGGGGACTCACCGTCTTCGTCCTCCCGATCCACCAGCCGGGCATCGAGGTCCACCAGATCGAGATGCTGAACGGCGCCAGGGACTTCTGCCAAGAATTCATCAGCGACGTCCGCATTCCCGATGCCGACCGGGTCGGCGAGGTGGACGAGGGTTGGACCGTCGGGACCCGATGGATGTCCCACGAGCGGCTGCTCTTCAACTCGCCCTACGTCACGTACCCAGCCGGGCTCGAGCGGAGCCTTGCCGAGGGATCGGCCATGCAGATCGCCCGCGACACGGGCCGCCTCGACGACCCCATCGCGCGCGACCGCATCGGCGAGGCCCGGGCTCTCGAGCTCGTTGGTCGCCAGCTCGAGCAGCGTTTGGCGGCGGGCATCGGCTCCCGACGGCTGTCGGACCAGGCGGCCGCCATCGGCCGGCTCTACGGCGGGCTGGCGAGGCTTCGGACCGCCACGATCAAGTTCGAGATCGCCGGCGACGCCGGCGGCGCCTGGTCCGACGACGACGGCACCGCCGCCGAGATCGGCTTGGCGTTCCTCATGCGTCAGACCTCCTGCATCGGCGGCGGTACGACTGAGATGGCGCGCAACGTGATCAGCGAGCGGGTGCTCGGTATGCCCCGCGAGCGAACGCTCGACCGTGACGTCCCCTTCCGGGACGTGCCACGGAGCCCGTCGGGCCGAAGCTGAGCCGTCGCGGTCCGCCGGGACGGCGTCGGGCGCTACGACCTGGCCGCCCGCCACAGCAGGGCGCCGGCCACGACGAGCGTCACGACGGCGAGGCTCTCAGCGATGAGGGAGAGCTCGGCCCATCCCACGACGAGTGGCATGGCGAGCCTCGCGAATCGCTTGGTTGCTGGCCGGTACGACGAAGGTGGGGCCCGGGGGGACTTCGGACCTCGCCAGCCCGCCTCAGGCCTAGCGAGCACACGGGGGAGCGGGCCGCCATACGTGGCCGATGGTGCAGAGGGTCCTGGACCGCTTGTTTGGGGGTCGTTCGTTACTTGACCTGGTCCTCTGGTAGACGCAGAGACGATGGAGGCCAGAAGAGGTTGACCGCCCGCCGGTCAGCTCGTTGGGCTGCGATGCTTTCGGCGGCGATCGGTCCAGCGGGGCCCGCTCGACCGAAACAGCTGCTCCGGTGACCGTGCCCTCAGCCCAGACAGGACCGTTGGAGCCACCCCGATGGGTCCTTCCTGCCCTGTGGGCCATCGTGGCCGTGCTCGTGGTCGATGCCGTGCTCCTGCCGCTCCTCTCTTCGTCCGGCCGCCCGCAGAGTGGGGTGAGGCATCGGGTCATCAGCCTGCACGGCCTCCGGGTACCGACGTTTCCGCCTGGCTGCACCACCGAGGCCCCGACGACAGGCTCGGTCACGAGCGTCCCGATGCAGATCCTCCGATCCGGCCCCCTGACCTTCGAATACGTCCCTGTCTGTCTGAACGGACATGGGCCCTATCCGTTCATCCTCGACACCGGGGACTCGTTATCGACGATCGACACCGCCCTGGCGAGGACGCTGCAGCTACCTTCGGCCGGTCCCCCGGGCCTCGGCGCCGGAGCGAACTGTGACGCCCGGACACAGCCGGTGTTCGTGGCCCAGTGGTCGCTGGGCTCCCTACCCCTCGACCCACAGGTCGCTCAGGCCATCGGCATCCCGGACTTCGGTGTGACCGACGCCCCGGCCGGCTTGCTCGGTTCGGACGTCCTCAGCCGGTTCGGCAGTGCCCGGTTGGACTTCATGTCGAGACAACTACGGGTGTTCGGGACGGAGAGCTCCGGGGTGGGAGCGACCACGCAAGGTGACAACCAGGCGACCTCTGTGCTCGTCGCTGGCCAAGCGCATACCGAGGTTCCCCTCGTCGTGCTCCGTTCGTCTGTCTCGGTCATCACCTTCGTCAAGGTCGTCATCGGCGGCTCCTTGCAACCGTTCGTACTCGACACGGGCGCCGGGCGTTCGGCTGCCGACCCGCAGACCGTCACGGAGGGGTCCCTGAGGGACTCCGGAGATCGGGAGGTGGTGCCCAGCATCGGCTGCGTGAGGAGTGTGCCCCTCGTCGGGAGCGGCCCGTGGTCGATCAAGGCGTCGAGCGGGTACGTCCCGTTGCAGCCTCAACTGGTGCTCGAGGTGACGCTCCCTCCGGAGTTCGCCGGCGCTCTGGGGTCAGACGTCCTGCGCCGGTTCGGATGGATCGTCATCGACTACCAGCACGAGTTCCTGCTGTTGGGCAGCCCCTGATACGGGATGGCACCCACGTGAGGGGCTCCGGGCTGCTCGGGGAGGACGCCGACGTTGGAGTTTGTCCCGGGGCCCTCACGGTATGCTGGCATACCATGAAGCGGACGACGGTCAAGCTCCCAGATGAACTGGACGCCTTGCTGCGGCACGAAGCCGAGCGGCGTGAGATGACCGTATCTGCGCTCACTCGAGAAGCCATCGAAGCGCACCTGGGAGGCGCCAAGGATAAGCGTCGACTGATGGCTGCGGGAGCAGGACACAGCGGGCGCTCCGACATTTCCGAGCGGATAGAAGAGATTCTCCGGGCGGAGGTGAAGCCATAGCACTGCTCGTCGATGCGGGGCCGCTCTACGCGTACGTCGACGCCGACGATAGACACCATGCGGAGTGTCTTGAGCTCCTGCAAGATCACCCAGGTCCGTTGATCGTGCCTGTCCTCGTCATCGCGGAGGTCGTGTACCTCCTCGAGTCGCGTCTCGGGTCGGAAGCCGAGATCCGGTTTCTCGGAGACCTTGCCAGCGGGAACTTGATCAGTGAGCATGTAGCCGCCGCCGATTGGCTGCGAATAGCCGAACTGGTGGCGATCTATCGGGATCTGCCGCTCGGCACCGTGGATGCCTCGGTGGTCGTGTCCGCTGAGCGATTAGGAATCTCGCAGGTAGCCACGCTTGACCGTCGTCACTTCACCGTCGTGCGCCCGGAACATGTTCCACTGTTGGAACTCGTTCCGTGATCGAACCGAGATCATGCTTTACTGGTTCGCAGAGGTGTGACGGTGAGTCGGCCTCCAGGCGGGGAACTGTCGCGCTCGAGGGAGTGTCCGTCGAGAACGACAGGTGATCAGCTCGCTTAAGCGAGATGCCGTCGCCCCTGGTGGCGGCCGCCGGCATCGACGCACCGTCTGCCACCTCGTCTCCGGGCGACGCCCGTTCCACTGCCCGCGGATCGCCAGTACCCCTAGCCGGTCATAGATCCCTGACATCGGGTTTGCCCGATCTCAGATCCATCCTTCGACTTGCTGCGATGTGGTTGTTAGTCTCCTCGTGGCGGTCACGGATCGAGGGCACATGGCACGAGTCCGGCGTCTCACAGCTACTCGCTTCTCCCGGGTTATCGTGGGTGTGACGGTTGTCGCCGGCGGCATCCTCGGGGTGACCGTGCCGGCCGGTGCGGTTGGTCCGACGACGATCACCACTTGCACCCTGGCGAACTTCCTGACGGCCGTCAGCACGAGCGGCATCGTGACCTTCGGCGTCAATTGCGCCCTCACGCTGACCGCACCTGTGAAGGTTGCCGCCGCGCAGAACATCACGATCGACTCGGGCGGGTTCACCGTCTCCCTCTCTGGTGGTGCCGCCGTGCAGCTGTTCGTCGTCAAGGGAGGGACGCTCGCCATCAACGGCCTCACGCTGAGCGAGGGCTTTAGTCGGGGGGCCAACGGCAGCTCGGGCGCCAACGGTGCAGCGGGCACCGCCGGTTCCGACGGTGCGAACGGCACGGGCACGTCCAGCGGCGGCGCCGGCGGGAACGGCGGCGCCGGGGTGAGCGGCAAGTCCGGGAAGGCCGGCAAGCAGGGCGCCGGTGGCGCCATCGAGAACCTGGCAGGCAGCGTCACGCTTACCTCGGCGACGCTGGCCGGCGACGAGGCCATCGGCGGTAACGGCGGCAGTGGAGGCAACGGCGGAATCGGCGGAACCGGCGGGTCGGGTGGCTACGGGGGCCTTGGGGCCAACGGCGGCAACGGTGGGAACGGCGGCCCAGCGGGGAAGGGCGGCAAGGCCGGCAACGGGGGGGCGGCCCTCGGCGGCGCGATCTACAGCAACGGGGGCACGCTCGACCTCATCGGCTGCACGTTCGAGGCCGACGCCGCCTACGGCGGCGACGGCGGCTACGGCGGGACCCCGGGCTACGGGGGATTCGCTGGTCACGGTGGGGCCGGGGGCATGGGAGCGACCGGTGCGCCAGGTGGCAACGGTGGGAATGCCGGCACGGCGGCGAAGGGCGGGAAGGGCGGGAAGGCGGGGAACGGCGGGGTCGGCGAAGGTGGTGTCGTCTACAGCCTGAACAGTTCGGTCACGCTCACGGGCACCAACGTCTTTTCTGCCAACCAGGCCCGGGGTGGCAGCGGTGGCGGCGGCGGGCCGGGCGGCACCGGCGGGGAAGGCATCCTCGGCGGCCCGGGCGGCATGGGTGGCACGGGCGCGCCCGGCGCCTCGGGCGGCTCGGGCCCCGGTGGGCAGGGCGGCCCGGGCGGGGCGGCCGGTCAACCGGGACTGAACAGCCTGAGTGGCGCGAGCTCCCCGGCCCTGCCTGGAGGGCAGGGCGCGACGGGAGGCGGGGGCGCGCTGTACGTCGCCGGGACCACCTCGGTCAGCGGCGCCAGCTTCCTGGACGACGGCGCGCAGGGAGGGAGCGGCGGGAACGGCGGCAACGGTTACCCGGACTACGGCGGGGCGGCTGACGGGGGCCAGGGATCGACGGGCGGGAACGGTGGCTGGGGCGGCCCCGGTGGCTCCGGTGTTCCTTCCGGTCCCACAGGCCCCGGCCAGCCGGGCAGCGCCGGGCTGGCGGGCGCTCCTGGGGGCCCCGGCGCGACCGCCGGCAACGGTGGGCCGGGAGGCGTCGGCGAGGGCGGTGCGATCTTCAACAGCGGGTCTCTGACCGTGACGGGCAGCACCTTCACGGGCGATGCCGCTGTCGGCGGCGCAGGCGGTCTCGGTGGCCTCGGTGCCGGCGGCGGGAGCAGTGGCGGCGGGGGTAACGGTGGCAACGGCGGGGCCGGGACTCCTGGAGGCAACGGCGCGAACGGCGGCGCCGGCGGCGCCGGCGGCAGGGGCGCCAGCGGCGGCACCGGCGGGAGCGGCGGCACGGCCGAAGGCGGTGCGCTCGCCGATTCGTCCGGTACGGCGACCGCCACGACGAGCACGTTCGCCATGAACTCCGCCTCGGCGGGCAGCGGCAACGTCGGCGGCGGCGGGGGCAACGGTGGCACGGCCGGCGGCGGGGGCAACGGTGGCGAGCAGGGCGACGGCCTGACGACCGGCGGCGGGAACGGAGGCAACGGCGGCAACGGCGGGAACGGGGGCAACGGCGGCAAGAGCGGGAACGGAGCGAACGCCGTCGGGGGGGCAGTGTGGACGAGTCCCGGAGGCTTCAACTGCACGACCGACTCGTTCTCGTTGGATTCGGTCGCCGGCGGGATGGCAGGTACGTCCGGTGGGCCGGCGGGACCCTTCGGCGCCGGGGGAGGCGGCGGTATCTACAACGCGGGCCTTGGCGTCGGCACGAATGGCACACCAGGTAGCAACGGCACGAACGGCCTGGCTGGCACCGCCGGGGGCAACGGCACCGGCACCGCCCTGAACTGCAACTGAGCGACGAGACGCGCACTCCTACGTACGCCGGCTGCCCATTGTCGAGGGGGTGCGCATCGAGCCGCCGGGCGCCGAGCAAGTGGTTGCGCTCGTTGAGGCCATGCCTGACCGCTACCGGGCGCTCGTGATCCTCGCCGCCCGAACCGGCCTACGCCAAGGCTCAGCAAGATGTTCAAAGGGCCAACGCGGTCAGCTACGAGACCCCTTGGCCCCCCTCTAGCCGCGATCCGTCCTCTCCCAAGAATTCTTCTGGGGAGAGAGGGGCTACGACAGCGGAACGGCGAGGGACCTCCCGCTGCCGGCCCGAGACGTTGAGGCCGCCGGCCATCGCTGGGCGGTGGGCGAGCGGGTCGTCGCCAAAGCGCCGGGACCTCCGCTGACCGGCGCGGTGGTCAGGGGAGGATCTGGACGAACGACCCGTCGCTCGCGTCAATCTCAGTCACCGAGCCGCCCTTGCCGGCGCTGTTCGTTACCCATAGGTGGGTCCCGTCGTGGATCACGGCTGCTGACGCGAGGAAGTTGTACGGGGCACCTTGCAGCGTGCGCACGGGAGACCCGTCACTCGTGTTGAACTCAGTGACCGAGGACATACGGTTGTTGGCGAAGAGGTTCGTCACCCAGATATGGCTGCCGTCGAAGGTTGAGCCGGTCGGTGAGGCGAAGCCGTAATTTCCGGTGTTGTTCGAGAGGCGCTGCACGAACGAGCCGTCACTGGACCGGAACTCGGTGACGCTCCCACCGCACTCGTTCGTCACCCAAAGGTTCGTGCCGTCAAAGGCGATCGTGGTGGGGTTGCAGAAGTCCCAGGTGGAGGGATCGTAGAGTTGCTGGACGTAGGACCCGTCACTGGCGTTGATCTCTGTCAGCGAGTCGCCGGCCGACATCGAGCCGCTGAACGAATTGGCGACCCAGAGGTGGGTGCCGTCGAAGGTGATGGCGGAGGGTGAGTCGAACCCGTACGTGGCGTTCTGGATTGTCCGGACCCACGATCCGTCGCTGGCGTTGAACTCGGTGACCGAATTGCCAACGCCGTTCGTCGCCCAGAGATGCGTCCCGTCATAGGTGATGCCATCGACCCCGTCGAACCCATAGGAGCCGCCTCTGAGCGTTTGGACCCAAGAGCCGCCGCTGGCGTTGAACTCGGTCACCGAGTTGTCGAAGCCGCTGTTCGTCA
This sequence comes from Acidimicrobiales bacterium, assembly GCA_035297265.1. Lineage (GTDB taxonomy): Bacteria > Actinomycetota > Acidimicrobiia > Acidimicrobiales > RAAP-2 > DATGZH01. The sequence goes on along the minus strand of DATGZH010000009.1, from coordinate 1,216 downwards.
CCCAAAGATGTGACCCGTCGAAGGTGATGGCGGAGGGATGGTCGAACCCGTACGGGGCGCCGCCGAGGGTCTGCACCCACGAACCATCGCTGGCGTTGAACTCGGTCACCGAGTTGCCCTGGTCGTTCAGCACCCAGACATGAGTGCCGTCGAAGGCCTCGGCGACTGGATCAGCGAAGTTGTACGAGAGGGTGACCTTAAGTGGCTTGGAGGCGCGGCCGGTTCCCTTAATGTTCGACGCCCGCACGGCGATCTTGTACATCGTGCCGTTCGCAAGACCCGAGATCGTGCACATCGTGGCGCCGGTCGTCGTACAGCTCGCCGACCCTCCTCACGACGTGGCCGTCGCTACGTAGCCGGTGATCTTCGAGCCACCGTCGTTCACCGGTGCGCTCCAGGAGACCTCCGCCGAACCGGGCACGAGGGTGGTCGCGACACTGGTGGGCTTGCCCGGTACCTTGGGCCCGCCGCCTGCGCCGGCCGGTGTCGGGAGCGCCATTGCCCCGGCGACGGTCACGAGAGATGCGCACACAAGCCATACGCCGCGAGCTCTCACCGAACGACCCCTTCTGCGATGCCGTGCTCCATACTGCCTTGCTTCGCCCCCGCTAGGCCGGCTGGTTCGTATTTCTTGAGTGTCAAGATATCTTGACAATCTTGGCGGTGGGCGTCTACTGTGAGGGCATGGGAGCCAGGCTTGCGTCGGATCGTGAGGACGTGACTGTGCGGGTTGCGCTCAAGGGTGACGATCCGATTGATCGCCTAAGAGCCCTGAAGTCAGCCGACGAGACCGTCGAGCGCTGGCTGGCGGAGGCGATTGGAGAGGCCCGCCAGGCCGGTAGGTCGTGGGCTGCGATCGGAGAAGCACTGGGAGTCACTCGTCAGGCGGCATGGCAGCTCTATAACGCAGATCTGCGCCTTGGAATCAACCGCGCCAGGGAGCGGTCGGGCATGTCAGAGGATGAGGCCGCTGCAGAAGCCACCGAGGAACTCCGGACCGCTCGGGCACGACGCCGACGTTGAAGGTTGTTCTCGACCCCAACGTCATCATCTCGGCGCTCCTCTCCACAGGAACGGGTGGCGTCCAGTCCCCGGTGTAAATAGACGACGGGCGTAGGTTCCTTCAGGAGCTACCAACTCACGAAGGAGAACCAACGCCCGTGTCCATCCGAGTATCACCCACCGAGCGCATCCGCGCCGACATCGACCAGCTGTT
>DATGZH010000008.1:0-32166 GCA_035297265.1 Acidimicrobiales bacterium | reverse complement strand
CGACGCTGTTAGCGTGCATCTCGTAAGTGCCCTTCTTGGTCTGGCTTCTGGTTGGCTTCGCAACCGTCAGAATCCCAGGTCGGAAGGGCACGTACGCGGATACGCGCTGGTCAGGTCATGAGTCCGCGTGAATGATCGGAGTTAGGGGGGTGGGAGCCATCAACGCGATCTCGTGTCCGAGTCTGTCCCTCTGCGTGGCGGTCGACGACATAGGTGACGTCATGGTCTCCACCCAGCCGACAGGTGGGGTCCGGTCGTGGTCGATCGTGGCGCAGAACTTCGGCCAATTCGCCGGCGTCTCCTGCCCGAGCCCGTCGTTCTGTGCGGCGGTCGACACGTCGGGGCACGTGCTCGTGGGCTCCGACGTGGGGGGCCCAGCCGCCCACTGGTACAGCTTCCTGGTCCCTTCGCGACACCCGTTCCTCGGCGTCTCGTGCGCCTCCGCTTCGCTGTGCGTCGCCGCCGATGGCATCGGCGACGTCGTGACGTCGACTGAGCCGGCCGCAGGACCTGCAACATGGAAGAGCGCGCCTATCGCCAAGGACCCCTCGGTGGTGGGCCTGGGAGCACACTCGGTGACCGGTGTCTCGTGCCCGTCGAGCGACCTCTGTGTGACCAGCACCGACCAGGGGAACCTCGTGACGTCCACCACTCCGGTCCGGGGGCCGCAGGCCTGGCACCTCGCCAGGGTGGATCTCTACGGTGGACTCAACGCCGTCTCGTGCCCCTCGGCCCAGGTGTGCGTCGCGGTGAACCCGTACGGGAAGGCCGTCGTGTCGAGCGACCCTGCTGGCGGTGGTCGCGCCTGGAGGGTGATGAGGATCGACGGTAGCCACATCCTCTCGGCGGTCTCCTGCCCGACGGTTGACTTCTGCGCCGCTGTCGACCAGTCGGGCAACGCCGTGACGACCACCGATCCCACTGGCGGGGGCACGACGTGGCGCGTCGTGCACGTCGACGAGCTCGATAGTGTCTACGCCGTCGCCTGCTCCTCTCGCATGTTCTGCGTCGCGGGCGGCCCAAAGGGAAGCGTGCTCTCCTCGGAAGACCCGAGCGTAGGAACGAGCTGGTCGTCACACCCGGCGCCTGGCGCCGGTGTCGTCACGTCCCTCTCGTGCCCGACGATCTCGCTCTGCATCGGAGGTGATCAGGAGGGTGATCTCGTCACATCCACCGAGCCTGCGTCGGCCTGGTCTGTGATGCCGCTCAGTCACGGCGCCGCGATCACCGGCGTCTCTTGTCCCTCGGCACATTTCTGCGTCGCAGTCGATCGGGTCGGTGAGGCCTGGGTGGCGACGGATCCCACCGGCGGAGTGTCCTCCTGGGGTGAGGCTCTGATCGACCCCGGTCATGTTCTGGCCGACGTGACCTGCACGGCCGCGCACTTCTGCTTGGCTTCCGACGACGCAGGCGGCCTGGTCAGCTCGACCGATCCGATGTCCAAGAGGTCGTGGCAGCGCCACGACGTGGATGGCTCGTTGCTCGTCTACGCCGTCGCCTGCCCGGAGGCTCACCTGTGCGTCGGCGTCGACGAGTTCGGCGGCATCCTGACATCACGGATGCCCCGAGGCGGTGCGAGTGTGTGGTCGAGGACCGAGGTGGACGACGGTGACAACCTGTTCAGCCTCTCGTGCCCGTCGGTCGAGCGCTGCGTCGCCACGGATTACGCCGGGTATGTCGTCGAGTTCGACCAGCTCGGCGGCGTTCGGCCGACCTGGAGCGTCACGTCCATAGATGGCTCCAATTTCATCTGGAGCGTGTCGTGTCCCTCGACATCGTTCTGCGTGGCCACCGACGAATTGGGCAACGAGTTCGTCGGCGAGCTGCCGACGCGAGGCCATGGCTGAACGCCGATCTCGCCCAGGCCCGCCTGACGATCTTGGGTAGCGTCTGCAGCGTCGGTTACCAGGGCTTCGACCTCGTGGGCTTCACGGCCTGCATGGAAGGAGCGCTGGTCGACCTGGTGGTCGACGTGCGGCTGCATCCGGTCAGCCGCCAGCCGGGGTTCTCCAAGCGACAACTCGCGGAAGCGTTGGCGGCCGCGGGTATTGGGTACGTCCACGAGCCGACGCTCGGCAACCCACCTGACAACCGGCCGGGGATGCGCCGGGCGGATGCTGCGGCCCGAGAGCGAATGCAGGCGATCGTCGACCAGCAGGGTCACGAGGCGCTGCTGCGGCTCCTCGACCTCGCTCGGGACCAGCGGGTGGCCGTGCTCTGTGTCGAACGGGACCCGGCGCTCTGCCACCGGACCATCGTGATCGACGCGCTGGCCCGGTTGGACCCCGGTCTCCGGGTGGATGTCGTCCGGTCAGGCTGAGCCGACCCGGGTGCGTCGGGAGTCCCGGGTCAGCCGGCCTTGGCCTTGGCCAGCCCGGCCACGAGGTGCTCGGGCACCACGTCGTAGTGGTCGACCTCGGTGCGGAAGCGGCCCCGGCCGCCGGTGATGGCCCGCAGGTCGATGGCGTAGCGGGCCAGTTCGGCTGTCGGGACGAACGCCGTGACGATCTGGTGGCCGTCCGCACCCGAGTCGGTGCCCTGGATGCGGGCCCGCCGGGAGTGGAGGTCGCCCATCACGTCGCCCTGGTTGGCGGCGGGGATCGTCACCTCGATCTTGGAGATCGGCTCGAGCAGGACGGGGCCGGCGTCGGCCATGGCCTGGCGGAAGGCGAGGGCTGCGGCCATCTTGAAGCTCATCTCGGAAGAGTCGACCGAGTGGTACTTGCCGTCGTCGACGGTCACCGAGACGTCGACGACGGGGTAGCCGAAGGTGCCACCCTGGGCCATCGTCTCGATGACGCCCTTCTCGACCGCCGGTATGTACTGCCTCGGGATGGCCCCGCCGACCACCGCGTCGTGGAAGGCGAACCCTTCGCCCCGCTCCTGCGGGTCGAGACGGAGGTGGCAGACCCCGAACTGCCCGTGACCCCCCGACTGCTTCTTGTGCTTCCCCTCGGCCGCCGCCGACTTGGTGATGGTCTCGCGGTAGGGGACGAGGACGTCTTCCCGCTCGACGCTCACGCTGTACTTGCGCTGCAGGCGTTCGAGGATGACGGCCAGGTGGACCTCGCCGGCCACGCCGAGCACGGTCTGGTGGGTCTCGTCGACCCGGGAGATCGTGAGCGTGCCGTCCTCCTCCTGCAGGCGCTGCAGGGCGGACATCAGCTTGTCGTCGTCGGCCCGGGAGGCGGGGTGCACGGCCACCGAGAGGGCCGGCGCCTCGGGCTCGGGCAGGGTTAGGGACACCGGCGTCCCCTTCGGGGCGAGGGTGTCACCGGTCTTCGTCGCCGTGAGCCGGGGGACGGCCACGAAGTCGCCGGCCACCGCCTCGGTCATCGGCGAGACCTCCTTGCCGCAGAGGAGCTCGAGCACGTGCAGGCGCTCGTCGCTCTTGGCCCGGGTGTTGGTGAGGACGGTGTCGGGCTTGATCGTCCCCGAGAGCACCTTGCAGAGCGAGATGCGCCCGGCGTGCTGGTCGGAGAAGGTCTTGGCCACGGTCACGAGCGGCTGACCGGCCGGGTCGCAGGCCACCTCGGTGGTCGTGTCGCCGGCGGTGACCGTCACCGGCGGGCGCTGGTCGGGGGAGGGGCAGAGCTCGACGAGGAGGCGGGCCAGCCGGTCGATGCCGACGCCGGTGGCCCCCGAGCAGCAGAGCACCGGGAACACCGAGCCCGAAGCCACGCCGCCGGCGAGGGCCGGCTCGAGCTCTTGGCGGGGGATGGTCTCGCCGTCGAGGTAGCGGGTCATGAGGTCGTCGTCGCCGACGACGATGCCCTCGACGAGCTGCTCGTGCACCTCGTGCTCGGTCGAGGCCAGGTCGTCGGGGATGGGGCCCTCCGTGCCGGTGATGGGCGGGCCTGAGCCCAGCTCGTAAAGCGTGGCCCTGTCGTCGAGGAGGTCGATCACGCCGCGGAAGTCGGCCTCGATGCCGATCGGCAGCTCGACCGGGGCCACACCGGCGCCGAAGGCCGCGCGGACCTCGCCGAGGACCCGTTCGAAGTCGGCCCGCTCCCGGTCGAGCTTGTTGATGACGATGACCCGGGGAAGATCGAGGGCGGCGGCCGCCCGCCAGGCGTCCTCGGTCTGGGCCTGCACGCCGTCGGTGGCGCTCACGACCACGACGGCCAGGTCGGCGAGGGCCAGCGCGGTGTGCAGGTCGGCGGCGAAGTCGGCGTACCCCGGCGTATCGAGGAGGTTGACCTTCACGCCGTCGACGTGGAACGGGGCAACGGCGAGCGACACGGAGAGCTGCCGGGAGACCTCTTCGGGCTCGAAGTCGCAGACGGTCGTGCCCTTCTCGACCGAACCCTGGCGGGCGATGGCACCGGTCGAGGCGAGGAGGGCCTCGGCCAGGGTGGTCTTGCCTGCTCCGTGGTGGCCCACCAGGGCGACGTTGCGGATGTCCGACGGTGCGATCGACACTCAGGTACCTCCCTGCGCCCCGTCCCCGGCGGCCACCCGTCGGGCGTGCGTCCGGCGAGCTTATGGGGCGGCGGTCCCCCTGAGCACGTGCGGCCGGGGACCAGGGAGGGGCAGGGACCCGGTGGTAGCCTGGTCGCCAAAGGAACGCTGTGTCCTCGCCGGGGAGGACGGGCCGTATCGGCCCGACCCCGGGGGCCCCGACGGCACAGCACACGCCGTGGGGCGACGCGGGCGGGGCCCGTCGACCGGTCGGTCGGAGCGTCGGCCTGGGGCGTGGGACAGAGGAGTCTGCATGTTCGACGGTCGTTGGCGGTCCAAGGTGGACCGCAAGACCGCGCCGATCGGGGTCTGGCTGCACCGTCACGGGGTGACGGCCGACGTGCTGACGGCGGCCGGCCTGGTGATGGCCACGGCCACGGCCTTCGCCGTGGGCTCGGGCCACCTCCACCTGGCGATCATCCTCCTCACCCTGACCGGCTTCCACGACCTGCTCGACGGCCCGGTGGCCAAGGCGGCCGGGACGGCCTCGGTCCGGGGCTCGTTCTTCGACTCGGTCACCGACCGGGTGGCCGATGTCGTCATCATGTGCGGCGTGGCCTGGTACCTGGTCTCGGCCCACGAGGGCCACCTCGTGCTCCTGCCCATGGCGGTGCTCGGCGCCACACTCCTCGTCTCCTACGAGCGAGCCAAGGGGGAGGCGCTCGGGCTCCACGCCAAGGGCGGGCTCATGGAGCGGGCCGAGCGGATGATCCTCCTCGGCGTGGGCTTCCTCGCGTCGTTCCTCCTCGTCCCGATCCTCTGGGTGCTCCTCGGGCTCACGCTCCTCACCGCGGGCGGCCGGTTCGTCCGGATCTGGCAGGCGGCGGAGGGTCCGGCACCGACGGCGGCGCGCCCCCACACCCGTCTGCGCCAGCGCCCGGCGCGGGTCGACTCCCGCTGGCGGGCCTGGCGCGAAGGGACCCGGCCGCAGGGCCGACCGGCCCGGGCCGGCGAGCCCCTCGGTCGGTGGCGGGCCCGTCGGCAGGTGCGGCTAGCCAGCCGCACGGGTCGGGCGATGCGGGCCCGCCAGACCAAGGTGACCGGGCGCAACGACCCCGGCGCGGCCGGCCGCGCCGGCGCCTGAGCCGACCGGCCGCCGACCGCTGAACGGGTTGCGCTGAACTCCCGCCAGCTCGCCACCTACGCCGCCTACCGCGGCCTCGGCGAGGCCATGGCCCGGGTGCCCGAGCCGGTGGCCTGGGCGGCCGCGGTGGTGGTGGGCGACTTTCTCGCCCGACGAGATGCCCTGCCCCGGGACATGGCCCGTCGTCACCTCGAGCACATCCTGGCCGACGGCTCGCCGAACGTCGTCCCCGACGAGGCGCTGGTGCGGCGCTGGGCGCGCCGGAGCTTCCGAGCCTACGCCCGCTACTGGATGGAGGGGGCCCGCCTGCCGGTGACCCGCTCCCGCGACGTGAGCCGCCGCATGCACATCCACGGCTACGAGAACCTGAAGACGACGATGGCCGCCGGCAAGGGCGTCGTGATGGCGCTGCCCCACGTCGGCAGCTGGGAGTGGGGCGGCGCCTACCTGGCGGCGGACGGCTACCCGATGACGTGCGTGGCCGAGCAGATCGAGCCACCCGAGCTCTTCGAGTGGTTCATCGACCAGCGCGAGGCCCTTGGCCTCACGATCGTGCCGCTCGACAGCCAGTCGGGCGCCGAGGTGCTGCGGGCCCTCCGCCGGGGCAAGTTGGTCGGGCTGCTCTGCGACCGGGACCTCGGCGGCCATGGGGTCGAGGTGGAGTTCTTCGGCGAGCGCACGACCTTCCCCGCTGGGCCGGCCACGCTCGCCCTCCGGGCCGGCGCCGCCCTCGTCTGCGCCGTCGTCTACAGCGGGCCCGGGTCGCACCACGTGGGCGTCATCTCCCCGCCGATCGACGCCAGCCGCAGCGGATCACTCCGGGCCGACGTCACCCGGATGACCCAGGACGTGGCCCGGGTCTTCGAGGGCTTCGTCCGGCGGGCCCCTGAGCAGTGGCACCTCTTCCAGCCGAACTGGCCGAGCGACCTTTAACCGCGCGTCGGGGTCCTCGCTTTGAGGCCTCTTACCTCTCCGGCCGTCGGGAGGGGGACCCGGCGAGGCGTCGGAAGGGCCCAGCTCGCGCCAAACTGGTCGCGTGGCAACGAGGGTCAGGTTGCGTCCGATCGAGGCGGCCGACCTACCTGAACTGACTCGGCTCCTCAGTGAGCCCGAAGCGACGGGCGAATTTCAGTGGTTCGGGTTTCGCCGCGAGCGAGTCAGACGGCTTGAGTCGAGATGGGCGGACGACGGCCTCCTAGGGCAGGAGGAGTCGTTTCTCGCTGTCGCGCTTGATGACGGAACCTGCATCGGCTGGGTGAATTGGCGTCCGAGCGGTGGTTTCGGGGCCTTCGAGATCGGGGCTGCACTCTTGCCCGAGCATCGCGGCCGGGGTTGGGGGACGCAGGCACAACGTCTGCTGACGGATTATCTCTTGGCCACCACGACGACGCACCGTCTCGAGGCGGGAACAGAGGCCGGGAACATCCCTGAGCAGCGCGCTTTAGAGGCCATCGGGTTCGTGCGGGAAGGGATGCGTCGTCAGTGCATCTTTCGGCAGGGCGAATGGAGGGATGCCTTCCTCTACAGTCTGCTACGGACAGACCTGGCCGCTTACGAGCCAGACGAAGAACGCTGATCGGGGATTGGGTGGCCCCCCCATCTCTTCAAGAATCGAAGGATCGGGTGTTGGGCTCCGTAAGGCCTTGGGTCTCGACTCCCGGCCGCCTTCGTGAGGTTCTCGTACTGCCGTGGATCCGGCAGGGACCCGTTTCTCTCTCGACTCTCCTGGACGTCGCGAAAGACACGATCCCATGGCGATTCACGCTGGTCCATGGAGCTCACTCCTACAAGGCCTTGTGAGCGATGCTACCTGCCACCAGGGAGACCACGGCGACCGCCAGAGCCAGCGAGGACAGGACGATCAGAATGCCCTTGGCACGAAGCCGACGATCGTTCCTGCCGGCCGCGCCGAGATCCGTGGTCAGAAGGGTGTCCTCGATCGACTCGACTTTCGAGGTCGCGAGAATGTGGTCGACAGCACCTTTCAGGTCCACTGGTTGTCGACCCGGACGCCTGATCAGCAGCACCGCGACCGCGAGGACAGCAGAGACCCCCGCTCCGCAAAGCCCAACCCGTCCCAAGAATCGCTCGGGCAACATCGAAGATGTTGTGCCAATCGTCGTCATGACGCCAGCAAGACCAACCAGGATCCCGGATCCGGCATGGAGCGATTCTCCACGTCCGATCTGGTCGGTCAGGGCCGTGTCGAGGATGTCGCGAGCAACCTCCCACCGACCCCGTTCGCTGTTTGCCCGACTGACCCTTCCCACCATGAGGATCACGGTAGAGGGAAGCTGTGTCAACGTTTCAGAAGGGAAGGACTCGGCCAGACGCGAGGGCGGGCCGCCCTTCTCCAGACTGGCAACAAGGTCGATGGGCGAGGGGGATGGACCGTGAGAGTTGCGATGGTCTGTCCCTACAGCCTTTCGAGGCCGGGCGGCGCCCAGGGCCAGGTGCTCGGCCTCGCCCGCTCCCTCAAGCGGCTCGGCCACGTGGCCACGGTCATCGCCCCGGCCGACCCGTCGTATCCAGCCGGTTCCGACGTCGAAATCGTCGGGCGGGCGACGCCGGTGCGAGCCAACGGTTCGGTGGCCCCGCTCTGTCTCTCGCCGGCGGCATCGCGACGCGCGGTCGACGCGGCGACCGGCGCCGGAGTCGACGTGGTGCACCTGCACGAGCCGCTCGCGCCACTCCTCGGCTATGGCTTCCTCGTCGGGCGGCGGCGCTTCCCTCTCGTGGGCACCTTCCACCGATCGGGCGAGAGCACCCTCTACCGGGTGGCCGGACCCCTCCTCCGCCCGGCCCTCCACCGACTCGTCGTGCGCGCCGCGGTGTCCGAGGCCGCTCGGGCCACGGCAGAGACGGCGATCGGCGGTACCTACGAGGTGCTGTTCAACGGGGTCGAGCTCGACCGCTTCACCGAGGCCCCGCCGTTCCCGACCGACCGGCCCACCGTTCTCTTCCTGGGGCGCCATGAGGAGCGTAAGGGTCTCGGCGTGCTGCTCGAGGCTTTCGACAAGGTGCCCGACCCGGCCGTCCTGTGGGTGTCGGGTGACGGACCCGAGACGGCCGACCTCCGTCGGCGCCACCCACCGTCGGAACGCCTGCGGTGGCTCGGCGTCCTCGACGACGACGAAGTGGCCTCCCGTCTTGCCGGCGCCGACGTGCTCTGCGCACCCTCCCGCCACGGTGAGTCCTTCGGCATGGTGCTCCTCGAGGCGATGGCCGCCGGGGCCGCCGTTGTGTGCTCGGACATCCCTGGCTACCGGGCGGCGGCCGCCGGCCATGCCCGCCTCGTGCCCCCCGGCGATCCGGTGGCCCTGGCCGAGGCCCTGACCGAGGCGCTCGGCGAGGCCGCCACCGTCGGTCGCGGCGGATCTGGCGCCAGGGCGGCCAGGGCCCACGCCGCGAGCTGGTCCATGGACAGACTGGCCGCCCGCTACGTCGAGCTCTACGAGCGGGCAGCTGGCCCGGCGTGACCGGACCCCCCGGGTAGATTGCGGACGAGATGTCCGACACCCCGAGTTCCCCCGCCGGCGGCTCCGGCGGGTCCCGCCCGTCGTCCAACCGCCGACGGCGGCGCCGGCGCTCGGGCGCACCGAAGTCGTCCGGCACGACGTCCTCCTCGTCTGCTGCCGCCGCGCCGAAGTCGACCGCCACGACCGCTTCCTCGCCGGGACGGTCGTCGAGCGGCGGCCGTCGTCAATCGTCGAAGGGTCGCGGGAACCAGAACAACCGGGCCCGGGGCGCACCGGCCGCGGCGAGTGCGCCGGCCCCGGCCCGCCTGAGCGCGCCGGCACCGGTCGCCGCCCCGCTCGTAGCACCGGCCGCCCTTCACGCCAACCGTCGGCGGGCCCGTCTGCTGGCCACAGTGGCGGTCCTCGGGCCGGCCGTCCTCGTCGGTGTCCTCGTCGGTGTGGCGGCCGGGCTCCTCGTCGGCGTGGTGGCCGGCGTCGCCCTGGCGATCGTGCTCGGGGTGGTGCTGCGCCAGGCCTCGCGCTCGCTCGTCGTCCGGCTGACCGGGGCGCGGGGGCCCCGGCTGGGTGAGGAGGCCCGCCTGGTCAACCTCATGGAGGGCCTCTGTGCCACGTTCGGGCTCCGTGTCCCGACGCTCCTCTTGGTGGACGACCCGGTGCCGAACTCCTGCTCGGTCGGGCGGGACGGCCACGGCGCACGGGTCCTTGTGACGACGGGGCTCCTCGAGCGTCTCGACCTCATCGAGATGGAGGGGATCGTGGCCCACGAGCTGGCCCACGTGAAGCGGGGCGACGCGCACGTCTCGAGCCTGGCCGTGGCCGTCGCCGCCCCCTTCTCCTGGCTCACGGGCCACGACCGCCTCCTGCACCGGCTCGTCGGACGCGGCCGTGAGTTCCACGCCGACCGGGTGGCCGTGGGGGCGGTGCGCTACCCGCCCGGCCTCCACGACGCGCTCGTGGCGATGGAGGGGGCCGCGGCGCCTGCTCCGGGTTCGGTCTTCACCGGGCGTCGCCTGGCCGCGACCCGCTGGCTGTGGGCCGACCCGATGGTCGGCCGGCGGGACGAGCCCACGCTCGACGAGCTCGACGCCACGGCGCTGCGGGTGGCCGCCCTCGAGCTCTAGTTCGGGAAGGGCCCTGATGGGGCCCGGGTAGGATGGGTGCATGACAGGCGCGGAGCGGCCATCGAGTGCGTCCGGCGGCGTCGAGACGGGGACCTTCACCGTGAAGCGCGGTCTGGCCGACATGCTGCGGGGCGGGGTCATCATGGACGTCGTCGACGCCGACCAGGCCAAGGTGGCCGAGGACGCCGGGGCGGTGGCGGTGATGGCGCTCGAGCGGGTCCCGGCCGACATCCGGCGCGACGGGGGCGTGGCCCGGATGAGCGACCCGGCCCTCATCGAGGGGATCCAGCAGGCCGTCACGATCCCGGTTATGGCCAAGGCCCGCATCGGCCACTTCGCCGAGGCGCAGGTGCTCGAGGCCCTCGGTGTCGACTACATCGACGAGAGCGAGGTCCTCACCCCGGCTGACGAGGCCCACCACATCGACAAGTGGGCCTTCAACGTCCCGTTCGTGTGCGGGGCCACGAACCTGGGCGAGGCGCTCCGTCGGATCTCGGAGGGCGCGGCCATGATCCGCTCCAAGGGCGAGGCCGGCACGGGCAACATCGTCGAGGCCGTGCGTCATCTGCGCTCGATCCTCGGCGACGTGCGCCGCATCACCCAGGCCGACCCGACCGAGCAGTACGGGTGGGCCAAGCAGCTGGCGGCCCCGATCGGCCTCGTCCAGGAGCTGGCCCACACGGGTCGGCTGCCCGTGCCGCTCTTCTGCGCCGGAGGCATCGCCACCCCGGCCGACGCCTCGCTCGTCATGCAGCTCGGGGCCGAGGCGGTCTTCGTCGGCTCGGGCATCTTCAAGAGCGACGACCCGGCCCGCCGGGCCCGGGCCATCGTCGAGGCCACCACCCACTTCGACGACCCGCAGCACGTGGCCAAGGTGAGCACCGGCCTCGGCGAGGCCATGCGGGGCCAGGAGCTGTCGGAGCTGGGCGAGCGGCTCGCCGACCGCGGTTGGTAACGGCCGGCGCCCCGGAGGGCGGCGGAGCGTGACGGTCGGCGTCCTCGCGCTCCAGGGCGACGTGCGTGAGCACGTCAGCGCGCTCGGCGACGTCGGGGTGGCGGCATGCCCGGTCCGTCGTCCGGACGACCTGGCCGGGCTCTCCGGGCTGGTGCTGCCCGGCGGCGAGTCGACGACGCTCTCCATGCTGCTCACGTCCTCGCAGCTGTTCGAGCCGATCGACGAGGCGTTGCGGCGAGGCCTGCCGACCCTCGCCACGTGCGCCGGCCTCGTCCTCGTGGCCCGGGTGGTGGAGGGCGGTCGGCCGGACCAGCGCACCTTCGGTGTCCTCGACGCGGTCGTGCAGCGCAACGGCTACGGGCGGCAGCGCGAGTCGTTCGAGACCGAGCTCCGCGCCCCGAAGCTGTCGGCCGAGCTGGGCACCGACGACGAGCCGCTGCCGGCCGTCTTCATCCGGGCCCCGGTGGTCGAGTGGGTCGGGGCCGACGTCGAGGTCCTGGCCAGCCTGCCGCTCGACGGGGCGCGGTCGACGCCGGTGCTCTGCCGCCAGGGCAACGTGCTCGCCACGGCCTTCCACCCGGAGCTGACCGGCGACCGGCGGGTGCACCGCCTCTTCGCCCAGATGGCCGGCGAGTAGCCCGGATAGCCTGGCCGGAGGAGGCAGCCGCGATGTCGGGTCATTCGAAGTGGGCCACCACCAAGTACCGCAAGGGCGCGCAGGACAAGGCGCGGGCCAAGGTCTTCGCCAAGATCATCCGCCAGGTGGAGGTGGCGGCGCGCGAGGGCGGGAGCGACCTCAACGCCAACGCCACACTGCGCACCATGTACCAGAAGGCCCGCGACGCCTCGGTGCCCATGGACACCATCGAGCGGGCCATCAAGCGAGGGAGCGGTGAGCTCGAGGGTGTCCGCTACGAGGCCGTCAGCTACGAGGGCTACGCCCCGGGCGGCGTGGCGGTCATCGTCGAGACCCTGACCGACAACCGCAACCGCACCGGGGCCGAGGTGCGGAACCTCTTCAACCGGCACGGCGGCTCGATGGCCGAACCCGGTGCGGTCAGCTGGCAGTTCGAGCGCAAGGGCGTCGTCCTTCTCCCACACGAGCTCGACGAGGACCGCATCATGGAGGTGGCCCTCGAGGCAGGGGCCGAGAACCTGACCGACGACGGCGACAACTGGGTGCTCACGTCGGCGCCATCGGACCTGGCCGCGGTGCGCGACGCGCTCGAGGTTGCCGGGCTGAAGCCGATCTCGGCCGATCTCGCGCTCGAGCCGACGTCGACGGTGCCGGTCACCGACGAGGGCGAGGCCAAGAAGATCCTCCGCCTCCTCGAGGCCATCGACGACGACGACGACGTCCAGGCCGTGCACGCCAACTACGACATCGCCGACGACGTCCTCGCCGCCTACCAGGGCTGACAGACCCGACTAGGTAGCATCGCCGCCGTGGAGGGCACGGTGGCGCCGACCCCGGGAGCGGTCGTCCCCCCGGGTGGCCTCGACGAGCGCACCGACGCCGGGTCGGCTCCCTGGTCGGTGCCCGACGTCGCGAGATCGCCCACCACGCCGCGGTGGGTGCAGCAGGTGGCCCTCGTGGCGCCGGTCGTCCTCGTGGTGCTGGCCGTGGTCTACGGGGTCCTCGTCCGGCTGTGGCTGCTCGCCCACCTGCCGCTCTTCGGCGACGAGGCCGTGGTCGGCCTCATGGCCAAGGCCATCCTGGGCGGCCACTTCTCCGCCTTCTACTGGGGCCAGCACTACGGCGGGGCCGAGGCCTATGTGGTGGCCGGTCTCCTCAAAGCCTCGGCGTCCAGCCCGACGGCCCTCAACGTGGCACCGATGGTGCTCGCCGCGCTGGCCGCGGGCATTGTCACCGCCCTCGTCATGGAGGCGACCGGCAACCTACGGCTGGCCGCGCTGGCCGGGGCCACCGCCTGGGTGTGGCCGTACGCGGCGGTGTGGAACTCGGTGCGCGAGATCGGCTTCCGCGGGGTGACGCTCCTCTGCGGCCTCCTCATGGTGCTCGCGGCGATGCAGATCCACCGCAAGAGCTCGCCGCTGTGGCCCTACGTGCTGCTCGGCCTCTCGGCCGGCGTCGGCTGGTGGGCCTCGCCCGAGATCGTCTACTTCGTGGTGCCGACGGCCGTCCTCCTCGTGGCCGCCTGGGACCGGCTCTTCGCCGCCCTCCGGTCCCAGCAGTTGCAGGCCCACCAGCGGACCGGTCGGGCGTCGGCCGCGCTGGGGCCGCCGCCTTCGGCCGGCCCGGTCAACGTGAAGCCCCTCCTCATCGTGGTCGGCAGCGCGCTCGTCGGCGCCCTGCCGTGGATCTACGCCAACCTCACCGAGCAACCCCGCTTCGCTTCGCTGCGCTCGAGCGCGCTGCCGGCGTACATGGGTGAGGGCTACCCGGCCCGCGTGGCCATCTTCTTCCGCCACACGTTGCCGGTGGCCTTCGGGCTCCACGGCGTGCCCGCCGGCGCCGGCTGGGTGGGCGGCGACGTCGTCGGCCCGGCCCTCGACGGCCTGCTCGTCGCCCTCGTGGTGGTGGCCGTCGGCCGGGTGGCCTGGGCCGCCCGCCTGGGTCGGCGGAGCGCCCCGATGGTGGCGGTGGCCGCCGGCGTCGTCGTCTACCCGTTCCTCGCCGCGGCCGTGCCCACCTCGGGCGACTGGTTCGACGGCCGTTACGCCGTCTACCTCGCCCCCCTCGTCATCGTCCTCTTCGCGCTGGCCCTCGCCGGTCCGCCGCTCCCGACGCTCGAACGGGCCCCGTGGGCGCAATCGCGGCGCTGGCGGGAGCGGCCCGGCCGGCGGCGGTCGGTCGTCGGGGCCGCCGCCCTCCTCGTGGCCTGCCTCGGCCTCGTCGCCGCCACCGCGGTGACCGTCGAGGCCTCGCACGTCTCGGCCGACGTGCCGTTCAGCCCGTCGGCGTTCTTCGCCCACTGGTCGGACCCGAACGCCGCGGCCCGCGCGGTCGTGAAGGAGATGGAGCGCCACGGCATCAAGGACGCCTTCTCGACCTACTGGAGCGCGTACACGCTCGACTACCTCTCCGGCGGCAAGCTGCTCGTCACCCCGTCGGCCGAGGACTACGTGCGCGATGTGCCGCTCCTCCGGACGGTGGACCTTTCGCCCCAGCCGGCCTGGCTGTTCGTGGCGCCGGGCTCCGCCGACCAGGCCTACGCGGCGTTCGACAACGGCCAACCGGGCCCGGGCGGGTGGAGCGAGGCCCAGTTCGAGCACCTGCTCGAGAGCCAGGGCGTCACCTGGCGGGTGATCCACCTGGGCGTCCTCGACGCCGTCATCCCGTCCAAGAAGGTGGCCCTCCCGGGACCGGCCCCGGCCGCCTGAGCCCCAGGTCAGGGGGACGGACCATCCCCTCGGTGGGGGGAGGGCACCGCTACAGTCGAACGCATGTTCGTGCTGGGGATCGACCCCGGGCTGTCCCGCTGCGGCTACGGGCTTGTCGGCCGGTCCGACCCCGGGCGGCCGGCGGTGGCCCGGGCGGCCGGGGTCATCGAGACCGCCCCCGACGGGCCGGTGCCGGCCCGGCTGGCCGTGGTGGCGGCCGAGCTGCGGGCCCTCGTCGAGGAGTTCGCCCCCGACACGGTGGCCGTCGAGCGGCTCTTCTTCCAGGTGAACGTGCGCACCGCGGTGTCCGTCGGCCAGGTGAGCGGGCTGGCCCTCGTGGCCGCGGCCGAGGCCGGCTGTGCGATCGTCGAGTACAGCGCCAACGAGGTGAAGTTGGCGGTCGCCGGACACGGCGACGCCTCGAAGCGCGAGGTGCAGCAGATGGTGGCCCGGCTGCTCAGTCTGCCCGGGCCGATCGAGCCGCCCGACGCCGCCGACGCCCTCGCCCTGGCGCTCTGCCACCTGGCCACGGTGCCGCTCCGCCGTTCGGTCGCCGCGGCCGAGGCCGCCTCGGTCGGGGCGGGGAAAGGAGGACGGCGGTGATCGGCTCCCTCCGCGGCGTGCTGGCCGCCCGCACCGGCCCGACCGAGGTGCTCATCGACGTGGGCGGCGTGGGCTACCGGGTGGCCGTCACCACCGGGACGGCCACCACCCTCGGTGCGCTCGGCGACGAGGTCCTCGTCCACGTGCACACCCACGTGCGCGAGGACGCCATCGTCCTCTACGGGTTCGCCCACGACGACGAACGGCGGTGCTTCGAGGCCCTCCTCGGCGCGCACGGGGTCGGACCGGCCCTTGCCCTCAACGTGCTGTCCGCGCTGTCGCCGGCGACGCTCTCGACCGCGGTCCTGGAGGAGGACCTCGACACCCTGTGCGCGGTGCCCGGCGTCGGCCGCAAGACCGCGGCCCGGCTCCTCATCGACCTGAAGAGCCGGCTCGACCTGCCCGACCTCTCCGGCGCGCCGAGCCTCGGCGGCGAAGCCGCCCCGCGGACCGAAGTGCGTGCCGCCCTGGCCGAGCTCGGCTACGGCCCCGAGGAGATCCGCGCCGCGCTCGACGGGGTCCGCGACGATGTCCCCGTGGGAGAGCTGCTGCGCCTGGCCTTGCGCGAGCTCGCCTCGCGGTGAGCGGCCCGGCGCGCCGCGAGGTGCTGGCCGCGCCGGCCGACGACCCGCAGGACGGGCGAGAGGTCGACCCCTACGCCGGTCCGGCCGAGGAGGTCGAAGAGGCCGGGCTCCGCCCCCGCCGGCTAGCCGAGTTCGTCGGGCAGTCCGAGCTCGTCGAGCACCTGGCCATCGTGCTCGAGGCGGCCCAGGGCCGGGGCCAGCCCGTCGACCACCTGCTCTTCGCCGGCCCTCCGGGTCTCGGGAAGACCACCCTCGCCGGCATCGTGGCCGTCGAGATGGGCGTCGGCTTCCGGGTCACCTCGGGGCCCGTGCTCACCCGGCCGGGTGACCTGGCCGCCCTCCTCACCGACCTGGCCGAGGGCGACATCTTGTTCATCGACGAGCTCCACCGGCTGCACCACTCGGTGGAGGAGGTCCTCTACCCGGCCATGGAGGACGGCAAGCTCGACATCCTGATCGGCAAGGGCCCGACGGCCCGGTCGATCCGGCTCGACCTGCCGCGCTTCACGCTCGTCGGCGCCACCACCCGGACCGGGCTCGTGGCGGGCCCGCTCCGCGACCGGTTCGGCTTCGTCGGCCGCCTCGACCTCTACGGGCCCGACGAGCTCCAGGCCATCGTCGAGCGCTCCGCCCGGCTGCTCTCGGTCCAGGTCGACGCGGGCGGTGCGGCCAAGATCGCCCGCCGCTCGCGGGGCACGCCGCGCATCGCCAACCGGCTCCTGCGGCGGGTGCGCGACTACGTCGAGGTGCGGGGCGACGGGGTGGTGACGGCCCAGGCGGCCGACGAGGGCCTGTCGCTCTTCGGTATCGACGAGCTCGGCCTCGACAAGGTGGACCGGGCCATCCTCGACGCCCTCTGCCGTCGTTTCGCCGGCCGGCCGGTGGGCCTCACCACGCTGGCCCAGTGTGTGGGCGAGGAGCCCGACACGATCGAGGACGCCTACGAGCCGTACCTGCTCCAGCAGGGCCTCCTCCAGCGCACGCCCCGGGGCCGCCTCGCCACGCCGGCCGCCTTCGCCCATCTGGGTCTCCCCGCCGACGCGGCCGCCCTGTTCTGAACCCACCCTGATGCACCGCGGGCGCGGGACCTCTCGGATCAGGCCGGGAGAGCGGTCGCCGCTTCCGTCGCCGGCTTGGTCTCGGCCCTTCGCGGCGCGGCGGCGAGCGGCAGGTGGACCTGGAACGTCGTCGCCCAGCCGGGGGTGTCGACGATCTCGACCGTGCCCTCGTGCGCGTCGACCACGGCCTTGGCGATGGCGAGGCCGAGCCCCGAGCCGGGGATCCCCTCCTCCTCGGCCGTGGCCATCCGGTAGAAGCGCTCGAAGAGTTGCTGGCGCTCCTCCACCGGGATGCCCGGTCCGTCGTCTGAGACCTGGATGCGGGCGAAGTCGCCGAGCGCGCTCACCCGGATCTGCACGTGGCCGTCGGGCGGGGCGAACTTGAGGGCATTCGAGAGCAGGTTGGCGAAAAGCTGGTGGAGACGTGAAGGGTCGCCGTTCACCACGACCGGCTCGGGGGCCACGACCGAGAGCAAGATCTTGCGCGCCGCCGCCTGGGCGGTCATGGCGTCGCCGGCCTCGCGGGCGAGGCGGGCGAGGTCGGACTTCACGAAGCTCACCCGGAGGGCCTGGGCCCCACCGGGGTCGGCGAGCAGGTCCTCGGCCACCCGCAGCAGCTGGAGGGAGTTGCGGTCGATGATCCGCAGCATCCGGGCCCGCTCCTCCTCGGGAAGACCCTCGGCGTCGAGCAGGAGCTCGACGAAGCCCCGGATGGACGTGAGCGGGGTGCGCAGCTCGTGGGAGACCGTGGCGACCACGTCGTCTTTCATCTTCGTGAGCTCGCGGAGGCGGTTGTTCTGCTCGACGAGGACCGCGGTGACCTCGCGCTGGATGGCGAGCAGCCGCTCCCGCTCGACGGCGAGCTGCTCGCGCTCGGTGACGTCGCTCGCCACCATCACATAGCCCCGCCGTGCCCCGTCGCGCTGGGTCGTGATCGTGAGGGCGGCCCGTCGACGGGTCCCGTCCTGCCTGATGTAGGTCCAGATGGACTCTTCGCCCGCCCAGGAGAGGACCGAGCCGGCGAGCGCGCCGACGCCGGGGGCCATGCCGAGGGCGGCGGCCCGTCCGGCCACCTCCTCGGGGTCGAGGAACTGGACGAGCTCGACCGCGCCCACGACCTGCTCGGCGCCGTAGCCGAGCATGCGCTCGGCCCCGACGGAGAAGAACGTGACCACGCCGCGTTCGTCGGCACCCACGACGGCCGTCTCGGTGGCCGCCCGCAGGAGCGAGGCGAGCTGCTCGCGGGCCGCTTCGGCCTCGTCGGCGCTCTGGCGAGCGAGGCGCGACTGCGCGGCCACGTCGGCCACGTAGGCCCGGTCGCGGCCCACCATGACGAGGGTGGTGAAGGAGACGAGCAGGGCCACGGCGGTGCCCACCACGACGAGGCGCCACTGCCCGGTGGGGTAGGCGGGTGGCCCCACGATGACGATCGGCAGGACGAGGGCGAGCAGGAGGGCGGTGATGCCCACGCCGATCTGCCAGCGCTTGCCGTGGAAGGCCAGCCAGACGATGGGCAGGAAGAAGAGGGGCACGAGGCCCGAGATCTCGCCGCCCTGGGCGTCGCGGAGGAGGGCGATGACCGCGATGTAGCCGACCGGGATGATCGGCCAGGTCCAGGCGGGGAGGCGCCGCCACGGGGCGAGGAGGACGAGGCCGCAGAGGAGGAAGAAGAGCCCCCCGGCCACGAGCACCTCGATGGTGCGGTTGTGGGGGAAGGGGATGACCCCGGCCAGGACCGAGAGGGCGAGGACGGCGGCGAAGATCGGAACCCGGGAGCGGATCGTCCCGTAGAAGCCGGGCGGGTAGACGTCCGCCCCGCGTTGGTGCTCGAGGGCGACCGCCGGGTCGAGCGCCCGGTCCTCGCGACCCTCGCTCTCGTTCATTCCCGGCGATGACGATAGCGGTAGCCGAAGCCTCTGACCGTCTCGAGGGGGGTGCGGCCAGGACCGTCCCACCCGAGCTTGCGCCGGAGGCGCAGCACCGCGTACTTCACCCGGGCGGGGGCCAGGCCGGAGGGGTCGTCCCAGGCCAGTTCGATGAGCTGGTCGGCCGAGAGGACCTGGCCGGCGTGGCGGACGAGGGCGGCCAGCAGCCGGTACTCGGTCGGGGTGAGGGCGACGGCCTCACCGTCGACGAGGACCTCTTGCCTCGTGAAGTCGAGGCGCAGGACACCGTCGTCGAAGACCGTCCGTTCGTTGGCGAGGGAGGCCTGGCGCCGCCGGATGGCCTGCAGGCGGGCGAGGAGCTCCACCCGGCTGAAGGGCTTGGTCAGGTAGTCGTCGGCCCCGCCGTTCAGCCCTCGCACCTTGTCGCGCTCCGAGGAGCGGGCGGTCAGCACGAGCACCGGGGCGTCGCTCATGTCCCGGATGCGTTCGAGGACCTGCCAGCCGTCGAGGTCGGGGAGCCCGACGTCGAGGATCACGATGTCCGGACGGGCCTGGTGGAAGGCCCGGAGGCCCTCGCGGCCCGAGGACGCCTCGCTCACCGCGTAGCCCTCGCGCCCGAGGAGGGCGCGCAGGAGCTGACGGATGTCGGCATCGTCTTCGATCGCCAGCACCGAGGTGCCACCCTCGCGCACGTTTCCCGTCCTCAGCGGTCCCACCAGGTCCGGGTTCCCCCTCCCGGGTGACGGAGCTCAACCGTCGAGCTCATCCTATCGCCGGCCGACGTAGCTGGGTGGTCCCATCAGGGTCTGGACGCGCCCCGAGGTTGTCTCGGGGCCGGAGGGGTACCGACGAGCCGGCGGGAACCGGGAGGGGGGGCACCACCGATGGGGGGCGAGGGATGAGGCACCGGCGCTCTCCTGAAGCTCGGACTCGCCGACGCTCCGGAGCGCCTCGACTGCCGGCGCCTCCTGCCCTCGACCACCCCCCTCGGAACTGCCGTCCGGTTCCCGCCAGATCGTCGCGCCCGGACCCGATCGCATCGGCACGCCTTCCGCCTGGGCGTACCGGAGATCGGGCTCGAGCGACTGGCCCTGAGTATCCCCCCCCTCAGGTGCAAAACAGGGTCTTCTTGGTTGCAAACCGGTTATTTGACGGCCCAAGCTGTCACATCTGGCCCGCTCGAGCGTTTCGCCCCTCGGGCCCCGACGCGTGCCTGCGGGCCGCTCCGGCGGGCGTGGTCGACGGCCGTCTGACGGAGGCCCTCGGCTATGGTGTCCCCTTTGTGCAGGGGCTGAGTCTGTGCCGGGGCTGAGGCCGCCCGCGCGCGCCGAAAGGGGCCCTCGCCGATGCTCCAGCTAGGTTCCAACGTGGTCCTCCTCGCGGCCACGACGTCCTCGACGAAGAAGCCGACGTCGAGCAGCTACGGGTTCCTCATCGCCCTGGTCGCCATCTTCGGCGTCGTCTACTTCTTGTTCTTGCGGCCGCGGACCCAGGCGGCCCGCAAGGCTCGCGAGCAGACCAGCCAGATCACCGTGGGCGACGAGATCGTCACGATCGGCGGCATCGTCGGCCGGGTCGTCGAGATGGAGGGCGACCGGGTCACGATCGAGACGGGGAGCGCCGTCGAGGGCTACACCGGGTCCGACCTCGAGCCGACCCGCCTCGTGATGCTCCGCCAGGCCATCGCCCGCAAGGCGCCGCCGCCGCCCTCGGCCGTCGCCGACGAGGCGGAGGACTGGCACGAGGACCACGAAGAGGAGGACCACGAGGACCACGACGAGCACGAGGCCGACGAGGCGCACGAGGACACCGAGGACGACGGGCCGGACCAGCGGAGGAAGCGGTGAGCCCCCCCACGAGCTCGCGGGCCCAGGCCCGCCAGCGCCGGTCGCTTATCATCAGCCTGGTCGTCGTGGTGTCCGTGGCGTTCGGCTCCCTGTTGGCCGTGATCGCCGCCGGCTGGACGCCGAAGCTCGGCCTCGACCTCGCCGGCGGGGTCTCGGTGGTCTTCAAGCCGGCCACGCACGCCTCCCAGTCCGACCTGAACGAGACCGTCACCATCCTCACGAACCGGGTGGACGCCCTCGGCGTCTCGGGCGCCGAGGTGCGAACCCAGGGCGGTGACATCTCGGTCTCGGTGCCCGGCGTGAAGAACGCCCGCGAGGTGTTGAACGCGATCGGCCAGACCGCCCAGATGCTGTTCCGGCCGGTGCTCTGCTACGCGCCGCCGTACTCAGCGCCCAAGACCCAAGCGGGGAAGCCGCC
This sequence comes from Acidimicrobiales bacterium, assembly GCA_035297265.1. Classification (GTDB taxonomy): domain Bacteria; phylum Actinomycetota; class Acidimicrobiia; order Acidimicrobiales; family RAAP-2; genus DATGZH01. Next base: position 11,325 of record DATGZH010000008.1, on the reverse strand, counting down.
GCCCTCACCCGGCCCGGTCCCGACGGCCTGCCCCAGCTCCTACCAGCTGGTCACGGCCAACCTGAGCGGGTCGACTTCGTCGGGGAGCGGTGTCTTCTACAACATCGGCCCCTGGCCCGGCCTGAAGAGCTACCCGTCGACGCCCCAGGCCAAGGACGCCAAAGGCGACACGGTGCTCCTGCCGGGTCTGGCCAACAGCGGTTTCACCGACCGTTACCTGCTCGGCCCGGCCGAGCTCACCGGGCGCATCGTGAAGAGCGCCAACGCCCAGCTCTCCGCCACCGGCAGCTGGGTGGTGAACATGAACCTCACGCAAGCGGGTTCGGCCGGCTGGGACAAGATGTCCCAGACCTACTTCCACGAGATCATCGGCATCGAGCTCGACGGTATCGTGCAGTCGGCCCCGATCACCCTGCCGAATTCCGCGACATGGAACTCCTTCGACGGGGCGGTGCAGATCTCGGGGAACTTCACCGAGGCCCAGGCCCAGAACCTGTCCATCGCCCTCAACTACGGCGCCCTGCCGGTGCGCCTGATCCCGCTCACCGCCGAGACGGTGTCACCGACGCTCGGCAAGTCCTCCCTCCAGGCGGGCCTGGCCGCCGGACTGGCCGGCCTGCTGCTCGTCCTCATCTACACGATCGTCTACTACCGCCTGCTCGGGTTCGTCGTCATCAGCGGCCTGGCCGTGACCGGCGCCTTCCTCTACGCCCTCATCTCGGCGCTCGGCCATACGTCGCTCGCGCCGAGCTTCACGTTGGCCGGGGTCGTCGGCATCATCGTGTCCATCGGTATCACCGTGGACTCGTACATCGTCTATTTCGAACGTCTGAAAGACGAGACGCGCATGGGCCGCACCGTGCGCACGAGCGTCGACCGCGGCTTCAAGAGCGCTTTCCGCACGGTCCTGGCCGCCGACCTCGTCTCGCTGGCTGCCGCCGTCGTGCTGTTCTTGATCACCGTCGGTGACGTGCGAGGGTTCGCCTTCTTCCTCGGCCTCTCGACGCTCCTCGACATCATCATCACCTACTTCTTCACCCGGCCCCTCGTCATCCTGCTCGGCCGCAACGACCGGCTGACCGAGGCCCGTCGTCTCGGGATCTCGGCCGGCCTGGCGGTGCCGGTGGGCCAGGAGCCGATCGGCCGGACACCGGTGGGAGCCCGATCGTGAGCCCCATGGAGAACCGCAACGACAAGCTGCGGGAGCTCCAGATCCCCGGGCGCGAGACCGGGGCCCCGCCCGGGGGCGACGAGGACCCCGACGGCGGCGAGGTGGACGAGGTCGTCGACGAGGACGAGGCGGCGGACGAGGAGCTCGACCCCGACCAGCTCGACGAGGACGAGCTCGAGGAGCTCTACGAGGAGGTCGGCGAGGACGAACCGGCCACCCCGGAGGCCAAGGCGATGGCCATCGAGCTCGAGGACGAGCTCGACGAGGAGGACGCCTTCCGCCGGCTGGTGAAAAAGCGCGGTGACGGGTCGTCGCACATGCCGGGGGCGGTCCAGCGCCTCTACCGGGGCGAGACCTCCTTCGACTTCGTCGGTCGGCGCCGCTGGTGGTTCCTCATCTCGTCGATCATCATCGTGGCCGGCCTCATCTCGATCGGGGTGAAGGGCCTCAACCTCGGCATCGACTTCAAGGGCGGTACCTCCTGGGAGGTCACCGCGCCGGGCGTGAGCCAGACCCAGGCCGTGAACGCGGTGCAGGCGGCCGGGCTCACGGAGCCGACGGTGACGATCCTCGCCGGCAAGACCGTCCAGGTCCAGGCGGACCTGAACAGCCTGCCGGCCGGCCAGGCCAAGACGATCTCCAACGACGTGACCAACGCCTTGGCCAAGCTGGGGCACACGGACGCCAACGGCGTGTCGCAGAGCGTGGTCGGACCCACCTGGGGGGGCCAGGTCACCCAGCACGCCCTCATCGGCCTGATCGTCTTCCTCATCGTCGTCGCCATCTACATCAGCTTCCGGTTCGAACCGAAGATGGCGGTGGCCGCGTTCGTGGCCCTCATCCACGACCTCCTCGTGACGATCGGCGTCTATTCGCTCGCCGGGTTCCAGGTGACCCCGGACACCGTGATCGCCGTCCTCACGATCCTCGGGTACTCGCTCTACGACACGGTCGTCGTGTTCGACCGGGTGCGTGACAACACGAAGGGCCTCGGCTCGACCGGGCGGATGACCTACTCGGAGATGGTCAACCTCTCGATGAACCAGACCCTGGCCCGGTCGATCAACACCTCGCTCGTGGCCATCCTCCCGGTGCTGGCGATCCTCGTGGTCGGCGCCCAGATCCTCGGGGCCACGACGCTCCAGAACTTCGGGCTGGCCCTCTTCATCGGCCTCCTGTCCGGGGCCTACTCGTCCATCTTCATCGCCGCCCCGGTGCTCGCCATGATGAAGGAGCGCGAGCCGCGCTACGTGGCCATCCGCCAGCGCCTCGAGGCCCGGGGCGAGCGTTCTGGCCTGCTCACGCCGGCCGCCGCCGCCCTGATGATGGGCACCGGATCGGGGGGTGGGGGGTCCCGTTCGGGCAGCCGGTCCAGCAGCGCCCGCTCCGGTCCGATCAAGCCCGGGGCGGCGAAGAGCGCCCGTACCCGCCAGGGGACCACGACCAACGGTCAGACCGCCGCCTCGAGCGCACCGGCCGGCGATGGGGTGAAAGCGACGACGGGCAGCGGCTCGTCGCAGTCGGGCAGTACCCGGTCGAAGAGCTCGGCCGCCCGCCGCCCGCCGCCGCGCCGGCGCAAGGGGGGGAAGAAGAAGCGCCGCTGAGCTCCTTGAGGCCGGCCGGAGCCTGCCGTCGTGGCTCCCGTCGAGAGCGCGGACCGGTAGCGTAGAGGGATGGTGACCCTGGCCCGGGTGGCCCAGGCCGACGTCGGCCCTGCAATCGCCGACCTGCTCGAGCCGGTGCTCCGCGAGTTCGCCGAGCACCGCCCGGGCGAGGACCCGGGGGCCATCGTCCGGGCCGGCCAGATGGCCGCCCTGGCCCACGCCGAGCAGTACCGGCGCTCGGGCGAGCCCTACGTGTCGCACCCGGTCGCCGTGGCGGCCATCGTGGCCGAGCTGGGGCTCGACAGCGAGACCGTGGCCGCCGCCATCCTCCACGACGCGGTGGAGGACACCGGCCTCACCCTCGAGATCCTGGAGAAGGAGTTCGGCCCCGTCGTGGCCCGGGTGGTCGACGGGGTGACCAAGCTCGACCGGCTCCAGTTCGACTCGAAGGAGGCCCAGCAGGCGGCGACCATCCGCAAGATGCTCGTGGCGATGGCCAACGACTGGCGGGTGCTCCTCATCAAGCTGGCGGACCGGCTGCACAACATGCGGACCATCGCCGTCATGCCCGAGTGGAAGCAGCGGCGCACCGCCCAGGAGACCTTCGACGTCTACGCCCCGCTGGCCCACCGGCTCGGCGTCCAGCAGGTGAAGTGGCAGCTGGAGGACCTGGCCTTCGCCACGCTGCACGCGAAGCGCTACGCCGAGATCGAGCAGATGGTGGCGGCCCGGGCCCCCCAACGTGACGAGTACCTCGCCCGCGTCCTCGTGTCGGTCCGCGAGCAGCTCATCGGGGCCGGCATCGAGGCCGAGGTGACCGGGCGGCCGAAGCACCTCTGGAGCATCTACGAGAAGATGGTCGTCGGGGGCAAGGAGTTCGACGACATCCACGACCTCGTGGGCATCCGGGTGGTCGTGGCGTCGGAGAAGGACTGCTGGTCGGCCCTCGGGGCCATCCACGCCATCTGGTCGCCGGTGCAGGGGCGGTTCAAGGACTACATCAACACGCCGAAGTTCAACCTCTACCAGTCCATCCACACGACGGTGATCGGCCTCGACGGTCGGCCGATCGAGGTGCAGATCCGCACGCAGGAGATGCACCGCCGGGCCGAGTACGGGATCGCCGCCCACTGGGGGTACAAGGAGAAGGACGGGACCTCCTCGGAGATGGCCTGGATGCAGCGCATCGCCGACGTCGAGCAGGAGACCTCCGACCCGATTGAGTACCTCGGTTTGCTCAAGCTGGACCTCGGACAGGACGAGGTCTACGTGTTCACGCCCAAGGGGAAGGTCATCGAACTGCCCGACGGCTCGACGTCGGTCGACTTCGCCTACGCCATCCACACCGAGGTGGGCCACCGCTGCATCGGGGCCCGGGTGAACGGTCGGCTGGTGCCGCTCGAGACCCGCCTCGAGTCGAACGACACGGTCGAGATCTTCACGTCGAAGGCGTCGACGGCCGGGCCGTCGCGCGACTGGCTCGGCATCGTGGCCTCGTCGCGGGCCCGCAACAAGATCCGTCAGTGGTTCAGCCGGGAGCGGCGGGAGGACGCCATCGAGTCGGGTCGGGAGGACCTGACCAAGGCCCTCCGGCGCGAGGGGATGCCGCTCCAGAAGGTGATGGGCTCGAGCGCTCTCCAGGCCGTGGCCGCCTCGATGAACCTGGCCGACCTCGACGCGCTGTACGCGGCCATCGGAGAGAGCCAGGTGTCGGCCCAGTCGGTCGTCCAGCGGGTCGTGCGCGAACTGCGGGGCGGCGAGCCCGAGCAGCTGCCGACGACGGCCGACCTCGTGAGGCGGGCGCCCCTCCGGAGCCGCCGGGGCACCGCCGGCGTCTACGTCGAGGGCCTCGACGACGTCATGGTGCACCTCGCCCGCTGCTGCACCCCGGTGCCCGGCGACCAGATCGTGGGTTTCGTGACCCAGGGCCGGGGGGTCTCGGTGCACCGCTCGGACTGCGCCAACGCCATGGCCCTCTCGCGCCGTTCCCACGAGCGCCTCATCGAGGTGGAGTGGGACCGGGGCGGCCAGGGGGTGTACCTCGCCACGTTGGAGGTCCTCGCCTTCGACCGCTCACGCCTCCTCGCCGACGTGAGCCGGGTGGTCTCCGAGCACCACCTCAACATCGTGGCCGCCCGCACGGCGACCACGGCCGACCGGGTGAGCCGGATGGCCTTCGACGTGGAGCTGGCCGACCCGGCCCATCTGCTCTCGCTGATCGCCTCGCTCAAGCACCTCGACGGCGTCTTCGACGCCTACCGGCTGCTCCCGGGCAAGAAGGGGTGAACGGCCGTGAGTGACGAGCCCCTCGACCTGCGCGCCCCCAAGGGCACTCACGACGTCCTCTTCCCCGACTCGGCCCGCTGGGAGGCCCTCGTGGCCCGCTTCGCCGCGGCCGTCGAGGCCGCCGGCTACGGGCTCGCCGTCACCCCGGCCTTCGAAGACGTGCGGGTCTTCCGCCGGGGCGTGGGCGAGGAGAGCGAGATCGTCGGCAAGGAGATGTACGAGTTCACCGACCGCGGCGACCGCCGGATGGCGCTGCGGCCCGAGGGCACCGCGCCGATCGTGCGGGCCTACGTCCAGCACCGCCCAGCGCTGCCCTGGAAGGCCTGGTACGTGGCACCGTCGTTCCGCTACGAGGAGCCCCAGGCCGGCCGCTACCGCCAGCACCACCAGCTCGGGATCGAGGCCCTCGGCCCGTCCGACGCCGACCTCGACGTCGAGGTCGTGGCCCTGGCCAACGACTTCCTCCGCGGGCTCGGCCTCGAGCGGCTGGTGCTCCGCCTCAACTCGATGGGCGACGGCACCTGCCGCCCCGCCTACGTCGAGCTCCTCCGCTCGGTCCTGGCTGAGCGGCGCGGCCAGCTCTGTGACGAGCACCGGGAACGCCTCGAGGCCAACCCGTTGCGGGTCCTCGACTGCAAGAAGCCGGGCTGCGTGGCCGCCACCGCGGACGTGCCGCATCTCGTCGACCACCTCTGCGACGCCTGCACCGACCACTTCGCCCGGGTGCACGAGGGCCTCTTCTCCCTCGGCGTGCCCTACGAGCTCGACCACAGTCTCGTCCGGGGGTTCGACTACTACACCCGCACCACGTTCGAGTTCTCGTCCGCGGCCATGGCCGCCGCCCAGAACGGGGTCTGCGGCGGTGGGCGCTACGACGGGCTGGTCGAACTCCTCGGCGGCCCGTCGACGCCGGGGATCGGTTTCGGCCTCGGGATCGAGCGGGTGCTCCTCGCCTGTGACGAGGAGAAGGCCTTCCCGACCGACCCGGCGCCGCTCGACGCCTTCGTCGTCGACACGGCGGGCGGGGGCACGGCCCGCGACCTGGCTGCCGCGCTCCGGCGGGCCGGGCTCCGGGTCGACCGGGCCTTCGACGGGCGCTCGATGAAGGCCCAGCTCAAGCTGGCCGACCGCTCCGGGGCCCGCCTCGCCCTCATCGTCGGCCCCAACGAGGTGGCGGGGGGCACGGTCAGCGTGCGGCCGCTCCGCGAGACCGACGACGAGCAGTGGAGCGTGCCGAGGTCCGAGGCGGTCGACGAGGTCCGCCGCCGGCGGGACGAGTCCCCGGGCGGTGGCCGGTGACCAGCCCCGAGGCCACGTCGATGCGGACCCACCTCTGCGGGACGCTCCGGGCCGAGGACGTCGGCACCGAGGTCCGGCTGTGCGGCTGGGTGGCCCACCGGCGCGAGCACGGCGAGCACCTCGCCTTCCTCGACCTCCGCGACCACAGCGGGCTCGTCCAGTGCGTGGTCGACGGGTCGGTCGACGTGAGAAGCGAGTACATCGTGGCTGTGCGCGGCACCGTGCGGCACCGGCCCATGGGGACGGTCAACGACCAGCTGGCCACCGGGGAGATCGAGGTCGGAGACTGCACCGTCGAGGTGCTCTCGGCGGCCGAACCGCCGCCGTTCCCCGTCGACGACCGGACCGAGGCCGACGAGGCGGTGCGTCTCAAGTACCGCTTCGTCGACCTGCGCCGCGCGGCCATGCAGACGAACCTGCGCCTCCGGGCGAGGGTGAACGGGGCCATCCGGGCCGCTATGGAGCGGCAGGGCTTCTGCGAGCTGGAGACGCCGCTCCTCTGGTCGCCCACGCCCGAGGGGGCGCGGGAGTTCGCCGTGCCCAGCCGGCTGCACCACGGTGACTTCTACGTGCTGCCCCAGAGCCCCCAGCTGGCCAAGCAGCTGCTCATGGTGGCCGGCTTCGACCGCTATTACCAGATCGCCCACTGCATGCGCGACGAAGACCTCCGGGCGGACCGGCAGTTCGAGTTCGTGCAGCTCGACATGGAGGCCTCGTTCGTCGGCGCCGACGACATCATGGCGTTCGTGTCCGATGCCGTCCTCGACGCGGCGGAGGCCGCCCTCGGGGAGCGCCCGCCCGCCATCGAGCGGATGACCTGGGCCGACGCGATGGAGCGCTACGGAACCGACAAGCCGGACCTCCGGTTCGGCATGGAGCTGTCCAACCTGTCCGAGCTGTTCGCGGTGACCGAGCTGCGGGCGTTCGCCGCCTCGGTGGTGAAGGCCATCGTCCTCGAGGATGGAGCGTCGCTCGGGCGCGGGCGCCTCGACGCACTCGTCGAGCGGGCCAAGGCTCTCGGGGCCAAGGGGCTCGCCTGGTTCAAGGTGACCGACGACGCGTCGGCACCCGGCGGCATCGGCCTCGACTCGCCGCTGGCCAAGAACCTCTCGGTCGACGAGCACGTCGCGCTGATCAAGACGACGGGGGCCAAGGCGGGCGACCTCATCCTCGTCGTGGCCGACGAGCACCACCTGCCGTCACTCGTGCTCGGGCAGCTACGGGTGGAGCTCGCGGGTCGACCGGTCGGCGAGGGCCCCTACCGCTACGTCTGGGTGACCGAGTTCCCGCTGTTCGAACGGATCGATGACGCCGGCAACCCGGTGCCGGCCCACCACCCCTTCACCATGCCGCACCCCGACGACCTGGACCGCTTGGAGAGCGACCCGCTCGCCGTGCGCTCGCTCGCCTACGACCTCGTGCTGAACGGCTGGGAGCTCGGGTCGGGGAGTGTGCGGATCCACCGGCGCGACATCCAGGAGCGCATCTTCGCCGCGTTGGGCTTAAGCGAGGAAGAGTCGTCGGCCCGCTTCGGCTTCCTCCTCGACGCATTCCGCTACGGCGCGCCCCCGCACGCCGGCTTCGCCTTCGGCATCGACCGCCTCGCGGCGATCTTCGCCGGCGAGGAGAACATCAGGCAGGTCATCGCCTTCCCGAAGACCCAGTCCGGCGCCGACCTCATGACCGGTGCGCCCAAGCCGCTCGCCCCCGGGGCGCTGGCCGAGCTCGGCATCAAGGTGACGCCGAGCAAGGAGTGACGACGGCGGGCGACCTCTTCGAGGAGGCGGCCGAGCGGCGCCTGACCCGGCAGGCCCCGCTCGCGGCGCGCCTGCGGCCGAGGAACCTCGACGAGGTGGTGGGGCAGCGGCACCTCGTGGCCCCCGGCGCGCCGCTGCGGGTGCTCGTCGAGGCCGACCGGCTCGGCTCGGTGATCCTGTGGGGTCCGCCCGGCACGGGGAAGACCACGCTCGCCCGACTCCTGGCCGACGCCACGGCCAAGGCCTTCGTCCCCCTCTCCGCCGTGGCCTCGGGGGTGAAGGACGTGCGCGAGGAGCTGGAGGCGGCCCGGCGGCGACTGGGCGAGCGGGGCCAGGGGACGATCCTCTTCATCGACGAGGTGCACCGCTTCAACAAGGCCCAGCAGGACGTGCTCCTGCCCTCGGTCGAGGACGGGCTCGTGGTGCTCGTCGGAGCCACCACCGAGAATCCCTATTTCGAGGTGAACGCCCCGCTCCTCAGCCGGGCCACGCTCTGGCGTCTCGAGCCGCTCGACGACGAGGACCTGGCCGAGCTCGTGCGCCGGGGCCTCGAGGCCGAGGGGGCCGAGGCCGACGACGAGGCCCGGGCATCGATCGTGGCCGGGGCGGCCGGCGACGCCCGGGCCGCCCTCACCACCCTCGAGGTGGCGGTGGCCCTGGCCGGCGCCCGGGCCGACGCCGGGCCGGCCGGCCGTGCGGCCGGGCCGACGCAGGTGACACTCGACGACGTGGCCCGGGCGCGGACCGGTCGCCTCCACCACCAGGGGGCCGACAGCCACTACGACCAGGTGAGCGCCCTCATCAAGAGCATCCGGGGCTCCGACCCCGACGCCGGGCTCTACTGGCTGGCCGCCATGTTGGAGGCGGGGGAGGACCCCCGGTTCATCGCCCGGCGCCTCGTGATCCTGGCCAGTGAGGACGTCGGGCTGGCCGATCCGCAGGGCCTCGTGGTGGCCGACGCCGCCGCCCGGGCCGTCGAGTTCGTCGGGCTCCCCGAGGCCTCCCTCAACCTGGCCGAGGCGGTCGTCTACCTGGCCTGCGCCCCGAAGTCCAACCGGGTCACGGTGGCCCTCGGGCGGGCCCGGGCCGACATCGCCGCGGGCGGGGTGGCCCAGGTGCCGGCCCACCTGCGAGACGCCTCCTACCGGGGGGCGGCCAAACTGGGCCACGGCGAGGGCTACCTCTACCCCCACGACGACCCCAAAGGGTGGGTAGACCAGAGGTATCGTCCGGAGTCGGTCGAGGGCCACGTCTACTACGAGCCCTCTGAGCACGGCGCCGAGCGCGACGTACGGCTGCGCCGGGACACATCCGAGGGGGGGAGTTCGTGATGGAGTGGAGGACCGGTGCGAGGCGCCCCGCCGCCGGGCTCGCCGTCCTGAGCCTCGTGGTCGGCCTGCTCGTGGTAGGCGCGGCCGCCGGCGGGGCGGCCGAGGGGGCCCGGGTCCGGGTCGGGCCGGCCCCGGCCGTGCTGCCCCACGGGGCCCGGACGCTCGGCAGCCTGCCGGCCGACCAGACCGTGCACGTCGACCTCGTCCTCCAGGGTCAGGACCCGGCGGGGCTCGACGCCTTCACCGCCGCGGTCAGCACACCCTCCTCCCCGGACTACCGCCAGTACCTGTCGGCGGGGCAGTTCGCCGCCCGCTTCGGGCCGGCACCCGCCGCCGTGGCCTCGGTCGGGGCCTGGCTGACCTCGGCCGGCCTGCGCCCCGGGGCGAGCGAGGACGGTGGCCTCGTACTCCAGGCCGACGGCCCGGCCGCCGCGGTGGCCGCGGCGTTCGGCACCCCGCTCGACGCGGTGGAGCTGTCCTCGGGGGCCCGCTCGTACGCCAACACCACGGCGCCCACGTTGCCGGCCGAGGTGGCCGGGGCGGTGCGGGCGGTGGCCGGTCTCGACGGGCTGGCCCGGTTCCACCCCCAGGTCGTCCTCGAGCCGAAGGCCCACGGGACCGGGACCCCGGCGGCCAGGCTCCACCCGTCGGTCGGTCCCCAGCCCTGCGCGGCGGCGGCCGCCGCCGCCTCGACCGGGAGCCTCACGGCCAACCAGTTCGCCTCGGTGTACGGGCTCTCCGGTCTCTACGGCCAGGGCCGCTCGGGGGCCGGCGTGAACGTCGGGATCTACGAGCTCGAGCCCTACACCCCCTCGGACGTGGCCACCTACCAGCAGTGCTACGGGCTCACCAACCGCATCCACACCGTGCTCGTCGACGGCGGGGCGAGCGGGCCCCAGAGCGGCGAGGCGGCCCTCGACATCGAGACCGTCGGCGCCCTCGCCCCGGGGGCCACGCTCACCGTCTACGAGGCGCCCAACGACGCCAGCGGGCCCCTCGACGAGTGGGCGACCATCGCCTCGCAGGACTCGACGAAGGTCGTCACGACGAGCTGGGGCAACTGCGAGGCGCTGATCGGGTCCTTCGCCACGGCGGAGGCCCCCCTCTTCCAGCAGATGGCGGCCCAGGGCCAGACGGTGGTGGCCGCGGCGGGCGACACCGGCTCGGAGGGTTGCTTCCCTGACACGCTGAGCACCGGCCTTGGGGTTTCGGACCCCTCGAGCCAGGTCTACGTCACCGGTGTCGGCGGGACGAGCTTCAAGTCCGGTCTCCCGCCCAACGAGTCCGTGTGGAACGACTGCCAGGGCACCGGGAGCAGCGCGTGCGCCCTCGCCGGTGCCGGGGGGTCCGGCGGCGGCGGGCTCTCCAGCCTGTGGGCCATGCCGTCGTGGCAGACGGGGCCGGGTGTCGCCAACGGCTTCTCGAACGGCGAGCGCGAGGTTCCCGACGTCTCGGCCGACGCCGATCCCGGCACCGGCTACGTGTTCTTCCTCGGCGGCACCTGGATCGGCAACGCCGGCGGGACGAGCGCGGCGGTGCTCGTGTGGGCAGCCACGACGGCCGTCATCGACCAGGGCTGCGCCCAACCGGTGGGCTTCGCCAACCCGGCGCTCTACGCCCTCGGCACGGCCGGCACGGGGTTCAGCGACGTCACCCTCGGCAACAACGACTTCACCGACACCAACATCCCCCCCAAGTACCCGGCAACCGCCAACTACGACCTGGCGAGCGGTTGGGGTACGCCCCAGGGCGGGGCCCTGGCCACCGGCCTCCAGCCGGCGGGTGGCTGCCCCACAGTCACGAGCATCAGCTCGGGCGGCGGCCCGGTGCAGGGTGGCAGCACGATGACGATCAGCGGGTCGAGCCTGGGCGGGGTC
>DATGZH010000007.1:0-74704 GCA_035297265.1 Acidimicrobiales bacterium | reverse complement strand
GAGCTACCCGGCAGCCAAGAGCGTGGGCCTCTTCTTCCGATCCCACGGCGTGGAGGTCATGGCCTCCTACGGCTACGGCGTGGCGCCCTCGTCCAAGCTCGTGGCGCAGAACTTCGCGGCCTCTGCCGCCGACGCCGGCGTGCAGGTGGGGGTGGTCGACACGAGCGTGCCGTTCGGCACCGTCGACTTCACCACCGCCGCCCTCGTCGCCCGGTCGAAGCACGTCGACGGGCTCTTCGCGGCCATGGACAACGCCTCGAACCTGGCCCTCGTGACGGCCATGAAGGACGCCGGCGTCCACCTGAAGGTCACGGTGCTGGCCACCGGCCTCGAGCCCGACGTGGTCGACCAACCGGGGTGGAGCGACCTCCAGGGCGCCTACTTCGTCTCCCAGTTCTGGCCCACCCAGGTGCCGACGCCGGCCACCCGGTCCTTCCAGGCGGCGTTGGCCAAGTACGCCCACCGGCCCCCGTCGCAGTTCCCGACATTCAACGTCTACGAGGGCTGGCTCGGGGCCGACCTCTTCATCCGGGGCCTCGAGGCGGCCGGCCCCTCCCCGTCCCGGGCCGGCTTCATCACCGACCTACGCAAGGTGACCAGCTACGACGGCGGCGGCCTCCTGCCCGAGAGCTTCGACTACGCCACGATCTTCGGCCACGACGCCCCGATCTCGTGCTCGTTCGTCCTTCGGGCCGAGCAGCACGGCTTCGCCCCGCTCTCCGAGCAGCCCCTCTGCGGCCCGATCGTCCAGGGGTCGGGCTGAGCCGGTCCGGGCCTCCCCCTCAGGGCGGGACGCGATTCTGCCCAAGTGTTTACGAACGGTGCCTTGTTAGCGCCTTGCAAAGTCCGTAAACTGACCGCAACACAAACGACACGTTGTCGGTACCGGCCCCTCCGGCGGCCCCGGCGACCCCAGCCCCGACTCACGCCGGCGGGCCGGTCGGGCGCCCGAATGCAAAGGGGACCCCTGTGCGCACTCGCCTCGTGAAGGTGGCGGTCGTCGCCACGATGCTCGGCTGGCTCGCTGCCGCCTTCGGGTTCTCGGCCGGATCGGCCGGAGCGTCCGGGACGCCCCTCAAGATCGCCTTCATCACCTCGCAGACCGGCGTGGCCTCGTCGGAGTTCCAGGGGTCCCAGCAGGGCTTCCTCGCCCGGGTCGCCCTCCAGAACGCCGAGGGCGGGGTGAACGGCCAGAAGATCGACCCGATCGTGCTCAACGACCAGTCCGGCACCTCCACGGTGGCCGCCGCGGTCAACGACGCCATCTCCCAGGGGGCTATCGGCGTGGTCTCGAACACCCCCTTCATGTTCGCCGGCTACAAGATCCTCCAGCAGCAGGGCATCCCGGTGACCGGCGGCAGCTTCGACGGCCCTGAGTGGGGCGTCCAGCCGAACACCAACATGTTCGCCTCGGACAGCGGCAGCATCGACCCGACCTACCCGGCCAACACCGGGTTCGGCGCCTTCATGAAGGCGCACGGGGGGACGGTCCTCGGCTCCTACGGCTACGGCATCTCGCCCTCGTCCTCCCGCTCGGCCGAGGACACCGCCACGTCGGTGAAGGACGCCGGGCTCAAGGTCGGCGTGCTCGACACGACGGTGTCCTTCGGTGGCGTGGACTTCACGACCGCCGCCCTCCAGGCCAAGCAGGCCGGCGTCAACACGGTGTGGGCGGCCATGGACAACAACTCCAACTTCGCCCTCGTCCAGGCCTTCGAGCAGGCCGGTGTGCACCTGAAGGTGGTGGTCTTCCCGACCGGTCTCGAGGCCGACGTGATCCACTCGCCGGCCTGGCAGTCGCTCCAGAACGTGTACTTCCTCGACGAGACCCACCCGTTCCAGGAGCCCAACGCGGCCACGACGACCTTCAAGAACGCGCTCGTGAAGTACGAGCACATGTCGCCGAAGAGCTTCCCGCCCTTCGACGTGGTCGAGGCCTGGATGGGCGCCGACCTCATGATCAAGGGCATCGAGCTGGCCGGGAAGAACCCGACCCACGCCGGGATCATCCACGCCCTGCGCCACGTCACCGCCTACAACGCCGGCGGGCTCCTGGCGGAGAGTTTCAACTACGCCACGAACTTCGGGCACGACGCCCCGCAGACCTGCGAGTACTACCTGCAGGCCAAGGCCAACGGCTTCGTGCCGGTGGCCGGGGCCTCGCCGTTCTGCGGGAAGGACATCCCCGGCTCGGGCACGGTGTCGGCACCCTCCGCCTGAGCCGGAGGGTGCCCGGCTCGGCCTGTCGGCTGCGCCGGGCGGTGTGGTAGGGATCGGGGCCAGCCCGCCAAGGGGGTCCCCGTTGCGACTGTCGGTCCTCACGCCCATCGTCACCCGCACCCCGCAGGGGCGCGCCCGCTGGGAGGCCGAGGCCGGGCCCGAGGAGCTGGCGGCCATCGCCCGGGCGGCCGACCGGCTCGGCTACCACCACCTGAACTGCTCGGAGCACGTCATCATCCCCGAGCCGGTGGCCGAGATCCGGGGCGCGACCTACTGGGACCCGTTGGCCACGTTCGGCTTCCTCGCCGCCCAGACCGAGCGCATCCGCTTCGCCACCCACGTCCTCGTCCTCGGCTACCACCACCCGCTCGAGATCGCCAAGCGCTACGGCACCCTCGACCGGGTGAGCGGCGGACGGGTCATCCTCGGGGTGGGCGTGGGATCGCTGCAGGAGGAGTTCGAGCTCCTCGGCGTGCCGTTCGCCGACCGGGGGGCCCGGGCCGACGACGCGCTCCTCGCCCTGCGAGCCTCGCTCGGCCGCGACCGACCCGTCTACGACGGCCCCTACTACCGCTACGAGGGCGTGATCGTCGACCCGTGCGCCGTCCAGCAGGACATGCCGATCTGGATCGGCGGTCGGACGCTGCGCTCCCTCCGTCGCGCCGTGCGCTACGCCGATGGCTGGGCTCCCTTCGGGATCAGCGTCGGGCAGATGACCGAGATGCTCGGCCGGGTCGAGCGGCCCCCGGGCTTTGAGGTCGTCTACGGCCCCCAGGAGGCCAAGGACCCGGCCGGCGACCCCGAGGGAACCGCCGCCGCGCTCGCCGAGGTGCACGGCCTCGGGGTCACGATCGCCGGCCTGCGCATCGTGCACCACTCGCTCGACCACTATCTCGAGCAGCTCGAGGCGCTGCAGGAAGTGAACCGCTCGACCGACCTCGGGTGAGGCCGGTTCTCAGCCCACGAGGTAGGTGCCCGCGTCGACGCTGATCGACTGGCCGGTGATCGTCACCGCCTCGTCGCTCACGAGGAAGAGCACCGCCGAAGCCACCTCGTCGGGCGTGCTGATCTTGCGGAGGGCGCTCGACCGGGTCGAGCTCTCGCGGAGCTTCTCCACCGTCACCCCCTGCTCGGCGGCGATCCTCGCCTGGTAGTTGCGCAAGAGCTCGGTGTCGATGGCCCCGGGCACGAGGCAGTTCACCCGGATGCCGTAGGGGCCGACCTCCTGGGCCACGACCTTGGTCAGCGTGCGCAGGCCCGCCTTGGCCACGCAGTAGTGGCTCTTCCTCGGGATGCCGTGCCACCCGGCCGAGGACGAGAAGTTGACGATGGCCCCCGAGCGCCGCTCGAGCATGCTCTGGTTGAGGACGGCCCGGGTGCAGAGCATCGCCGCGGTGACGTCGATGGCCAACGTGGCGTTCCAGTTCTCGAGGGTCTGCTCCCAGATGTGGAGGTCGGTGCCCGGCTGGGCCGCGTTGTTGAGCATGACGTCGACCCCGCCGTGGCGCTCCACCGTGGCCGCCACCATCGCCTCGACCTGCTCCTCGTCGGTCACGTCGGTCGGGACCACGAGGACCTCGGCGTCGATGCCGGCCGCCGTCTCGTCGAGGGCGTCCTTGCGCCGCCCGGCGATCGTGACGAGGGCGCCCTCCTCGGCGAAGCGCCCGGCCATGACCCGGCCGAGGCCGCCGCCCGCCCCGGTGATGATCGTCACCTTCCCGTCGAGCCGTCCCATGACCACCTCGTCTCGTGCCGCCAGTTGCCCGTCCCGGCCTAGCCTGCCAGTCCCTTGCCGAGGAGCTGCCTCGGCTCCGATGACCCGTCGATCAGGCGGTTGGTGCGGTAACGGGCCCGCCAGCCCTCGGGCGTGCGCACGAGCTCCCAGCGGTTGACGGCCAGCCGCCAGACCTCGTAGCCGTCGTCGGTGCGCCGGTAGACGCGCGAGTAGCACGTGGCCACGGCCTCGTCGCCCGCCACTCGCACGTAGGGCGCGGCGATCACGTGGGCGGCGCCCCGGTGGATCAGGCCCTGATGGCCTTCGCCCTTCACCATCCCGGCGATCTCCTCGCGCCCCCGCCAGACGCTGGCGTCGGAGTCGTAGACGCCGTCCTCTTCCCACAGGCCGGCCGCCGCGTCGGCGCTCCCGCTGTCGACGGCCGGGCCGTAGGCGCTGACCAGCCGGCGGACGGCGAGCTCGTCCTCGAGGCGGGCGACCCGTTCCTCGAGCCGCTGAATGGTCGCTGCGTACTCGCTCATGTCCGCTGTCATTCGCACTCCTTTTCGGGTTCTGTCGGGGCACCCACCTCAACGCGCTTTGAGATGACCAATGACACAGGCGTTGCCCGCCTGCGTCAGGCCGGCGCCGACACCGCGGACGACGCCAGGGGCGGTGACGCAAGCCCTGAGGGCACGGGCTGCGGCGGCCGGACGCGGGGCCGCGCCCCTCGCCACGGGCCAGACCCAGGCCCCGTGGGACAACGACGGGAGCCGACCGAGGGCCGCGGTGAAGAGGGCGGCGGCGTAGGCCGGATCGCGGCCGCCCTGTCGGGTCACGACGACTTCGTCGACGTGCCAGCGGCGGACGGCGCCCTGCACCTCCGCCAGCTGGCGGGTGGTCCCCGCCGGGAGCGGTCCGGCGGCCAAGGCGGAGAGCGCGGCGAGGGTGCGGGTGACCGAGTGGGGCGGTCCGGCGTCGAGGGCCCGGCCGTCCGGGCCCGGGATCTTCACGTAGCCGCCGGCCAGCCGGAAGCGCATGCCGTCCTCGGCCTGCCAGACCATCGGGCCCGAGGTGTCGGTCGAGGGCGTCGGGAACGGGTAGACGAGCACGACCGAGCCCGGCCGCACCGTCGTGGCGGCGGTGGCGAACCACGCCGGTGGCCGCACCGTGGTCGTGGCCAACGGGACCTGGTAGGTGCGCCACACCGGTACGAGGGCGGCGAGGGACACGCCGACGAGCACGGCCGCGGCGACCGCCGTCAACCCCATGCGACGTCCTCGCCCGGCCCGCGCTCCTGCGCCGCCGTCGACCGTGGCGGCCGGCGTCCGTCGGCCGGCCCGGGCCGTCGCCCGGCGATAGGCGGCGGCGAGCCCGAGAGCGATCAGGACGGCGACGAAGAGGTCGGTGAAGGCTGAGAATCGGGCGGGCAGGATCTTGTCGAGGATGGGCAGCGTGCTGAGCGTGCGCCACGGGAGCCACCGGCCGGTCGTGTAGCGACCGTTGCTCTCGTAGAAGAGCGAGCCGAGGGACAGCCAGAGGGTGACGAGCGCGAGGGCCGCGCTCACCCAGGCGAGACGGCGCCGCCAGGCCACGACGAGCGAGGCGCCGGCGAGGGCCAGCACCCCGAAGCCGAGGTAGGCGAAGGTGGGCCCGGCCAGACCCTCGTAGCCGCCGAGACGCACGATGCCGCTGGCCGGTGCGCGGTAGGCGCCCGGGTTCCAGACGTCGGACAGCCGGTTGCCGGCGATGGCGAGGAGCTCCCACGGCGCACCGGTCAGGTGGCGCGGCCCGGCCAGGGCGAACCACGCCGGGTAGGCGAGCAGCACGCCGGCCACGAGCGCGCCGGCGAGCACACCTCTCGCGGCGAAGGGGAGCCGCCCGGGGAGGGCCCGGGGCGCGGCCACGATCCAGGCGACGACACCGACGATGGCCACGAGGGCGGCCATGGTGAGCACCTCGGTCGAGATGAAGAACTGGACGACGACGAGGAGCCCGAGCGCCACCCCCCACCGCCATGGGTTGCCGCGCTGGGTCACGAGCAGCTCGTGGGCCACGAGGAGCATGAGGGGCAACGCCACGAGCAACCCCATGTAGACGTGGCCGGTGGCCACGTTGCTCACCACGACCGGTGAATAGCCGAACAAGAGCCCGGCCACGAACGCGGCCGGCGACCACCCGGTCAGGCGGCGGCAGGCGACCCAGGCGCCCCAGGCCGAGAGCGCCGGCGTGAGGGTGAGCGCCACGTTCGTCGCGGCGATCGGGCCGAAGAGCCACGTGACCGGGGCCAGCGCGGTGCCCACGAGGGGGGAGCTCGTGTTGGCGAGGAGGTTCGTCCCCCTCGGCGCGTTGAGCCAGGTGGTGAAGAAGGGGTTGTGGCCGTGGGCCAGGGCGTAGGCCGGCCAGGCGATGAACCACACCTCCTGGCCGCTGTCCCCGCAGGCACAAGCCAGGCGGGAGGCGGCGTGGCCGTCCCACACGTGCCACCAGAGGACGACGGCCGGGACGGCGAAGAGGGCGATGACCCCGAGGTGCTTGCCGATGCCGAGCGCCACCCGGCCCCACGGCACCCCCGAGGACGGCGCCGCCGGCGCGTCGGCCGCGTCCGCCGCGGCCTCCAGGCGGTCGTGCTCCTCCTCTTCTACGAGCGTGTCGACGCTCATCTGGGTGCGTCGCTCCTCCGGTGGGCCTCTGTTACCTGCATCTTCTCGCGACCGGCCAGCTCCGAGGAGGCGTTCGGTGTCGGTCCAGGTCACGACGTTCGCGCCCGACGCGGGCCAGGCGCTCGGCCAGCCCGACCGTGCTAGGAAGAGCGACACGACCAGGACGAGGATGGGGCCGGTGACGAGGACGTTCCGGGTCAACGAGCGCGACATCGACTGGGTGGCCTTCAAGGACGGCGGCGGCACCATCGCCGACGGCGTCCGCTTCAAGGCCCTCACCCGGGGCGAGGAGGGCGTGCCCCCGATGCAGTTCGTCTCCTACCCCCCGGGGCATTCGGACCCGCCGCACGAGCACGAGACGGGCGAGGTCATGGTCGTGGTCTCCGGGTCGGTCAACCTCGACGGTGTGGAGAGTGGCCCGGGGAGCGTCCTCTTCGTGGCCAAGGAGACGACCTACGCCCTCGTGGCCGGGGACGAGGGCGCGGTCTTCTACCGCATCGTCACCGACTGACGGCGCGTGCCGGTTGCCAGCACCTGACGGAGCGGGAACGATGGGCCGGGTCGCGGTCGTCACGGGAGGGAGCCGGGGCATCGGCGCGGCGACCGCTCGGCGCCTGGCCGCCGCCGGCTGGGACATGGCCCTCGCCTACCGGATCGAGACGGCGGCCGCCGAGGATGTGGCGGCGGCCTGCCGGGCAGCCGGTCGCCAGGCCATCGCGCTGCGGGCCGACGTGAGCGTGGAGGACGACGTCGTGGCGCTCTTCGCCGCAGTCGACGAGGCCCTCGGCCCACCGGGCGCCCTCGTGAACAACGCCGGCATCACCGACGTGGCCGCCCGGTTGGACGAGCTCGACGGGGCGCGGATCGCCCGCATGTTCGCGGTGAACGTCCTCGGGTCCATGCTCTGCGCGCGGGAGGCCGTCCGGCGGATGTCGACGGCGCACGGCGGGCAGGGCGGCGCCATCGTGAACGTCTCGTCGGCGGCGTCCCGCCACGGCAGCCCGGGGGAGTACGTGGACTATGCGGCCTCGAAGGCCGCGGTCGACACGATGACCATCGGTCTGGCCAAGGAGGTGGCCACCGAGGGGATCCGGGTGAACGCGGTACGCCCGGGCATCATTCGCACCGACATCCACGCGGCCACCGGCCAGCCGGACCGCATCGAGCGGCTGCGCGACCAGATCCCGATGCGGCGCGCCGGGGAAGCCGAGGAGATCGCCGCGGCCATCGTCTGGCTCACGTCCGACGAGGCCTCCTATGTGACCGGCGCCCTGCTCGACGTGGCGGGGGGACGCTGACGGTCAGGGTGTGGGCCCGGTCCCACCCGCACCGCCGTCGGCCACGGTGCTGAGGGCGGTGCCGTCGGGCAGGGGTGCCCCGTTCGGCAGGGGAGCGGGGGCCGAGGCCCGGCGGCGGGCCTGGCGGGCCCGTTCGGCTTGGAGGTCGAGGATCCGCCGGGCTTCGTGGGCGTCGCGGAAGCGAGCCCGGATCTTGACCGGCCCGCGGGTGGAGTCGAGGTGGACCGAGGCCAGACCGAGGGCCCGCGACCACGGGCCGGCCGTCATGTGGACACTCTGGGTCCGTTGGTGGGGGACGGCCTCGATCGAGCGGGAGAAGACCCCGTGACGGGTGACGAAGATCCCTTCGTCCGAGCCCGTTCCCTCGGCCCGCCACCACAGAGGGGCCCGGAAACGAGCCCGCCGGGGCGGGCGGGTGACCGCCACCTGCGCGACGTCGACGCCGACCACCCTGCTCACGAGCCACTCGGCGAAGGCCCGGGGCGCCACCGGGAGGAGGACCGTCTGCTCGGACACCTCGCGGCCGACGTAACCGGCCACGTTCATCCGCACGAGCGCCCACCCAAAGGGCCGGAAGAGCATCGGCTGGTGGAGGTAGAGGGCCTGGATGCGGTCGAAGGGCACCGTCTGGGCGCTCGTCGCCAGGAGGCCCCGCCGGATGCGTAGGCCGTCGGGTGACTCGGCCACGGTGAAGTCCCAGAGCGTCGTGACCCGACGCCAGATGAAGTGGGCCACGATGAACAGGCCGTAGACGAAGAGCCCGATTCCGACCCCGGTGGCCGCCGGGTGCGGCCCGCTCGAGGCGTTCGCCGCCGCCACGGCGAGGGCCGGGCCGGCGAGCAGGAGCAGGACCCGCCACGAGACGAGCTCGAGGAGCACGGCCGCCAGGAGGGACCCGGGCTGGATCGTGATCAGTGGGTGCTCGGGGGCCTCGGCCACGCCGGGGCCGATGCCCGCCGAGCGCCCGAGGAGCTCGGCCCGCAGCGCCTGGGCGTGGCCGTAGGCGATATAGCGGACGCGGAGTGACGCCCGCTCGGTCCCGGCGGTGCTGAGGCGCAGCTCGGCCAGCCCGAGGACCCGGGCGGTGAGCGGCTGGATGACGTCGACGCTCTGCAGGCGGTCGAGGCGCACCCGCTTGGACTGGCGCTGGAGCAGGCCCGAGTCGATGCGGAACTCGCCCGCCTCCAGCCCGTACTGCGTGGTCATGAGGGCGACCGTGCCGCGGAGCAGGGTGATGACCGTCAGGGCACCGAGGATGGACACGGTCACGAGGGTCGCCTGGCCCGCCGAGGTGCCCGAGGCCTGGCCCGAGCTGTTCGACGTGTCGAGGTGCCCGAGGATGACGAAGGCCAGCACGAGGCCGATGACCCGGCCGGCGTAGGCGACCGGCGTGAGCGGGTGGAGCCGGTGGGTGACCCCTTCGAGGTCGGGGGGCTGCTCGGCCACGGAGCTCAAAGTCCGGCCGCCCGGGCTTCGCCGAGCGCCCGCAGCCGGTCACGCAGGGCGACCGCGTCCTCCGGGACGAGCCCGAGGACCCGGGCGTCGGTGGTGGCCGCCGCGGTGTGCAGCTTGACCTTCACCACCCCGAACAGCCGCTCGACCGGGCCGGCCTCGACGTCGACCAGCTGCATCCGGCCGTAGGGGACCACGACCAGCTTCTTGAACATCGCCCCGTGTGTGACGAGCAGGTCGTCGGCCCGCTCCGCGTAGCCCCACGAGTGCCAGTTGCGCCCGATGATCACCCAGCCAGAGAGGAGGGCGAGGAACCCGACACCGATGGCGACGTCGCAGGCCACGGCGCTCCAGTTGTAGAGGAGGGCGGCGGCGGCACCCACGAAGGGGATGCCGAGGACGAGGAGCACGGCGCGGCGCATCGTGCAGAGCCGATGGGAGACCCGTACCCAGGAGCCTCCCTCCGGGGGCGCGAAGGGAGAGGCCGAAGCCGTGGGGCTGGTCGAGGTCACCGGGTCCAAACTACTGCCGGGTAGGTACCCGGCCGGGGTCCGGCCGGGTTGCTATCGCGTCACGACGGGGCGGCCGCCTCGACCCGGAGCACTTCGAAGACGATGCCGCCCACCTCGGCGAAGAAGGCCCGGATGCTCCCCTCGCCCCAGGGCACGAGGCGGATCTCGCTGCAGGCGACGCCCTGTTCCTGGCAGCGCTGGTGGGCCTGCTCGAGGTTGCGAGTGCCGACGGCCACCGCCCAGATGTGGGCCTTCTCCCCCTCGAAGATCTGGAACTGCCGGCTCTTCGACGAGCCGGCGATGAACCCGCCGCCTCCCCCGGCGCCCCGGAACCGCCCGACCGACTCCCAGGTGAGGCTGCCGTCGTCCTCCCGGGCGGTCGCCACCTCGCGGGTTGGGCCGTCGCCGGGGCCCTCGCCGATCGTCCAACCGGCCGGGATGTCGAGCACCTCTCGCAGGAAGCGGTCCACCGCGGCGGGGTCGGGGGTGACGATCTTCACGTGGTTCAGGCTGTCCATCCGCTCTCCTTGCCTTCTTCGGACCGCGATCCGGGTGACAATGTCGCCATGGCACCTGTGACCCGTCCGGCCGCGCCCAGAATCCCTCCCCTCGGAGAGGACGAGCGGGACGAGGCCGTCCAGGCCCTCCTCGACGAATTCGTCTTCGGCACCACGGTCAATGTCTACGCCACCATGGCCCGGCACCCCGACGTGCTCGCCCGCTGTGTCCGTCTCGGTGGCGAGCTCCGCCGGGGGAGCCTCACCGTGCGGGAGCGAGAGCTCCTGATCCTGCGCACCGGCTGGCTCTGCCAGTCGCCCTACGAGTTCGCGCAGCACGCCGACCTGGCCCGGGCGGCCGGTGTCACCGAGGAGGAGCTCGACCGGATCGTCGACGGCCCGGACGCCCCGGGCTGGGAACAGGACGAGGCCACGCTCCTGCGGGCGGCCGACGAGCTGCACGAGACGTCGTCCGTGAGCGACGGGACGTGGTCGAACCTGGTCGCCCGCTACGACGAGCGGCAGCTGATCGAGGTGGTGATGTTCTGTGGCTATTACCACCTCATCTCGTTCTTCCTGAACAGCCTGGGGGTGCCGCTCGAGGAGGGCAAGGAGCCCTTCCGCCGGTTCGCCTCGGGCTGAGGTCCGGTCAGCCGAGGCGGCCCAGCTGACCCATGAGGGCCATCGTGTCGCCGAGCCCCCAGCGCTCGACGATCTGACCGTCGGCGACGCGCAGCGCGCCGAACGCCCGCATCTCGAGCCGCTTCCCCGTCGGCGCCAGCCCGTAGAAATCGCCTTCGTGGGTGCCGCTCGTCCGCACGTAGTCGGCCACCATGTCGCCCTCGGCGACACACCACTCGATCTCCTCGTGGTAGTCGGGCATGGCCGTGCGGACCATCTCGACCGATCGACGGTACCTCGCCGGGCCCCCTCCCTCGAGGCCGGGCACGTCGACGTGGTCGACGAAGCTCTCGGCCACGAGCTCGTCCACCAGCTCGAGACGCCCCTTGTTCCAGATCTCCTCGGTCACG
Organism: Acidimicrobiales bacterium; assembly: GCA_035297265.1. Classification (GTDB taxonomy): domain Bacteria; phylum Actinomycetota; class Acidimicrobiia; order Acidimicrobiales; family RAAP-2; genus DATGZH01. The sequence goes on along the minus strand of DATGZH010000007.1, from coordinate 63,317 downwards.
TACCGAAGCAGACCCGCCGGATCCTTCGGTGCAGGCATCTCAGGACCTCCTTCGCCGACCGCACGTTACGCCTGGCACACTCTCCTGGTCCCGGGGAGAGGAGCACGGCGCGATGGACGACACGGCACCGGCCATGGCCGAAGGCTGGACGCAGGGCTTGACACCCTTCGAGCAGACGCTGCAGCTCCGCTTCGGCCTCCCCGACGACGGGTCCGACGCCGTCGTCGTCCTCCTCGACCCCCGTGACGACCTCCGGGGCCCCTCGGGCTCGGTCGAGGGCGGGGTGATCGCCACCTTGGCCGACGTGGCCGGGGCGTCGGCCGCGGCCCGGGCCCTCGGCTCGATGGTGGCCACCGCCCAGATGTCGATCTCGTTCCTCGCCCCAGCCCGGGTCGGCCCCATCCGGGCGACCGGCGTGGCCCTCCGGGCCGGTCGACAGGACGCCGTCGCCGAGGTGCGCATCGAGGACCTCGGCAAGGACGGCCGGTTGGTGGCCGTGGCCCACGTGAGTGTGAAGGGCCTGGCCGACCGGGCCTGAAGGGAACCTCGGTCGGAGGTCACCAGCCTAGAATTGGGCGGAGTCCAATCAGGCCTTGGGTGCCGCGGGGAGGTGCGTGGGTGGCGAAAACCGAGCAGGACGGGGGGTCGGCGGTGGCCGACGCCGCCCGGTCCGAAGGACCCCGGCGCTCGGCGCTCCTCCAGGACCGCTCTCGACGAACCAGGCGGGCCCTCGTCCGGGCGGCCCTCGCCCTCTGGACCGAGCGCGGCTTCGACCGCGGTGTCGAGGAGACGACGGTCGAGGAGATCGCCAGCGCGGCGGGGGTGACGAAGGGGACCTTCTACTTCCACTTCGCCCACAAGGAGGACATCCTCCTCGAGCTCGGGTGGGGTACGGCCGAGGCCCTCTACGAGGAGGCGGCCGAGGGCGTGGCCGAGGACCGACCGGCCGACGAGCTGCTCGACGACCTGCTTGTCTCGCTGGCCCGCCGGGTGTCGGCGGCGCCCAAGGTGGCGGTGGCCCGTTCGGTGGCGCAGTTCTTGCGGCGCGAGCGGAGCGACGACGACACCCACCACTTCGGCTTCCGACGGGCCTTCAGGACCACGCTCGAGCTGGCCCGCGAACAGGGATCGCTCCCGCCGACGGCCGACGTGAAGGAGCTCTCGGTGATGCTCGAGGTGCTGGCCATGGACGCCCTCTCGGCCTGGGCCTACGGACGGCGCGAACCCCTCCTCGAGACTCTGCGGACCCGCAGCGCCATCGTGCTGGCGGGGGCGGCCCAGTCGCAGCCGGCCCCCTCCCGCGCCAGGCGGACGGCCAACCGCGCCGCCGTCTGACCGTCGCCGTGGCCACCGAAGGGCTCGATCTCGGCTTCCGGCCGACCATCGGCGAGGCGCTGCGCCGGGCGGCCGAGCGCTTCGGCGAGCGCGACTTCCTCGTCATGCCGGACCGACGGATCTCCTTCGGCGAGGCCGAGGCGGCGTCGGCCAACCTGGCCCGCCGGCTGCTGGCCGCCGGCATCGGGAAGGGGACACGGGTCGGGCTGTTCTTCACCTACGGGCCCGAGTGGCTGGTGTCCTGGTTGGCGGTGAGCCGCATCGGGGCCCTCTGCATGCCCTTCAGCACCACCTACCGCCCGGCCGAGCTGGGGAAGGTGCTCCGCCTGGGCGACGTCGACACGCTGCTGCTGCCGCACCGGCTGCTCGGGCGGGACCTCGAGCCCTTCCTCGTCGACACGGTGCCGGGCCTCGCCTCGAGCGACGGGCCGCCGCACTTCCTGGCCGAGCTGCCCTACCTCCGCTCGGTGTGGATGTCCGGTGGCCACCCACCCGGTTGGGCCCGACCGCTCGACTTCGACCCCACGCCGCTCGACCCGGTCGACGACGCCCTGCTCCGGGCGGTCGAAGACGAGGTCGTGCCGGCCGACTGGGCGGTGGTCGTCTACACCTCGGGCTCGAGCGCCGAGCCGAAGGGGGTCGTCCACACCCACGGGACGGTGCTCCGCGACACGGCGGGCCTGGCCCAGATGATGGAGGCGCAGGCGGCGCAGACCGGGCACCCGCCCCGGCTCTTCTGCGCCTTCCCGTTCTTCTGGGTGGGCGGGATCCTGTGTCTCGGCGCCGCCCTCCAGGCCGGCCACACGCTGCTCTGCCTCGAGCGGTTCGAGCCCGGCCCGGCCCTCGAGCTCATCGAGCGCGAGCGGGGCACGGCCACCCTCGGTTGGCCGACGCTCATCTCGGCCCTCCGTGACCACCCGAGCTTCGCCGAGCGGGACCTCGGCTCGGCCCCCTCGCTCACGAGCGGCCCGGCGGACATGGCCCTCCTCGAGACCCCGGTGCCCGGCATCCCCGGCCACCGAGGGATGAGCGAGACGATGGGGCAGCACCAGCTCGTCGAGGAGCGGGTGCGCGACGTCGACACGGGCGAGGACCTGCCCGAGATGGCCGAGGGCGAGCTCGTCATCCGGGGCCCCGGCCTCATGGCCGCCTACTACAAGCAGGAGCGGGAGGAGGTCTTCGGCGCCGACGGCTGGTTCCACACCGGCGACCGGGTGTTCCAGCACGAGGGCCGGGCCTACTTCGTCGGCCGCTACACCGAGATCATCAAGTCCCGCGGGGCCAACGTGTCCCCCCGCGAGGTGGAGCTGGCGCTCGAGACGTTCCCCGAGATCCTGCACGCCTTCGTGGTGGGCCTGCCCCACGCCGAGCACGGCGAGGAGGTGGTGGCGGTGCTCGTGGCGGCCGACGGGGCCGAGATCGACCCGGAGGCCGTGCGCCGGCAGGCCCGCGAGGACCTCTCCTCGTTCAAGGTCCCGACCCGCATCGAGGTCTGGCCGGTCGAGGAGATTCCCTGGCTCCCCTCCCACAAGCCCGACAAGCTCAAGATCAGAGCGGCCCTCGAGCAGTAGGTGGGCCGGCTGTCACCGGCGGACGGGTCAGTCGCCGAGCAGGCTGCCGTAGGGGTTGTTGAGGTTGAAGGGCACCGTGGCGAAGTGGGCGGCCTCCTTCTTGAGCTCGCCCACGCTCCAGAAGCCCTGCTTCTCGATCTTGTCGACGATGGCGAAGGGCTGGAAGAGACTGATGCCGCCACCAGCCACGAGGAAGATCCGTCCGTGGATGGGGCAGTCCTCGGTGGCCAGGTAGCCCACGAAGGGCGCCACGTTGGCCGGGTCCATCGGGGTCCAGCCCTCGGCGTTCGGTTCGGGCTGGGCGGGGCCGAGCCCGGCGGTGAGGCGGGTGGCCGCGGCCGGGGCGATGGCGTTCGCCCGCACCCCGTACCGGCCGAGCTCGGCGTCGGCGATCATCGTGAACGTGGCGATGCCGGTCTTGGCCGCGCCGTAGTTCGTCTGGCCGGCGTTGCCGAAGAGGCCCGACGTCGACGACGTGTTGATGATGGCCCGCTTCCCCTCGTTGCCCGCCTTCGACTGGTCGCGCCAGTAGGTGGCGGCCCAGCGGCTGGGGCAGAAGTGGCCCCGCAGGTGGACCTTGATCACCGCGTCCCACTCCTCGGGCGACATATTGACGAGCATGCGGTCCCGCAGGATGCCGGCGTTGTTCACGAGGACGTGGAGGTCGCCGAAGGTGTCGACCGCCTGCTTGATGAGGCGCTCGGCCCCCTCCCAGTCGGCCACGTCGTCGTAGTTGGCCACGGCCTCACCGCCGGCCGCTGTGATCTCGTCGACCACCTGCTGGGCCGGGGAACGGTCCGCCCCGGTGCCGTGGGGGTCGCCACCCAGGTCGTTCACGACGACCTTGGCCCCCTCGGCGGCGAAAAGGAGCGCGTGCTCGCGGCCGATGCCTCGTCCGGCGCCGGTGATGACGGCGACGCGGCCCTGGAGTTCGTTCATCTTATACTCACCTTTCCGACCGGCAGAGTGGGGTAGTGGCTCAGTTCGGGTTGTTACACCCCCAAAGTAGGGTTCGGCGTGCGAAAACCGTCGGTTCCTCGGTAGGAGGAAACGTGAAACTGCCCTTTGGGCTTCCGACGTTAAGCCGAATGTACGTGGAGGCTTGAAATTGAGCCACTACCCAGAGTGGGTCACAGTACCAACCGACTGGGGTATGGCCCAGAAGCCCGCAGGCCGCCCGCAGCCGGCGACGGCCCTGGCGGCCGCGTCATGGACCGGTGGGGAGGATCTCCCCCGTCTCGAGCAGCGTCTTGATGTCGGCGAGGATGCGGGGCCAGCCCTCGCTCACCATCGGCAGGATGGCGCTGTCCGGGTCGAAGTCGTCGTGCACGACCGTGAGCTTCACGATGTCGCCGAGCGGCTCGATGTCGAAGGTCACCTTGGTCCGGCGCTCCGAGGCCCACCGGGTCCGTTGCTCGTCGTCGAACCCGTGGGCCGCCGCCCATTCGGGGGTGAAGGTGTGCCAGGTGTAGGCGAGCCGCCGGTGCGGCTCGGCCTCCACCACCCGCTGGTCGGGGTCGGCGATGGTGACGTCGCCGTCGTGCCAGGTCACCGTGGAGCCGACCCGCCAGTCCGACTCGAGGTCGAGACGCCAGTAGCGGCGGGTGAACGCCGGCTCGGTGAGGGCCCGCCAGAGCCGCTCGGGTGTCGTCCTGATGTACGTGCGGTAGACGAACGCCGTCTCGGGCATGGCTGCTTCCTCCGGGCCGGGCCGGATCAGCTCCAGTCGTCGGTTCGCTGGTCGTCGGGCCAGGGTGAGGCCTTGCCGCCCTCGAGCCCGGACTTCAGTCCGAGCAGGAAGTAGGCCCACCGGGTGCTGCAGTGGTGGATGAAGTCCACCGGCTCGCGCCAACCGGCGTTCGTGAAGAGCACCATCGTGCCGTCGCGCTTGGGCTTGAGGTCGAACGTGAAGGTGGTGCCGACCCACTCGTCGGGCCCGCCGACGCAGCGCCACTCGACCCGCTCGTCGGGGCGGGCGTCGACGACCTCCATCGTGGCCGCCGGCTCGGGCTGGCCGAAGAAGAAGCGGAGCGTGCCGCCCTTGCCGGCGTCACCCTCGACCTCCCGGGTCCACCAGCTGGCGAGGCCCTCGGTGGTAGCGAACGCCTCGTAGACCCGGGCCGGCGGGGCGCCGATCCCTACCTCGTGCCTGATGTCGGCCATGGCCCGTCTCCTCTCGTGCATGCCGTCGGTGCGACTGCCGCCACAATAGGCAGCCAAATGGCTGCATGTCAAGACCCAGGTGGCTGCGGCGGGTGCGGCGCTGGGTGTCAGCCGAAGCCGAGCAGCGGGGCGAGCCGGACGACCTGGGCCTGCTGTTCGGCGTTGTCGGGACCGGCCCCCACCCGGGACCGGCGCACGTGCTCGGTCGCCTCGTCGAGCTCGAAGCCGATGGTCACGAGGACGAGGATGGCCACGACGCCCACCCTCCCCATGCCTCCGCCGCACTGGAGCAGGAGACCCTTGCCCTCCTCGAGGTCGCTGGCCAGGCTGCGCACGACGGCGGCCAGCGAGTCGTCGTCGATGGTTCCGCCGTCGGGGATCGGGGCGTGGAGCACCCGGGGGCCGGCCTCGGCCACCCAGCGCTCCATGTCGGGGAACCGTTGGTGCATCTCTTGGATCGTGACGAGGCAGACCAGCCGGTCACAGCCCGCAGCCGCCAGGGCGGCGTCGGGGTCCGGGCCGACGTCGCTGAAGGAGGCGGCCACCAGCCGGCCCGGCGCCGAGCCCAGGAGCGAGATGACATCCACGGGAGAGAGCCTTCCCGATCCCGGTCCCTACACAACGTCGGCCGGGCCGGCGACCGAAGCTTCGGCGGGGACAGGCAGGGCGGCCCGGGGGAGGTGATGGCCGACCGGCACGGCGGGCACGGTAGCAGGGGGGTCCCTGCTCGGAGCCCGAGGATGCACCGCCCCGGCGGGGGACTTGGCTACCTTGGACTGGATCGCCCGCTCTGCTCCAAGGGCGGGGGAGCGGAGGAAGGGGGGCCATGGCGCCCGACCAAGTTGTTGTAGTGACCGACGAACAGGACCTCACGACGTCGTGGCAGCTCATGCTTTTCGCCGGTCTGGCCACGCTCGTCATCGGCCTGATCGTGGCCTTCCACCCGTCGACCTCGCTCAACGTGATCTCGGTGCTGATCGGGATCCTCTTCGTCATCGGCGGCATCATCCACCTCATCCGGGTGCTCGACCACAACGAGCCCCACCGGGTCTGGCTCGGTATCGCCGGCCTGTTGCTCATCGTCATCGGGATCATCTGCATCCGCCACCTTCACCTCACCCAGGCGGCACTTGCCCTCATCATCGGCATCGCCTGGATCGTCCAGGGCGTGATCGCCCTGATCGCCGGCATCGGCGGGGGCTCGCGCCAGGGCCGGGGCTGGTGGATCTTCTTCGGCCTGGTCAGCCTGGCGGCCGGCATCGTGGTGGCCGCGAACCCCTCGACCTCGATCACCGTGCTGGCCATCCTCGTCGGGATCTGGTTCGCCGTCATGGGGGCCCTCGAGATCGTCGGCGCCTTCATCCTGCGCCACGCGGTCAAGCAGGCGGCGTCCTCCTCGTCCTCCTGACGGCGGGTCGACCCCGGGGGGATCAACCCCGGCCCACGAGGTAGTCGTCGAGGGCCCGGCTCTTCTGGGTGTCCTCGTAGGCCTCGTACTCCTTGAGCTTGCCCCAGGCGAGGCGGCCCCACAGGACGTAGCGGTTGTCGTAGACGATCTGACCGTCGGCGCCGCGCAGGTAGGAGCGCCCCCGCACGCAGATCGTGGTGCGCCACGGTGGCCCCTGGACGACGACCTCGTCGGGCTCGGTGGCGAGGCCCACCGCGACGAAGCGGGCCAGCCAGCGCTCGTGCTCGGCCTTTCCGTCGAGCTGGCCCGACCACGAGCTGTCGCCCGGGAAGAAGAAGCGCACGTCGTCGGCGTCCATGCGCAACACCGGCCCGGGGTCACCGGCCCGCAGGGCGGCCATGTTCCGCCCCACCATGCGTCGTCCCAGCCAGGAGAACATGGCAGCTCCTCGTTCGATCAGCCTCTGGTCAGCACCATGGCGCCGCACTGGGGACCGTGGGCGTTGGCCACGACCGCCACCTCGGCGCCCTCGACCTGCCGGGCCCCCTCGCCCCCGCGGAGCTGCAGCACCGCCTCGGTGAGGAACCCGAGCCCGTGGAGCCGGCCCTCCGACAGCTGGCCCCCGTGGGTGTTGAGGGGGAGCGGACCGCCGGGGCCGATGCGCCGGCCGTCGTCCACCCAGTCGCCGAACTCGCCGATGCCGCAGAAGCCGAGGGCCTCCACCCAGGAGATCGTGATGTGGGTGAAGCCGTCGTACAGCTCGGCCACGTCCACGTCGCCCGGGCCGACGGAGGCCATCGACCAGAGACGCTCGGCGCAGGGGCGGGTCCCGCCGAAGAGGAGGTCCTCGCCGTAGAGCCAGTCGGCGTTGCGCCCGGTGCCGTAGGCCATGGCGTCGACCACCACCACCGGCTGGCGCAGGTCGGCGGCCCGCTCGGCCGTCGTGACGACCGCGGCGCAGGCGCCGTTGACGGGGTAGTCGCAGTCGAGGAGCACGAGCGGGTCGCTCACCATCCGAGAGCCGAGGTACTCCTCCATCGTGAGCGGCTCGCGGAGCACGGCCCGGTCGTTGAGCAACCCCCAACGGCGGGCGTTCAGCGCGACCTGCCCGTAGTCCTCGGGCGAGCCGCCGAGCTCGGCCAGGCGCCGCCGCTTGCGCATGCCCATCGTGTGGATGATTCCCCCGCCGAGGCCGTAGGGCGCGGTGAACTGCAGGGCCCCGCCGGCCGAGCTCGGGCCGGCCCGCAGCGCGCCGGTGTGGCCGGCGTCCCGGGTGATGCAGCGGTAGACGAGCGCGGTTTCGCAGACCCCGGAGGCCACGGCCATCGTGGCGTCGAGGGCGCTGGCCAGTCCCGACGGCCCCGTGCCCATGAGGTCGTTGAACATGTGGAGGTTGTCGATGCCGAGCAGCCGCTGCGCCCCGACGGCGGTCGGGGCGTCCCCCTGGCCGAACTGGTACTCCGCGATGGCATCGACGTCGTTCGGGGCGAGGCCGGCGTCGTCGAGGGCCGCCCGGCAGGCGAGGAGCGTGAGCTCGCGCACGTCGGGGCGCCCGGTGCGGGTGATCGGCGAATAGCCCACGCCGGCCACGGCCACGTCGCGGCTGAGCGCGCTCACCGGGTGCCGTCCCTGGCCAAGCGGAACTGCGGGATCGACCACCCGCCGCGGGCCTCGAAGGTCACCTCCACGGGCGCCCCCACCTCGAGGGCATCCGGCGGGTCGTCGACGATGTTCGTGAGGATGCGGAGCCCGGGCTGCTCGACCAGCTCGATGAGGGCCAGTACGTAGGGGAGGTGGTCCAGGAACGCCACGTCGAAGGCCTGACGGGCCACCGTGAACGAGAAGAGCGTGCCCCGGCCGCTGACCGCCGTCGGTTCGAGGGCGTCACCGAGGCAGCGGGGACAGGCGGGCTCGGGCGGGTGGAGGTAGTAGCCGCAGGCCGAGCAGCGCAGGACCATCAGCTCGTGGCGACGGGCGCCCTCCCAGTAGAAGCTGGTCAGCTCGTCGGGTTCGGGGGTCGGCTTGTCGATGGCTCCGATCCTTCTCTCGCCCGGCCGATCCCCGCAAAGCCGGGGCGAGCCGGTCCCCGGCCAGGGCGGAGCCCGGCGTGCCAACCTGAGCGCCGGCGGGGAGACGGCGAGAGCGAGGTGTCATGGCGGCCACTCACGAGTTCGACCTGAGCGGCAAGGTGGCGGTGGTGACCGGCGGCAGCCGGGGCATCGGCCGGGCCGTCGTCCATGGTCTCGCGGCGGCGGGCGCCGACGTCGTCGTGGCCAGCCGCAAGCTCGAGAACTGCGAGGCGGTGGCGGCCGAGGTGCGCGAGCGGGGCGGGCGGCGGGCCCTGGCCGTCGGGTTCCACGCTGGCCGTTGGGACGACTGCGACCGGCTGGTCGAGCGGGTCTACGAGGAGTTCGGCCACTGCGAGGTGCTCGTCTCGAACGCCGGCATGTCGCCCCTCTACCCGGACCTCGCCTCGGTGACCGAGGACCTCTACGACAAGACCCACGCGGTGAATGCCAAGGGACCCTTCCGCCTGGGCTGTCTCTTCGGCACCGCCATGTACGAAGGAGAGGGGGGCTCGATCGTGAACGTGAGTACGGCCGGCTCCTGGCGGCCGGGGCCGGGCGACCTCCCCTACGCCATGGCCAAGGCCGGCCTGAACGCCCTCACCCTCGGCCTCGCCGGGGCCTTCAACCCCAAGGTCCGGGCCAACACCGTCCTCCCCGGGCCCTTCGAGACCGACATCGCCAAGGCCTGGCCGCCCGGCACCGTCGAGGCGGCGGCCCGGATGAACCCCATGCGCCGGGTGGGTCAGCCCGAGGACATGGTCGGGATCTGCGTCTTCCTGGCGAGCGACGCCTCGAGCTACGTGAACGGCGCCCAGATCCTCGTGGACGGGGGATCCTTCCGCACCCTGTGAGCCCCGAGCAGGCCTCGGAGGCTGCCCCGGGTGGGTCGTTAGAGTTGTCCGTCCACAGCGTCAGCGAGAGTCACGGAGACCGTCATGACCATCGCCATCAGTGAGGCCCACCGAGAGCTCGGCACCGTGGTCCGCTCGTTCGCCGCCGACCACGACCTGCGGGCCGCGGCCCGGAGCCTCCTCGACGCCCCCGACGAGGCCCGACCCGAGTGGTGGAAGGAGATGGCCGACCTCGGGTGGCTGGGTCTCCACCTCCCCGAGGAGGACGGGGGCTCGGGCTACGGGCTGCCCGAGCTCGTGGTCGTGGTCGAGGAGCTCGGCCGGGCCGTGGCCCCGGGCCCGTTCCTGCCGACCGTCATGGCCTCGGCGGCCCTCGCCCGCTGTGGCCGGCCCGAGCAGCAGCGCCGCCTCCTCCCGGGCCTGGCCGACGGCACGGTCACCGGCGCCGTCGGCACCGGCGGGTCGCTGCGGCTCGAGAGCGGCGTGCTCGACGGCGACGCCGGTGTGGTGCTCGAGGCCGGCCTGGCTGATCTCCTCGTCCTCGTGGTGGGGGACGACGCCGTCATCGTGGCGACCGACCGCCCGGAGGTCCACGTGGAGGTCCCGGCCAACTTCGATCCGACCCGGCGCTCGGCCCGCGTCCGCCTCGAGCGGGTCGCGGTGAGCGACGAGGACCGGCTCGACGGATCGGGGCCGGTCGTGACCGCCCTCGCCCGCCTCCTCGCTTCGGCCGAGGCGGCCGGTGGTGCTCGGGAGTGCACGGAGTCGGCCACCCAGTACGCCAAGGACCGGGAGCAGTTCGGCCGGCCGATCGCCATGTTCCAGGCGGTGAAGCACCACTGCGCCGACATGCTCGTGGCCACCGAGCTGGCCACCGCCGCCGTCTGGGAGGCGGCCCGCGCCGCCTCGGGCCCCGACGACCAGCTGCAGCTGGCCTCGGCGGTGGCCGCCACCGAGGCGCTGCCGGCCTACTTCCACAACGCCCAGCTCAACATCCAGGTCCACGGGGGGATCGGTTTCACCTGGGAGCACGACGGCCACCTGATCATGCGGCGGGCCGGCGCGCTCCACGCGCTGTTCGACCCCGTGGCGGCGAGCGAGGACGTGACGACGCTCAGCGAGGCCGGCGTTGTGCTCGAGCACGCCTTCGAGCTCCCGCCCGAGGCGGAGGCGCTGCGGACGCAGGTGCGGGCGTTCGTCGAGGAGGTGAAGGACCTCCCGGAGGCCGAACGGCTCCAGCGCTTCATCGAGACCGGCTACGTGCAGCCCCACTGGCCGAAGCCCTTCGGGCGCGAGGCCAAGGCGGTCGAGCAGCTCGTGATCGACGAGGAGTTCTCCAAGGCGGGGCTCAGCGGCCCCGACTACGGCATCACCGGCTGGATCATCCTCACGCTCATCCAGCACGCCACCGAGGACCAGGTCGACCGCTGGGTCCTCCCGACGCTCCGCCGCGAGCTCGTGTGGTGCCAGCTCTTCAGCGAGCCGGGCGCCGGGTCCGACGCGGCCGGCATCCGGACGAGGGGCGTGCGCACCGACGGCGGCTGGCTCGTCACCGGTCAGAAGGTCTGGACCTCCGGCGCGCAGTTCTGTGACCGGGGGCTCGCCACGATCCGCACGGATCCCGAGGCGCCCAAGCATGCCGGGATCACCACGATGGTCATCGACATGCACGCCGAGGGCGTCGAGGTCCGCCCGCTCCGGGAGGCCACGGGCCACTCGATGTTCAACGAGGTGTTCTTCGACGACGTCTTCGTGCCCGACGACGACGTCGTCGGCCCGGAGAACGGCGGCTGGACGGTGGCCCGCTCCACGCTCGGCAACGAGCGGGTGAGCATTGGCCGGACGCGGCTGGGCTCGATCCTCGACCTGCTCACCCTGCAGCGCCAACACGGCTCGGCCAAGACCGCGGCCGCCGTCGGTGACCTCCTGGCTGAGCACCAGGCGATGGTGTCGCTCAACCTCCGCCGAGCCGAGCGGGCCGTGGCCGGCGGTGAACCCGGGCCCGAGGGCAACGTGACCAAGCTGCTCTCGGCCGAGCATGTCCAGCGAGTGGCCGACCTCGCCCTCGACCTGGTCGGGCCGGAAGTCGCCCTGGCTGACGGGGACGGCGGGCCCGTCCTGTTCCAGTTGCTCATGTCCCGGGCGCTCTCGATCGCCGGCGGGACCTCGGAGATCACCCGGAACCAGATCGGCGAGCGGATCCTCGGCCTCCCTCGCGATCCTTTGCTGCGCTGAGCGTCGGCTCCCCAGACGGCGAGGTCTGGGACGAAACATCTCCGCCCAAAACAGTGGGCGTCCGCTCCCGCGATCCGGCGGACGAGCAGAGAACCGCGGGGTGTGGCGCTGGCGACGCTCCGCAGCGGGCCCTTGTGAGCCGGAAGGTGCCGCACCAATCCGACGGTATGGGCGCTCCTTCAGCGAACCGTCTTCTCTCTACAGTTCGGAAGGATGGGCCAGCGACCTCCAAGGGTGTCGGTAATCTCCGGCGGTTTCCTGATGCCAACCTCAGCCAGCAGCTCCCGATCATCACCGGAGCCCGGTTGCTCGGCGATGGGGGCTGATTCGCTCCCGCCATGACCGACATTCGAACATCGCGCCTCGAGCTGCATGCGATCGATGTCGCCGAGGCCGAACGTATCGTCGCTCGGAGTGCGGGGCCAGCCGACACCTGGGCCGACGATTTTCCCTTCGAGGGCGACGTCGGCGCAGTCGGGGGCTTCCTTCGCGCCACCGCCGCAGACGGAGAGCAACGGCCGTTCGGCTACTACCGGATCACCCGCCTGGCCGACGGGCGGGCCATCGGGGGGCTCGGCTTCAAGGGCCAGCCAGCTGGCGGCTGCGTCGAGATCGGCTACGGCCTGGCTCCCTCGGCCCGCGGCCATGGCTACGCCGCTGAAGCTGTCATCGCTCTGCTGACCGTGGCCGCCGACTACGGACTGTCCAGAGTGATCGCCGACACGACGCTGGACAACATCGCTTCGCAACGTACCCTCATGCGAGCCGGATTCCGCCTGGTGAGCACCGACGCTGAGTTCCACCGCTACGAGGTGCTTCTCAAAGGGGGTACCGCAACGTAGCCGGCGATCGGGGACACCCCCAGAGCGAGGTGCGATCGGGTTCATCGAGACAGTGAGCGATCAGCTCGGTTCACAGAACGTCGAGAAGAGAACTTGGGTGTACGGGATCCGCACTTTGACGATGGTGTCGAAAGGTGGGGCGGTGTCCTGGGCTCTAGGGTGAGGAACCGTGCCCCTTCCCTGGGAGAGACAGCTGGCAGGGAGGATTGACCACCACGTCCTGACCTCTCGTGCCTTGGCGGACAATCCCCTCGGTGATCCCTGCGACCGCCCGTTGTGGGTGTACGTCCCGCCTGGTTATGACGACGATTCCACCAGGTCGTACCCGAGCGTGTACGTGCTTCAGGGATACACGGGCCACCTCAGCATGTGGGACAACCGCATCGCCTATCGGCTCCCCTTCACCGAGGCCGCCGACGAGCTCTTCGCCCGAGGCTCGGCGCCACCGTGCATCGTCGTCTACGTGGACGCATGGACCGCATACGGAGGATCGCAATTCGTCGACTCCCCCGGGACCGGGCGTTACCACAGTTACCTGTGTGAGGACGTGGTGCCCTTCGTCGACTCTCACTACCGCACCTTGATGGAGGCGTCGCACCGCGGGATCCAGGGGAAGTCGAGCGGAGGTTTCGGGGCGATGATCACGCCGATGCTCCGCCCAGACCTGTTCGGGGGCCTGGCGACCCACGCTGGCGACGCCCTGTACGAGCTTTGCTATATCCCAGAGTTCGCCAAGGCCGTGCGAGCACTGCGCGAGTACGAGGGATCGATCGACAGGTGGTGGAAGGACTTTCAGGGAAGAGTGGCATTCACCAAGGAGTCCGACGACACATTGTTGATGATGCTCGGCGTTGCTGCGTGCTTCTCCGCAGACGAGAACGGTACGCCGGTCCTTCCATTCGACCCCGACACCGGCAGGATCCGATACGACACATGGCAAAGGTGGCTGGACTGGGACCCCGTCCGCATGGTCCCGGATCATGCAGAAGCACTTGGTGGGCTGCGAGCGATCTGGATCGACGGCGGGAAGAACGATGAGTGGTTTCTGGAAATCGGCGCACAAGCCTTCCGCAGTGCGCTCGCCGAGATCGGCGTCGACGATGTCCACTTCGAATTGTTCGAAGGTACTCACGCCCGGATCGAATACCGGTATCCGATGTCCCTCGCCTACTTGGCGGAACGACTTTCCTAGACCCTCTGTATCTTGCGCTTGCATAGCCGGTCCGTATCGCTCTGAGCCGGCGTCCGGGGCTACCTCGAGGCAAACAGGTCGCTGAACATTCTGCGACGCCCTTCGGCAGGGTTGTTCATTTGTGGAAGCGCACCGAGCCGTCGATCTGGCGGCGGCGGACGGCCCTTCGTCGACCATCGAGGTCGACGCCCAAATAATTGTTCTGCGGTGGACAAGAGCCTAGAGCCGACGCTGGACAGCCGAGGCCCCGAATCGGCGGTCTGAGCCCTCTGTGAGCGGGTGGGCGCGCGGTGTCAGTCGAGAAGGCGCACCGACGAATGGCTCATCGAGTGTCGCGACTGCGAACCGAATCGCCGCCCCTGACTGCAAGACCTTCGAGAAGGTCAGCCGCTGCTCGGGCTGGACTGGTGCCGTTCGTTTCTGCCTGGAGCGCGCGGGTCCGCTCACGGAAACCCGGCTCGTTCAACACCTGCCCCACGGAGTCGGCGATCACAGCGGGTGAGGGACGACTGGTCCGAAGGTTGATTCCGATGCCCGACCAGCCGACGTGTGCGGTCACTTCCTTCTTGTCCTCACTCGTGCCGGCCACCACCATCGGGACGCCGTTGGCGATGGCTAATTGCACGGCGCCGAAGCCACCATTCGAGACCATGACGTCGACGTGCGGCAGGAGAGCGGAGAAGGGAACGAACCTCTCGACGACAGCGTTGGCGGGCGGGTCCCCGAGTACAGCCGGGTCTGCACCACCGGTAGTCGCCACCACGAACAGATCCTGGCCGGAGAGTCCTTTCAAGCACGGAGCGAGAAGGTCGTTAGGGTCGGTCGCGATAGTCCCTTGGGTGACGAGGGCGACGTGCTTTGCCTCGGAGAGCCTCGGCCACCAGCTCGGTTGGTTGTCTGCGAACCCCGCTGGCGCCGCCGGCAGAGGGGCGCCTACGAAGTGGACCTGGGGAGGGAGATCGGGGCGCGGATACTCAAAGCCGCGGGGACAGAGCTGGATGTGCAGGTACGGGGAGAGGCCGAAACCGAGATCCCGTATCGGCACGGGAGGAAGGCCGAGCTCCGCACGGACCTCTCGCGCCGCCTTCGTCACCGGAGAGAAGAACGCGGCCCGGCCGATGGCACGAAGAGCACTATTGCGGAGATGGCCGGTCCAGCCGCCTCGTGGTGGCAGCCCCATCCCGTAGGGGGCGACGTCGGTGCTCGGGTAGGCGAGGCAGGTGTCGCCGAGGGAGGCGTTCGGCGGCCCGCCCATCTCATGCAGCCACCCGCCGCCGAGGAAGATGGTGTGCGAGACGAAGACATCAGCGGGTTCCTCTCTGGTCAACGCCGCGAGAGCGGGCAGGTGGTGACGGAGGGGGCGCACGAAGATCTCGGTCAGGTCGAACTGCCCCTGCTTGAGACCCTTCAAGTCGGCACGGCCGGGGAAGGAGCTGTTGAGGTCGTTGTAGTCCCAGTCGAGGCTCTTGGCCATCGGGCAGAAGCGCGCACCCGAGTCGGCCACCACCTCGACGAAACGAGACCCGGTGTACCAGCGCACGTCATGGCCCCCTCCGGAGAGCTCCCGCACCACCGCGGCGGCCGGGGCGACGTGCCCGGGGCTCGGGTAGGTCGCCACCAAGAAGCGTGCCATCGCCACCCCCGAAATTTTCGTACGATATGTCGTCTAATGAATAGTGTGACTGTAGTATTGAAGTGTGTCAAGGGCCAAGTACCACTCCCAGCGCAGGCAGGAGCAGGCCGAGGCGACACGCCAGGCGATCCTCGATGCGGCCCGGGCGCTCTTCATAGCGCGCGGCTATGCGGGGACCACCGTCGCTGACATCGCCGCCGCGGCACGCGTGGCGGTGCCGACCGTCTATGTGAGCGTCGGCACGAAGCCGGCGATCCTCGACGAGCTGCGGAAGATGATCCCCGTCCTCGCCGGAGTGTCAGGGGATACGCGGGCAGCTTTCGAGCTGATCCGGGAACCCCGGCAAGTGATCTCTGGCTTTGTTGCAGGGGTCAGGCGGCTGTTGGAGACCTCGGGGGAGTTGATGTACGCGATCGAATCGGCGGCACCGTTCGAGCCTGTTGCCGCCGAGGCTTGGGAGGAGGGGATGGTCATCCATCGCGCCGCCTGTGGACTGGCAATCGAGAGGCTCGAGGCGCTCGGAAAGGTCAAAGCGACAATGTCTCCCACTCACGCCGCGGACGTCCTGAGCTTCTTGTCGCTCCCAGCAACCTGGCGCACCCTTGGCGGGGAATACGGCTGGGCCTTCGACGAGGTCGAGGCCTGGATCGTCGACACAGCGATGGCCTTAGTCACTGATAGCGCTCGCTCACCCCAGTGACACCGTCGTGGAGAAGCGCCCGTCCGGCCCCGAACCTACCGAGGAAGGAATCCGCTCCAAACCGTTGACAAGCGGTCCTTGTTCGCATCGGTCGTCCGGCGACCGGGAGCATGGAAAGCGCAATTGATCGCGCACCGAAATGGGCCTTCTGCATGGGATGAAGGGCACATGGCGTCCGTCACGCGGGTGTCAGAGAAGCGGCGTTCGGCATGTCACCGTGTGCCTCAGAGCGCGCGCCCGAACGACGGACAGAGCGCGTCACCGACGTGCCTGATTCAGGGGCAGGTCGACGTTCGTGAGCACGGATCTCGCCAGGCCACCAGATCCCGCTGCAATTCGAAGAGCCGGACGCCTGACCGCTGATGGCGCCTAGCCGTCACCTTGCGCGTCAGGCGGCGACGAGCTCGAGGGCGTTGTCGCGCATGACCCGGCGGACGCTCTTCTCGGGCAGGCCGACGAGGCACTCGGCGTAGGCGGCCGGTGTTGGCGTGCCCTCGGGGTGCGGCCAATCCGAGCCCATGAGCACGTGGTCCGCCCCGAGAAGCCCGACGAGCCCGACGACGTCCTCTTCGGGGAACGGCGATACGTAGAAGCGCTCCTTGAAGACGTCCGAGGGCCGGTCGGCAAGGACGGTGCCGAACGACTCCACCTTGCGGGTCAGGAGCGGACCGGAGTGGTCGAGCGCGTGGAGGAGGTAGGGCACCCAGGTACCGCCCATCTCGATGCTCGCCGCCCGGATGTTCGGGAACCGGCCGAAGAGGTTGCCGAGGATGAGCGACTGGGCCGTCTCCATCATGGGCCGTTCGAACGAGCACACCGCCATGCGGAGCATCCCCGTGTAGGCGGGGTCGCTCGACGTGCCGTACATCTCGGCGAAGGTGCGGTCGTAGTCCGACGGTCCGCCGAGGGCGTGGTAGGCCACGAGGACCCCCGCCTCGTTGACCCGGGCCCAGAACGGGTCGAAGTAGGTGTCGGCCGGCGAGCGACCGTAGGCCGGCCCGGGCTGGATCGAGATAACCCGAGCCCCGCACGACAGCGCCCACTCGAGCTCGGCCACCGCGCCTTCGACGGTCAGCATCGGGACGACCGGCGGGGCGTAGATGCGCCCGTCGCGGTTGACCCCCCAGTCGTCGTCGAGCCAGAGGTTGAAGGCGTGCATGACCTTGTACATGACTTCGGGATCGCCGGCCATGAAGCCCTCGACGGTGAGCCCCAGCGTCGGGAAGACGAAGATCTTCTCCACGCCCTGGGCGTCCATGGCCGCCAGCCGCTCCTCGCGGGACTGGTACACGGGGGACAGCGGCTCGAGGTCGCCGTAGCGGCCGGCGAACGTCGACTTGCCCTGGTCACCGGACTCGAAGGCCTTGAGCGTGTCGTGGAAGGCGCCGGGTCGGGCGATCGGCTCGAACGTCGGGTTGGGGACCGAGTTGAACCCGAGGCCGGCCCCCGTGGCCTGGCGGTCCCCGAACAGGAGGTGCCGGCGCTTCCCCTCGCTCACCCAGCGCACGTACCGGCGGACTGTCTCGTCACCGTGGCGGGTGAAACAATCCGGCGCCTCGTAGTAATGGTTGTCGGCGTCGAAGAGTTGGAAGTCCATGGTGGCGACTCCTCGTCGGGTGGTCCGGGCCGGTTGCGCCCCGCGTCACCGCCCGCAGCAGGTGCGCCGGGTACCAGGGCGAAGATAGCATCGAAATTAGACTGAATACAACTTTGGGGTCGGAGCTGCGACCCGGGAGGTGGAGGGAGCACGTGCTGACCGAGGTGACGGGCGACCGGGCACTCTGGCTCGAGACGACCTCCCGCTTCATGGAGACGGCCTGCCCCATGAGCCGGGTGCGCGAGCTCGTGGACGACGAGCGGGGGTTCGACGAGGCCTGGCTGCGCCAGGGGGCCGAGCTCGGTTGGTTCTCGCTGCTCGTCGACGAGGCCCACGGGGGCGGGAGCGTCAGCGGCGACGGCGTCGTCGACGCCGCCCTCCTGGCCTACGAGTGCGGCCGCCACGTCCAACCCGGACCCTTGCTCCCGATGAGCGTCGTCGCCGCAGCCCTCGGCCGGGTCGGCTCGGACGAGCAGCGGGCGACCGTGCTACCGGCGCTCCTCGCCGGTGGGACCGTCGCCGCGTGGGCGCCGCTCGACGCCCACGGCCGGTTCGACGAGGAGGTCGGGCTGTCGGCGACGCCCACGGCGGGTGGCTACCGCCTGGACGGGGTGCGCGGGACGGTGCAGGACGCCCACGCGGCCTCCTGGCTCCTCGTGACCGCCGCCCTCGACGGGGCGCCCACCCAGTTCCTCGTGCCGAAGGACGCACCCGGCGTGACGGTGCGACCCCGCGCCTGTCTCGACCTCGCCCGCCGGGTGGCCGACGTCCGCCTCGAAGGGGTCGAGGTGGACACGAGGACGCTCGTCGGTGCCCCTGGGGGTGCGGCCGACGAGCTCGAACGGCAGCTCGAGGAGGCCCTCGTGCTCCAGTGTGCCGAGACGGCCGGGGCGATCAACGAGCTGTTCGCGCGGACCGTGCAGTACACGAAGGACCGCATCGCCTTCGGCCGCCCCATCGGCTCGTTCCAGGGCCTGAAGCACCTCATGGCCGACGTCGGGCTGTGGGTCGAGACGGCCACGGCCGGCGCACACGTGGCGGCGGAGGCCCTCCAGGTGGACGACCCGCAGGCCGCTCCGATCGTGAGCTCGGTCAAGGCGTACGTGGGCGACGTGGGTGTCGACGTCGTTCAGCAGTGCCTGCAGCTCCACGGCGGCATCGGCTACACGTGGGAGCACGACCTGCACCTCTTCCTGCGCCGGGTGACGACGAACCGGGCGCTCTACGGCGACCCGGCATGGCACCGGGAACGGTTATGGCGACTCGCCACGAGCTCGGCCGCGGTGCCGGCATGAGCGACGTCACCGTGACCAACGGAGCCCCAGGCGACGTCGAGCTCGCCGAGTACCGCCAGCGGGTGCGGTCGTGGCTGGCCGCCAACCTGGAGCGACGCACCGGGCCGCTGCGGATCGCCGTCGGCGGACCCGACCTCACCAAGGAGGACGTGGACCGCCAGCGTGGCGAACGCCGCAAGCTCTTCGACGCCGGCTACACCGGGATCGCCTGGCCCAAGGAGTACGGGGGGCAGGGCCTCTCGGCCGAGCACCAGCGGATCTTCACGGAGGAGTCGGCGGACTACGTCCTCCCCGTCCCCGGGGGCATCGCCGGCGGGGTCACCCAGAGGATCGTGGCCCCGACGATCCTCGTCTACGGCTCGGAGCGCCAGAAGCAGGAGTGGATCCCCCGGATCCTCTCGGGCGAGGAGATCTGGGTGCAGTTCCTCTCCGAACCGGGAGCCGGTTCGGACCTGGCCGGCATCCGCACCCGGGCGGTGCGCGACGGCGACAGCTGGGTGCTGAACGGGGCCAAGATCTGGAGTTCGGGGGCGATGGCGGCGGACTCGGGGATCTGCCTCGCCCGCACCGACTGGGAGGCGCCGAAGCACCGCGGCCTCACCTGGTTCCGGGTCCCGACCGACGCACCGGGTGTCACCATCCGGCCGATCCGCCAGATCAACGGCAACGCCGAGTTCTGCGAGGAGTTCTTCGACGATGTCGTGATCCCGCCGGAGGACGTCTTCGGCGAGGTCAACGGCGGCTGGCCCATCGCCAACGACATGCTGGCCTTCGAACGGGGGGCGGAGACCGAGAACACCGTGGCTCCGGCCCGCCCAAGCCCGGGGCCTCTCGCCCCCGATCTGGTGACCCTGGCGACGTCGCGGGGCCTCGAGGCCGACAGCCACGCCCGCCAGCGGGTGGCCCGGGCCCACGTCAACGACTTCCTGCACGCCTGCCTCATCCGTCGGGTGCTGGCCGGCATCGTGACGGGGAAGACCGCCCCCTTCTACGCCTCCTACATCAAGCTCCACGCCGGGGCCATCACCCCCATCCGGGCCAACATCGCCATGGAGCTCGGGGGCACCGACGCCGTCGGCTGGGACGCGGCCGACGATGACGCCGCCGTGCCGAGCACGAACTACCTGAACTCGCGCATCATCGCCATCGCCGGCGGCAGCGACCAGGTCCAGCGCAACATCATCAGCGAGCGGGTGCTCGGTCTGCCGAGGGAGCCCTCCTACGACAGCGACAAGCCGTTCAACGAGGTGCTGCGCGACGCCGAGCGCTGGGGGAGCACCCCACCGGGCGGGTCCTCCCGCTGACCGTGGCCGACGCCGCCCTCGCCCTCCCCGACGTCGTCGTCGGCTGGATGAGGGAGGTGGGCGGCGGCCGGGTGACCAGGGCCGACCGGGTGCCCGGCGGGGCCAGCCGGGAGGCCTGGTTCGTCGACGTCGAACTGCCCGACGGGACGCGGCGCGAGCTCTTCTTGCGCTACAGCCGGGTCCCCACGCCGAAGGACAGCATCTTCCACTCGCTCCGGGTCGAGGGCGAGATCATGGCGGCCCTCGGCGGGACCGACGTGCGTGTGCCGGGCGTGCTGGCGGTGCACCCCGAGGTCGAGGCCATCCTGGAGGAACGGGTAGGCGGGGCGACGTGGTTCTACCGGATCGCCGATCCCGACGAGCAAGTGCGGGTGGCGCAGGACTTCGTGACCTGCCTCGCCGCCCTCCACCGGCTCGACCCGACCGCGCTCCATCTGCCGAGCCTCGGACCGGTCCGCACCGCCCGTGAGCACCTCGAAGCCGAGCTCCAGGTGATCCGAGGAAGGGCCGCGCCGGCCGACCGCTCGATCGACCCTCTCCTCGAGATCTCACTCGACTGGTTGGACCGGCACATGCCCGCCTACGAGTCCCCCGTCGTCGTCGTGCAGGGCGACACCGGGCCCGGCAACTTCATGTACGAGGACGGCAAGGTGACCGCCGTCGTCGACTGGGAGCTCGCCCACTTCGGCGACCCGATGGACGACGTCGCTTGGCTGTCGCTGCGCACCGTGCAGGATACGTTCACCCACCTGCCGGACCGGTTGGCCGAGTACGAGGCGCTCTCGGGCCACGTGGTCGACGAGGACCGGGTTTGGTACTACCGGCTGCTCGCCGAGGTCCGGCTCGCCTCCAACGGTTCGGGCGGGTCGACCGTTCCGGCTAGCGGATCGGGATGGGAGGGGCGCGACCTCGGCAACCGTCTCATCTATTCGATGCTCCACCGCCGGCTCACCCTCGAGGCCCTCGGGCACCTGACCGGCGTCGCCGCGCCAGAGCTCGATCTCCCCGACCCACCACCGGCCGAGGAGTGGCACCAGCTCTACGACGGCGGCCTCGGCATGCTCCGGGCCATCACCGCCCGGGAGGAGGACCCGCTGGCGTTGCAGTGGTCGAAGGGTGTGGTCCGGGTGCTCAAGTACCTGAAGGAGCTGGACCGTTCGGGGCGTCGCTTGGCCGAAGCCGAGCGCGAGGACGCCGCCAGGCTCCTCGGACGGTGGCCGACCGACGTCGCCGAGGGGCGGCGGGAGCTCGCCCTCGCCTACCGTGAAGGCCAGGTGGACCAGGAGGTCTACGTCGGCTACCTCTGGCGCCAAGTCCGTCGCGACGACTACCTCATGCGGGAGGCCTCCGGCCAGCTGACCGAGCGCACCTGGCCCCCGCTCCGCTGAGCGTTCCACAGCCCGCCGTCCCACGAGGATGAAGGAGCGAAGAGCCCATGGACCTGCGAGACGTCATGCGTACGACGCCGGCGACCCGGGAGTTCACCGACGATCCGGTACCCGACGACGTCGTCTTCGCCATCCTCGAGGGCGCCCGCTTCGCTCCGAACGGGTCCAACCGGCAGGCCTGGCACGTGATCGTGGTGCGCGAGCAGGCCACCAAGGACCGGCTGGCCGAGCTCTACGAGCTCGGGATGCGCGAGTACGCGGCCTTCCTGCAGGCCGGGCTGGTCCCCTTCCTGGCCAGCGAGGCCACGTGGCGCAACCCGCCGGGAGGGCCCTCCGAGCAGCCCGTCGACCTGGCCGCGGCCCGGGAGGTGCCCCTGGCCGGCGGCCCGCCCGAGCACCTGCGGCGGGCGCCCGTCCTCCTCGTCATCACCCTCGACCTCGCCAACGTCTCGGCGGTGGACACCGGGCTCGGACGGCTCCCGCTGACCGCGGCGGCTTCGGTCTACCCGTTCGCCCACAACATCTTGTTGGCGGCGCGCGACCGGGGCCTCGGCGGGCACCTCACCTCGGTGCTCTCCCGTTGCGAGCCCGAGCTGCGCGAGCTGCTCCATCTCCCCGAGGAGCACGCCCTGGCCACCATGATCCCCTTGGGTCGACCGGTCCGCGAGGTGACGAGGCTGCGGCGCCTCCCGGTCGACGCCTTCACCACGAAGGAGACCTTCGACGGGACGCCCCTCGCCGCTGGCTGAGCTGCCCGGGTGGATGGGCTCAGGCCACCCAACGCTCGATAGGCTCGACCCCGTCGCCCGTGCGGAAGGAAGACCCCATGGCCCAACCCGAAGAGAAGCCAGCCGAGGCGTCGGCGGCCTACTTCGACAACGAGGAGGAGCTCCAGAAGCTCTTCGACCTGGCCGACCCCCAGCCCATGTACAAGGGCATGCTCGAGGCCGGCGGGGTGGTGAAGCCCACCGACGGGTTCGTGATCGCCGCCAGCCGGGCGCTGGCCGACGAGGTGCTCCGCCACCCCGAGGCCTACACCAGCAAGGACCTCGTGATGCTGGGCAACACCCGGCCGATGATCCCACTCAGCGTGGACCCGCCGGACCATCTGAAGTACCGCAAGATCCTCGACCCCCTGTTCGCCCCGAAGAAGATGGACGCCATCGAGGACGACATCGCGGCGCGGGTGAACCACTTCATCGACGCCTTCGCCGACCGGGACGGCTGCAACTTCACCGAGGAGCTGGCCGTGCCGTTCCCCTCGTCGGTGTTCCTCGGCCTGATGGGGCTGCCGTGGGAGGAGCTCGACACGTTCTTGCGCCTGAAGGACGGGATCCTCCGTCCGGGCGGCGGCATCTTCGACCCGACGGAGCGGGACCGTATCCAGCGCGAGACGGCTCTCGAGATCTACGACTACTTCAACGCCATCCTCGACGAACGGGCGAAGCACCCCGAGGACGACATCCTCACGTCGTTCCTCCAGGTTGAGATGGACGGCGTGAAGCTCACCCGCGAGGAGATCCTCGACATCTGCTTCCTCTTCCTCATCGCCGGGCTCGACACCGTCACCGACTCGCTCACCTGTTTCTTCGCCTACCTGGCCCAGCACCCCGACCACCGTCGGCAGATCGTCGAGGACCCCGCGGTCATCCCGCGGGCCGTGGAGGAGCTCTTGCGTTGGGAGACCCCGGTGCCCGGCGTGCCGCGCCTGGCCACCGGCGACGGCGAGCTCGCCGGGTGCCCGTTCAGCGCCGGGACCATGGTCATGGTCTCCCTTGGCGCGGCCAACGTCGACCCGGCCGAGTTCGACGACCCCTTCGAGGTGCGCTTCGAGCGCGAGGAGAACCGGCACCTCGGCTTCGGCGGCGGCGTGCACCGGTGCCTCGGGTCCCACCTGGCCCGGCGGGAGCTCCGGGTGACGCTGCGGGAGTGGCACCGCCGGATCCCCGACTACGAGCTGAAGCCGGGGATCGAGCTGCGCTACACCGCGGGCCTGCGGACGGTGGAGAACCTCGAGCTCGTCTGGTGAAGCCCGCACCGTTCACCTACCACCGTCCGTCGACGGTGGCCGAGGTCACGGCGCTGCTGGCCGAGCACGGCGACGAGGCCAAGGTGCTCGCCGGGGGCCAGAGCCTGGTCCCGATGCTGGCCCTTCGGCTGGCCCGCTTCGAGCACCTCGTCGACCTCAACTTCGTGCCCGAGCTGGCGGGGATCAGGGCCAACGGGTCCCTCGTGGTCGGGGCGATGACCCGCCAGGCCGCCGTCGAGCGGTCGGCCGACGTGGCCCGGACCGTGCCGCTGCTCGCCCGTTCGGTGCCCCTCATCGGGCACTTCCAGATCCGCAACCGGGGCACGGTCGGCGGCTCGATCGCCCACGCCGACCCGGCGTCGGAGCTCCCGGCGGTGGTCCTCGCCCTGCGGGCCGAGGCCACCGTGGCCGGCTCGGCGGGCCGCCGCACGGTGCCGGCCGACGAGCTGTTCGTGGGCACGTGGACGACCGCCGTCGAGCCCGACGAGCTGCTGGTCGACGTGCGGTTCCCGACGGCCAAGCCCCGGAGCGGCGCCGCCCTCGTGGAGCTCGCCCGGCGCCACGGCGACTTCGCGGTGGCCGGGGCGGCCTGCACCCTCTCGCTCGACGGAGACGACCGGGTGGCCGACGCCGGCGTCGCCCTCCTCGGGATGGGGCCAGTGCCGCTGCGGGCCTCGTCGGCCGAGACCGACCTGGCCGGTGCGGCGCCGTCGGCCGCCGACCTCGTCGAGGTGGCCGAGCGGGCGGCCGCGGCCACCGAGCCGGTCGACGACGTGCACGGCTCGGCCCGCTACCGGCGGCGGGTGTGCGCCCATCTGCTGGCCCAGGCGCTGGGCCAGGCATTCGAGGAGGCCCGACGTGGATGAGATGACCGTCGAGGTCTCGGTCAACGGCGAGACGCACAAGGGCTCGGTGGAGGCGAGGAAGACCCTGGCCGACTTCCTGCGCGAGGACTGCGCCCTGACCGGCACCCACCTCGCCTGCGAGCACGGCGTCTGCGGGGCCTGCACGGTCCTCGTGGACGGGCAGGCCGTGCGGTCGTGTCTGATGTTCGCCGTGCAGGCCGAGGGGTCCGAGGTGGTGACAGTCGAGGGGCTCTCGCCGAACGACGGCTCGCTCAACCCGTTGCAGGAGGCCTTCCGTGAGCACCACGGCCTCCAGTGCGGGTTCTGCACGCCGGGCTTCATCGTCTCGGTGACGGCCTTCCTCCGGGACCACCCGCACCCGAGCGACGACGAGATCCGGGAGGGCTTGTCGGGCAACCTGTGCCGCTGCACCGGCTACCAGGGGATCGTCCGGGCCGTCCGGGCCGCCGCGGGGGCCGGGGCATGACGACCGCACCCGCCACCATCGGCCGGGTCATCGGCCAGCGCGTCAAGCGCAAGGAGGACCCGCGCCTCCTGACCGGGCGGGGCCGGTACCTCGACGACGTCACGATGCCCGGGCTCCTGCACGCCCACTTTCTCCGCAGCGACGTGGCCCGGGCCAACATCACGATCGACGTCACGGCGGCCCGGGAGGCCGAGGGGGTGGTGGCCGTCTTCACCGGGGAGGACCTCAACCCTCACATCAAGGGCGACATGCACACCGGGCCGGCCGAGAAGGGGCCGCTCACACCGCTCTCGGTGGGCTACGTCCGCCACGTCGGTGACCCGATCGCCCTCGTAGTGGCCCGCAGCCGCTACCTGGCCGAGGACGCCGCCGACCTCATCGACGTGGACTACGAGCCCCTGCCGGCGGTGGTCGACTTCGAGGCGGCGCTCGGCGACACGGACCATCTCGTGCACCCCGAGCTCGAAGACAACGTCTGCGTGCATATGGAGGTACCGGCCGACGACGAGCTGGCCGAGATCTTCCGCACCGCGGCGCACGTGGTGACCGACACGATCCGCCAGCACCGCTACATCCCGGTGCCGATGGAGCCCCGGGGCATCATCGTCGACTGGCGCCCGGTCACGAACGAGCTCGAGATCCGCATCTCCACCCAGGCCCCCCACCACGTGCGGGCGGCCGCGGCCAAGATCACCGGCGTCCCGGAGCACTGGGTGCACGTCGTGATGGACGACGTGGGCGGGGGCTTCGGGCAGAAGGCCTTCCTGCCCCGGGACGAACAGTGCGTGATTCTCGCCGCCCACCTCCTCGGCCGCCCGGTCAAGTGGGTGGAGGACCGCCGGGAGAACCTGACCGCGGCGACCCACAGCCGCACCGAGCGCGTGACGGCAACCCTCGCGGCCGACGAGGAGGGCCACCTCCTCGGGGCCTACATCGACCACCTCGACGACGCCGGCGCCTACCCCCTCTACGGCTCGGGCGGGGCAGGGGCCTTCGTGGCCATGCTCTTCTCCGGCCCCTACCGGATGGGCAAGCTCGCCTGGAAGACCACCTCGGTCTACACGAACACCTGCACCCGCGGCGCCTACCGGGGGCCGTGGCAGATGGAGACGCTCGCCCGCGAGCAGATGTTGGACCTCCTCGCCCACCGCATGGGGCTCGATCCGTTGGAGCTCCGCCGGCGCAACGTCATCCACCGCAGCGAGCTGCCCTACACCATGCCGAGCGGCATGGAGGTGGCCGAGGTCTCCCCCGAGGAGACCCTCGAGCAGGCGGCCGAGATGATCGGCTACGAGCAGTTCCGCAAGGACCAGGCGGCAGCGGCGGCCGACGGCCGCTACATCGGCGTCGGCCTGGCGCTCTACGTCGAGCCGCAGCCCGGGATGGGGCCCATGGGCTCGGAGCCCGCCCACATCCGGGTGGCCCCCGAGGGCCACGTCGACGTCTACCTCGGCTCGGGGGCCCACGGCCAGGGCATCGAGACGACGACCGCCCAGATCGTGGCCGAGCACCTCGGCATCGACCCCGACGACGTGGCCGTCCACCAGGGCGACACGGCGTCGACCCCCTTCGCCTTCGGGACCGGCGGGAGCCGGAGCGGCCCGATGCTCGGCGCGGCGGTCCTCGAGACCTCGCTCGCCGTCCGGGAGAAGGTGCTGGCCATCGCCGGGCACATGCTCGAGGCGTCGCCCGACGACCTCGACATCGCGGCCGGGGTCATCTCGGTGGCCGGCGACCCGACGAGCTCGGTCACCCTCAGGCACGTGGCCCAGACCGCCTACCACAACCCGGCCGGCCTGCCGCCGGGCATGGAGGCGGGCCTCGACATCTCCCAGCGCTACGCGGCCCCGCCGTTCGCCTTCTCGAACGCCTGCCACGTGGTCACGGTGGCCGTCGACCCCGACCTCGGCACGGTCGAGATCCTGCGCTATGTGGTGAGTGAGGACTGCGGGGTGATGATCAACCCCAACATCGTCGAGGGGCAGGTGGCCGGGGGCGTGGTCCAGGGCGTGGGTGGCGTGCTCTACGAGGAGTTCGTCTACGACGACGACGGCAACCCGCTCACGACCACCTTCCTCGACTACCTCCTGCCCACCGCCTGCGAGGCGCCCGACGTGGAGTACGGCCACATCGAGACGCCCGCCCTCACCCCGGGCGGCTTCAAGGGGGTGGGGGAAGGCGGGGCCATCGGCGCGCCGCCGGCCATCGTCAACGCGGTGATCGACGCCCTCCGGCCGCTCGGCGTCGAGCTCCTCAACCAGCCGCTCACGCCCCCGCGCGTGCTCGAGGCGATCGACGAGGCCCGGGCGTCGTCCTGACCCTGGGGGCTCAGGCGGCCGGCGGCCGCCCGACGTGCGGGAAGAGGTCGAGGAAGGCGCCGATCCTGATGCGTTCGCTGACCGCCTCGTCGACGTCGTCGAAGAGCTCGTGCAGCACCTTCTGGGTGTGGGGGAACGTGCCCTCAAGGTGGGGGTAGTCGCTGCCGAACATGACGTTCTGCCAGCCCATGGCGGTCACCGTCGGCACCGCCGTCTCGTCGTGCTGGAACGAGGCGTAGACCTGGCGGAGGAGGTACTCCTTCGGGAGCATCGTGAGGTTCTTCTCGTCGAACATGTGGTGCTGGCGGAGGGCCTCGTTCATCCGGTCGCCGAGGAACGGCCCCCAGGTGGCCCCGCCCTCGGACACGAGGACCTTCAGGTCGGGGTGCCGCTCGAGGGCCCCCGAGGCGATCATCATGACGACGGCGATCTGGCCGCCGAACGTGGTGTTCACGTAGTTGAGCATGTAGCCGCCCGGTCCCCGGTACTTCTGGGGCCGCTCGCCCGACTCGGTGCCGATGTGGAAGGCGAGCACCGTGCCCGTGCCTTCGAGGAGCTCCCAGAGGGGCTCCCACACCGGGCGGTTCCACTCGCCGTGCTGCACGGGGGGCTTGGTCGGCAGGAAGACGGCCTTGTAGCCGAGGGCCACGCAGCGCTCCACCTCACCGAGCGAGTACTCGACCGACTGCAGGGGCAGGGTGGCGCAGGGGACGAGCCGGGGGGAGAGGGACATGATCTCCTCGGCCACCCAGTCGTTCAGCACCTCGGCCGCCGCCTTGGCCACGTCGGGGGTCTCGAGCTCGCCGTACCAGAGGCCGAGGGAGGGGAACACCACCTCACCCCAGACACCCTGCGAGTCGAGGTCGTCGAGGCGCTTGCTGTTGTCGTTGCCACCCTGGGCCCGGATGGCCTCGATCATCTCGAGCTTGGCCCCGCCGGGGGCCCGCCGCGTGATGGTCTTGCCGTCGATGTGGGTGACGATGTCCCCGTCGACGAACTCGGACCGGGGCATCCGCTCGGCGTAGGCGGGCGGCATGCGGTCCCGGTAGAGGTTGGGCGGCTCGATGCAGTGCGAGTCGCCTGAATTCGTCCAGATGAGCCCGTCGTCCACGTGTCCTCCCGTGTGCTTGGGCATGGGCCTGTCCGGCCAAGTGAAAACGCCTTTTGCAATCTTACCCCATGGAGGCCCTGCCGCGCCAGGACTGGCTCGAGAGCCCGGCCCCGTCACGACACCACCGACGCCGCCAGGGGCGCCGCCGTCACCTTCGGCGGAGCGGCCGTGCTGCGACAGGGAGCAGCGCCGAACAATCCGAACCAACCGAGGCGGTCGGCTTGACCGGTCCGATCGCCCTCACCCGCCGAAGCAAAGCCTCGTCGCCTGACCCAGCGTCTGCTCGAACGACGATGCATTCCATTGGTGCATCTCGAGGTAATGCACGACGCAATCACATCCACTCGATGATCCGCCGCCTTGCATGCACGTACTCTTCGCGGCCGACACCACACTCGGGGGCCAGGTCCCGCTGGCTGAGCCTGACGACGAACAGGCCGCAGCCACTGAGAGCAGGACCACTCCCGACGCTGCACGCAGCCTCGGCGCCGATGTCCACGAGCGAACCCGACCGCCTCCTCGCACCGTGCGCCTCCTCGATCTCTCGCCCGAACGGTCGTTGTCTAGTCCACCGTCACGGGGGTGATGCCGCACCGACCCGCTGGCCGACCTGACCTGCTGCTGGGCGAGTCAGGGCCGGAGGGCTCCGTCGCTCCATGAGATTGGGCTCCAGGGGGAGCAGCAGGTACAGCTACATTCATGCTGGTCAGGGCGCCGAAGGGGGGATCAGCCGAGAGGTGAGCGCCGCGCCGCGGCCGACCCGAGGGCCGCTGACAGGTGGGGGACTTCGGCGAGCGCCCGAAGGGCGTCGTTCAGGTGCGTGCAGCAGTCCGTCGAGCGCAGCCGCACCAGGACCTCGTCGCGGAGCTCGTCCGCCCTGGCGCCGACCATCCACGGGGCGTTGGGCGCGGCGGCCGGGCACTCGGCGAACGGGAGCACCCGCGGCTCGGCCCGCACCGAGGAGACGACGCCGTCCTCGATCACGACGTCGAGGCCGTACTCGTGCACGGCCACCTCGGTCCCGTCGGCCTCCCAGCACGAATCGCGGAACATGGCGTCGACCACGACCGCGTCGCCGTCGAGCCAGGCGTCGATCCGCCGGGCCCGGCGCATGGCCACCGCCGGGTGCGGAGCGAGCTCATGGAAGCTCCAGGGATCGGCGGCATCGGCGAGCGGCGGTGCCGGGGCCACGTTGTGCCGCATCTCCCGGCTGATCGAGCCGTCCGCGGCCAGCGTGGAGGACCCCGGACGGAACCCGGCACAGATGCCCATCATCTGCTGGCGGGGCGGCTGCGGCCGCTCGCCGGGGGGCCGTCGGAAGACGTCGACCACCCGGGTCCAGGCGAAGCCGGCGATGAGCGAGGCGCCCGCCAGGTCGTCGAGCAGCAGGTAGAGCGGGGTGGAACCGGCCCGCTCCGTCGGCACGACCTCCTCCAGCGCCGCACGGAGCTGGGCGCCACCGCGCGCCCCGACCAGACCGTCGATGCCGGGGCGGGCCGGCGTGGCCACGATGTCCTCGAGCGTCCGGTCCGGGGCCACGCCGACCGACACCTCGTCGTCGGCCAGCACGACCGGCGGGCCGGCGACCGGGGTCAGGAGGTCCCGGGCCCGGCCGTCGAGGCGCAGCTGGGTGCCGAGCCCGCCGGGCCACGTCATGAGGATGGCGCTCGTGCGGCGGACGGAGCCGGGTCGCCGGGCCGGCGGCCCGGCCACGGGCCGGCGCGGCGGTGGCGGGAGCGGCGACCCGCCGCCGATGTCGGATCCGCTGCCGGCCACGTCAGCCACCGATGACCCCGGTCGCCCGGAGCTCGGCGATCCGTTCGTCGTCGTAGCCCAGCTCGGCCAGCACCGCGTCGGTCTGCTGGCCGCACAGCGGGGCCGGCCCCGCCAGCGTCGTCGACCGGGAGAAGCGGGCGAGCGGCGCGAGGCGGGGATAGGTCTCGAAGACCGGGTGCGTCTGCTCGGTGACGATGCCGAGCGTCTTGCCGAGGCCCCCGCTCAGCAGGACGACCTCGTCGGGCGGGCCCTTCGCCACCTCGACGCATGCCACGTCGCGCCCTGTGAGCTCGGCCTCCCACGCGGCCGCCGTGCGGGTGGCGAAGATCTCGCCGAGACGGGCCGCTAGGGCCTCGTCGTCGTGGCCGAGCTCGTCGTCGAGGTCGAGGGCGTCGGCGAGGGCCCGCCAGTCCCGCTCGGTCGGGGCGGCGAGGAAGACCCAGCGCTCGGCGGTCTCGTAGAGGCGGTAGCGGGCGCCGAGCCCGAGCAGCTGCCCGTCGGGCACGGCCATGGGGGCGCGGCCCTCGTACTCCACCATGTCCTCGGAGAGGGCGTAGGCCATCGTCGAGAGCATCGAGGTGCTCATCGTCTGGCCGGGCGCCCCCCGGCGCTTGGCCAGGAGGCCGAGCAGGAGGGCGGTGCCCACCCCGAGGGCGGAGAACCCGTCGGCGTTGGCCACGCCCATCGACGCCGTGCTCAGGCGCATCGAGTAGCGCTTGACGTCGTGGACCGAGAGGTCCGGGCCCTGGGGGAGGTTGTCGGGGCCGCCGACGTTGCGGTAGCCGAGCCCCGAACCCGCCCCCATGGTCGGCGCGAACGCCGGGCGGTGGCCGCAGGGGCCGCCGGTGCCGTAACCCGGGGCGTAGAGGTACACGAGCTCGGGGTTCACGGCCATGAGGTCCTCGGCCAGGTAGCCGTGCCGCTCGGCCACGCCCGCCCGGAAGGTCTGCAGCACGACGTCGGCCCGGCGGGCCAGCTCGAGGACGATCTCCCGGCCCTCGGGGGTGGCGATGTCGACCGCCACGCTCTCCTTGCCCTGGAGCACCTTGATGCCGCCCACCTCGGGGAACGGCATGATCATCCGCATCGGGTCGCCCTCTTTGGCCTCGACCTTGATCACCCTCGCCCCGTAGTCGGTCAGGATCGTCGCCCCGAACGGAGCGGCGTAGAAGGTGCCGAGCTCGAGGATGGTCACGCCGGCGAGCGGCGGGTCGGCCGACGGGACGCCGGCGGGCGCGGTGGATCCGGTTGCCGGCGCGATCGAGCGCAGCGCGTCGCCGTGCTCGTCGAGGCGGGGGGCGGGCCGGTCGGCGACCCCGGGTGTCGCGCTCATCGCCACGAACGGCGCCGGCTCGAGCACCGGGCCGAGCTCGCGGTCTTCGACGGTCACCGTCCGGTGGTCGTGGACCATCTGCGGGTGGTGCAGGAGCTCGGTGCCCGAGCGGTAGAGCTCCGCCCAGACGTCGGGCTCGGCGTCGAACACCGTCAGCCACTCGTCGTAGGTGCGCTCGCGGACGGCGGCGAGGGCGGCCTCCCAGAAGCGCACCCGGACCTTCGGGTCCTCCGATTCTGGCGCGTTGTGCAGCTCCGGGTCCTCGAGGGTCCAGGCGAGTCCGAGCGCTCGGAGGTAGGCCTGCCAGAGGCGTTCGGTCGTCTGGGAGAACTGCAGCCAGCGCCCGTCGGCGGAGAGCCCCACCATGAGGCGGAAGAAGAGCGGGACGTTCGGCACCAGCTCGTCGTGGTCGGTCGGCGGGGCCGGGGTATAGGCGCTCCGGAACTTGGCCGTCACCATCCGGACGAGCCAGTTCCACGGGTCGTGGGACACGATCCCCTGCACCATCGTCGACTCGACCCGCTGACCCCGGCCGCTCGCCTCCCGCTCGATGAGGGCGGCGAGGACGGCGTGGAGGGCCAGCTGGCCCCCGCTCCACGTGCAGTAGGGGGTGGACACGAACGACGGCCCGGGGCCGTCCGAGAGGACAGAGAACGTGTCGAGGGCGCCGATCTTGGCCATGACGACGGCCTCGTAGGCCTTGACGTGGGAAAGCGGGTTGTCCCGCCCGAAGCCGGTCACCGAGGCGTAGACGAGGCGGGGGTGTTCGGCTGCGAGGTCCTCGTAGCCGAGACCGAGGCGCTCGGCCACGCCGGGTCGCCACGTCTCGATCACGACGTCGGCCCCGAAGCAGAGTCGCCGGGCCGTGGCGGCGTCGTCCGCGTCGTGGAGGTCGAGGACGACGCTCTGCTTGCCCCGGGCCCAGAACGGCCAGGCCGGCTGTTGGCGGAGGCTGCTGCCCCCCGGCGGCTCGACGTGGACGACCTCGGCCCCGAAGTCGGCGAGCACCTGGCTCATCTGCGTGCCGGTGAGCGTGTTCGAGAGGTCGACGACCGAGAGGCCGTCGAGCGCCGATGTCACGGCCGCGGCCGGCACCGGGGCACCGCGAGCGTGTCGCTCACCTTGTCGAAGACCACCTCCACCGGGTCGCCGACGTCCACCTGCTCCGGGTCGCAGTCGATGACGTTCACGCTCAAGCGGGCACCCGGCCCCTGGGTGCCGTCGAGCTCGATGACGGCCGACACGTACGGCACCACCTCGGCCAGGGCCGGGTCGAGCGGATGGCGCACCACGGTGAACGAGTAGATGGTGCCGGTGCCGGGGAGGTCCACCCAGGCGAACTCGGTGCCCTGGCAGGAGAAGCAACGGGGCTGGGGCGGCAGGATGATCGTGCCGCAGGTGGTGCAGCGGCTGCCGACCAGCCGCCCCTCGAGCGCGGCGTCCCAGAACGGCTGGGTGGCCTCGTCGGCGAAAGGGTCCCGCAGGCCCGTCGGGTAGACCCCTCGTTGCAGCGCCATCGTCCTTACCTCCGTAACAGCGTCCCGCTGACCGGGAGCGAGGCCGGCCCCCCGGTCACGAGGGCGATCTCGGCGTTCGGCACCTGGTTGACCGCCACCCCCCGTAGCTGCTCGACGGCCTCGCGCACGTGGGTCATGCCGATGATGTAGGCCTCGGAGAGGTGGCCCCCGTGCGTGTTCGTCGGCATGCGGCCGCCGATGCGGAGGTTCCCCTCGGCCACGAAGGGACCGCTCTCGCCGATCCCGCAGAACCCGTAGTCCTCGAGCTGCATGAGCACCATCGGGGAGAAGTGGTCGTAGAGGAGGGCCACGTCGACGTCGTCGGGGGTGACGCCAGCCATCTCGTACATGCGCTGGGCCACCGGGCGGTGACCCGAGGAGGCGAAGTACTCGTCCGGCTGCTGGAAGTAGCCGAAGATGGCGGTGCCCCACCGGCCCATGCCGCCGTGCGCCGAGCCCATGATGTAGACGGGCGGTTGGCGCAGGTCGCGGGCCCGTTCGGCCGAGGTGATGACGGCGGCCACCGCGCCGTCGCTCTCGACCGTGTAGTCGAAGAGGCACATCGGCTCGCTGATGATCCGGGCGTCGAAGTAGGCGTCGAGGGTGAGGGGCGCCCGGTGGAGGGCCGTCGGGCGGGTCATGGCGTAGTTGCGCTGGCTGATGGCCACTTCGGCCATGTGCTCACGCTTCGTCCCGTAGAGGTGCATATGCCGCCGGGTGAGGATGGAGAAGCTGTGGCCCGGCGAGACCATGCCGCTCGACACGAAGAAGGCGGCGGACGGCGGCAACCCGCCGGCGCCGTAGGGGTTGGCGCCACCGCCACCGCCGGCGTACATGCTCTGCCCGCCGACTGAGCTCCCACCGAGCCGCCGGGCCGCCTGTTGGAGCGTCATGAGCGTGACGCAGACCTCGGCCATCCCGCCGTGGATGGCCGCCGCGGCCAGCCCGAGCGAGCCGGCCGAGCCCCCGCCGCCCGACGTCAGCGAGGAAGCGAAGCGCACCTCGGGGACGCCGAGCACCGAGGCCACCTGGGCCGGGTCGACGGCGTGGGAGTAGATGGCGAAGCCGTCGAGGTCGCGCACCGTGAGGCCGGCGTCGTCGAGCGCGGCCAGGATGGCCGTACAGGCCATCGACAGCGGGGTCTCGGGCACCGACTGGCCGCGCTTCCAGTAGGGCGTGGCCCCGATGCCCACCACCGCCGCTTCGTCCCGCATCGTCACACGAGCCTCCTCGGGCCTCGGTCGGCGTCAGGGTAGCCCAATCGAAAGCAGAGTTTTCGATCTCGCCCGACCGGGCCGCTCACCCGGCCGGTGCGGCGCCGAGGGCCGGGAGGACGAAGCGCAGCACCTGGTCGAGGGCCTCGTGGCGCGTCGAGACCGACCGGCCGCTCTGCACCGCTCCGATGGCCTCCCAGGTGAGGGCGTTGATCATCCAGACGTCGGCGTCGGGCTCGACGAGCGCGAAGGCGCCCGACTCGTGGCCCCGGACGAGCACGTCGTGGAGGGGTTCGACGAGGAGCGTCTGGCCGAGCGACTGGACGCCGGTGCCGGCCACGATGGTCATCACCATCCGTGAGCTGAAGGCGGCCATCCGGGCCCGGCGGCGACGGTCGTAGGCCAAGGAGAGCATTTCGTCGATCCAGGCGACGACACCGGCGGCCGGGTCGTTGGCCTGCTCGACGTGGCGGCGGAGCTGCAAGCCGAAGGACTCGGCGTCGCGCTCGAAGATCGCCCGGACGACGTCCTCTTTGCCCTCGAAGTGGCGGTAGAAGGCCCGGGTGGAGAGCCCCGCCTCGTTCAGGATGTCGGCCACGGTGGCCTCGCTGCCCTCGTTGCGGCGGAGCACCTCGACGGCGGCGTCCATGAGGAGTTGGCGCTCGGCGACGGGTTCGTAGAGGCGGGGGCGGCCCGGTCGGGAGAGCGGGGGTCGCTCCTCGGCGGCTCCGGCCATGCGCCGACTATACGTTTCGGACCCACAAGCGTGAGTTGACGCCGTGTCCTGTGGGCGGCACCATCCCTCCACCGACACGACGGCGTGGCCGGCGGTCGAGCCAAACCGGGAGGTTCCCCATGGGCATCGAGGCGTTCAAGTTCGACGGGAAGCGGGCGCTCGTGGTGGGCGGCGCCACCGGCATGGGGGCGGCCTGCGCCAAGCTCATCAAAGACCTCGGCGCCGACGTCGTCGTCATGGACTACGCCCCGGTCGACCTGCCCGGAGCCAAGGTCATCCAGGTGGACCTGCGGGACATGGACGCCATCGACGCGGCGATCGACGAGTGCGGCGGCCCGGTGCACGCCCTCCTGTCGTGCGCCGGGGTGGCCGACGGGACGCCGGGGATCGAGAAGGTGAACTTCATCGGGGCCCGCCATCTGATCGAACGGTTCTTCGACGAGGACATGCTGCCGCCGGGGTCAGCCGTGGCCATGATCTCCTCGGGGGCCGGGCTCGGGTGGGAGGACCAGCTCCCGCTCATCGCCGAGTTTCTGGAGACGCCGGACTTCGAGTCCGCCGCCAAGTGGATGGAGGCCCACCCCGAGCGGGCCAACTACCTCTTCACGAAGCAGGTGATCTGCGCCTACGTGGCCCGGCAGGCCTATCCCTTCTTGCAGAAGGGCGTGCGGATCAACGCCACGATGCCCGGCCCGACCGACACGCCGCTCGCCCGGGCCAACGCCGACCTCTGGCTGGCCTTCGGCCAGGACTACCGGGAGTCGCTCGGGTTGCCGCCGTCGACGCCCGAGGAGCAGGCCTACCCGCTCGTGTTCCTCTGCAGCGCGGCAGCCAGCCACGTGAACGGCGTCAGCTTCGTGATCGACGCCGGCTACGTGAGTGCCGGCTTCACCGACGCCTTCGAGGCGCCCTTCGTGAAGGCGATGATGGGCCGGGCCTGACCCGTCTCGTCAGCTGGCCGGCGGGCCGAGCTCGCGCTGCGCAAGGTCCTTCAGCGTCCGGTAATCGGCCTTGCCGTTGGCCGCCCGGCCCAGGGCCGGGACGAGGAGGACCTGCCGGGGCGCCTTGTAGTGGGCGAGCCGCCCCTTCACGTGGTCGATGAGCTCCCCGGGGTCGGGATGGGCCCCGGTCACCGGGGCCACGACGGCCACGACCCGCTCGCCGAAGCGCTCGTCGGGCAGGCCGACGCAGACGGCGTCGTCCACGTCGGGATGCGTCTTCAGCGCTTCCTCGACCTCCTCGGGGAAGACCTTCTCGCCGCCCGTGTTGATGCAGGCCGAGCCCCGGCCGAGCAGCACGATCGTGCCGTCGGCCTCCACCGTGGCGTAGTCGCCCGGCACCGACCAGCGCTCGCCGTCGATGACCGGGAAGGTGCGGGCCGATTTCTCGGGGTCCTTGTAGTAACCGAGCGGGATGCGGCCGCGCTGGGCGAGGAGTCCCCGTTCCCCCGAGCCCGGCTCGACCCGTTGGCCGTCCTCGGTGAACACCTGCGTGTAGGGGCCGAAGGCGAAGCGACCGGTGGGCCCCTTCGTCGCTTCGGGCGAGTTCCCTGAGACGGCCCGGGCGGTCCCGAGACCCTCCGAGGAGCCGAGGCTGTCCACGAGGATGAGCTCGGGGTTGTGGCGGAGCAGTCCCTCCTTCACCTCGGTCGACCACATGACGCCCGACGACATGATGATCCTGAGCGACGACACGTCCCAGCGGTCAGGCTCGGCGTCGAGGGCGGCGAGCACGGGTCGGGCGAAGGCGTCGCCCACGAGGGCGATCCCCTTGGCTCGGTGGCGCACCACCGCGTCGAGGAGGGACTCGGCCGAGAAGCGGCGCTCGGGCAAGGTGATGACCGCGCCCCCGCTCGACAGCGTCCCGAACGAGCTGAAGAGCCCGGTGCCGTGCATGAGGGGGGCGGCGGCGACGAGCGACGGTCCGGGCCGCAAGAGGAGCGGGGCCACGTCGGCCGGACTCCCGTCGTCGGGGTAGCGGACCGGCGCCGAGCGGTTGACCGCGCCGAAGAGATCGTCCTGCCGCCACATCACGCCCTTCGGCAGGCCGGTCGTGCCGCCCGTGTAGATCAGGAACAGGTCGTCGGGCGAGCGGCCCCACGGCGGCACCACCCGAGCGGGCGAGGCCCCCGTGGCCTCGCCGAACGGGCTGGCCCAGTCGGGGCAGGGCCCTGTGCCGTCGTCCACCCAGAGCCACCGCCCGACTCCGGGCAGTCGCCCGACGATCGGCTCGACCGTGTCGGCGAAGACCCCGTGGAAGGCCACGGTGGTGGTGTCGGCGTTGTCCCAGAGGTAGACGAGCTCCTCGGCGCCGTAGCGGTAGTTGGTGTTGACCGGGGCGATGCCGAGCTTCCAGCAGGCGTAGACGCACTCGAGGTAGGCCGGCGACGAGTAGAGGTACTGGGCGAACGTCCCGTCCTGCGTGGCGCCGTGCTCGAGCAGCCAGGCGGCGAGGGAGTCGGCCCGGCGGTCGAACGTGGCCCAGTCGACGGTCTCGTCGCCGTGGAGCAGGGCGGGGGCGGAGGGCAGCCGCCCGGCCACGGTCTCCCAGACCTCGGCGAACTGGTAGGTGCTCACGACCGCGCTGCCGCCTCGCGCCAGGGGGAGAGGTCGAGGCCCGGGTAACGGGCACCGACGCCGGCCAGTGTCTCCTCGGTCCAGTAGGGGTGGCCCGGCCGGGGGAACCCGAGGACGCCGAGCTGGCGCGGCCCGGCGCCGGCCACGAAGCGGTGCCATTCGGGCGAGAAGCCCTTGAAGGGCCAGGCCTGGTAGCCGCCCCACTCGGCGGCGGCCGGCCGGAACGAGACGTGGAGCAGGAATCGCGAGAAGCCCTTGGTGTCGGGGTCGACGGAGCGGTGGTAGACGTCGGGCCGGTAGGCCGCGATCGAGCCGGACGGCCCGCAGGCGGCGACGTCGTCCTCGTAGCACTGGGCGTACTCGGCGACGTCGAGCGTGTGGCGCTCGACGGGGACCTCGGCAGTCGCCTCGACCGACAGGAAGTGGGTCGCCCCGTTCGCCTCGGAGACGTCGCACAGGTAGATCAGGAGCTCGAGCTGCTGGTAGCCGCGCTCGGCCCGGGGCACGACGAGCATGTGGTTGGGGTAGTCGGCGTGGAGCAGCCGGTTGTAGCCCGAGGACTGCCCGGCGAACTTGGCCGTGACGAGGGCGAGGTAGAGCCGGACGTCGTCGCCGAGGAGCGTCTCGGCCAGGTCGAGGACCGCGTCGTGGAGGGCCAGCCGGTTCAGGGTGGCGCTGCGGAAGGGGAACTCGGGCCAGGCGGCGTCCCAGTCGCGCCAGCGCCGGGTCTGGTCCGTCTCGCCCTCCTCCATCTCGGCGGCCGTCGGGAAGAGGTGGCCGAGGGCGGCCGGCACCCCGGCCAGGTCCTCTGCCGGGAGGCACGCCTCGAGCAGGCACCAACCGTGTCGCTCCCAGGCCGCCCGGGCCTCCGACAGCCGCGTCGGCTCCATGGCCTGGGGAGATTAGGCGCTCACGGTGGCGCCGCCGTCGTTCCCGGCCGCGGACGCGCCACGGGGGCCGGCCTCGGCCGGCCCCCGTGGTCGGTGGCTCGCTTGGTCAGGTGGCGGCGATGCCGTCGATGTTGTTGACGCTGACACCAATGGCCGGGAGAGAGCCGAGGAACGGGGCGCCGCCGAGAGTGAACACCCCCCCGTCCGACCCCACCATCCACACGCCGTCACCGCCGTTCGTCGAGGACACCCCGACGATGTTGCCGACCGTGACACCGGAGACGATGAGCGAGCCGATGCTCGGGGCGTCGTAGGCCCCCAGGCCGCCCGTGGCGCTGGCCAGCCAGTAGCCGCCCCCGTTCGTGCCGGTGGTGGCGGCGATGCCGACCACGTTGGTGGCGTGGGTGCTGCCGCCGGCGTAGGGCACGCCGAAGGCGTAGACCGAGCCGTCGGCCGCGGTGATGAAGTAGCCCCCGCCGCTGGGCGAGGCGGCGATGCCCACCACGTTGCTGATGCTCACGCCGACGCCTGGGACGGAGCCGAAGAAGGCGGCGTCACCGTACGAGTAGACCCCGCCGTTGGCGTCGACGACCCAGTACCCGTGGCCGCTCGGGCTCGAGGCGATGGCCACGGCGTTGTTCACGTGGATACCCGAACCGGGCAGGGAGCCGTAGAACAGGGCCGAGCCGAAGCCGAACACCCCGCCGTCGGAGCCGAGCAGCCAGTAGCCGTGGCCGTCCGGGGCCGCGGCGATGCCCACGATGTTGTTGACGTGGATGCCGAGCCCGGGCACCGAGCCGAAGAAGGTGGCGTTGAAGCCGAAGACCCCGCCGTCCTTGCCCACCACCCAGTAGCCCTCGGGCGCGAGGGTGGGCCCGATGAGGGCGAGGGTGGCCGAGGTCGGTCCCGGGCTGGAGTTACCGACGGTCAGGCACATCGACGTGGCGGCGCACGAGACGCCGTTGACCTCGTTCAGCGCGCCTGCGACGTGCTCGGCCGAGATCGCCGACCACGTCCGGCCGTTGAAGCCCATGACGAACTGGATGCCGACCAGAAGGGTCGTGACGGAGTAGCCGACCGCGGCGCACGAAGCGGGCGACACGCAGGACACGCCGAGCATCTCACTCTCGAGCGCTCCCGGCACCGGAGAGGTCGGGGTCGGGACGACGGACCACATGGTGCCGTTCCACTGCTCGGCGAAGGTGATCTCACCCTCCTCGCCGAGGGAGGCGCCGCCCACGGCGGAACAGAACGTCGGGCTGGTGCACGACACTGCATTGAGCGTGGTGAAGGCGTTGACCCCGGCGCCAGGGACGAAGGACCAGGTGTTGCCCCCGTCGGTCGACACCACGATGTAGCCGATCTCGTTGACCGTGGTATCGGCGAAGCCCACGGCGGTGCAGTACGCCGCACTCGGGCAGGACACCCCGTAGAGCTCGTAGTTCCCGTTCAGCATGGGTGGCGGGGCGATGCTCGTGTCGAGCGCCCAGGTGGCCCCGTTCCAGGTCTCGGACCAGGGGACGCGGTTGTTGCCGCTCCACCCGACGGCGACGCAGAACGTGGTCGTCGGGCAGGAGATCGCCGTGGCGTCGGTGTTCTGGCCGGCGTTCGGGGTGAGGCTGTTGCTGTTCGACCAGGCCCCGCCCTGGTACACCTGGGTCATCGGCTCCTGGTGGCCGGAGGACTCCTCGTACCCGGCGGCCATGCACCAGGTGGTGGTGGGGCACGACACCGCGTTCAACAGGTTGGTCTGGGTGTTGGTCGTGTTGAACGTGGGGAGCACCGACCAGGTACCGGCGTTGAAGGCCTCGGCCAGGGTCTGGTCCACACCGGAGGACTGCTCACCGACGGCCATGCACCACGTGGTGCTGGGGCAGGACGTCCCGAGGAACTCGTTGAACGGGCTCGGGCTCAGGCTCGGGCTCAGAAGGAACGTCGCCGTGTGCGTCGTCACCGCGCCGGCCGGGGTGGCCACCCCGGCGGCGACCACGAGGGAGCCGGCCAGGACGGCGGCCGAGGCCGCCACGCCGGCGAGGCCGCGCCAGCGTCGGCGCGGACGGGCCTGGAGAGTTGCGGACATGGCGCCTCCTTGGGGGTTCAGGGGCATGGACGCTTCGGAGCCAGACGTTAGCCAGCCCGTCCCGGCCGGCGCCGGGAACCCCTCTCCCTCAGTTCTGGTTGCTGTGCGGGAGGATGTGGCCGCAGACCTTCACCGGGTCGAAGTGCTTCCCGGTGAGCTTCTC
The DNA here is from genome assembly GCA_035297265.1 of Acidimicrobiales bacterium. Classification (GTDB taxonomy): domain Bacteria; phylum Actinomycetota; class Acidimicrobiia; order Acidimicrobiales; family RAAP-2; genus DATGZH01. The sequence continues at coordinate 22,659 of DATGZH010000007.1, read as the reverse complement.
GAAGACGGCACAGCCGTACGGCGCCGCCTGGCCGAAGTGGGTGAAGTTCGCCGGACCGGGCAACAGGCCGCCGCCGGTGTAGTCCGTCGTCGCATCGAGCGCCTTCTCGAAGGAGGCCCGGGTGGGGTTCTTGCCGGCGTGCTCCAGCCCGTAGATCATGAGGTCGACGGTGATCCAGCCGCCGAAGAGGCCGAAGTCCGGGACCTGGCCGAGCTGGTAGGAGCCAGGTGCGTACTTGGCCAAGGCCTTGGTCCAGGCGACGGTGGCTGCCGTGTGGTCCCAGATCGGCACGGTGTAGTCGCTGAAGTAGGCCCCCTGGGCCGCCTGGTTGGTGGCCGGCTGGGAGACGAGCTGCTCGCCGTAGCCGGTCGGGAGGAGGACCCCCTTCATCGGGATGCCGGCCTGGCGGATGGCGGTGAGCAGGCCGATGTTCGAGCCCTCGAGCATGCCGGCGTAGACCCCGTTGATGTGCTCGGACTTCATCGTGAGGGCGATGCTGCTGAAGTCCGAGGTCCCGAAGGGGACCGAGAGGTTCTCGTAGGGCACGGCGACGCCGGCGCGCTTGGCCGAGAGAGCGAACCCGGTCGCCGCGGCGGTCGAGATCGGGGAGAGGTTGTAGGCCAGGACGGCCAGCCGGGTGACGCCGAGGCTCTTCATGAACGTCCCGTCGTAGCTGTTGACTGGGAAGTGGGGATCGAATTCGCCCGCGTAGTCGAACATGTTGGTGTAGGGCTGCTTGCCCCACTCGAGACCGTCGACCGTCCAACCGGTGACCGGCACGCCCTGGGCGTGGAGGTAGGGCGCCGCCATGTAGGTGAAGGCGTCGAACCCGATCACCCCGAACACGCCCCGCGACACGAGGTCCTCGGCGGACGAGAGGACGAGGTTCGGGCTCGACTCGTCGTTGACCACGTCGAGCACGAGCTTGCGCCCGTCCACCCCGCCGTGGGCGTTCTGGTAGGCCACCCGGGCCATGGCGCCGGCCGGCGCGTCCTGGAAGGTCGTGGCGGCCACCCCGGTCTCGGCCACCGGGTAGCCGATCGTGATCGTGGTCGGCGTGACCCCCGGGGCGCTGGCCGTGAGTCCCCCCGTGGCCCCGGCCGGCGCCGTCGGGTACCCGACGGCGGCGAGGACGGACAGCGCGGCGAGCGGGCCGAACCACCCGAGCCCCCTTCGTCGCCTCGGCCCCGACCGTCCGCCCGCCGGCAGCGTCATGCGGTGCCGCCTAGGCCTGGTTGCTGTTGGGCAGGAGATGGCCGCAGTCCTCCGTTGGGATGAACTTCTTCCCCACCAGCTGCTCGTTGTAGGCGCAGGTGTAGGACGGTGCCGTCCCGAAATGGGTCCAGCTGGACGGGGTGGCCAGGAGGCCGTTGGCCGTGTAGCCACTCGTACGGTCGAGCGCCTGCTCGAAGGAGGCCCGGGTGGGGTTCTTCCCCGCGTGCTCCAGGCCGTAGATCATCGTGTCGAGGCTGACCCAGCCGCCAAAGACCCCGAAGTCGGGGATGGTCCCGGCCTTGAAGGCGCCGTGCGAGTACTTGACGAGGGCGTTGAGCCAGGCCACGGTGGCCGGCGAGTGCTTCTCGATGGGCACGGTCTCGGAGCCGAAGTAGACGCCCTGGGCCGCCTGGTTGGCGGCCGGCTGGTCGATCACCTGGTCGCCGTACCCGGTCGACAGGTCCACGACCTTCAGCTTGATCCCGGCGTCCTTCATCGCGGTGAGGAGCCCGATGTCCGAGGACTCGACGAGGCCGGCGTAGACGCCGTTGATCCCGTCCGACTTCATCTGGAGGGCGATCGACGTGAAGTCCGACGATCCGAACGGGACCGAGAGGTTCTCGTAGGGCACGGCGATGCCGGCGTGCTTGGCCGAGAAGGCGAACCCGGTCGCCGCGGCGGTCGAGGACTTCGACACGTTGTAGGCGAGCACGGCGAACTTCGTGACGCCGTGCTGCTTCAAGAAGAGGCCGCCGCTGCTGTTGGCCGGGAAGTGGGAGTCGAAGCTGCCGTTGAAACTGAACATGTTGGTGTAGGGCTGTTGGCCCCACTCGATCCCGTCGAGGGCGAAGCCGGCCACGGGGACACCCTGCTGCTGGAGGTACGGGGCGGCGGAGAAGAAGAACGGGTCGAAGGCCACGATCCCGAAGGCCCCCTTCGAGAGGAGGTCCTGGGCCGAGGTGAGCACGAGGCTCGGGCTCGAGTTGTCGTTCACGATGTCGAGCACGAGCTTGCGGCCGTCCACCCCGCCGTGGGCGTTCTGGTAGGCGACCCGAGCCATCGCGCCGATCGGGGCGTCCTCGAAGGTCGAGGCGGCCACGCCGGTCTCGGCCAGCGGCAGACCGAGCGTGATCGTCGTCGGCGTGATACCCGGCGCGCTGGCGGTCAGTCCACCGGAGGCCCCGCTCGGTGCGGCACCGAGCGTCACCATCGCCGTCACCAGGACCGCCACCGCGGCGACGAGTGAGAAAGGCCTGTACTTCCGGACGACACGTCGCATCGCCCCCCCTTGTGCCTCGAAGCTGTCGGGCCATGGTGGCCCGCCAAGGAGGTTATGTCAATCGCGTGAAGAAGTCATGACAGGGCGCGCCTGGTCATCCTGCGCAGCGGACGGACCGCCGCGGCGGGCGCTGCTCAGGCGGCCACCTTCATGATCTTGCCGAGGTTGCCGCCCATGACCTTGCGGACGTCCTCGTCCGGGAGCCCGTCGAGTTCCTTCACGAAGCTGATCGGGTCGGACATGCCCTCGGGGTGCGGGAAGTCCGAGCCGAAGAGCACCCGGTCCGCCCCGAGCAGCTTGACGAGGCCCACGGGGTCCTCCTCGTGGAAGGGGTGCACCCAGATGTTGCGCTTGAAGACCTCGACCGGGTTCTCCTCGAAGAGCCGAGGCGAGGTGTCCCAGGCGTGCTCCATGTCGTGGAGGAGCGGCCGCACCCAGTTGCTCCCGTTCTCGACCGGGGCGAACTTGAGCGTCGGGAACCGGGTGCACAGCCCGTGCCCCACGAGGGAGGCGACGGTGTCGACGATCGTGCGACCCTGGTGGCCGATGATGGCAGCGAAGCCCGACCCGCCCTTGAACGGCAGCATCTCGCCGTCCCGGACGCCCTCCCACTCGTTGATGTAGCGCTGGTAGCCGCTGTCCGACGAGTGCATGCCGACGAGGATGTCGGCCTCGGCCACCTTCTGCCAGAACGGGTCGAACTCGGGCAGCGCCATCGAACGGCGGCCCATGAAGCCCGGCACCGGGGCCGGCCGGACGAGGATCACCCGGGCCCCCCGTTCGAGCACCCACTCCAGCTCCTCGATGGCCTTGTCCAAGATGGGCAGCGTGATGACCGGGGTGGGGAAGATGCGGTCCTGGTAGTTGAACGTCCAGTGCTCGTACATCCACTGGTTGAGGGCGTGGATCACCGCGTGCGTGGCCGGCGGGTCGTCGGACATGCGCTCCTCGAGGAGGCTGGCCAGCGTCGGCCACATGAGGGCCCGGTCCACGCCCAGCTCGTCCATCAGGGCCAGGCGGGGCTCGGGGTCGAAGAAGGCCGGGAGGGCCCGGATCGGCTTGCCCATGATCTCCCGCCGGGACTTGCCCTCGGGGTTCCCGTGCTTGAAGTACTCCTCCTGAGCGCCCGGCGCCGCCACCACCTCGAACGTGGGGTTCGGGATGTAGTCGCTGATCTTGTTCTTGACGGCGATCTTGGTGCGGCCGTTCACGGAGACGTACTTGATGAGGTCGGCGTACTCCGGCGGTAGGAACTTCGTGAAAGCGTCCGTCGTCTCGTACATGTGGTTGTCGACGTCGAAGACGGGGAAGTCGAGCACTCGTGACGGCATGGGAATCCTTGGCTCCTTCGTGTTGCGCTGGACCGCTCGTCCGGCAGCGGCGATGTGCTCCCCGGCCGGCGGGTGAAGAGGCGCGCGCGCCCTTCTTCGATGGTAGCAGCGGGGGATGGGTTGCGGAAATGGGATTTACAGTCCGGACCAACGGGGTTCGCGGGACGGACGGGCGGGCCTGCGGCGGTGGCCCAAGGGCCGCTGGACGGTCACCGAGATACGATGCCGGGCGCTCCGGTCCGGGGCCGGGGAGCCGGCCGCCGCAGGGACTGCCGGACCGGTGCGCCAGCCACGGCCATGGGCGCCGTCCGGGCGCCGGCGGTGGCGGGGTAGACAGGGCGGCGGCGAGCCAGGGTCCGAAGGGGGGCGAGTGCTCCAGTACGTGATAGCCGGACTGGCGACTGGGGGGATCTATGCGATCGCCGCGTCCGGCCTGGTCATCACGTACGTGTCGTCGGGCATCTTGAACTTCGCGTTCGCCTCGATGGCCTTCTTCATCGCCCGCTTCTACTACTTCCTGCACGTGCAACATAACTGGGGCATCGTGCCGGCCGCCGCTCTGGCCCTGTTCGTCGCCGGTCCGGCCCTCGGCATCGCCCTCTACTACGCCGTCTTCCGGTTCCTCCGGCTGTCCTCGGCCCTCGTCAAGGTGGTCGTCACGCTGGGACTCTCGGTCACGATCCCGGCATTGGCCACGATCATCTTCGGCAACGGGGCCATCTTGAAGGCGCCGGGCCTGGCCCCCGAGCCCGTCCGGGTCTTCGACTTCCTGGGCGTGCCCGTGACGCTGGACACGGTCATCATCTACATCGCCGTCGTGGGCTCCGTGGTCCTCGGGGCCGGCGTGCTGCGCTATACCGAGGTCGGCCTGAAGGTCCGGGCCATGGTGGACTCGCCGGCCATGACCAGCCTCTCCGGTTCGAGCGTCGGGGCCATCTCGGTCGGCGTGTGGGCGGTGGGCAGTTTCCTCGCCGGCCTCACGGGCGTGCTCGTGGCGCCGAACATCGGCCTCGACCCGGCCAACTTCACCCTCCTCCTCGCCTCGGCGTTCGCCGCGGTGGTCGCGGCGAAGCTCCGCAGCCTGCCGGTGGCCGTGATCGTCGGCGTGCTGATGGGCGTGGTGACGTCGCTCATCCAGTGGAAGCTCCCCCCGTCGAGCCCCTGGACCGGCGAGTTGATCGAGGCCATCCCGTTCATCTTCATCGCCATCTTCTTGATCTACAACCTCATCCGCACCGGTCGGGTGAGCGAGACCGAGGGGGTCGGAGGGGCGCTCGACCGGGCGATCCTGCCGCAGGGGGAGAGCCAGCTTGCCGGGTCGACGAGCGTGGCCACGCTGCAGACCGGCTCGCTCGGCCTCATCGGCAAGTATGCCGGTCCGGCCTTCCTCATCGTCGTGGCGTTCATCCTGCCCGTGCTGCCCCTCCCCTCCTACTACACGCCGCTCATCGAAGCCGGGGTGGCCTACGGCATCATCTTCCTCTCGTTCACGCTCGTGACCGGGGAGGGCGGCATGATCTGGCTCTGTCAGATCACGTTCGCCGGCGTGGGGGCGGTGACCGCGGCGCAGCTGGCCACGAACCACGGCTGGCCGATCCTGGCGGCGATCGTGGCCGGCGGGCTCGTCGCGCTGCCGATGGGCGTCATCATCGGGTTCTTCACCATCCGCCTGGGCGACCTGTACGTGGCCCTGGTCACGCTCACGTTCGGGTTGTTGATGGACAACCTCTTCTTCACCCAGGGCATCTTCCAGAACTCCGGGCTCGGGGTGAACATGGCTCCGCCGAAGTTCGTCTCGGGCAACATCGCCTTCACCTACTTCTTGCTGATTGTCTTTTGCGTCGTGGCCCTCCTCGTCGTCAACCTGCGCCGTTCCACGACCGGGCTGGCCCTCAACGCGGTGCGCTGGAGCGAGCCGGGCTCGCGGACCCTCGGCATCAGCGTGCTCCAGATGAAGACGATCGTGGCCGGGTTGGCGGCCATGGTCGCCGGCATCGGCGGGGGGTTCCTCGCCACCGCCCAGACCTCGGCCCAGCCGATGAACTTCGAGACGTTCGTCGGCGTCGCCTGGCTGGCCGTCCTCGTGACCGCCGGCGTGCGCTCGTGCTCGGCCGCGCTCTTCGCCGGTCTCACCTTCAGCATCCTGCCGGGGCTCACCCTCAACTGGCCGACCTGGACGGCGCAGGTCCCGCCGCTCCTCTTCGGGTTGGGGGCCATCGGCATCGCCAAGTTCCCCGACGGCACGCTGGCCGAGCAGGGCCGTCAGTTCCGCCGGCTCCTCTTCAAGCTGTCCCGTCAGGCACCCCCGCCCGTGCTCGAGGGGGTGCCGCAGGACGAGCGGGAGCTCGTGCTCGGCGAGGAGCCCCCGGCGCACATCGCCTCGGAGGTCTCGTCGTGACGACCGAGGCCCCCAGTCCGCCGGTCCTCGCGGCGACCGAGGTCACGGTGCGCTTCGGCGGGCTGGTCGCCCTGTCCGACGTGGCGATCAAGGTGCCGTCGGGCACGATCGTCGGGCTCGTCGGCCCCAACGGCGCCGGCAAGAGCACGTTGTTCGGCGTCCTCTCCGGCCTGCTCCGCCCGGAGAAGGGCCGGGTCTTCATCAAGGGTGAGGACGTCACGTCGGCCACGCCGATGGCGAGGGCCCGCAAGGGCCTGGCCCGCACCTTCCAGCAGCCCGAGCTGTTCTTGGGCCTCACGGTCCGCGAGCACCTGGTGCTCGGCTATCGGGTGCGCAACGAGCGTCACCGGCTCTGGCGTGACCTCATCGACTTCCGCGCCGTCTTCCCCCCGCCGAAGGAGGAGACCGAGGCGGTCGAGGCGCTGCTCGAGCTGCTCGACCTGACCAAGATCGCCCGCACGCCGGTGGCCGTGCTCCCCCTCGGCATGTCCCGGCTGGTCGAGATCGGCCGCGCCCTGGCGACCGGGCCGAGCGTCGTCCTACTCGACGAGCCGCTCTCTGGCCTCGACCTCCACGAGTCCGAGCAGCTCTCCGAGTCCTTCCAGAGGGTGGTGGACAACCCGGACCACGAGGTGTCGCTCCTCATGGTCGAGCACGACGTGGCCTCGGTGCTCGCTCTCTCCTCGAAGATCTACGTGCTCGACTTCGGCCAGCTGATCGCCGAGGGCAGCGCCGAGGAGGTCCGGGCCGACCCGGCCGTGCGGGCCGCCTACCTCGGCGACGACGACGCGGTGGCCACGGCCCCGCCGGCCCGCAACGGTGCGGTCGCCACGCCCCACCCCGCGGTCGAGTCGACCACCGGGCCCGAGGGGGCCGGGGAGTGAGCAGTCCCGAGGGCGGCGAACCGGAGGGCGACGTCATGCTCACGGTGAGCGACCTCGACGTCCGCTACGGGCCCTCCCAGGCGCTCTTCGGCGTGCGCCTCGAGGTCAGGGCGGGCTCGGCCCTCGCCGTGCTCGGGGCCAACGGTGCCGGCAAGAGCACGCTCGCCCGCAAGGTCTCCGGCCTCGTTGCGGCGAGCGCCGGCAAGGTGGTCTTCGACGGCGAGGACATCACCAAGCTCGCCGCCCACAAGATCCGCCGGCGCGGCCTCAACTACATCCCGGAGGGCCGGGGCATCTTCCCCGGCCTCTCCGTGATCGAGAACCTCCGGATGGCGGTGGTCGACGTGAAGCGCAGTGGCCGGGCCGAGGCCATCGACCGGGCGATGCAGCTGTTCCCGGTGCTCGGCGTCCGCCGCCAGCAGCGGGCGGGGAGCCTCTCGGGCGGTGAGCAGCAGATGCTGGCCCTCGGCCGGGCCCTGGCCGTGACGCCGAAGCTGATCATCGCCGACGAGATGTCGCTCGGCCTGGCCCCGATGGTCGCCGAGGCGGTCTTCGACAGCCTCCAAAAGGCCAGGGAGAGCGGCATCACGATCGTCCTCATCGAGCAGTTCGTCCACCGGGCGTTGGCCTTCGCCGACAACTGCATGATCCTCAACCGCGGCCGCGTCGGCTGGGCGGGCGCCTCCTCGGAGGCCCACCAGGAGGTGCTGGACCGCTACCTCGGCGAGGCCGCGCACACCGCCGCTTCCTGATCTCGCCGGCCGACCGGCGCCGGTCAGCGCTTCGGGCCCGCGGTGGGCTGCTCGGTCTCGGCCTGGCTGATCCAGGTCTCGTACATCTCGGCGTAGCGGCCACCGAGGGCCACCAGCTCGTCGTGGCTGCCCATCTCGACCAGCCGACCTTCGTCGACGACCACGATGCGGTCGGCCCGCATCGCCGTCGACAGGCGGTGGGCGATGAGCACCGCCGTGCGCGCCTCGAGGAGGACGTCGAGGGCCGCCTCGATCTTCGTCTCCGACAAAAGGTCGAGGTTCGAGGTGGCCTCGTCGAGCACGAGGACCCGGGGATGGGCGAGGAAGGCCCGGGCGAGGGCGATCAGCTGCCGCTCGCCCGACGAGAGGGACTGCCCCCGTTCGTGGACCACCGTGTCCAACTGGTTCGGGAGCCGCTCGACCACCTCGACGAGGCCGACGCGGCGCACCGCCTCCCACACCTCGTCCACGTCGGCCTCGGGTCGGGCGAAGGCCACGTTGTCCCGGATGGTCCCGGCGAAGAGGAAGGGCTCTTGGGGCACCACCCCGAGCTGGCGCCGCAGCGAGGCGAAGGTCACGTGCCGCAGGTCGTGGCCGTCGATGAGCACCCGACCCTCGGTCGGGTCGTAGAAGCGGGTCACCAGCTTGGCCATCGTGGACTTGCCGGCCCCGGTCGGGCCGACGAAGGCCACGGTCTCACCCGGAGCGATGCGCAGGTTCACGTCGTGGAGGACCGGCAGCTCGGGGTCGTAGCCGAAGCTGACGTCCTCGAACACGATCTCGCCCTCGACCGGCGGCAGCTCCTCGGCGTCCTCGGCCTCGGGCACGCTCGGGTCGGTCTCGAAGAGCGTGCGCAGCTTGAAGATGGACGACTGGCCCTGCTGGAAGACGTTGTACTGCTGGGTGAGCATCTGGATCGGCTGGAAGAACCGGTTGAGGTACAAGAAGAAGGCGATGAGGGCGCCCGGCGTGAGCTCGTGGTGGACCACCATCGTGCCCCCGACGGCGAGGATGATCGCCTGGCCGAGCCAGCCGAGCATCTGGGTCCCGGGCCCGTAGCGGGCGTTGACCTCGGCGGTGTAGTCGTTGGCGTCCTTGTACTCGCCGACCACGTTGCGGTGGTGGACGACGTTGCGCCGCTGCCGGTTGAAGGCGGCCACGATCCGCACACCCGAGAGGCTCTCGGAGAGGTCGGACAGCACCTTGGCAATGCCGTCGCGCACCTTGTCGTAGCCCCGGTTGGAGGCCCGGTGGAACCACACCGAGCTGATGAGGAGCGGGGGGAGGACGAGGGTGAGCGTGATGGCGGAGAGCCGCACGTTCGTCGTGAACATGAAGATCGTGACCCAGATCATCGTGAGGATCTGGATGGCGAACTGCGAGAGGCCGTCCTGCAGCAGCTGCTGGAGGTTCTCGATGTCGCTCGTCATGCGGGTCATGATCACGCCCGCCTTCTCGGCGGTGAAGAAGTCGAGCGACATCCGCTGGAGGTGGGCGAAGACCCGGTTCCGCAGGTCGTTCATGACCCAGGCGGCGATGCGCCCGGAGACCTGCACCTGGAAGCGCTGGCAGATGGCGGTGATGCCCACGGCGAGCAGGTAGCCGATCGAGGCCATCACCACGGCACTGAAGTTCTCGTGGTGCGGGATCATCCCGTTGTTGATGGCGTACTCGGTGAACTTCGGACCGAGCTGCATCGTGAAGGCGATGATCATGATGAGGATGCCCGCGAGGACGAGCATCCCGGGGTACTCGGAGAGCAACCGCCAGAGCGTCAGCGTGCGCCGGTCCGACGGCGGGACGACCTGCGTGAAGGTGACGTCCGGCTCGCCGTGCTCGGGCTCCTCGTCGAGGAGCTCGTCGACGCCCTTCTGCAGCTCGGAGGGGATGCCGCCGAAGGGCAGGCCCGCCGCGGCGGACTGTCCGGCCGCCGAGCCTACGAAGCCGCCGCCCATGCCGCCCCAGGCCATCAGTACGCCTCCCCGTCCTCGAGGGGGTCGTCGAGGAGACCGCCCTCGTCGAAGGGGTCGCCGGGGTCGGTGCGGCTGGCGCCGTTGTCGGTGGGCACGTGGCCGTTCCCGACGCGGCCCGGCTCGTGGTGGACGATGCGCTCGGCCTCGCGCGCCATCGCGTCCCGGGCGGCCCGCTCGGCCTGCTCGGCCTGGGCCAGCACCTCGGCGTAGAGCGGGGTGGTCGCCAGGAGCTCGGCGTGGGTCCCGTCGGCCACGATGTGGCCCTCGTCGAGCAGGACCACCCGGTCGGCCAGGCCGATAGTGGAGAGGCGGTGGGCGATGATGAGCGTGGTCCGCCCCTCCATCAGCTTGCGCAGCGAGTCGTGGATTTGGAGCTCCACCTGGACGTCGATGGCGCTCGTCGCGTCGTCGAAGACGAGGATCTGCGGGTTGACGAGGAGGGTCCGGGCGATGGACAGCCGCTGGCGCTGCCCGCCGGACAGCGTGTAACCGCGCTCGCCGACCACGGCGTCGTAGCCCTCCGGGAGGTCCCGGATGAACTCGTCCGCCCCGGCCGCCTTGGCCGCCGCCTCGACGTCGGCGAGGTCGGCGTCGGGCCGGCCGTAGGCGATGTTGTCCCGGATCGAGATCGAGAAGAGGAACGGCTCGTCGAGGACGATGCCGATGTGCGAGCGGAGGCTGGCCAGGGTGAGGTTCCGCACGTCCTGTCCGTCGACCAGGATCTTGCCCCCCGTGACGTCGTAGAAGCGGGGGAGCAGGCGGGCCACGGTGGACTTGCCCGAACCGGTGCGCCCGACCAGGGCCACGGTCTCGCCCGGCCGCAGGTGCAGGTCGAGGCCGGAGAGGATCATGGGTTGGTTCTCGCCGTAGGCGAAGTCGACCGAGTCGAAGCTGACGTCGCCCTCGCACGTGACGAGGTCGACGGCGCCCGGCCGGTCGACCACGGTGGGCTTCTCGTCGAGCACCTCGTAGATGCGTCCGGCCGAGGCCGCGGCCCGCTGACCCATCATGATGATCATCCCGAGCATCATGAAGGGGATCTGCATCATCAGCATGTAGGCCGGGAAGGCGGCCATCGCCCCGACCTGGAGCTCGCCGTGGATGACCAGCCACCCCCCGACCAGGAGCACGAGGGCCAGCCCCAGCTGCGGGAGGTTCTGCATGGCCGGCGTCCAGCGGGCCCGCAGGTCGGCGTCCTTCACGTAGCTCCATTGGACCTTGTCGGCCTCACGGGCCAGCGAGGAGAGCTGCTGCTGCTCGGCGGCGAAGGACCTCACGACCCGGACGCCGTTGATGTTCTCGTCGACGATGGTGGCCACATTGGCCAGGCGGGCCTGGATGAGCCAGGACACCGGGAACATCGACTGGCGCATCCGCCAGCCGGTGACGAAGACGAACGGCATCGGGATCATGGCCACGAAGGCCAACGGCACGCTGAGCGAGAGCATGAAGCCGAAGGCCACGACGGCGATGCTGCACTGCACGAGGATCATCGGCGCGAACGTGAGGTACATCTGCACCGAGCGGATGTCGGAGTTGGCCCGGGAGATGAGCTGTCCGGACTGCACGCGGTCGTAGAACGGGAACGACATCTTCGTCAGGTGCTCGTAGATGATGTTCCGGAGGTCGAACTCGATGGCGTAGGCCGTCTTGAACATGTACTTGCGGGAGATGTAGCCCGTGACGCCGCCGACGAGAGCCAGGATCACGAGCACCATGACGTAGGGGCCGAGCGCCGACTTGTGCACGACGCCGAGCACCTTGTGCCCGACGATGGCGTTGTTGATGGCGTTGTTCAGGACATAGGGAATCTCGACCTGGATGACGAGGCCGACGAACGCCAGGATGAGCGACGTGAGGAAGATCCTCTTGTGGGCGAAGACGATGGGCTTCGCCCGCTGTAGCCAACTCTTGGTCGGGTCGGGGTCGATGGTCGCCCGAGGCGCCTCGTAGCGGGAGGGCTCGGCGCCGGGGAGGAACGGCGAGCCGGACTCGGGGTCGGGCGGTGGCTGACTCGGGCCCCTCGACAGGAGCGGCGTCTTCACTTGGCCGCCGCCTTGGCCGCGATCCGCGCCGCGTGGTAGGCGCTCAGGGCGACACCCCATCGGGAGAGGCTCTCGAGGAGCTGGGCCTCCTCGTCGGGCAGGCTGCCGGCGATCATCGTCAGCCGGGTGTGGACCACGTCGTCGGCCCGGCCGAGGACCCGGGTCCCCTCTTTCGTGAGGACGTGGGACACCTGCCGGCGGTCGTCGACCGCGTGGCGCCGCTCGATCAGCCCCCTCGCCACCATCCCGTCGACGAGGGCGGTGACGCTCGGCGGCCGGACGTCAAGCCGGTCGGCGAGGGCCTTCGAGATGGCCGAGCCCTCCGCCAGCAGCCCGAGCAGCCGGTACTGGGGGAGGGAGAGGTCGACCTGGCCGAGGGCGATCTCGGCCTGTTTGGCCAGCCAGGCGGCCGATTCGGCCACCGAGCGGACGCGCTCGTCCCGGAGCTGTTTGAGAGCCACATAGTTAGACTACCTAAGGGATCGGCGTGCCGTGCCGCCGGTCCGGGCCGGGTGGCTCCGGTCGCCAGGGGGGACCGCCTTTAAGATGACCGGACCGGGCGCCGCCGGCGCCGAGCCCCGGGGGTGACGATGACGACCAGGTCCGACAGCGACACGTCGACCGACGGCGGGGGCGAATTCGGTGACGCCGACCTCCTGACCTTCGGCGGCGTGGGCCAGGACTTCCTGGAGTACCCCCAGCCGCACTACGCCCGCATGCGGGCCCGTCGGCCCGTGCTCGTCGTCCCCGGCGCCGTGCAGACCACGACGAGGAAGGCCCTCGACGACGCCCTGCGCAACCCCGAGGTGTTCTCCTCGGGCATGGAGGCGGCGCCGCTCGGCACCGACCGCCCGCTGATCCCGCTCCAGATCGACCCGCCGGACCACCTCAAGTTCCGCAAGCTCCTCGACCCGCTCTTCGCCCCGCGGGAGATGGCCAAGCTCGAGCCCCAGATCACCGAGCAGGTGAACCTGTTCATCGATCGCTTCATCGACCGGGGGGAGGTGGACTTCACCAACGAGTTCGCCATCCCGTTGCCGTCGACCATCTTCCTCCGGCTCTTCGGCCTCCCCCTCGACGACCTCGAACTGCTGCTCGAGCTCAACGAGACCCATCAGCGGGCCAGCGGCACCTCCGAGGAGCAACTCGAGCAGCGCAAGGCCAACAGCCAGCGCATCTACCGCTACTTCGAGACGGCCCTCGCCAAGCGGCGCTCGGAGCCCCTCGGCGAAGACCTCCTGTCGCGGATCCTCGTGGCCGAGGTCGAGGGTGAGCGGCTCACCGACGAAGACATCATGGACATCGGCTTCCTCATGATCCTGGCCGGCCTCGACACGATCACCGACACGCTCACCTGCAGCTTCAAGTTCCTGGCCGAGCACCCCGGGCACCGCCAGGAGATCGTCGACGACCCGGCCGTCATCCCCTCGGCGGTCGAAGAGCTCCTGCGCTGGGAGACCCCGGTCATGACGATCATCCGGGTGGCCCACGACAACGCCGAGATCCAGGGCTGCCCGGTGCACCGGGGCGACGCGGTCCTCGCCTGTCTCGGGTCGGCCAACACCGACGAAGACGAGTTCGAGGAGGCCGGGACCGTCGACTTCCACCGCAACCCCAACCGCCACGTGGCCTTCGGGGGCGGCATCCACCGTTGTCTCGGGTCGCACCTCGCCCGGCAGGAGCTGCGGGTGGCCCTCCGGGAGTGGCACCGCCGCATCCCGGCTTACTCGCTGCCCGAGGGCTTCAAGCCCCGCTACTCCGACGGCCTCCGCTCGGTACGGAACCTGACCCTCGAGTTCCCGAAGGGCGGCTGACGGAGCTCACGTGGTCGGGCGTCCACGGCCGGGATGCCATGATTTCTGCGTGTCGCACCTGTCCCCGCAGGCCCTCGAGGCCGGCCTCCCCGACATCCGGCGCTCGCCCACGGACCACGGCCGGCTCGAGCTCATCGTCCGGCGGCCGTCCGCGGACGAGCGCGAGCTCGTGGACGAGGCGACGCTCGACCAGGTCGAGGGCCTCATCGGCGACACCTGGCGGACCCGGGCCGACGCCGTGGGCAACAGCGCCGAGCGGGTGGACCGGCAGGTGACCGTCATGAACGCCCGGGTGGCCGCCCTCGTCGCCGCCGACCCCGACCGCCGGGCCCTCGCCGGGGACCAGCTCTACGTGGACTACGACATCAGCATCGACCACCTCCCTGCAGGTTCTCTCCTCGCCGTCGGGTCGACCGTGCTCGAGATCAGCGAGCACCCCCACACCGGGTGCGCCAAGTTCTCGGCCCGCTTCGGGACCGACGCCCTGCGCTTCGTCAACTCCCCCGAGGGCCGGCAGCTCCGCCTGCGCGGCGTGAACACCCGGGTCGTCGTGCCGGGCGTCGTCCGGGTGGGCGACAAGGTCGAGAAGGTCGAGCCCTAACCCCAGAGCTCGTCGACGTCGACGAAGGGGGCGGTGCACGGGGGCCCGTCGGCCGAGCGGAGCGCCGGCGGGGCAGCCGGCGCCGCCTCCACCTCGATCAGCAGCGACGACCGCGTGCCGTAGCCGTCGGTGTGCACGCAGCAGGCGTGCACGGCCACGGGGATCGGCGCCGGCGCTTCCTCGCCCTCGACCGGATCCTCCGGTGCGGTCGGTGGCTCGACGCCGGGCGGCACCGTGTGGTCGGCCAGCAGGGTCTCGAGGCGGGCCCGCCGGAACGCCGGGTCGAGGTCGGCCACACCTTCGAGGCGGGAGGTCACGTAGTCGACCTTCGGGCTCGGCCCGCCGAGCGGCCGGTTCTCGAGGGCGTGGATGCCCGGTCCGAGCTCCCGCACCGGCGGGCCCTCCTCAGGCGCGAGGTCGACGTAGTAGACGGTCCGGCGGTCGGCGACGAGGAACCAGCAGGGGTTGTAGCGCCCGGGGTCGACGTTGGCCACGAGGTCGTCGACGGCCTCGTCCGCCGCCCGCCACCGGGCGAGGCGCAGCGGCAGCTCGCCCCTCGAGCGCTTGGACTCGTCGCGCCCGCCCGAGACCGGCCGGTTGGTGAGTCCGGCCACGAGGCCGTGCTCGTTGACGGCCAGCCAGGTCCCACCGGCCAGCTCGTCCCGGCCGCCGAGGATCCGCGGTCCGCGGTCCTGGAGGACGGTCATGGAGACGGCCGGGCGCTCCGTCCGCTCGTCGCGGTTGGCCGCCACGACGAGCGGGTAGCCCGGGCAGACCTCCGACAGGACGATGAGCAGGCACACGGCCGTCGCCTCAGGCGTCGAGTCGGCGGAGGATGGCGTCGAGGTGGACGAGGGACCGCTCGATGGCCCGCTCGTAGCCCTCCTCCTCGACGGCGCGGCCGAGGATCTCGAGCTCGAACGGGCCGCCGTAGTCGGCGCCGAGGAGGCAGGCGAAGGTCGCGGCGAGGTCGAGCTCGCCGTCACCGGGCACCACCCGCTCGACGACGGGCCCGTCGAAGCGCAGGTCGCCGATCTGCACGGTGGCGGTCACCGGCGCCGCCTCGGCGAGCAATGCCCCATAGCCCGGCTCCCACCACCCGTGCACCGTGTCCACGACGAGCTGGAGGTCGAGCTGCCGGGCGACGGCGAGGCCCTGGGCGAGCGAGTGGACGAACGAGGCGTGGGCGAACTGCGGCCTGGTCGGCTCGAGGGCCACCCGCACCCCCCGCTCGATGGCCGCGCCGAGGACCGGCGCGATTGCTTCGGCGAAGGCCTCGAGTGCCGGCTCGAAGCGGGCCCCGCGGGCCGTACCCCCGGTCGTCTGGACCACCGTCGCACCCAGCCGCTGCGCCACGTCGAGGGCGTCGAGTAGTTGCCGGCGCTGCTCTTCCCAACCAGTGGGATCGGACAAGTCGAACCGGACCACGCTCACTAACCCGTCGACATGCAGGCCCGCCTCGAGCACCGAGTCGACGGCGGCGTCGACGCCGGCTTCGACGATCTTCGAGAGGCTGAGCGCGACCCGTTCGACGCCGAGACGGCGGTAGAGGGCGAGGTCCTCGTGGAGCGAGAGCTGTCGCGACGAGTAGGCGCACACCGAGAGCCGGGGGTGCCACCGCCCAATGCGACTCGGCTCCTCAGCCTCCACCGCCACCTCTGCCTGCCTCGGCCCGGGACGGCCCGGGTCGTCTCAGCGCGGGAGCGAGGTGGCGCGTAGGCCTTCGTGCACCGCCACCACCTCGAGGTGCGCGGCGTCGCTCGCCGACGTCACGGCGGGTGAGGCGAACTGATGCAGTGAGGCGCGGGCCGCGGCGTGGATGCGACCGGCCGCCACGGCGACGGCGTCCGCTTCGCCGACGGGATCGGCCGGCAGGGCGGCGGGGTCGGCCGGGAGCGGCGGGACGCGGAGCAGGTGGTCGACCTGGCCGGCCGACGACTGGAGCCGGCGGCAGACCGACGGCAGGTCGCCGACCGGCGCTCCGGCGGCGTCGGCGTGCCGGACCGCCTGGCTGGCCGCCTCGACGGCGCGGTGCATGCGACGCCGGGCCCGCTGGGACCGGCGCCAGGCGGGGTCGTGGACCGGGTGACGGCGCCATTGGACCTCGGCCATCCGGAACGCCTCGGCCGCCACCCCGGCGTGGCCTAGCTCCCGGTAACGGCGGACCGCCAGCCGGTAGCGGCGGCGGACGAAGAGCAAGCCGGCCACGACGAGCGCCGCGGTGGCCAGCGTGAAGAGGATGACGGTGCCGGCCACGACCTCGATCGCCACGTGTGCCACCGTGAGCTCCTTTCCGAGGCGGCCCGTCCGGGGCCCCTCGCCCGGTCACCGGAGAGGTTATGGCTTTCCCGGGCGGACCAGGGCTCGCCGCGGCCCCGTCCCAGGTGGGGAAGGTCGGCTCAAGTCGCCGGTGGGCCGGGCGGCCGGGGCCGCCGGCGGGGACAGGGCGGCCCCTCACGTCGCCGCGGTGGGGCCGGGCCGGGCGCGGCGGTGGCCGGTGCGGGCGCCGGCGGGGCGTCGCCGACGGCTGGCGCCGAGGTCGGGAGGGCGCTGGCCGGCTGGGTGGTCGGCGTGGTCGGGCCGGGCGAGCCGGTGCTCGGCGTGCTCGTCGTGGCAGACGATGTCGGCGGCCCGGCCGGTGTGGGCGACCGCGGCGTGGCCGGCCGGGCCGTGCTCGTCGGAGCCGTCCTCGTCGGGGGGGCGACGGTGTGCTGCGGCGCCGGGGCGGCACTCGCGCCGGCGGTGGCACCGATCCCCGGGCCCCGGGCCACGAAGTCCGCCCAACCGTGGGAGGCGAGCTCGCCGACGGCCGGGGACATGGCGGCCAGCGCGCAGCCGACGGCGCTGACGGCCATGATGCGCCGGGCCCGCCGCTGGCGGGTGGCGAGCGAGTTCGACCGGTGTCTGGCCCTCCGCCGGGCCCGGCCGCGCCTCGGTCGGATGAAGACGTCGTCAATCATCGACCGGATGGTTCGAGATGGCCCCCTTCGACACGGTGACGAACTGGTGGACGAACGGCACGAAGCCGACCACGAACACGACGACGAGGGCCACGGTGAGCACCCCCCGCAGCACCTTGTGCCGGCCGGTCCGACGGGAGCTCGACCACCACCGGGCCACCGGCGGCAGCCGCAGCACGAAGAGCGGGACGCTGACGAGCACGGCGTCGAGGAAGAAGGAGGTCAGCGAGAAGAGCAGGGCGAGGTGGAACAGGATGATCGCCCACACGACGTAGGTGAGCCGGTGCAGCCACTTCCAGTTCCGCCCGAGCCAGCGCTTGGCCCGCTGCGTCGACGTGAGGGCCAGCGGGACGAGGAGGAGCACGGCCAGGGTGCCGGCGGCGAGGAAGGTGTGGCCGCCGATCCGGTCGAAGAACCCACCGTGGAACGTGTCGCCGGTGAAGAGGGCCGCCAGCACGAGATCGAAAGCGGCCACCGCGAACATGCCCATGCCGAGGTCACGCCGGAGGACGACGTGCCACTTCCACCCGGTGATCGTCTGCACCGGGGTCACGGCAAGCATGAGGATGAACAGGATGAAGGCCGCGTTGCCGAGCACGTCGGCCACGGAGGTGGAGATGTTGCCCGCGGCCCCCGCCCGGCCCTGGGCGGCCGCCACGATCTCGGGCGTCATGACGACGAACGGGAAGGCGATGAGGGCGCGGAAGCACCAGACCGCCGGGTGGGTCCGCCGGGCCGCGGCCCGCCGTTCCGGCGCCTCGACCGGCCGAACGTCGGCCACCATGCTCGAATCGATCGTCACGGCCTTCCCCTCACCGCGCGACGGCCCCACCGCCCGCACCTCGATGACCCCTCCACCCAGTTCTTCGCCCGAGACGGGCCGGTGTCACACCGAATCCGGGGAACGGCGCGGGCCGAAGGAGGCCCAGGCCGGCGGCCCGCCGGTCCCGGCGGGGGTCCGTGCGGCGTCCTAGCGTGGCCACCCGTGCGGATCAGCTTCAGCGGCTCGCCTCGTCCGAGCCTCGGGGTCGAGTGGGAGCTCGAGCTGGTCGACCGGGAGACGCGGGAGCTCACCTCCGGGGCGACCGCCATCCTCGACGCCTTCGAGCGGGACCGGGGTGAGGTCCACCCCAAGGCCAAGCACGAGCTCCTCGACTCGTGCATCGAGGTGATCACCGGCATCTGCGGCACGGTGGACGAGGCGCTCGCCGACCTCCAGGGCACCGTCGACGAGGTCCGGGCGGCGGCCGAGGACCGCGGGCTGGCGGTCTTGTGCTCGGGTTCGCACCCCATCACCGACTGGGCCACCCAGGAGATCAGCCCGTCCCCCCGCTACATCGACCTCGTGGAGCAGATGCAGTGGATGGCCCGTCAGCTCCAGATCTTCGGCGTCCACGTGCACGTCGGCGTGCGGTCGGGGGAGAAGGCCGTCCCCATCGTGAACGCTCTCACCGCCTACCTGCCCCACCTGCTGGCCCTGTCGGCCTCGTCGCCCTTCTGGATCGGGCGGGACACGGGCCTCGCCTCGTACCGCTCCAAGGTCTTCGAGGGGCTCCCCACCGCCGGGTTGCCCTACCTCCTGTCGGACTGGCCCCAGTTCGAGGAGTTCATGGCGACCCTCATCTCGGCCGGCACCATCCGTTCGATCCGCGAGGTCTGGTGGGACGTCCGGCCGCACCCCGACTTCGGCACGGTCGAGCTGCGGATCTTCGACGGCCTGCCGACGCTCTTCGAGGTGGGCGTGGCCGCCGCCTTGAGCCAGTGCCTGGTGGAGTGGCTCGACCGGCGCCTGGAGGACCAGGGCGCCCTCGAGTACCCGCACAACTGGGTGCTCCGGGAGAACAAGTGGCGGGCCGCCCGGTACGGGCTCGACGCCGAGATCATCGTGGACGAGGAGGGGACCACCCGCCCGCTCCGTGGGGTCGTGGCCGAGCTCGTCGACGAGCTCGGCCCGGTGGCCGAGGACCTGGGCTGCTCCGAGCACCTCCGGGACGCGCTCGTGCTGCTCGAGGTCGGTCCGAGCTACCTGCGGCAGCGTCGAGTCGCTGCGGCGGCCGGCGGCGATCTCCGCCGGGTGGTCGACGCGTTGGTCGACGAGATGCGATCGGGGCGGCCGGCCCCGATCGCCGTGACGTGACCGGCACCGTGGCCGACGGGGTGCCCGCGGCGGTCCGCGAGGCCTTCGAGGGGCTCGGCCCCGAGCTCGTGGCGGTCCGCCGGGACATCCACGCGCATCCCGAGCGGGCCTGGACCGAGGTCCGGACGACCCGGCTCGTGGCCGATCGCCTGGCGGCCGCCGGGCTCTCCCCGCGCAAGCTGGCCGACGGTGCCGGCCTCCTCTGCGACGTGCCAGGCGACCGGGACGGTCCGCTCGTGGCCCTCCGGGCCGATCTCGACGCCCTGCCCATCGACGACGAGAAGGACGTCCCCTACCGCTCGACCCACCCCGGGCTGGCCCACGCCTGCGGCCACGACGTGCACACGACGGTCGTGCTCGGGGCGGGCCTGATGCTCGCCCGGCTGGCCGACGCCGGCCGGCTGCCCGGCCGGGTGCGGCTCGTCTTCCAGCCGGCCGAGGAGGTGCTCCCCGGCGGGGCCCTGCGCATGCTCGAGGCAGGGGCGCTCGAGGACGTCGACCGGGTCTTCGCCCTCCACTGCGACCCCCGGGTCGACGCCGGGAAGGTGGCCGTCCGGGTGGGTCCGATCACCGCGGCCACCGACCAGGTGACCGTGCGGCTCACCGGTCCGGGTGGCCACACGGCCCGCCCGCAGCTGACGGTCGACCTCGTGGCCGCGCTGGCCGACGTCGTGGTTCGAGGCCCTGCCGTCCTCTCGCGCCGTGTCGACCCGCGGGCCGGCCTCTCGCTCGTCTGGGGTCGCATTGTCGCCGGCACCGCCGACAACGTGATCCCCGAGCGGGGCGAGGCCGGGGGCTCGGTGCGGGTGCTCGACCGGGCCGTCTGGGCCCAGGCCAAGGACCTCGTGCCCGAGGTCCTCCGTGAGCTCATCGTCCCCTACCGGGCGGGGTACGAGATCGACTACGTCCAAGGCGTGCCGCCCGGGGTGAACGAGGCGACGAGCGCCGAGCTGTTCGAGGCCGCCGCCTCCTCGGTCCTCGGGCCGGGCTCCGTGGAGGCCGCCGAGCAGAGCATGGGGGCCGAGGACTTCGCCTGGTTCCTCGAGCGCCTGCCTGGCGCCCTCGGGCGACTCGGCGTGCGGCCGCCCGGGGCGGCGGAGGCCCCGGACCTGCACCGGGGGAACTTCGATGTCGACGAGACGGCCATCTCGGTCGGCGCCCGAGTGCTCTGCGCGAGCGCCCTCATGGCCCTCGGCCACGCCGAGTAGTCCCCTCGGCGCCCAAACGAGCACCTTCGATCACGTCTCCTGCAACCGTCCGTTCAACGAGCACCTCGGCTTCGGGCGGGCTCCCAGTCCAGCTGCAGCGTACTTCCTGTTCTGCCATAGTTCCCTGGCACAGGGAAGTATGGCTATACTGGGAACTATGGTAGCCACGGAGCCGCTGGAGACACGGATGCGCCGGGCACTCAGAGCCGCCCTCCCCCAGGGCCTCCGAGTGGACGTCAAGCCTGGTCAGAAGGCTAGCGCCCCCGCCTTCGAGGTCACCGTGTGGGCTGGCAACACACCACACCGCTTCACGGCCGGATGGGCTGGGGAGGGTTGGCCAGCCGACGTCGAGAGGCTCGTCCGACTCGTCCCGGGGATGGAGGTGATAGTGGCCACCAACCTGTCCGCCGGGGCGAGGCGGTGGCTCAGCCAGGCGGGTCTCGACTGGGTGGATGAAGCCGGCCATGCCGAGATCAGCCGTCCGTCCGGCCTGGTCGTTTCCCGAGAGCCGAAACTGGTGCCGACTCGACGCGAGCATTCGGATCGCTGGAGCCGCTCGACGCTCGCTGCCGCCGAGGCCGCCCTGTCGGGTGTCGCTCCCACCGTCGAGAGCATTGAGCAGGCAACCGGGCTGTCGCGCCATGCGACCGCGACCGCCCTAGCTCGCCTTGAGCGACTGGGCCTTCTGGAGCGGCCAAAGGCACAACGCGGGCCGGCATCTGGACGGCAAATCGTGGATGCGAACGCCCTCCTCGAGGCGTATGCGGCTGCCGCCGGCGAGCAGCACTTGAAGCAATCGGTCGTGCTCGTCCACCGTCTGTGGAAGGATCCGCTCGATACCCTTCGCCGCGAGATTGCACCGACCCTGAGCAGTGAGAAGGCTCTCTGGACGGTAACGGGTGTCGCAGCGTCCGTGCTCCTCGCGCCCTACCTCAGCGACGTCACAACATTGGAGTTGTATGTCGATGCGGAGCTGATGTCGAACCCGTCGGATCTGGCATCCCGCCTCGGGGGCCGGATCGTCGACAAGGGCCAGCGCATCGAGATCCGCCAGCTGCCCACGGCGATGAGCGCTCAGGGGCCGCTGATCGACGGCGTCCGCGTCGCCCTACCGGTCCGCGTTTACGCCGACCTGGTTGCGGCCGGTGGACGATCCGCCGAAGCAGCCCACCACCTACGGGAGAGCCTCAATGTCGGAACCGCCGCGTAGTCGTCAGGCGCGGGCTCTGGCAGAGGCCGCCCTCGTTCGCCTGGTCACGGCATACGGAGAGACGCCCGAGTTCGTCCTCCTCGGAGGTCTCGTCCCGGATCTCCTGTGCAGCGGTGCCGCGCACCGCCACGTCGGGACCACGGACGTCGACGTCCAACTCGACCTCGAGATCAAGAGTGGCTCGGCCAATGCGACACGCCTCGAAAGAGCCCTTCAACAGAGTGGGTTCTCGCCATTTGGGGGGTATGCCTGGCGGTGGGAGGATGGCACGGTCCCCGGCGCCGTCGTGAAGATCGAGTTTCTGGCCGATCTTGCCAGCGCTCCCAGTCAGGCGACGGTCACGTTCGACGGATGTAAGACCCTGGGAGCGCTGAATCTCCGGGGCACTGGGTTCGCCGCACGGGACTGGCAGCTTCGGCCGTTTGCCACAGAGATCGACGGTCGCGTGACGACGATCGACGTACGGGTCGCCACCCTGCCGGCATACGTGCTCGCCAAGGTTCACGCCGCTTATGGACGGGGAGCCACGAAGGATTGGTATGACATCGCCTACGTGGTCATCCACAACGATGGCGGCGGACCGGACGCCGCTGCAACGCAGGTCCAGGCGGTTTTCGGGGCGGATCTCGTGGGTCAGACCGAGACGGCGCTGGGCGAGCTGGCGGCGAACTTCGGGGACGCCAACTCCCAGGGAAGCCTGGCCTATGCCGACCTGATGACCGGCCTCCACCCCGATCTCGACGCCGATGTTCTTGCCAACGACGCCGTTACGGGCATTGCTGCATTCCTCGGAGGATTGAGCTTCGGGTCGTAGGCCTCGGGCAGCGGCGCCGATATTTTCCGCATTCGGAG
>DATGZH010000006.1:0-38004 GCA_035297265.1 Acidimicrobiales bacterium | reverse complement strand
GCCTTCGCCCTCGGGGGCTACCTCCTCCCCGAGGCCGCCATCCGCTGGCACCAGGGGGGCCACGCCCTGCGCCAGCTCCTCGTCACGCTCCTGCTGCTAGCGGTGCCGGCGTCGGCCCTCGTGATCGTGGCCTTCGCCTTCCCCCACCTCCTCCTCACGGTGGTCTTCTCCGCCCGCTACCTCGGGGCCGAGGCGGCGTTCGCCCCGCTCGTCCTCGCCATGGCCTGTCTCAGCGTGACCGTCGTCCTCACGATGTACCTCCTCGCGGTGGCCCGCCGCTGGATCGTCGTGCTCCTCGCCGCTGGCGGGGCCGCGCTCACCGCGGCGGTGGTGGCGGCGAACGGCTCGCCGGTCACCACGGCCCGGGTGGACCTCGCTGTCCAGTCGGTGCTGGCCCTCGCCACGGTGATCGGGTTCGCCCGGGTACACCACCGGCGGCTCCGTCCCTCCTGAGCCAGGCGTCCATCGAGGGCCGGCCGGCCCACCTGGGCTAGCGTCGTCTGGATACCCGGACGGCCCGAGGGGCGGTCGAACGGGCGCGGCGGCGCTTGGCGCCTGGTCGGTGGAGGCTGATGAGCGAGCAGGGCAAGGGGCCGGGGCGCGAGGTTCCCGAGGTCGTAGTGCCCCCGGTGCCGGGGGATCGCGAGGTCCTGGCGGCCATCGCCGCCGAGGCCGGCCTCAAACGGGTGCACTTCGTGGCCTGGCGCGACCTCGACGACCCCGAGGCGGGCGGCTCCGAGCTGCACGCCCACCGCATCGCCACCGAGTGGGCGGCGGCCGGGATCGACGTCTCGTTCCGGACCTCGGCCGTTCCCGGCCGGCCCGAGTACCACGAGCGCGACGGCTACGCCGTCGTGCGCCGCTCGGGCCGCTACCGGGTCTTCGGGTCGGCCGCGCTCGAGGGCCTGCGGGGCGGGCACCGGCCGGGCGAGGGGCTCGTCGAGATCTGGAACGGCATGCCGTTCTTCTCGCCGCTCTGGTACCGAGGCCCCCGTATCGTCTTCCTCCACCACGTGCACGCCGAGATGTGGCGCATGGTGCTGCCGGACTGGTTGGCCAAGGTGGGCGAGACCATCGAGTCGAAGGTGGCGCCCCCGTTCTACCGGTCGAGCCGGGTCGTCACCCTCTCGGGGTCCTCGCGCGAGGAGATCATCGAGCTGCTCCGGCTCCGCCCCGAACGGGTCTCGGTGGCCTCGCCGGGCATCGAACCGCGCTTCTCGCCGGGGGGTGAGCGATCGCCGACGCCGACCGTCGTGGCCGTGGGCCGCCTCGTGCCGGTCAAGCGCTTCGACCTCCTGATCGAGGCGCTGGCCGAGGTGAAGAGCCAACAGCCCGAGCTGCGGGCCACGATCGTCGGCGAGGGCTACGAGCGCCCCGCGCTCGAGGCCCTGCGCCACCGGCTCGGGGCGGACGAGTGGATCGAGCTGCCGGGCCGGTTGAGCGACGACGAGCTCATCGACCACTACCGCCGGGCCTGGGTGGTGGCGTCGACGTCGCTCCGCGAGGGCTGGGGGATGACACTGACCGAAGCGGGCGCCTGCGGCACGCCGGCGGTGGCCACCGACATCGCCGGGCACCGCGACGCGGTGGTCGACGGCACCACCGGCCTCCTCGTCGGGCGGACCGACGGCGTGGCCGCCGCGCTCGGCCGGGTGCTCGGCGATCCGGACCTCCGTCGGCGCCTCGGGGCGGGCGCCCAGGCCCGGGCCCGCTGGTTCACCTGGTCGGGCACGGCTCGGAGCACGCTCGAGGCGCTGGCCGGGGAGGCGGTCCGCCGCCGCTGAGCGGGGACGAGGGCCGGGGGTCGGCCCCGGGCCCGCGCCACGGTCCGAGGTGGTCCGTGGTGGAGGGGATGTAGGAGGGGACGATGAGCGAGCACCCGACCCAACCGGGTGACTGGCTGGCCAGTGACGGCCGGTGGTACCCGGCCGAGCTGCATCCGTCATACCAGCCACCACCGCCGACGCCCGTCGCGCCGGCGGGTCCTCCTCCGCCGACCGCCCCGGTCGTTCCCGGCGGGCCCCCGCCAACACCCGGCGCGACCGAGGCCCCGACGCCCCGACGCCACGGCCTCCTGCCGATCCTGCTCGCCGGGGGCGCGCTCGTGATCGCGGTGGCGGCCGGGATCGCCGTCCTCGTGCAGAGGCACGCCCCGGTCAAGGTGCCCACGACCCCCGGCTCGACCACGACGGGGCCCACGGCCACGACGTCGTCCACGTCGACGACGGGGTCCACGGTCACGACCTCGTCCACGTCGACGACGGCCGCCGGGGGTATCCCGTCCTCCGAGCCTCTCCTCCACGGGGGTGACATCGGCCAGACCCGCTCCTATGTCGTGCAGAGCCAACCGGTGCAGATCACGCTGCTCGCCGTCGTCTACCCGGTGCAGGCGGTCAACGGGCAGCCGATCACCACGAGTCCTTCCGATCAGCCGCCCTACGTGGCGCTGGAGCTCGAGGTGCACAACACGAGTGCCAACCCCGTCGTGTTCGAGACGGGTGCCGACAAGAACCTCACGATGACCGTCACGGTGGGGTTCGGGTCGAACCGCTATATCGGCATCGACCCGAACTCACCTCCACCGTGGGGTTCTTTGTTCGCGCTCGGTACGCCGCTCCCGGCCGGCGGGACGAGAACCGGTTGGTTCCTCGTGGCCACCGGCGACGTCACCGGGCTTCCTCCCATGCCCGGTCCACCGACGGGGGTCGAAGTGGCGGAGAACGCGGCCAACGCCCCCGCCGGCGTGACCTGGTCGCTTCCCTGAACCGTCACCGCCCGTGCTCAGGGCGGCCGGATGCGTCAGGTCGGTGTGGCCACCGTTTCGGCCTGCGGTACCTCGGTCGGCGTCGGGCGCCGCCGTTCCTTTCGTCGTCGCCGCCGTGCGGCCAACCACCGACCCGTCGTGGCGACGGCGTCGGCTCCGAGGAAGACCACGGCCAACCAGGCACAGAGGGCCGCACTCTCGTAGGCGCCGGGCCAGTCGGCGTTCTCGGGCAACGGGTGCTGGGCCTGGCCCACGACGATGCTCACGGCCGCGGCGACGAGGAAGGCCACCGCCAGGAGTGAGGTGATGGCCCGGGCCGGCCGGATGGCGAGCGCGGCGAGGGTGGCCACGCCGGCCGCCAGGCCGACGAGGGGCTCGGTGATGACCGTGGCCACGAGGCCGGTGACGAGCGCGGTGAGGACGAGGGCCACGATGCCCGGCCGCCGGCCATCGCTCGTGAGCGGGCTGGCCAGCTCCGGGGCGCGGTCGGGTTCCTCGGACCAGCCGACCACCTCGAGCTCGTCGGTCGAACCGTTGCCGAGGGCGGGCACGACCGGCATCGTGGCGCCGTTGCCCCTCGACCCGTTGGCGAGGGTGCCGTTCCCGTGGGCCGCCGTCCCGTGACCATTGGTGTCGGCCCCGTCGGCCGCCCGGTCGTCGGCCCCGCCGGCGGCGTGACGACCCCGTCGGCGGCGGAAGAGCCGGCGAGGCACGAGGACGAGGAAGAGGCACAGCACGACCCCGGCCGCCGAGGCGACGAGGGCCAACCAGACCTTGCTCTGCGGGGCCCACGTGAGGGTCACGGTGAAGGCGCCGGTGTGGGTGGCGCCAAGGGCGGCCAGCTGGGCCGCGCTCACCGACCAGCCGTTGGCGTAGCCGTCGATCAGCTCGGGGGTCCCGAGGTGGACGGTGTGCGAGCCGGCCGGGGCGTCCCGGGCGGGGGTGGCCACCGCCGTCCAGCCGGCGTTGATGCTCTCACCGAGGACCAGCTCGAAGGGGCCGGTGGCCCCGGTCACCCCGAGATGGAGGGTGGTCGGGCCCTGGCTCAGCGTCGTGACGGTCGGCGTCGGTCCGGGCTGGGCGGCCGGGAGGGCGGTCGGCGGCGCCGCCGGGGCCGGCCCGCCGCCGGGCGCCGAGTCCAGGGCGAGCTGGTCGAGCTGCCACCCGGTCTGGTGCCCGACGCTCGTCTCGATCACGTGTTGGCCCGGCCCGAGAGTGATGCCGTTGGCCGACGACCCGCAGGGCTCGACCGAGAGCTCGCCGTTGGCGAGGGCGGTGGCCGTCGGCCCGACCACCCGGACGTCGACCGGGTGGCCGTCGACCGACAGGAGGTCCGAGCGGCACGTGCCCGCGACGTTGGCCGGGTCCTTCGGCATGACGAGACCCGGGAGCCCGACCTCGGCGATGGCGACCGGAAGAGCGAGTGGCTGGGCGGCGTAGAAGTTGCTCGAGCGCTCGAAGCGGGCCCCGGTGATCGTGACCTTCACGGTGTACCCGGACAGGGCCGGGAAGCTGAGCGGGATGGTCGTCACGGAGCCGGGGGTCTTCCCATCGGCGATGGGCGGGAGTGTGAGGTTCCGTGTGCCCTGTTCGGTGCTGACGCTGATCGACGTGGGCACCGAGTGGCGACCGTCCGCCACGACCTGGAGGTTCATGTGGTCGAACGTGTAGTAGTGCGGCAGGTCGTACTGGACGAAGGCGCCGATCTGGTAGGGGGCCTCGAAGCCCGGCTGCCAGATCGTCGTCGGGTTGTCATCGAGGGCCGAGCCGGCGCCTTCGGCCAGGCCGCCGGGCAGCCGGCCGGACGAGAAGGCCACGATGCCGCTGCCGTCGGTGCCCGGTCGGCCGAGGAGCTGGTCGATCTCGCTGTCGGGGATGAGGGCCGACAGGCTGGCCGTGCCCGACAGCGTGAACGTGCGGGCCGTCGGGAGGGTGAAGGCCCGGACGATGTCGGTCTCGGGGTCGCTGCGGCCCGGGTACGGGGCGACCCGCTCCCTCGTCATGACGAGCGTGAGGCGGTTGTGGAGCGAGGCGGCACCGGCCGCGGTGAGGAGGTCGGTCGGCATGACGATGATCTCCTGGACGTGCACGCCGGGCAGCTCCACCTCGGCCAAGCCGACCTCGGAGGCCTGGGCCGTCGGGACGGTGTCGTTGTTCGTCTGCTCGATCGTGATGCGCATGGTCGAGAAGGTCTGCTTCGGGAACGGCACCACCTGGCCGGCCGCGGTGCGCGACGACGGCCCGAGGGTCACGGTCTCGGGGTGGCCGCCGTCGAAGGTGAGCTTGGCCTTCGTGATCCAGCGGCTCGTGTCGCCGTTCAGCGTCTGGACCAGCGTGACCTGGTTCTCGGTGACCGGGCCGGGCAGCTTGATCTGCCACCACTCGCCCTTCGGGTCCGACTCGAAGATGCCGGTCTGCCACGAGGTGTCCGGGTTGCCGTCCACCGCGGCGAAGGCCCGGTTCTCGGGGGTGTAGGAGACGGGGTTGCCGTAGGTGGAGGCGGTGACGCTCACCGCGCCGAAGTCGCCGGCCAGGGTGTGGGCGCCGACCGGGGCCTTCGGGAACAGGTTGATCGGGCTGTCCGAGCGGTCGGTCTTCTGGGGCTGCTCGGTGGCGTTCTCGGTGTAGCCGGTGTTGGCGGTGACCGTGTCCCAGCGGAACGCCTGCTTGCGGTTGGTGTCGGTGAGGACGAGGGCCGCCCCGTTTGCCAGCAGCTGCTGGAGCTGGACCGGGTGGGAGTCGAGGGTGCCGGCGTAGTAGATGGCCGAGTCCGTGTTGAGGAGGCCGGCCGAGGCCATGTTCTCGAGGCCGGTGGCGTCACCGGCCACCACGACGGCCCCCTGGTCCGACTCGGCCCGGGCGACGGGCCGGGGGTCGACGACCGTGTAGCTCACGAGCGGCGGCTGCGGGGCCGGGTTCGCCGGCGCCGCCAGGTCGGCCTCGTTCAGCATCGGCACCGAGGCGACGTTCTCTGTGGGTGTGCCGTAGGTGACTGGGTCCGAGAGGCCGGCCGGCGTCGGCTGCAGCTGCGGGTCGAGCAGCTGGGGCTGGGGGATGCCGTAGCGCTCGTAGGCGGTGTCGTTCTGCACCAGCACGTCGCCGGCGCTGATGAGGCGGGCCATCTGGGCCAGCGAGTTCCACTGCTCGGTGCCCTGCTGGATCGGTTCGTCGAGGGCGAACAGCGTGTCGTAGGTGGCCTCTGAGCCCATCACCTGCTGCTCGTGGATGGCGAAGGGCCGGGTGGTGAGGAGTGCGGCCATCGCCGGGTCGACGGTGTCGCCCCAACGTTGGGCGGCGAAGTCGTCGCCGGGGATCTCGAGCACCCGGGTGCCCTGGTGCACGGCGTTCAGGTGGGCGGCCGCCTGGCGCTCGGCCGTGGGGAGGACCGCCGGCTGGGTGAAGCCGTTCGCCACCTCGGCGTCGCCGTTGAACATGGCCGGGTTGTTGGCCACGATGAGCCCGCCGATGACCACCGCGGTGAGAACGGCGGTCTTCGGCAGGCGGCGCCACAGCGCGCTCACCCCGCTCCCGAGCAGCATGGCCAGCCCGAGGACGATGAGCGGGGTGGCCCGGTCGGTCGAGCGCATGGCCAGCCCGGCCGTCGTGTCGGTCATGAACGCCTTGAGGAGCTTGCCCACGGGCGTCGGGTGGGTGAAGGGGTGGGCGCCGACGGAGAGGACCGTGCCCACGACGACGAGGAGGACGAAGTAGGCCCGGTGGCGCCAGCGCACGACGACGGCCGAGACGAAGGAGAGCACCGGGATGAAGAAGGACAGCGCGATGAGCCAGAGCCACTGGGTGTAGAGGAGGACCGAGAAGGTCCAGGGCCCGAGGTGGTCCTGGCCGTAGAAGTACCAGTAGCCGATGCCCCGGAGCACCTCGGCCGCGCTCGAGGTGGCACTCGTCGAGGGCACGGTCTCGGTGAACTTGAGGACGTTCACCCCGTAGCCCGCCTCGACGGCCAGCCCGACGATCCACCAGAGGCAGACCACGAGGGTGAGGAAGCCGATCTTGAGCGCGGTGAGGACGGCCTTCCCGAAGCCGCCTTCGCGCTCGACGGTCGTCGCATAGATCAGCCAGAGGACCGGGGCGACGCCCACGTAGATGATCGAGCTGGCGTTGATGCCGCTCACGCTGGCCACCACGAGGGCGAAGAGGGCCGGATAGCGCCACCCGCCCTTGCGGAGGGCGAGGACGGTGAAGGCCACCATCCAGGGCAGGCCGGCCCAGGGGAGGAGGATCACCGAGATGCGCCCGGCGTACTGGAGGAAGTACGGCGAGAGCATGTAGGCGAGGGCCGCCACCACCCGGCCGGGGCCGCGGACGTTCAGCACCCGGGCCAGGTAGAGGAGGCCGGCCCCGGCGGCGAAGAGGATGGTCCCGAGCCACAGCCGTTGGGCCACCCAGATCGGGACGTGGAGGGCCGAGAGGACCGAGAAGAACGGCCCCATCGGGAAGAGGTAGCCGATGTACTCGTGGTTGACCGTGCCGAGGCCCACCGACGGGTTCCACATCGAGGCCACCTGACGGAGGAAGCGGCCCGGGTCGAGGTAGAGGTAGGTCTTCGTGTCCGAGGTGACCACCCCCGGCTTCACGAGGAGGAACGGCAGGTAGGCCAGCCCGGCGAGCAAGAGGTGCTCGAGGACCCCGCCGAGGGAGCCGGCGTGGCGGCGGACGGCGCCCGGTTCGGTCTCGGGCCGGAGGCGGAGCTGGCGGTAGTTGGCGGCCGCCCGCGGTGCGGTGGTGAGGGTGGTGGTCGTACTCGTCATCGTGGGGCGGGCCGATCGTGCAGCACACCGGACGGGTCAGCGTTGCCGGTCTGCCAGGGAGAAGCCCTCCGCCGCCGCACTTCGGTGCCCGGTAGTGTAAATGGCTCGGACTGGCCGTGTCGGGCATGCCGACCCGGGCCACCCCGGCCGGCGGCCGGCCGGCGAGTGGGAGGGACATGGCCCGAGGAGCGAGCGCCAAGCTGACCGGGGAGCGCCCCCACCAGGGGGTGACCCCCGACTCTCTCCTGGCCCTCCACGCCGCCGGCTACCGGGCCGTGCTCGAGCGCCTCGGGCCGGGGCCGCTGCTCGACGTGGGCTGTGGCCAGGGCTTCGAGTCGGTGGGCTTCGCCGGGCCGGACCGTCCCGTCGTGGGCGTCGATTACAGCGGCGAGGCCACGTCGGTGGCCCGGGCCCGGTTCGGCCGGGCCGGCCTGCGGGTGGCCCAGATGGACGCCCTCGCCCTCGGCTTCGCCGGCGGCGCCTTCTCGGCCGTCTGCTCGTCGCACCTGATCGAGCACTTCGTCCACCCCAAGGGCCACGTGGCCGAGCTGGCCCGGGTGCTCGCCGATGACGGGACGGCCTTCTTCCTCACGCCCAACGAGCCGGCTGACTTCGAGAACCCCTTCCACGTTCACCTCTTCGACCGGCAGTCTCTCGTCGAGCTCCTCGGTCGCTACTTCGACGACGTCTGGCTGGGCGGCGTCGACGCCGTGCCCGAAGTGAAGGCGGACTTCGCCGCCCGCCGGGCCAAGGCCAAGAAGGTGCTCGCCCTCGACCTGTTCGACCTGCGCCACAAGATCCCGCGCCGTTGGTACATCGCCACCTACACCCGGCTCCTGCCGGTGGCCTACCGGCTCATGGCCAAGCAGGACACCGGGGGGACGACCGGGATCACGGTCGACGACTGGTTCGTGACCGAGGAGCTCGACGACACCACGCTCGTCCTCTTCGCCGTGGCCCGCCGGCCCCGGCGCAGGTGAGCGGGCCGCCCACCGGGAGCTCGGCGTGCCCGTCGTCGGCCTGACCGGGGGCATCGGGGCCGGCAAGTCGGCCGTGGCCGACGGGCTCGTCGAGCGGGGGGCGGTGCTCATCGACGCCGACCTCATCGCCCGCGAGGTGGTGGCGCCGGGTGGCCCCGCCTACCAGCCTCTCGTCGACCGCTTCGGCCCGACGATCCTCGACGAGCACGGCGAGCTCGACCGCCCGGCCCTCGCCGCCCTGGCCTTTTCGGACCCCGCCGCCCTGGCCGACCTGAACGCCATCACCCACCCGGCGATCGGCCAGGTGATGGCCGAGCGCCGGGCCGCCGCGGCGCGGTCCGACGGGGTCGTGGTCCTCGCCATCCCGCTCCTCACGGCCAAGCACCGCCAGAGCGTCGGCCTCGACGTGGTGGTGGTGGTCGACTGCCCGGTCGACGTGGCCATCGAACGCCTCGTCGAGCAGCGGGGGTTCGACCGCACCGACGCCGAGCAGCGGGTGGCCGCCCAGATCACGCGGGAGGAGCGCCTCGAAGAGGCCGACTTCGTGCTCGACAACTCGTCCACCCTCGAGCACCTGGAGGCCGAGGTCGAGCGGCTCTGGCAGTGGCTGGCCGCCTGGCGGCCGGCGGCGCAAGGGGCGGCCCCGACCGCCTGAGCGGGGCGGCGCCGCGACACCCGGCCGATACGCTCGACCCGGTGCCCGAGTTCTCCGTCATCTCCCCCTTCCGCCCGGCCGGCGACCAGCCGGCGGCCATCGCCGCCCTGGCCGAGGGCGTGGCCCGGGGTGACCGCTTCCAGACCCTGCAGGGCATCACCGGGAGCGGCAAGACCGCCACGATCGCCTGGACCATCGAGGCGGCCCAGCGGCCCACCCTCATCATCGAGCCCAACAAGTCGCTCGCCGCCCAGCTCTCGGCGGAGCTCCGCGAGCTCTTCCCGAAGAACCGGGTGGAGTTCTTCGTCTCCTACTACGACTACTACCAACCCGAGGCCTATCTGCCGAGCACCGACACCTACATCGAGAAGGACTCGTCGATCAACGACGAGATCGACCGCCTCCGGCACGCCACCACGTCGTCGCTCCTCATGCGGCGCGACGTGGTGGTCGTGGCCTCGGTGTCGTGCATCTACGGGTTGGGCTCGCCCGACGAGTACCGGGATCGCATCTTGGCCCTCCAGGTCGGCGAGGACTACGAGCAGCGGGCCATCCTCCGCCGGCTCGTCGACCTCCTCTACGACCGCAACGACACCAACCTGGTGCGGGGGACCTTCCGGGCACGTGGCGACACGGTCGAGGTCCACCCGGCCTACGAGGAGCGGGCCCTGCGGTTGGAGTTCTTCGGCGACACGCTCGAGCGCATCGTCCCGTTCGACGTCCTCACCGGCGAGATGGGGGAGGAGCAGGAGGACGTGGTGGTGTTCGCCGCTACCCACTACGCGGCGAGCGAGGAGACCCTGCAGCGGGCCATCGGCAGCATCGAGGTCGAGCTGCGGGAGCGTCTCGCCTGGTTCGAGCAGCACGGCAAGCTCCTCGAGGCCCAGCGCCTGCGGGCCCGCACCGAGCACGACCTCGAGATGCTGGCCGAGACCGGGGTGTGCTCGGGCATCGAGAACTACAGCCGCCACCTCGACGGCCGCCAACCCGGCGAGACCCCGTTCACGCTCCTCGACTTCTTCCCGAAGGACCTCCTCGTCGTGATCGACGAGTCGCACGTGGCCGTGCCCCAGCTGCACGGCCAGTACGCCGGCGACCGCTCGAGGAAGGACGTGCTCGTCGAGCACGGCTTCCGCCTGCCCTCGGCGGTCGACAACCGGCCCCTCCGCTTCGACGAGTTCGTCGAGCGGGTGCCCCAGGCCATCTTCGTCTCGGCCACCCCGAGCCCCTACGAGATCGAGTCGTCGGCCCAGGTGGTCGAGCAGGTGATCCGGCCGACGGGCCTCGTCGACCCCGAGGTGGTCATCCAGCCGACCAAGGGCCAGGTGGACGACCTCCTCGCCCGGATCGAAGAGGCGGTGGCCCGCGGGGGACGGGTCCTCGTCACCACGCTCACCAAGAAGATGGCCGAAGACCTCACCGACTATCTCGCCGACGCCGGCGTCCGGGTGCAATACCTGCACTCCGACGTCGACACCATCACCCGGATCGAGATCCTGCGCCAGCTCCGCCTCGGCACGACCGACGTGGTGGTCGGCATCAACCTCCTGCGCGAGGGCCTCGACCTCCCCGAGGTCTCGCTCGTGGCCATCCTCGACGCCGACAAGGAGGGCTTCTTGCGCTCGACGTCGTCGCTCATCCAGACGATGGGCCGGGCGGCGAGGAACGTCGACGGCAAGGTGGTCCTCTACGCCGACACGATCACGGACTCCATGCGCGCGGCGGTGGGGATCACGCAGCGCCGGCGGGAGCGCCAGATCGCCTACAACGCCGAGCACGGCATCGACCCCCAGACGATCCGCAAGGCGGTCACCGACATCTTGCAGCGCCTCCGCGGCGGTTCCGACCGGACCGAGTCGGCCCACCGGAGCCGGGCCGAGGTCCGTCGGGGCCGTGGTACCCGGGCGCTGCGGACCCGGGCGGGCCTCACGCCGACCGGCCCCGGCGCGGTGGCCCCGCCGGCCGAGGTGGCCGAGCTCCTCGTCCAGCTGGAGGCGGAGATGCGGGCCGCCGCGGCCGAGCTCCGCTACGAGGAGGCGGCGCTCCTCCGTGACGAGCTGCTCGAGCTGCGCGCCGCCTCGGGCGCCTTCGGCGAGGTGCAGCACGTCGACGGTGAGGAGGACGGGAGCGTGGGGCTGGCCGAGGGCGTGCCCGGCCGCTGAGCGGCCCGCCCCCGGTCAGGGCAAGTGGAAGAGGCTGCCGCCGCTGCTCGGCGTGCCGTAGAAGCCGATGCTCACACTGGTCGGCGGGGGCGTGGGCGAGGGGAGCGTGCTCAGGTCGACGAGCACCCAACCGGCCGTGGCGCTCGCCTCGGGGATCGGCGCGTAGACGTTGAAGGGCTCGCCGAGGGGCGACACCCGGTCGAAGGCCCCCTCGACGACGTCGGCGCCCAGGACCAGCTTGACGAAGAGGCCGCTGTTCACACTGCCCGAGGAGAGCAGCACCGAGCCCGGGCCGGAGTTGTGGAGGCGTAGCTCGATGCCCACCACCGAGCCGGTGGTGGCCAGCGGGTCGAGGTGGAAGTTCTGCCCCGCCGACGTCTTCACGGGGTTCACCACCGCCACCAGGGTCACCTGGACCTCGTGGGAGCCGTCGAAGAGCGTGCGGGTGGTCCCGATGTCGGCCCCGTGCAGCTGGGGCTGCCCGGCGGGCACGGGCGGCGGGTCACCGAGCTGGACCGGCGGGGGGGCCGGGCCGAGGTGGCTGACGAGCACCACCGCGCCGACGACCGCCACCACGACGAGGGCGACCACGAGGACGGCGAGCCGGCGCCGGTACGGGTCCTTTGTGGCGACCGGGCGCACG
This sequence comes from Acidimicrobiales bacterium, assembly GCA_035297265.1. Lineage (GTDB taxonomy): Bacteria > Actinomycetota > Acidimicrobiia > Acidimicrobiales > RAAP-2 > DATGZH01. Next base: position 26,031 of record DATGZH010000006.1, on the reverse strand, counting down.
CCCGGCGGGTACCAGAGCCCGTCGCCGGCCTTCCACCAGCTCTGGCCCATGGGTACCTGGCTCATCGGGTGGACCTCCAGGGGCGTGCGCCCCGCCCGCCGCGGTCGACCTCGTGTGCACCGACCTCGGCAAGTCTGCCACCCGGCCAGGTGCTCGGCCCACCAAAGGTGACGACCATGTTGCCGCCGGGTGGCCGGGAGGATGGCGCCGGTGGTGGCTGCCTTCCGAACACATGTTCGCTAACGTGGTCGGGTGACCCCCCGGCCCACGCCCGATCGGAGTGCCAAATCGCTCCGGTATCCTCGCCTCGTGTCCGACCGTCTGGTCATTCGTGGGGCACGCGAGCACAACCTGAAGGACGTCTCCCTCGACCTGCCGCGTGACCGGCTGATCGTCTTCACCGGGCTGTCGGGATCCGGGAAGTCCTCGCTCGCCTTCGACACCATCTACGCCGAGGGCCAACGCCGCTACGTGGAGTCGCTCTCGGCCTACGCCCGGCAGTTCCTCGGCCAGATGGACAAGCCCGACGTGGACTTCATCGAGGGCCTCTCGCCGGCCATCTCGATCGACCAGAAGTCGGCCTCGCGCAACCCCCGGTCGACGGTCGGGACCATCACCGAGGTCTACGACTACCTCCGGCTCCTCTACGCCCGGATCGGCCGGCCCCACTGCCCGATCTGCGGCCGGCCGGTGGCCCGTCAGACGCCCCAGCAGATCGTCGACCGGGTGCTCGAGCTCCCCGACGGGACCCGGTTCTCGGTCCTCGCCCCGGTGGTCCGGGGCCGGAAGGGGGAGTACAGCGCCCTCCTCGACGACCTGGCCAAGCAGGGGTTCGCCCGGGCCCGGGTGGACGGCCAGCCGCTGGAGCTCGCCGACCGGGCCTGGCTCCAGCTGGCCCGCTACGAGCAGCACACGATCGAGGTCGTCGTGGACCGCCTGGTGGTGCGGGACGGGATCGGCCAGCGGCTGACCGAGTCGATCGAGACGGCGCTCGGGCTGACCGGCGGGACGGCCGAGGTGTCGGTGGACCGGGGGGGCGACGAGGAGGAGGTCATCACCTTCAGCGAGCACCTCGCCTGTGCCTACGACGGCATCAGCTTCGAGGAGCCGGCCCCCCGCAGCTTCTCCTTCAACTCCCCCTACGGGGCTTGCCCGACCTGCCTCGGCCTCGGGACCAAGTTCGAGGTGGACCCGGACCTCGTCGTGCCCGACCCCTCGCTCTCCCTGGCCGGGGGGGCCCTGGCGCCGTGGGCCTCGGCGAGGAGCGACTACTTCACCGGCCTCGTGAACGGGATCGCCGAGCTCGGCGGGTTCTCGGTCGACGTCGCCTGGTCGAAGCTGAAGGCCAAGGACAAAAAGCTCGTCCTCTACGGCTCGGGGACCAAGCAGGTCCACGTGCACTACAAGAACCGCTTCGGCCGGACCCGCTCCTACCACTCCTACTACGAGGGCATCGTGCCCTGGCTCCAGCGGCGGCACGCCGACTCCGAGTCGGACTGGTCGCGCGAGCAGGTGGAGCAGTACATGCGCGAGGTCGACTGCCCGGCCTGCGGCGGGGCGAGGCTCAAGCCCGAGTCCCTCGCCGTGACGGTGGGCGGCCTCAACATCTACGAGCTGTGCAGCCAGTCGGTGGCCCGGGCCGTCGGGACCATCGCCGCGTTCGAGCTGACCGAGCGGGACCACCTCATCGCCGACCGGGTCCTGAAGGAGATCCGCGAGCGGATGCAGTTCCTCCTCGACGTGGGACTCGACTACCTCTCGCTCGCCCGTTCGGCCGGCACGCTCTCGGGCGGCGAGGCCCAGCGGATCCGCCTGGCCAGCCAGATCGGGAGCGGCCTCGTGGGCGTGCTCTACGTCCTCGACGAGCCGTCGATCGGGCTGCACCAGCGGGACAACCACCGGCTCATCCAGACGCTCCTGCGGCTCCGCGACATCGGCAACACGGTGATCGTGGTCGAGCACGACGAGGAGACCATCCGCACGGCCGACCACGTGGTGGACATCGGGCCCGGGGCGGGCGAGCACGGGGGCGAGATCGTGCACTCGGGCCCGGTGGCCGGCCGGGGCGGGCTCCTGAACAACAAGGCCTCGGTGACCGGGCAGTACCTCTCGGGGTCGAGACGCATCCCGTTGCCCGAGCGCCGCCGCCCGGGCAACGGTCACGCGGTAGTCGTGCGCGGGCCGCTCGAGCACAACCTGACCGGGATGGACGTGACGTTCCCGCTCGGCTGCCTCGTGGCGGTGACCGGGGTCTCGGGGTCGGGCAAGTCGACCCTCGTGAACGACATCTTGCTGCAGGTCCTGGCCCAGCAGCTGAACCGGGCCAAGACGGTGCCCGGGCGGCACAAGTCGGTCGAAGGCGTCGAGCACCTCGACAAGGTGGTCGACGTGGACCAGGCGCCCATCGGCCGGACGCCGCGCTCGAACCCGGCCACCTACACCGGCGTGTTCGACCACGTCCGGCGGCTCTTCAGCCAGACGCCCGAGGCCAAAGTGCGCGGCTATCAGCCGGGTCGGTTCTCCTTCAACGTGCGCGGCGGGCGCTGCAAGGCCTGCGCCGGCGACGGCACGATCAAGATCGAGATGCACTTCCTCCCCGACGTCTACGTCCCCTGCGAGGTGTGCAACGGGGCCCGCTACAACCGCGAGACCCTCGAGGTCACGTTCCGGGGCAAGAACATCGCCGAGGTCCTCGACATGTCGTGCGAGGAGGCGCTCGCCTTCTTCTCCCACCAGCCGGCCATCGCCCGGCACCTGCAGACCCTCGTCGACGTGGGTCTCGGCTATGTGCGGCTGGGCCAGCCGGCCCCGACGCTCTCGGGCGGGGAGGCCCAGCGAGTGAAGCTGGCCACCGAGCTCAGCCGGCGCTCGACGACCCGCACCTTTTACATCCTCGACGAGCCCACGACCGGGCTCCACTTCGAGGACACCCGGCGGCTGCTCGAGGTGCTCGGGCGGCTGGTCGACCAGGGCAACACGGTGGTCGTGATCGAGCACAACCTCGACGTCGTGAAGTCCGCCGACTGGATCATCGACCTCGGGCCCGACGGCGGCGACGGCGGCGGTCGGCTCGTGGCCGAAGGCACGCCCGAGCAGGTGGCCAAGACGGCCGGCAGCTACACCGGCGAGGTGCTCGCCCCCGTGCTCGCCCGGGCCGGCTAGCCCTCCCGGCCGGCGCCGATGAACGCGCCGTCCTCGACGGCCGGGGCGAGGGAGCCCAGCCGACGCCGCCCGTCGCCGCGGAGCGCCCGCTCGACCCGGGCCGCCGACGCCTCGGCCGAGCGGGCCTGGTGCCCGGGCACCTCGTCGGGGCCGTAGGCCGCCTCCTCTGCCCAAGCGGCCAACCGTTCGACGTCGGCCAGCGCGGCCACGAGGGCGTCGTCACCCGGGCGGGCGCCGCCCGACAGCGCGGCCCGGCGCTCGGCCGCCGCCCGGAGGGCCCGGGCATGGTCCCGCGGGGTGCGCCCCGGCGGCCGGGACACCCCGGCCCGGCCGAGAGCCCGTTCCGCCGTGGCCCAGGCAGCGGCCACCCGGCGAGCCGGCGGCCCCGGCCGTCGCCGTCGCCGCCGTCGGAGGCGGAAGAGCGCGCCAGCCAAGAGGCCGAGCGCCGCCACGAGGAGGAGCGTCACGACGAGGGGGGCGCTCCCGCCGCCCGGGGCCGGTGGAGCGACGGTCGGCGCCGCGCCCCGGGCCGTCGTCGGGGAGGCGGCGGTCGTCGGCGGGCTGGTCGAGGGCGCGGAGGCCGGCGGCAGCGTCGGGGTGGCGCCGAGGCTCGACGGCGTCACCGGCCGCGGCTCCCTCGAACCGCTGCTGATGCCGGTCGGGCCGACCACCCCGTCGGGGACCTGGCTGCCCGAGGGCTGCTCCGGCGTCGGCTCGAAGGAGACCCAACCCAGGCGGGCGTCGAGGTAGACCTCGGGCCAGGCGTGGGCGTCGGCCCCCGTCACGACGTAGGTGCCGTCACCGACCCGTTGCCCGGCGGTGAAGCCCACGACGAGGCGGGTGGGCAGGCCGACGGCTCGGGCGAGGACGGCGAAGGCGCCGGCGAAGTCCTCGCAGTCACCGGTGTGGGTGTGGGTGAGGAAGTCGACGAGCGGGTCGGTTCCGGCCGGCGGCCTGGTGACGTCGAGCGTGTAGCGGAACTGGTCGGAGCGGAGGTAGTCGACGAGGAGCTCGGCCTTGCCGAGCGGCGTGCTCGCCAGCGCGGTGAGCTGCCGGGCCAGTTGCTCGACGGCCGAGGGCAGGGGCGGGAGCACGAGATCGGGTGCCTCGGCCGCCGGGCTGAGGCCGCTCGGACCGCCGGCCGACGCCGGGTCCACCGCCTTCGGGACGATGGCCACGGCCTGGTAGCGGTCGCCGGGGGCGCTCACTTCCGAGCTGAGCGCCCCGAGGCCGGTCATGACCGTGTCGACCGGGCCGGCGACCGACTCGGTGTCGAGCGGGACCGGGAGGAGCCGCGAGGACAGTCCGGCCACGGTGACCCTGGCCGTGAACGTCTGTCCAGCGAGCACGGGACCGACGGTGGCCGAGGCCCCGGCCCCGGCCCCGTGGAGCGCCGTGAGCTCGTCGGGGCCGGGGACGAAGCGGCCGCCCTGGTCGAGGTCGAGCAGCCCGAGCTGCCAATAGGTGGGGACGGGCGTGGTGGCCCGGAACAGCACGAGGTCGGGGTCCCGCCGCTCCACGCCCACCGGGTCCGAGACGAGGGCCAGGCCCGTGGCCGACGTCGCCGTCCCGACGCCGTTGCCCCCGCCGGCCGTGCCGGCCGCCGCGGCGAGCGGCAACCCGACGGCGGCGGCCAGTCCGACGGCGAGGCCGCCGACGAGCACCGCCCCCGGTCCCGTCCGCGGCCGTCCCCGACCGTCGGCCTGGTCGGGTGGGACCGGCCGCGGCGGACGGTCGGCCAGGCCGAGCAGAAAGAGCGCGGCCGCCGCGGTGGCGAGCGCCAGGGTGACGGCCCCCGTGCCACCGACGGCGGCGAGCGACCAGACGACGAGCCCGAGGCAGGGGAGGAGGGCCACCGCCGGACGGAGGATCTGGCGTCGGCGGTCGGGGCCGAGCAGCGATCGGCCGGCCACCGCGACCAGCCCGGCGAGCAGGGCGGCCAGGAGCACGGTCCCCGGTTGGACCCGGAGCGGGAGGTGGAACGCGTGGAGCGTCGGTCGCGCCGCGACGAGATCGGACCGCAACCGGCGCCACGTCCGAGCGGTCGGCAGGCCGACGTCGGTCGCCCGGGCGAGCACGGTCCAGAGGGCCACGAGCGCCACGGCGACGACGCCCAACGCCACGCTGAAGCCGTTCGTGCCGCCGGCCCGCCGCGCCGCCGCGGCGCACGTCGCGTACCCGGCGAACGCCGTCAGGGTCAGCGGACCGAGCGTGGCCGCCCGCCAGCCCCCACCGACGAGACGGGCGAGGGCCAGCGCGCCAAGCAGGGCGATGGCACCACAGACCACCTCGACGAGGGGTGCGGGGGCCCGTCGGCTCACGCCACCACCAACCGGGAGCGGCGGACGAGGCCCTCGGGGAGCGAGCGCGCCGCGTCCGAGGTCGTGACGAGCGTGACGCCGGGCGGGCCGCCGGCGACCGTGGGCGAGAGGGTGGTGGCGCGTCCGGAACGGCCGCGGGCGGCCCGGGGTTGGGCCGCCGCGAGGACGGGCACGAGCGCGGCGAGCCCGGCCGCCGTCGGGGCCACCACGGTGCGCTCGCCCGAGAGGGTGACCACCTCGCAGGGCAGACCCGAGGCGACCGCGGCCACGGCGAGGCCGTAGGTGAGCGACAGCGCCCCGTCGAACTCGCGGCGCCGGTGCACGCCGGGCCGGTCGTCGAGGAGGACCCGCACGACGGTCCCCGCCGCCGGGTCGAACTCCCGCACGAGCAGCTCGCCGTAGCGGGCGAGCGCCGGCCAGTGGAGCAGGTGGAGCCGGTCGCCCGGGACGTAGGGGCGAAGTCCGCTCAGCTCGCCGAGGCCACCCCCGTAGGGGGTGATCCGCTCGTCGGCCAGCTCGCTCTCGGCCAGCGGGTCCAGGCCGCCGACGGCCGGGACGGCCGTGGGCTCGGCCTGCGGCGGATGGACCACGGCGAACGCCGGACCGGTGACGGCCACCGGCACGCCAACGAGGCCGAACGGATCGTGCACCCACGTCGTGACGAGGTCGAGGACGAAGAGGCCGCGCCGTCCGGTCGGCGTCGGTCGGAGGACCCGGGCGGACGCCCCGGGTGCGAGCGGTGGAAACTCGACGAGGTCGCGCCGCGCCGGGGCGAGGCGGGGCATCGGCGGGGGCCGTTCCGCCGGGCGCAGTGCCGCGAGCCCGGCCACCCGGCGCCAACGTCGTTCCGGTCGGTCGACTGCGAACCCGGGCGTCGGTCGGGCGCCGTGCTGACGGACCACCAGCTCGACCGACGCGGCGTCGCCGACCGGGACCATCGCCGGGAGCTGATGCACCGAGAGCCGGGCGCCCGCGGCCACGGCGGCGGCGCGGGAGCGGGCGAGGAAGGACGAGGCGACGAGGGGGACGGCGGCGGCGACGGCGAGCGCGGCGAGGCCGGCCGACCACGTGACGACGGCGAGGACCAGCGTCGTGGCGAACAGGCCGACCGCGCCCCAGCCCCGGGCGGTGCAGCGCGGCCGGCCCGGCAGCTCACCGCCGTGACCGACCGCCAGGGTCACGTCCCTCCGGCCGGCCCGGGGGCGAGCGGGACGGGCACCGTGCGGACGAGCTCTTCGACGACGAGGGCCGGGCGGTCCACGGAGAGGACCTCCATGGCCTCGAGCAGGATCCGGTGGGCCAGCGCCGCCACGGCCACCTCCTGGACATCCTCGGGGGCCACGTAGCGGCGGTCACGGGCCACGGCGATGGCCGCGGCGGCGCGGAGCACCGCCCGGGCGGCCCGCGGCGAGGCCCCGACCGCCACCGCCGGGTGGTGCCGGGTCGCCTCGACCAGGTCGAGCACGTAGCCCCGGGCGAGCGGCGCCACGTGGACGGCGCGGGCCGCGGCCATGAGGGACCGCAGCTCCTCGGGCCGGAGGGCGGGTTCGAGGGTGCGCACCACGTCGGCCGGGTCGGCCCCGGCAAGGAGGGCGTCCTCTTCGTCGCGGCCGGGATAGCCGAGCGAGAGGCGGAGGAGGAAGCGGTCCCGCTGACCGTGGGGGAGCGGCGAAGTGCCGGCGGCGTCGTAGGGGTTCTGCGTGGCCACCACCATGAACGGATTCGGGAGACGATGGCTCTCGCTGTCCACCGTGACTTGGTGCTCCTCCATCGCCTCGAGGAGCGCGGACTGGGCTCGCGGTGAGGCCCGGTTGAGCTCGTCGGCCATGAGGACGTTGGTGAAGACCGGACCGGGGCGGAACGTCGGCTCACCGGTCCCCCGGTCGAGCAGCATGGCCCCGGTGATGTCCGCCGGCAGCAGGTCGGCGGTGAACTGGACGCGACGGAAGCCCAGACCGAGGGACCGAGCCAGCGCCTTGGCGAGGGTGGTCTTGCCCAGTCCGGGGTGGTCCTCCAGGAGCAGATGACCCCCGGCGAGGAGGCAGGCCACGCTCAGCTCGACGGTCCGGTCCTCGGTGAAGACCACCCGGCGGACCGAGGCCACCAGGGAGGCGAACAGTTCGGCCGGCGTCTGCTCGGCGGCGGCCTGCTCCGCGTCCAGCCTGGTCGGGCCGTTTTCCGGGGCCGTGAACCCGACCTCGAGACGGCGGTTCGCGGCCTCGGTCACCGCCGCAGCCTAGGAGGCGGTAAGACTTGACGACGGGCAGAACCGCCCGCCGGCCACCGACCACGCGTGGCCGTCTGGCCGTGCGGCCGGATGGAGGAGTGGTGGCACAACGAGATCCGTCGCCGAGATCGACCAACCGGTCGCGCTACCGGTCGGTGACCTACGACCTCGACGCGTCGGTGGCGGTGGCTCGCGTCGTCGAGGATCTCGGTGGGGTCGCCACCCCGGCGCAGCTGGCGCCGGCCCTCGGGTACAGCGGCGTGGCCAACGGGGCCTTCCTCAGTCGGCTGGCCAACGCCCGGCTGTTCGGACTGGTGGCCGGTCGCACCTCGCGGCGGCTCAGCCGAGAAGACGTCACCTCGACCGACCGGGCCCGGGCCATCCTCGGCGGCGACGAGCGGGCCGCCGCGGCCGCCCGCAGGGCGGCGTTCTCGTCGGTGCCCCTCTTCCGTGCGGTGCTCGAGGGGGGACAGCTCCCCGAAGGTGGCGCCCCGGCGCTGGCCGAGGTGCTCGTCCGGGACTTCGGCGAGGTCCCGGGCAAGGCGCCGGCCACCGCGGCCAAGCTGCTGGCCTCGGCCGGGCAGGCCGGTCTCCTCGCCGTCGGGGACAGCCAGAACTTCCAGTTCAAGGCGGTGTCTACGAATTTTACGGATCACCGGCGAACCTCTCGACCTCGGTTCGTACCAGGAGTAGTATCACGGTACCGGACGAGTGGGGGAGGCGACGAGATGGCCCCGAGAGATCGTCAAGCCCGTCGGAACCCCGAGGACGTCGAAGAGACCGGTCTCTGGCTCGACGACGACCTGGCCGAGCGCCCCCCGGGCCGACCGGGTCGCCGGGTCGGCGTGGTGGCCGCGGCGGCGGCGTGCCTCGCCCTCGTGGCCGTGCCTCTCGGGCTCGTGCTCAGCGCCACGGGCGCCCCGAGTGCCGCCCCGAAGAAGCAGGTCCACCTGGGCCAGGGTCCGGCCGAGCAGCAGGTGCTCGCGGCGCTCAGCGCCACCACCGACTCGAACAGCTTCGACATGAGCTACCAGATGACCGAGACCGGGCCGAACAGCCCGGTGGAGACCAAGGTCTCCTACTCCTGTCCGCCCCAGAGCGGGCCGGTGGCCACGGCCGAGGGGAACCCGGCCAGCGCCAACCAGGCGATCCAGTCGAGCGGCGGCGGCGCCAACCCCCACTGGGTGTGCTCGGTGAACTCCATGTCCGCCTCGTACTCGGCCCAGAGCTTCAGTGGCCAGGGCGTCATCAACGTCGACCCGAAGGCCATGGTGGCCACGGCCAGCGTGGCTGGCGGGGTCACCGTGCGCGTGGACAGCGACGGCGTCTGGGAGTACGTCGGCACCGACGCCGGGACCGCGCCCGGGCCCGGCATGGGTGGCGGCTTCGGTGACGGCGGGGCGCTCTCGGAGTTCGCCAGCATCGTCGAGTCGACCCTCGGCAACCGTGAGGGCGCGGTGTCGATGCTCGGCCTGGCCAGCCCGGTCGGCTACCTCAACCTCGACCGGAGCGACGTGACCGGGGCGGCCCAGGTGAGCACGGGGACGGTGGGCGGGGCCCCGGTCACGGAGTACCAGGTGAGCGAGGACCCGAGCCACCTCGTCCGGGCCGCAGACGTCACGCCCGACCAGGTGACCACGATCCAGGACGCGGTCGGTGTGCTCGACCAGGAGGGCTACACGGGCACGATGGTGACGGTGGCGGTCGACGCCAACGGCTACATCCGTGAGGCCACCTCGGTCACCAGCTTCGGCGACGGTGGCACCGTCACCCTCCAGGTGGACCTCTCGAACTTCGGTTGCGCCGGCACCGTGCTCATGCCTGGCCAGCCGGGCAACGCCGCGGCGCCGCCGAACTGTGTGTCGCCGGACGCCGCGAACGGTTCGACCACGACGAGCTCGCCCACCACCTCGAACACGCCCACCACGGTGCAGCAAGGGACCACGGCCACCACGGCCCCGACGTCGAGCGCCACCACCGCCCCGCCGTCGGCGCCGACCACGGTGGCCCGGCGCCACCACCACGGAGCCGACACCACCACGACCGCGCCCTCGACGACGACCACGGCGCCGCCCACGACCGTCACGACGGCGACCCCGACCACCTGAGCGGGCCGCTGGCCCGAACCGAGTCGGGGTCAGACGATCTCGAGCATGCGCTCCAGCGCGAGGCGCGCCCAGGCCGCCGTCTCCGGATCGACGGTGATGCGGTTCCGCACGTCGCCCTCGACCAGGCCCTCGAGGACCCAGGCCAGGTGGGGTGCGTCGATGCGGAACATCGTCGAGCAGGGGCAGACGAGCGGGTCCAGGCAGACGACGGTCTTGTCCGGCGTCTCGTCGGCCAGGCGCTTCACGAGGTGGATCTCGGTGCCGATGCCGAGCACCGCACCGGCCGGGGCCGCGCCCACGGCCCTGATGATGTAGTCGGTCGACCCCACCTCGTCGGCCACCTCGACCACCTCGTGGGCGCACTCGGGGTGGACGATCACGATGCCGCCGGGGTGCTCCTCCCGGAAGGCCGTCACGTGCTCGGGCCGGAACCGCTGGTGCACCGAGCAGTGCCCCTTCCAGAGGAGCAGCCGAGCCGCCTTCACGTCGGCCTCCTCCAGGCCGCCGAGGTCGAAACGGGGGTTCCAGAGGGCCATCTCCTCGGCCGCGTAGCCGAGCTGGTAGCCAGTGTTGCGTCCGAGGTGCTGGTCGGGGAAGAAGAGGACCTTGTCACCCCGGCCGCCGTCGCCGCCCGGGGCCCCGAGGGCCCAGGTCAGCACGGCCCGGGCGTTGGAGGACGTGCAGACGGCACCGCCGTGGCGCCCGACGAAGGCCTTCAGGGCGGCGGCCGAGTTCATGTAGGTGACCGGCACGATGCGCTCGACGTCGGTCACATCGGCGAGGGCCTCCCAGGCCTCCTCGACCGAGTCGAGGTCGGCCATGTCGGCCATCGAGCACCCGGCGTTCAGGTCGGGGAGCAGGACCTGTTGGTGGTCCCCGGTCAAGATGTCGGCCGACTCGGCCATGAAGTGGACGCCGCAGAACACCACGAACTCGGCGTCGTGGCGGTCGGCGGCGATGCGGGACAGGCCGAAGGAGTCGCCCCGGGCGTCGGCCCAGCGCATCACCTCGTCCCGTTGGTAGTGGTGGCCGAGCACGAGGAGCCGTTCGCCGAGCGCTTGCTTGGCCGCGCCGATCCAATCGGCGAGCTCCTCGGGCGACGCGCTGGTGTAGCGGTCGGGGAGGGCACCTTGGAGCCGGATCATGTTGTCTACCCCCTGTGGGGAGCGCACCGATTGGCCGGCGGGGACAGCCTGGTCGCCCATCCGCGGGTATGTCGGCCTCGGTGCGTATGTCGCCGGGAAGCCAGGCCCGGCAGCGCCAGTCTACGCGCCCGGGCCGCCCGACGCGCCGATGTTCGGCCTGGTCGGGGCGCTGGGCTGGCCGCGACGCATCGGCACGATCTGGCCGCCGAGACGTAAGACTGGTGGTGATGCAGACCCGACCGGCTACGGGATCGATTCCCGACGCGCCCGGGTCCTACCAGTTCCTCGACGCCGACGGCCGGGTCCTCTACGTGGGCAAGGCCAAGTCCCTCCGGCACCGGCTGCCGTCCTACTGGCAGGACCCGGCGGTCCTCCCGCCGCGAACCGCCCAGATGGTGGCCCAGGCCGACCACGTCGAGTGGGTGGTGGTGCGCACCGAGGTCGAGGCGCTCATGCTCGAGTACGCCCTGATCCAGGAACACCAGCCTCGTTTCAACGTCCGCCTGAAGGACGACAAGAGCTACCCGTGGCTGGCGGTGACGGTCGCAGAGGAGTGGCCCCGCCCGGCCGTGGTCCGGGGCCGCAAGCGCAAGGGCGTCCGCTACTTCGGCCCCTACGGCCACGTCGGGGCCATCCGCGAGACCCTCGACCTTCTCCTCCGGAGCTTCCCCGTCCGTACCTGCTCGGACAACAAGTTCAAGCGCCACGAGCGGCTCGGCCGGCCCTGTCTCCTCTACGACATCGAGCGGTGCTCGGGCCCCTGCATCGGGGCGGTCGACCACGAGCGCTACCAGGGCCTCGTCGAGGACCTGATGCGCTTCCTCTCCGGCGAGACGGCGCCGATCCTGGCCGCGCTGGAGCGTGAGATGCACCAGGCGGCCGAGGACCTCGAGTTCGAGCGGGCTGCCCGCCTCCGGGACCGCATCGGGGCCGTCCGCAAGGCCGCCGAGGCCCAGCAGATGGTGACCGAGCGGCCCGAGGACCTCGACGTCCTGGGGATCGCCGAGGACGAGCTCGAGGCCGCGGTCCAGGTGTTCTTCGTCCGGCGAGGCCGGGTCGTCGGGCGCAAGGGCTACGTGGCCGACAAGGTCGAGGACCTGAACGGACCGCAGTTCGCGGCCCGGGTGCTCGAGCAGCTCTACGGGGCGGGCGGTCTCGAGGTGCCACGGCGGGTCCTCGTGCCCGAGGAGCCCGAGGAGCGCGAGCTCATCGCCACCTGGCTCTCAGGCCTGCGGGGCGGCCCGGTCGAGGTGGCAGTGCCCCGCCGGGGGTCGAAGCGGTCCCTCCAGGAGACGGTCACCCGCAATGCGGCCGAGGACCTGGCTCGCCAGCGCATGCGGCGGGCGGGTGACCACAACAGCCGCAGCAAGGCCATGACCGAGCTGCAGGCGGCGCTCGAACTCGAGCGGGCCCCCCTGCGTATCGAGTGCTTCGACATGAGCCACCTGCAGGGCACGGACTACGTGGGCTCGATGGTGGTGTTCGAGGATGCGCTGGCGAAGAAGTCGGACTACCGCAAGTTCAAGGTGAAGTCGGTCGCCGTCAACGACGACTACGCAGCGATGGAGGAGGTGCTGACCCGCCGGCTCCGGGCCCTCCTCGACGAGCGGGCCAAGGCCGAGGTCCGCGACGAGGCGACCGACGAGGACAGCCTCGACGACCTCGGCCGGCGGCGCCGGCCGCGCCGCTTCGCCTACCCGCCCCAGCTCCTCCTCCTCGACGGTGGCCGCGGTCAGCTGGCGGTGGGCGAGCGGGTGCTCGAGCGGCTGGGCCTGGCCGACGAGATCGAGGTGGCCGCCCTGGCCAAGCAGTTCGAGGAGGTCTACCGCCCCGGCCGGGCCGAGCCGGTGCGCATACCCCGGGGCTCAGAAGCGCTCTACCTCCTCCAGCGGGTCCGCGACGAGGCCCACCGTTTCGCCATCGGGTTCCACCGCCAGCGCCGCGGGTCCCGCATGACCTCGAGCGACCTCGACGGCGTCCCCGGCCTCGGGCCCACCCGCCGGACCCGGCTGCTGAAGGAGGTGGGCGGCATGCGGGCCCTGCGGACTGCCCCCCTGGAGGACCTCCTCGCCCTGAGCTGGCTCCCCGCCCAGGTGGCCGAGGCCCTCTACCGCAAGCTCCACGGCCCGGGCCCGGCGCCATCGGTCGCCCGGGCGGGGCCGACGGGGAGCGCGGAAAGGGCCCAACGACTCTCGGACGACCCGGTCCCGGTGGGGGAGACTGGAGAAAGATGAGCGAGTTCCTCATGGTCACCGGTCTGTCCGGCGCAGGCCGCTCGACGGCCGCCGCGGCCCTCGAGGACGTCGGGTGGTTCGTCATCGACAACCTGCCCCCGGCCCTCATCACGAAGGTGGCCGAGCTGGCGGGTCGCCCGGGCGGGGAGAACGAGCGGGTGGCCCTCGTGATCGGCCGCGGCGGCGGCGAGCACGTGGAGGACGTGCCCGAGATCATGAGCTCGCTCCGCGACGCCGGCCACGACGTGCGCATCCTCTTCCTCGACGCTCCCGATGACGTGCTCGTGCGGCGCTTCGAGGGCACCCGACGGCGCCACCCCCTGGCCGCCCGCGGCGTCGAGGCATCGATCGCCGACGAACGCCGGCTGCTGGCCGTGCTCCGTGAGGCGGCCGACGTCATCGTGGACACCGGGGAGCTCAACTCGAACCAGCTGCGTTCGCGGGTGATCGAGCTCTTCGGCAACGGGGACGGGCGGACGCACCTGCAGACGTCGGTCGTGTCCTTCGGCTACAAGCACGGGCTCCCCCTCGACGTCGACCTCGTCTTCGACTGCCGCTTCCTGCCGAACCCCTTCTGGTTGGACGAGCTGCGCCCCTTGAGCGGCCTCGACGAGGCCGTCCGCCGCTACGTGCTGGAACAGCCCGAGACGCTCGAGTTCCTGACGCGGGTGGACGAGCTGTTGACCAGCCTCGTCCCGGCCTACACCCGGGAAGGGAAGTCCTACCTGAGCGTGGCCATGGGCTGCACCGGCGGGCGCCACCGCTCGGTGGTGCTGGCCGAGGAGCTGGCCGAGCGGCTGCGCGGACACGCCGTGGCCACGACGGTCTTCCACCGGGACGTGGACCGTTGACCTGCCCGGCGGGGGCCCGCCGACCCAGGGTGGTGGCGGTCGGCGGTGGGCACGGCTGCGCAGCGGCGCTGCAGGCCATCCGCCGCTACGCCGACGACGTCACGGCCGTCGTCTCCGTGGCCGACGACGGCGGGTCGTCGGGTCGCCTGCGTGAGCTCCTCGACGTCGTGGCCCTGGGCGACCTCCGCAAGTGCCTCGTCGCCCTGGCCGAGCCGGGCTCGGTGCTCGCCCGGGCCTTCGAGCACCGCTTCGACGAGGGCGAGCTGGCCGGCCACGCCCTCGGCAACCTCGTGCTGGCCGGCCTGGTCGAGGCGACCGGGGACACGACGGCCGGGGTCGAGGCGGCGGCGGAGCTGCTCCACACCGCCGGCCGGGTGCTGCCGGCCACCACCGAGCCGGTCGTGCTGAAGGGCGAGGCCGAGGGCGGCGAGGTGGCCGGCCAGGTGGCCGTGTCCCGGACGCCGCGCCTCCGGCACATCTCGCTCGTGCCGGCCGACGCCGGGCCGCCCCCGCAGGCCACCGAGGCCATCGCCCGGGCCGACCAGGTGGTGATCGGACCGGGCTCGCTCTACACGAGCGTGCTGGCGGCCGCGGCGGTGGGGGCGGTGGCGGCGGCCCTCTTGGCCACCTCGGCCCAGAGGGTCTACGTGTGCAACCTGCGGCCCCAGGTCCCCGAGACCGAGGGCTACGACGTGGCCGCCCACCTGGCCGCGCTGAGCGAGCACGGGGTGCCGGTGGACGTGGTGCTGTGCGACACGAGTGCGGGGATGGAACTCGGGCAGGTGGGCTGCCCGGTCGTCGACACCGACCTGGCCGGTCGTAACGGCCTCGTCCACGAGCCGGCGAAACTGGCATCGGTGCTCTCGGACCTGCTGGCATGAGCAGGTTGTCCGGGGGCCTGGAGGAGGCGGGAGTGAGGAACAGGCGATGACGGTACGGGTAGGCATCAACGGCTTCGGCCGGATCGGACGCAGCTTCGTGCGGGCGGCCCTGGCCCAGGGGGCCGACATCGAGGTGGTGGCGGTGAACGACCTCACCTCGCCCGAGACCCTCGGGCACCTGCTCGAGTACGACTCGACGCAGGGCCATCTGGACGTGCCGGTCTCGGTCGACGGCGACGTGATCAGCGCTGGCCGGCACCACATGCAGGTGCTGGCCGAGCGGGACCCGGCCGCCCTCCCGTGGGGCGACCTCGGGTGCCCGGTGGTGCTCGAGTCGACCGGCCTCTTCACCGCCCGCTCGGAGGCGGCGGCCCACCTGAAGGGCGGGGCCGAGCGGGTGATCATCAGCGCCCCGGCCAAGGACGCCGACGCCACGTTCGTCATGGGCGTGAACTCGGAGACCTTCGACCCGGCCCTCCATGTGGTGATCTCCAACGCCTCGTGCACGACCAACTGCTTCGTCCCGATGGTGAAGGTCGTCGACGACGCCTTCGGCGTGGCGAGCGGCCTCATGACCACGGTCCACGCCTACACGAACGACCAGAACCTTCTCGACCTCCAGCACAAGGACCTGCGGCGGGCCCGAGCGGCGGCGGTCAACATCGTGCCGACCTCGACCGGCGCGGCCCGGGCCACCGGGCTCGTGCTGGCCTCGATGCAGGGGCGGCTCGACGGCTACTCCCTCCGGGTGCCGATTCCGGTCGGCTCCATCACCGACTTCACGGCTGTCGTGAGCGGGCTGCCGAGCGTCGACGAGGTGAACAGGGCCTTCGCCGAGGCGGCGGCCGGGCCGCTCGCCGGCATCATCGAGTACTCGGCGGAGCCGCTCGTCTCCTCGGACATCGTGGGCAACCCGGCGTCGTGCGTCTTCGACTCGGAGCTCACCATGATCCAGCCGATCGACGACGCCACCAGCCTGGTCAAGGTCTTCGGCTGGTACGACAACGAGTGGGGCTACGCCAACCGGCTCGTCGATCTCGTCCGCTTCGTGGGTGAGGCGGGGTGACCGAGCAGGACGTGGACGAGGGGGGACGACCATGACGGAGCGGCGGCGACCGGCGGCGCTGCGGGGGCTCCCGTTGCTGGAGGACCTGCCCGACCTCCTGCACCGGCGGGTGCTCGTGCGGGTGGACTTCAACGTGCCGCTCGAGCACCTCGCCGACGGCACCCGGGTCGTGGCCGACGCCTTCCGCATCAACACCGCCCTCCCCACGTTGCGCTGGCTCGTCAACGCCGGCGCCGAGGTCACTGCGTGCTCGCACCTCGGGCGGCCGAAGGGCGGCTTCGACCCGGAGTGGGACATGGCGCCGGTGCGGGCCCGGCTGGCGGAGCTGGCCCCCGGCGTGGAGCTCCTCGAGAACCTGCGCTTCGACCCCCGAGAGAAGGCGGGCGACGAGAGCTTCGCTGACGAGCTCGTGGCCGGCTTCGACGCCTACGTGAACGAGGCTTTCGGCGTGTGCCACCGCCGCGACGCCTCGGTGGTCGGACCGCCGGAACGCCTCCCGAGTGCCGCCGGACGCCGGCTGGCCAAGGAGGTCGAGGTGATCGGGGGCCTCCTCGACGAGCCCCGGCGGCCGTTCGTGGCCGTGGTCGGCGGGGCCAAGGTGGCCGACAAGATGGGGGTGCTCCAGGCGCTGGCCGCCCGGGTGGACGTGCTCGCCGTGGGTGGCGGGATGGCGTTCACGATCCTGGCCGCCATGGGCCACGACGTCGGGTCCTCACTGGTCGACCTCGGCCGGATCGAGGACTGCCGTCACCTCCTGCACGAGTCCCGGGCCGAGCTCCTCCTGCCGGTCGACGTCGTGGCGCTCGAGCCCGGCGGCCGGCTGGCCGAGGGACCGGACGAGTCGGGTCCGCTCGGCGAGACGAAGGTCCTCGGCCGGGACCTGCCGCACGACTGGCGGGGTCTCGACATCGGCCCCGAGACCGCGGCGGCCTTCGCCGAGGCCATCGCCTCGGCGGGCACGGTGCTCTGGAACGGCCCCGTCGGAGTGTTCGAGGACGAGCGCTTCGGCGCCGGCACCAAGCGGGTGGCCGAGGCGGTGGCCACGTCGCCGGCCTACACCGTGGTCGGCGGCGGCGACAGCGTGAGCGCCCTCGACCACCTCGGGCTGGCCGGCCAGGTCGACTTCGTCTCGACCGGTGGCGGTGCCTCACTGGAGCTGGTCGAGCACGGCGACCTGCCTGGCCTGGCTGCGCTCCGATCCGCTCGGAACGCCCCGGGCCACGACGCCGACTAGACGCGGACCGAGGGGGGAACGGGTGGGGGCACAAGAGGGACGGCGACCGCTCGTCTCGGGCAACTGGAAGATGCACCACGACCACATCGAGGCGCTCCACACGGTGAGCGACCTCGGGCTGCGGCTGCAACCGGCCGACACCGAGCTGCTCGACGTGTCGGTGCACCCGCCCTTCACCGACCTGCGCACCGTGCAGCTCCTCCTCGACGGCGAGGACGTGCCGGTGGCCCTCGGGGCCCAGCACTGCAACCCCGACGACCAGGGGGCCAAGACGGGCGAGGTGAGCCCGCCGATGCTGGCCCGGCTCGACGTGCGCTACGTCCTCGTCGGCCACTCCGAGCGGCGCCAGCTCTTCCACATGACCGACGCCGAGGTGGCCGCCACCCTCCGGGGGGTGCTCCGTTGCCGGATGGTGCCGATCGTCTGCGTGGGGGAGACCGAAGAGGAGCGGGCGGCTGGCCGGACCACCGAGCGCCTGGGCCACCAGATCCGGGCGGCCCTCGACGGCCTCCTGCCGGACCAGGTGGCCGGTCTGGTCCTCGCCTACGAGCCGATCTGGGCCATCGGCACCGGCAACCCGGCCACGGCCGAGGACGCCGAGGAGGCCTGCGCCGAGATCCGGGCGGTCCTGTCCGACCTGGCCGGGGAGGCGGCGGCGGCCGTCCGGATCCAGTACGGAGGGTCGGTCACCCCCGAGAACAGCGCCGAGATGGTGGCCGAGCCGGACGTGGACGGCCTGCTCGTGGGTGGGGCCAGCCTGGACGCCGGGACGTTCCTCGCCATCATCCGCGAGGTCGCTGCCTGCTACCGTTCCTCTGCCGGTTGACGTTACGGATGCGTGTGGAGGACATTGCGGGATGCTGACGGTGATCTACGTCGTGCTGGTCGTGGTGAGCGCGCTCGCCATGATCTTCCTCATCCTCATGCACAGCGGCAAGGGCGGCGGGCTCTCGGACATGTTCGGCGGGAGCGTCGGGGCCGCCGCGCAGGGCTCGACGGTGGTGGAGCGGAATCTCGACCGGATCACCGTCACCGTGGCCCTCGTCTTCGCATTCTCGTCGCTCACCTTGGCGCTGCGGCTGCAGTGACCCGCCCGGGCCGCCGGGGACGGCGGCACCGGCGCACCGTCGTGGCGTTGAGCCTCCTCGCTCTCGTGACCGCGTCGTGCACGTCGGCGCCGCTGAGCCAGACGTCCCCGTCGACCACCTACGTCGACGCCAACGGCGGGACGATCAACGTGGGCATCGACGAGGCGACGACCGGGTGCAACCCGAACACCGCCACCGGGGCCACTTGGGCCAACCAGCTGGTGCTGGCGGCCGTGCTGCCGAGTGCCTTCACCGTCGACCCGACCGGCGTGTCCACGGTCAACAACGCCTTCTTGTTGCAGGCCGAGCTGGTCAACACGATGCCCGAGACCATCGTCTACACGATCAATCCCAAGGCCGTCTGGGCCGACGGCGTCCCCATCACGGCGAGCGACTTCATCTACGCCTGGCAGGAGCAGCGGGGCACGATGATCGATCCGGCCCACCCTTGGGGGGACGAAGCCTCGACCCTCGGCTACAACGACATCAAGTCGGTCACCGGCTCCAACAAGGGCCGCACGGTGACGGTGGTCTTCGCCACAGCGTTCTCCGACTGGCAGCTGCTGTTCGCCAACCTGCTCCCGGCCCACGTCATGGAGAAGGTCGGCTGGGACCCGCCGTGCACGACGGTGAACCCGGCGATCGACGTGGCCGGCGGGCCGTTCGTCATCCGCTCGGTCGACGCCGAGCGGGTGGTGCTGGCGGCCAACCCCCGCTGGTGGGGCCAGCCACCCAACCTCGACCAGATCGTGGTGCGCTTCGCCACCGGGCCGAACCAGCTCGCCCGTTGGCTGGCCGTAGGGGCCGTCCAGGTGGCCGAGCCGACGTCGTTCGGCCAGCAGTTCCTCGAGTCCGTGAGCGGGCTGCGCCGGGCGAAGAGCGAGCTCGACGTTTCCTCCACCTTCCTCCAGCTGGAGTTCTCGACGACCTCACCGACCACGGGGGACACGGCGGTGCGCGAGGCCCTGGCCTACGCGGTCGATCGCCAGACGCTCGTCGACGACGTGGTGGGTTGGGCGGACCTCTCCATCGTGCCGTCGGCCAGCCACCTCTACGTGCAGAGCCAGAACGCCTACCCCGGCCCGAACCAGACGCCGAGCAACTCGACCACCTCGAGCAGTTCGACCACCACGACGCTCCCGGCCCCCGGCTCGCCCTATCCGACCGGCGCCGACCCCGGCGAGGTCGACCGCCTGCTCACCTCGGCCGGCTACGTGGTCGAGTTCGGTGCCTGGATCGGTCCCGACGGCCAGCCCCTCACGGTGCGCCTCGTGGTCGACGCCGGTGACCAGTGGGCGGCAGCCACGTCCCTCCTCCTCGTGCACCAACTCGAGCAACAGGGGGTGGCCGTCCAGGTGAGCACGGCCCCCGACGAAGAGAGCACGGGCAGCGCCCTCGCCGCCGGCCACGCCGACCTGGCCCTCATGCCCTTCTCGACCAGCCCCTACACCACCCAGACGAGCGCCTGGTACACGCCGCTCCTCGGTCCGCCGGGGCAGGGGGGCTCGGCCAACTGGACCAACCTCGACGACACCGCGGTGACGAACTCGTTCACCAACGCCGCCACCGAGCTCAATCCGGTGACCGCCCAACCGACCTACGGGCAGGCCGACCAGCGGCTCTGGGAGCTCATGGTGGGGCTGCCGCTCTTCGCCGAGCCCACGGTGCTCGTCTGGACGGCGCTCACCGACGGGGTCCAGGCCTACCCGAAGAGCCCCGGTCTCCTCGTCGACGCACCGAGCTGGTCCATCCGGGTGCCGGTCCCGGTGAGCTCGAGCGCCAGCACCGTCGACGTGGGCCCGAAGGTCACCTGAGCAGCAGGTCCGGCCCGCCGCGGCACCGCGGTACGATCGGGGGCTCCTCCGGGCACCCGTCGCACGGAGATCGAGCAGTCACTCGTCGGAGTGGCGGAATAGGCAGACGCGCCAGCTTGAGGGGCTGGTGCCCGCAAGGGCGTAGGGGTTCAAGTCCCCTCTCCGACACCGCAGTTCAGAGGGCACTTCCCACTCTGTCCGCCGGTTCCGTGGCCACCGGAAAACGGCCGTCGTGCAACCAGCGTGCAATAGTGAATCCACAGGGGGCTGTGGATGACACTCTCCGGCCCTAGTGGTCGATCCGGACGACCGGCGCCGCGTCAGGCCGGGGCATCTCCCCGGCGGCCCGCATGAGCGCACCCAGCCGCTCGGCGATGGCCTGGTCGCGCTCGGTGGTGGCGTGCTGGTAGCGCATGGCCACGGTGGGGGTGGCATGGCCGAGGCGCGACATCAGCTCGCTCACCGTGGCACCGGTGGTGGCCGCCCAGGTGGCCCCGCTGCCGCGTAGGTCGTGGAAGCGCAGCCCGCTGATCCCGGCCGCTTCGCAGGCGGCGCGCCATCGGGACCGGAACTTGGTTCGGCGCAGCGGGTGGCCCTCGGGTGAGGTGAACACGAGCGCGTTCGGCTCGGGACCCACGTGGTCGAGAAGGTGGCCGTCCAGCACCCCGGCCAGCTCGTCGGGGATGGCCACCGACCGTCGACCGGCCTCGGACTTGGGTTCGCCGAAGATCACGCGTCCGTCGGCCAGCTCCACCGCCTGTTGGTCGATGCGCACGGTCCGGTGCAGGAGGTCGACCCGATCGCGGCGCAGCCCGGCCAGCTCTCCGAACCGGAGGGACCCGTAGGCGGCGAGCAGCACCATGGCCCGGTAGCGACCGTCGATGGCCTCGGCAATCCTGGCCACCTGGTCGGGCATGACCACGGGCCGCTCGGCGGCGTGCTCCCGGCCCGCCCCCTTCACCCGGCAGGGGTTGGCCGCCAGGATGCCGTCGTCGACGGCCTGGTTCAGCATGGCCCGGGCCAGACGGTAGGCCTTGTCGGGCTGCGTCGATCCGGGGTGCGCGGCCCGGGTGGTGGCCCACCACGCCCGCCAGCTCTCGGGCGACATCGTCGAGAGCTTCACCGGGCCGAGGTCGGGCTCGAGCCAGCGCCGCCACAAGAGCGCATACAGCTCGTGGGTCCGGGGACGAAGGTCGGGACGTTGGGTCAGCCAGCGCGCCCCGTAGGACCCGAAGGTCTCGCTGGCGAGCTCGGGCGGCCGCCAGGTTCCCTTGCTGATCGACGATTCCGCTTGACGCAGCCACGCGGCGGCGTCGGCCGCCTCGGCGAAGGTCTCCGGCGCCACCCGCCGAGTGCCGTCCGGCGCGAGGTAGCTGGCCTGCCAGCGGCCCGATGGGAGCTGGCGCGTGGCCCCGAAGGTGCGCCGACCCTTGCGCCGCCGTCGGCGCGTCGTCTCAGCCATCTCGATGCTCCCCCTTGCGCTTCTGGGCGATCTTCCTTCGCCGCACCCGTTCGACCTGAGCCTTGGCACACGTCCGGCTGCAGTAGATGACCCCGGTGGTCCTGACTCGCCCGGTCTTCTTGGCTGCGCCGAGCTGACGGGCGAAGAGGGCACGAGGCCCGTTCGGGCAGGTCTCGTTGGCACACCGGCGCCACACGGAGCCGGTGCTCACGTCGTTGAAGACCTCGACAACCATGGCCGTATAGGCGGTGAGGAAGACCTGTTCGAAGAAGGGATGCCGGGCCGTGTCCCCGCCCCGCACGACGACGTGGGCTGACAATGGGGCCAAGGCCGCGTTCATGTGGGAGGCCCACAGGTAGCAGGCGAACCACGACGACGTGAGGGGCCTTCCCCGGTACTCGTTGACGGTGAGGTCGGTCCAGGCGTCGAGGACCGCTTTGTCGTCGCCGGCTTGGAAGGCTCGCCAGTGCTCGACCAACGCCCGAAGGGCCCGAAGGTGATAGCGGACGACAGTGAAGGGGATCCGCCCGTCGGGGTCGACGCCCTCTTTGTCGAAGTGCCCGAGGGCCACCGAGGGTAGCAGTGTGAGCCCGGCGCCGTCGAGGGACGTCAGCGGTCCGTAGCGGTTCATGAAGGTCAGCAACGCCGGGCGATCGTCGGGATCGATCCTCGGCACCTCTCGCAGGACGAGCTCGGGCGGGAGCACCGCATCGGGTTCATCCCCCAAGAAGTACTCGAGCCCATCGGGATGCTCGACGGCCCTGAAGCGTCCCACGAGGGGGAGCGGGAGCGGCTCACCGGGCCAGACCGTGGTATGGAAATCCGCAAGCTTGCGCTCTTCATCCAATAGCTTCACCATGGCACAATAACTGAATGGAACGTCCCATGCAAGTGCCTGCCTCAGCCGGCCCCGTCCTGCTGGACTACGAGGAGGTCAGTAGGGTTCTGGGCTGTTCGGTGCGCATGGTCCGAAAGTTGGTGGAGACGCGCCAGCTGGCATCAGTGAAGGTCGGCTCGTTGGTTCGCATCGAGCCCGAGGCGATCGAGGACTACGTCGAACGCCGCCGCCGGCCCGCAGTCAGCTCCTGAAAGCCGAGACTGACCGTTCTCAGGTTCCAGGCCACACGTGGCACTGCCAACTCTCCGCTGAATGTGTCGACCCACCAGCTCCGGAGCAGGCCGTTGAACTCTCGCAGCTGTCCCCGGAACTCGTTGTCCGGGGTTGTCAAGGTCCATTGGCACGCGCAGCGCAGCCGTTACAGAGGGGCTGGGGCACGGAAAGTGCTCCGCCGTCACGCGAGGAGATCGTGCGCGAGACCATCGCCTGCGTCAACTTCGAAGTCGCGAACAACGCCGCCATGGTGCAACATTGACGGCATCCCGCCTGGACGACAACCGAGGCGGAGCGACGCATGCCCAAAACGGGCCCACGGGCCGCCTCCGGTTCCTGGCTCCCTCCGACTGAGGTGGAGGGCCTCGGGGGCTGTTGCCGGCAGGGGTGCGAGGGCGTAGACGGGCCTACGAACGTGCTCGAGCTGGAGTTGTGAGCCGAACGATTGAAAGGCATAGCTACTGGAGGCCGATGCACGAAATCGGCGCCCGGCGACAGATGGAGACCAACGGGCCCGCGCGACGGCAAGATGAATTTGTCCAAACGGTGCGAGAACCCCTTGCATCTGTGCCTCGATGGGCTTACAACGGACGGTGCGGCACCCTTCGGTCTCGTTGAACTGACTGGGTTGGCAGAGGGCGGGTCAGAGGGGAGGCCCGAATGGGGGTCCGTCGCAACCGTCCGTCAGTCACCCGTCTCCGTCAGATTTTCGGCCTCTTCGCCGTTGTCCTGCTGCTGCCAGTGGTCGTCGCGGTGTCTCAGGCTGCGACCAACGTCCGGCCATCGGCGAAGACCGTGCGCCATGTCGTGCCCCTCCTGCACACTGCTCTGGCATCCTCGGATCCCGAGACGAACTACGAATCAGCCGTTGAGGCCCAAGGCCCGACCTCCTTCTGGCCGCTGCAGTCGAGCGACACCTCCGGGTCGACATCGACCGACGTCATGGGCATCGACAACGCGACGATCGGGAGCACGGTCGTGACCGACGAGACCTCCGGCCCCTTCGGTGAGTCCTCCTACTACAACTTCCCAGGGGGGAGCTCGGGGAGCTGCCTAAACCCCGGGACGAACAGCGGGCTCGGCAATCCGAGCGCCCTGACCCTGAGCGCGTGGGTCGACCCTGCAGCCAGCACCCAGCACGGCCTGGTCTTCCTCGGTGGCAGCGGGTACGCCGGTGGCAGCAACGGCTACTGGCTCCGCCTCGACGGACTCGACCCGACGGTGACCTTCGGTGGCTGGATCACCTCGCCGTCCTCCGGACCAGAGGAGGTCAGCGGGGCCACGTCGACGGTGACCCTGCCGAACAGCGCGTGGAGCTTCATCGCGGGCACCTACTCGGGCTCGAGCGGCTCGGGGACCTTCCGGGTCTACGTGGACGGGGTGCTCGAAGGGAGCCAGACCTACTCGACCAGCTCTTCCAACTCCGCCCTCTACACCGGGTCGTCGGATTCCCTGGTCGTGGGGAACGACACCTCCTGTGGTTCGACCAATCCCTACCTGGGTGCCATGTCGGAGGCGGCGTGGTCTCCGAGCGCTCTCAACGCCCGACAGGTTGCCACCGATTGCCAGGCCGGCGCCTTCTGCCCACCGCTCACCTTCACCGCGCAGGGGACGCTCCTGGCTTCGGCCTCCTTCGGAGGCGGCGACCTCTCGGCTGCCCAGTGCCCGTGCTCGACGAGCACCGGCTCGGTCGCCGACGCCACCGGGGACTTCTCCCAGTCCGAGACCGATCTGTCCGTGCCCGGAGCAGGGGTGCCGCTGGCCTTCACCCGCACCTACGACGCCGTGGCCGCCCAGGGCGAGGCAGCCGCCTCCGCTGCCAGCGGCCCCTTCGGCTACGGCTGGACGGACAACCTGGCGATGAGCGTCGCCTGGAACTCCGTTGCCGACACGGCCACGGTGACCCAGGAGAACGGCTCGCAGGTCACGTTCGACTACTACGCACAGGGCGCGACCGAGTCCCTCTGTTCGGGCCTCGGGTCGTGCTGGTGCCCCACCGACTCGACCAGCCCGGTCTTCTGCCCGGTCTCTCCGTCCATCCTCGCCACGTTGACCACCACTTACAACGGGAGCGGCCAACCCGACGGTCCGTGGACCTTCACCCGCAACGTCTCGAATCCCCTGACCTTCACCTTCACGAGCGCAGGGGTGCTCACCACCATCACCGACCAGGTCGGCAACACGCTCTCGTCGGGCGCCTACTCGCCCGGGAGCGGCGAGATCTCCTGCCCGTCGGGGGACACCTGCACGGCCTGGACCTCCTCGGCCTCGGGTCGTTCGATCGTCATCGCCGTCAAGACCTCGACGAGCTACCTCGACCAGGTCTTCGAGCCCCAGACGGGCTCGAGCCCGGTCGGCGCCACCTACAAGTACACCGGTTCTGGCTGCAGCACCTGGGGCAGCGGCCCCGTCGACCTCTGCCAGGTCAACGACTCCGACGGGCTCGACACCTCGTTCACCTACACCACGAGCGCCGGTGGGTCGAACGACTGGAACATCACCACGCTGGCCCCCCCGGCAGCGGGGGAGATCACCAACGACTACAACAGCTCGGGTCACGTCACCGAGGAGGACCTGGCCACCGCCTCGGGCGTGAGCCAGGTGACCAAGTTCGCCTACGGCTCGTCCTCGACCGCCCCGGGGGACTCGACGACCACGATCGACACCTACCCGTCGGGCACGAGCGGCTCACCGGACCAGGTGGTCGACACGTTCGCCGACGGGGTCCTCGTCGCGACCTCGGTCGCCGGCGGCGCGTCGACCAACTACGTCCCCGATCCGGTCTCGCTCCTCCCCCTCGACACGATCGATCCCGACGGCCACCTGAGCTCGGAGATCTTCGACAGCTACGACCTGGGCGGGACCGCCATGTCGTCGGCCGACGTCACGAGCTCGACCGACGGCGACGCCAACGCCACCTACACCGACTACACGTCGTCCAACGAGCCGTGGTGCAGTGTGAGCCCCGCCGAGGCCCTCGACGGCGTGACCTGCCCGAGCACCATCCCGTCCATGCCAGCGGCTGGCTCGGGCATGGTCTACACGAGCGGCCACAGCTCGACCTACGGGAACGTCACAGGTGCCGGTCCCACCCTGACGTACTACAACAGCGCCGGCGAGGTTGTGGGCACGACCGACGCCCGGGGTTACACCGACCAGACCGCCTACACGTCCGACGGGCTGGCCTGGTGCAGCGTCGACGCCGTGGCGTACTCGGTCAGTGGCGTGAGTTGCCCGGGCAGTGTCCCGAGCTCGCCACCGACCACGGCGACCGGGTACACGACCACGCTCTACGACAGTGCGGGCGATGTCACCTCGGTGACCGAT
>DATGZH010000005.1:0-26018 GCA_035297265.1 Acidimicrobiales bacterium | reverse complement strand
GAACCTCCAACATCCGGCTCCAAAGGCCGACGTTCTGCCAGTTGAACTACCCCGGAAGGACGGCCATCGGCCTTCCTCACTCCTGACAGGAGTACCACACGGCGACGCGGCGCCTGCCCGATCGAACGGCGAGTCCGCCGGTAAGCTGCCACTTCAGCACGTCGCGCGGCCCGATGACGGCATCACCCCGGCCGTCCGCCGAGACCGGTGACCGTAGGAAGGAGGCGTCGCGTCCGTGAAGATCCTCGTGGTCGACGACGATGCCGCCGTCAGCGGCTCGATCGACCGGGCTCTGCGCCTCGAGGGCTACGAGGTGAAGGTGGTGGCCGACGGCCACGCCGCCCTCGAGTCCCTGGCGCTCTCTCCGCCCGACGCCGTCGTGCTCGACCTCGGCCTCCCGGACCTCGACGGGCTCGAGGTCTGCCGCCGGCTGCGGTCCACCGGTGACGACATCCCGGTGCTCATCCTCACGGCCCGCGACGCGGTCGACGACCGGGTGGTGGGCCTCGACGCCGGGGCCGACGACTACCTGGTCAAGCCGTTCGCCCTGGCCGAGCTGCTCGCCCGGCTGCGGGCGCTCCTGCGCCGGCGGACCGGTGAGGAGGGGGAGGTCCTCCGCTTCGGCGACCTCTCGCTCGACCTCGGCACGAGGGAGGCATCCCGGGGCGAGCGAACCTTCACCCTGACCCGCATCGAGTTCGACCTCCTCGAGCTCCTCTTGCGCCACCCCCGGCAGGTGCTGACGCGCGAGGTCATCTTGGAACGAGTATGGGGCTACGACTTCGACTCGGGCACCAACTCGCTCGCCGTCTACGTCGGTTACCTGCGGCGCAAGACCGAAGCCGATGGCGAGCCGCGCTGTCTCCACACGGTCCGGGGCGTGGGCTACGTGCTGCGGGAGGGCTGAGCGCGTGACGATCCCGGAGGCTCGGCGCCGGCGCTCGCCATGACCTTCCGCAGCCGACTCGTCATGGCCGCTGCGGTGGCCGTCGCCATCGCCGTGCTGCTCGCCGCCGCGGCGACGTTCTTCGCCTCGAGGAACGCCGTCATCAACTCGGTGGACGACCTCTTGAAGTCGCGGGCGGACGGCGCCCTCGTGGCGGCGGAGGACGCGAACCCGCCCGGCCTCATCCAGCAGCAGGATTTCTTCCCGGGCGACGTGGCCTGCGTCGTCGTCCCCGGGGGCCAGTGCCCGAACAACCGGCTGCCGGTGAGCGAGCGGGTGTACGCGGTGGCTGCGGGCAAGGCCGCGCCCTACTGGGCCAACGTCACGATCAACGGCCAGCCCTACCGGGAGTACGTCTCACACATCCCGCCGGGCTTTGCCGCCTACGGCGGACCCGAGAACCCCGCCGTGACGATCCTCAACCCCGGGGCTGCGCTCCTGCTGGCGACCCCGCTCACGGGGGTGAACAACCAGCTGACCCACCTCGGCCTGGCCCTCGCTCTCGTCGTCGTGATGGGCATCGCGCTGGCCATCCTGCTCGGGTGGCTGGTGGCCCGCACCACGCTCGTGCCCGTCAACGACCTCACCTCGTCGGTGGAGGACATCGCCCAGACCCTCGACGTCACCCGCCGGCTCCCGCCCGGCGGTCCGGACGAGCTCGGGCGGCTGCGGCGGGCGTTCAACCGGCTCCTCGCGGCCCTCGAGACGTCCCAGGACGCCCAGCGTCGTCTCGTCCAGGACGCCTCGCACGAGCTGCGGACCCCGCTCACCAGCCTGCGGACCAACCTCGAGGTGGTGCGGCGGATCGACGAGCTCCCGGCCGAGGACCGCGAGGTGCTCGTGAGCGACGTGCTGGCGCAGCTGGAGGAGCTGACCAACATCGTGGGCGACCTGGCCGAGCTGGCCCGGGGCGAGCCCAGGCGGGAGGAGGCGGCGCTCCTCCGGCTCGACCTCCTCGTCGAGGACGCGGTGGCCCTCGCCACGACCCACGGGCGGAGCCGGGGCGTCATGTTCGACACCTCGGTCAGCCCCACCTGGGTCGTCGGGCACCGCGACCGGCTCGCCCACGCGGTGGGCAACCTGCTCGACAACGCCATCAAGTGGAGCCCCGACGGCGGCACCGTCGAGGTCACCTGCCAGGACGGGCTCGTGACCGTCCGGGACCACGGCCCGGGCATCTCGCCCGAGGACCTCCCCCACATCTTCAACCGCTTCTACCGCTCGAGGACCGCCCGGGCCCTCCCGGGCTCGGGCCTCGGGCTGGCCATCGTGGCCCAGGTGGCGGGGGCCGAGGGGGGCTCGGTCGAGGCGGCCGCCGCCGAGGGCGGCGGGGCGGTCCTGCGCCTCCAGCTCCATGCGGTTCTCGACCCCGACGAGGTCCCGGTCGAGGACTGAGCCCCGGCGGCCCGCCCCGACCGTCAGCTGGCGCTCAGCACATTTTTCGGCGCTTCTTATCGCGGCCTCGCGGTGCTCTTACCTGAGCCGGCGACGATGGCTGCACACGAGGAGCACCGATGCCCCACGCCGAGCCGAACCGCAGCTACGACACCTACGGACGCGACTCCGCCATCGACCGCGTCCGGCGCACCACCCACTGGGTCGTGGCTCTTGCAGTGGCCGGCACTGGCGTGCTCATCGGTATCGCTGCCCACGACGCACCGGGCCACAGTGCCCGGGCCGCCGCCACATCCCCCTCCGTGGCACAGAGCGGCTCGGGAACGGCCCCTGCGTCGTCGGGCAGCGGCTCCTCGGGGTCGTCCTTCAACGGCTCGGGGATCTCGGCGCCCTCCGTCGGGCCCAGTTCGACGGGGCAGTCCCCCCTGGCGGTGACGGGACAGTCATGAGCGTCGCCCTCCCCGAGTGGGCCACCGCCGAGCCGGCGCCGCCCGCGCTCAGCATCGTCGAGCCGCCCGTCGCCACCAGCCAGTGGGGGGTCTGGGGGACGACGGTGAGCCTCAGCGTCCAGCCGGCGTCGGCCCTCCCAGAAGCCCGCGAGATCGTCCGGCGCGAGCTCGCTGCGATGGACCGGGCGGCCAACCGCTTCGAGCCCGGCTCCGAGCTGTCGCGCCTCCCCTGGGCGGGCGGGCGGCCGGTTCGGGTGACCCCCCTCTTCCTCGAGGCCCTGGAGACGGCCCTCGCCGCGGCCGAGGCCACCGACGGCGCGGTCGACCCGACCGTCGGCGGCGCCCTCATCGCCCTCGGCTACGACCGGGACTACGACGAGGTGGCGGCGGGTCTGCCCAGCCGGCCGCTGAACGGCCTCCCGCTGCCGGCACCGGGGTGGCGCTCGGTCGTGCTCGACCGCCGCGAGCGCACAGTGACGCTCCGCCACGGCGTGCACCTCGACCTCGGGGCGACGGCCAAGGCGCTCACCTGCGACCGGGCGGCCGCCGCGGTCGCCCGTGTCACCGGTGCCGGCACGCTCCTCTCGATCGGCGGTGACGTGGCGGTGGCCGGTCCGGTGCCCGAGCAGGGCTGGCCGGTGGCGGTGGCCGCCGACGCCCGCCTGGCGCCGGTCGACGAAGGTTGCACCGTCGCGGTCTTCTCCGGCGGCCTGGCGAGCTCCGGCACGACCGCCCGCAGCTGGTGGCGCGACAACTGGCCCCTCCACCACATCGTCGACCCCCGCACCGGCTGGCCGGCCCGGCCGGTGTGGCGCCTCGTGACCGTGGCCGCCCGCACCTGCGTCGAGGCCAACGCGGCCTCGACCGCGGCCGTCGTGTGGGGCGACGAGGCCCCCGAGCGGCTGGACCGCTTCGGGCTGCCCGCCCGCCTCGTGGCGGCCGACGGCGAGGTCCTCGAGCTGGGCGACTGGCCCCGGCCGACGGTCTGACCCCGGCGGTCGCCGCCGTGCTGGCCGTCACGAACCCCTTCCTCTGGTACACGACCCGGGCCTCCGGGGTCGTGGCCCTCGTGCTCCTCACCGCCACGGTGGTCCTCGGCATCCTCACGAGCACCCGGGCGGGCAACGAGTCGCTGCCGCGCTTCGCGGTCAGCGACCTGCACCGCCGGATCTCGCTCGTCGCCCTCGTCTTCCTGGCCCTCCACATCGTCACGGCGGCCGCCGACTCGTTCGTCCCGATCGGCTGGCTGGCCACCGTCGTGCCCTTCACCGCCGGCTACCGGCCGCTCTTCGTCGGCCTCGGCACCGTGGCCTTCGACCTCCTCCTCGCGGTGCTCGTGACGAGCCTCCTGCGTCAGCACCTGAGCGTCCGCCTCTGGCGGGGCGTCCACTGGCTGGCCTACGCCTGCTTCCCGATCGCCGTGGCCCACGCCGTGGGCATCGGCACCGACGTGGCCTTCGGCTGGCTCCAGGTGACCGTGGCCGTCTGCCTCGCCGCGGTGCTCGCCGCGGTGGGCTGGCGGCTCTTCGCCGACCCCCACCGGGGCGGCCACCGCACCGCCCCGCCGCGGGGCCGGGGGGCCGTCGTCACCGCCACCCCCGCCGACACGAGGGTCGTCGCCTCGAGCTCGGCCGTGGCCGGCCGACCGCGGCCGACCGCGGCGTACCCCGCGGTGCCCCGACGGCCGCCCCGGCCGTGACCGCGGTCTGCGAACGCCCGACGGCCGGCCGGCTCCTCGCCGGCCTGGCCGACCCCGAGGGCGCGTCGGGGTTGGCCGGCCACCTGCGGGTGCACGGGCCCCTCCCGCGCCCCCGGGGGGCCCGTCGCACCGCGCTCCCCGAGCTGGCCGCGCTCCTCGCCGAAGCCGGCCTGACCGGGCGGGGCGGGGCGGCCTTCCCCGCGGCCAAGAAGCTCGAGGCCGTGGGGGCCCGGCGCCGGCGCCCGGTCGTCGTCGTGAACGCCATGGAGGGTGAGCCGGCGAGCAAGAAGGACCTCGTCCTCGCCACCCACGCGCCCCACCTCGTCCTCGACGGGGCCGAGCTCCTCGCCGAAGCCTCGCACGCCGCCGCGGTCTACGTCTGCGTGGCGAGCGACCAACCGGCGGCGGCCCGGGCCTACGAGCGGGCCATCGACGAGCGCCGCCGCTCGGGGCTCTCGACCGCCACCGAGCTCCGCCTCCCGCCGGGCCGCTACGTGGCCGGCGAGGAGTCGGCGCTCCTGCACTGGCTGGCCGGTGGGGAGGCCGTCCCCACCTTCCGGCCGCCGGGCCGCCCGCCCCGTCCGTCGGTCGGGCCGCGCCCGGCCCTCGTGCACAACGCCGAGACCCACGCCCACGTGGCCCTCGTGGCCCGCCACGGTCCCGCCTGGTTCCGGTCGCTCGGCACCGCCGAGGCGCCGGGGACCACCCTCGTCACGGTCTCGGGCGCCGTGGCCCGGCCGGGCGTGCTCGAGGTGCCGCTCGGCACCCCGGTGGGCGAGGTCCTGGCCTCGGCGGGCGGCTCCCCGCCGCCGGCCGTCCTGCTCGGCGGCTACGGCGGCACCTGGCTGTCGGGGGCGCACCTCGACACGCCGCTCGCCCCCGCGCCCTTAGCCGAGCGCGGCGCCACCCTCGGGGCCGGTGTGGTGGTGGCCCTCCCCGACGACGGCTGCGGGGTCGCCGAGACGGCCCGCGTGGCCCGTTGGATGGCCGGGGAGAGCGCCGGGCAGTGCGGCCCCTGCGCCTTCGGCCTGCCGGCGGTGGCCGACGACCTCGAGCAGCTGGCCTTCGGCCAGCGCCGTGACAGCGGGGCCCGGCTGGCCTCGCGCCTCGAGGCCATCGTCGGGCGCGGCGCCTGCCGCCATCCCGACGGCGTGGTACGCCTCGTGCGGAGCGCGCTCCGCGTCTTCGCCGACGACATGGCCCGCCATCTCGACGAGGGCCCGTGCCCCTCGGCCCACCGGGCGAGCGTGCTCGTCCTCCCGGCCCGGACCGAGGAGGCGTCGTGGCGGTGACCCGACGCTTGCGGGTCGACCCGATCGCCTGTGACGCCTTCGGCCACTGCGCCGAGCTGGCGCCGGAGCTGATCCGCCTCGACGAGTGGGGCTACCCCGTGCTCGACACGCGACCGGTGCCCCAGGGCCTCCTCCAAGTGGCCGAGGCGGCCGTGGCCGCCTGCCCCAGGAAGGCCCTCTACCTCGAGCGGGTGGCCGACGTGGTGGTGGCGGTCAGCCGGCCGCGATGACCTCGACCCGGTTGCCGAACGGGTCGTCCACGTAGCCCCGGCGCACCCCGGGCAGGTCGGTGTCGGGCCGGACGGCGTGGCCCGCGCCGGCCAGCCGTTCGACGAGGGCGTCGAAGTCGTCGACCACCAACGCCGGGTGGGCCTTCTTGGCCGGTCGGAAGTCGGCCTCGACGCCGAGATGCACCGTCACCCTCCCGTTCGAGAACCAGCACCCGCCGCGCGAGGCGAGCGGCTCGGGCTTCTCCTGGCGGGCGAGCCCGAGCAGGCCCGAGTAGAAGGCCTCGGCCCGCTCCTCCTCGCCGGCCGGCATGGCCAGCTGGACGTGGTCGAGCGCGACGAGACGGAAGGGCCGGGACCCGTTCGCGCCGTCGTCCACCAGGCCTCCTTCCGCGGCGACCCGCACCGCGTGCTCTCCCGGAGGCTACCTCCGGCCGGCGAGGCGCCACCCCGACCTGGCACCACCGACCGGCGCCCGCTAGCCTGCTCCGTCGGCCATGGGATCGCTCATCAAGAAGCGCCGCAAGCGCATGCGCAAGAAGAAGCACAAGAAGATGCTCAAGGCCACCCGCTGGCAGCGCCGCGCCGGCAAGTAAGAAGCTCCGCCTAGCCGGCCCCTGCCGCCCCCGCCCAACCGGCCGGGACGGTCCGCACCTCGAAGAGGCGACCCGTCGCGCCGCCCCGGCGGAGCTCGCCCACCCCGGCGAGTCCGAAGGCCTCGAGGCGGCCCTCCACGAACCAGGTGGCGCCGCTCCCCGCGAGGATCGGCTCGCTCCCGGTGGCCTCCTCGAGGGCCTCACGCCAACCGGCCAGCTCCGGGGCCACCGCCGCGGCGGCCCGGGTGAGCTGGTTGGCGCCCGGCGGGCCCGGGCCCAGCTCGTCGAAGGCCCGGTAGACGGCGCCGGTGTCGACGGCGAAGGGCGGCACGAGGAGGACGAAGCTCTCGGCCACGAACGGGAGCGGGGTCACCACCTCGCCCGCCCCGCCCACCTCGGCCCGCCCACCGACGAGGCAGAACGGCACGTCGGAGCCGAGCGAGAGCGCCACCGCCGGGTCGTCGCAGCCGGCCCAGCGGAGCACCGCCGCGGCGTCGCTCGAGCCGCCGCCGAGGCCGCCCCCGACCGGCACGCGCTTCACGAGTCGCACCGCGGCGCGCCGGCCGACGGCGTGCAGGGCCCGGACGACGAGGTTGTCGGGACCGGTGTCGAGCGACGGGTCGCCGCCTTCGACCGCCAACCCGTCACCGTCGTCGAACCACAGCTCGTCGGCGAGGTCCACGGCCACCATCTCGGCCCGGAGCTCGTGGAGCCCGTCGGGCCGCACCGCTCCGACCTCGAGGGCGAGGGTGAGCTTGGCCGGCGCCAGCGCCCGCACGGCCACGGTCAGCCCCCCCTCCCGGCGGCGGCCAGCCGGCCCCACGCCTCGACGCCGAGCTCTTCGGCCCGGGCGGTGGGCGGCACCCCGGCCTCGCTGAAGGCCTCGGGGGCCACGAGGCCCTCCAGGGACCGCCGCAGCATCTTGCGGCGCTGGGCGAAGCCCGCCCGGACCAGGCCGAACAAGCGGTCCTCGTCGACGAGGGCCGGGTCGACGGCCGGCTCCGGCCGGCGGGCGATGGCCACGAGCGCCGACTCGACGGCCGGGCGGGGGTAGAAGACCGAGGCGGGGACCCGTCCGACGAGGGAGGCCGTGGCGTAGTAGGCGACGCGCACCGAGGGCGCACCGTAGGCCGGGTCGCCGGGTCCGGCGGCCAGCCGCTCGGCCACCTCCCGCTGGACCATGACGAGGAGCCGGCCCACCTGGGGCGCCTCCTCCAACACCCGGAGCACGATCGGCGTGGCCACGTTGTAGGGGAGATTGGCCACGAGCGACCAACCGCTGGCGTCGTCGCCGAGCAGGTCGTCCCAGTCGAGGACGAGGGCGTCGGCCTGCACCACGACCGCACCGGTCCCCTCGACCACCCCGGTGAGCACCGGGACGAGGTGGCGGTCGAGCTCGACGGCCACCACGTCGGCTCCCGTCTCGGCCAGGGCGAGGGTGAGCGACCCGAGGCCCGCGCCGACCTCGACCACCCGGTCGCCCAGGCCCACCCCGGCCAGTCGGGCGATGCGCCGCACGGTGTTGGGGTCGGTGACGAAGTGCTGGCCGAGGGCCCGGCTCGGCCGCAGGCCGTGGTCGGCGAGCAACCGCCGGACGTCGGCCCGCGAGAGTGTCACCGCGGGCCGCGCCCGGTCACCAGGAGATCGTGACCTCGACGATGCCCTGGGACGGATCGGCGATCTGTGAGAACCCCGAATAGGAGAGGTCCACCACCCGCCCCGGGTTGTCGGCCTCCCGGTCGTCGACCACGCAGGTCGTCGTGGCCCCCGTGCTCTGGCTGGTGACCGTGAGCTCGGTGCCGAAGGGGAGGAACGGGCTGGCGCACTTCCCGGGGGCGGCCTCGGGGTACCAGGTGGCAATGCCCTTGTCGGAGCTGGTCGGCGCGGTGGTGGTCGTGGTCGGGGGGGGCGGCGGGGCGGTGGTGGTCGTGGTGGGAGGGGGCGCCGTCGTCGTGGTGGGCGGCGCTGTCGTCGTGGTGGTGGCGGCCGAGGTCGTGGCCGAGGCGGGCTGGCTCACCGCGGCCGGCGTCGGCGCGTCGGTGAAGTGCACGAGCTGCCACGCCGGGAGCAACCCGGCGGCCGAGCGCGCCGTCCCGGTGGCCACCGCGTCGCGGGCCGCCGCGCCGGCGCCGGGGCGCGCCGGACCGCCGGCAGCAACACGGGTGCCACCTTCGACCTGGGCGACGGATGCTCCGACATGCTCCGAGCCGGATCGCAACAGGAGGAGAGGCAACGCCACCATTGCTGCACCCGCCAACACGACGGACGCGGCGCGCCTCCCCCCGGTGCTCTCTGCCCTCAGATCTCCACCCTTCTCCGGGGACACGGGGCCCGCGCCGGCACCAAGCCGGCTTCTGGGGTTGGGGCGAAGCTAGAGACTGCGCCCGGCCCGTGCAAACTGCTCCCCGGCCACCCACCCGAGCGGCGAGCCGTCCTCCCTGGTGAGAGCGGTGCGGTGGCCTGGGAAAAGGTGTCATGGCTGGTGGGCGGGTCGCGGCGGGCGGCCGCGGCGGCGTCACCCCAGGTGGGAACCGGGAAAAGGAATTAGCGCACCCGCTGAAAGAACCCGTCAGAGGCCGAACGCCGCGGCGGCCGCGGCGCCCGAGGTCCGGGCGACCTCCTCGGGGGCCACCCCCTTCACCTCGGCCACCACGGCGCCCACGAACGGGACGAACGAAGGCTCGTTCGTCGCCCCACGGTGCGGCACCGGGGTGAGGAACGGCGCGTCGGTCTCGACAAGGAGGCGGTCGAGCGGGCAGAGGGCGGCGGCCTCGCGGACGGGCGCCGCGTTCTTGAAGGTGATGATCCCCGAGAACGAGACGAAGAGCCCGGCGTCGAGACAGCGGCGGGCCTCGTCGGGGCCACCGGTGAAGCAGTGCAGGACGGCGCGCTCGGGCACGCGCTCGGCGAGGAGGACGTCGAAGAGGTCGTCCCAGGCATCGCGGGCGTGGACGACGAGGGTGAGCCCGTGCCGGTGGGCGAGAGCGATCTGCGCGGCGAAGGCCTCCCGCTGGGCGGGTCGGGGCGAGTGCTCGTAGTAGTAGTCGAGCCCGCACTCGCCTACGGCCACGAGGGCCGGGTCCCCGGCCTCTCGCTCCACGAGCTCGGCCACGCCGGCGGCGCCCCTCGAGGCCTCGTGGGGGTGGAGGCCGACCGTGGCCCAGACGGCCGGCCCGTCGGGGCCGGCCCGCCGAGCCAGGGCCAGGGCCTCGGCCGAGGTGGCGGCGTCGGTGCCCACGCAGACGAGGCGGTCGACCCCGGCCTCCCGGGCCCGGCCGAGGGCGGCCTCGAGGGCCCCGTCGGCCCCCTCGGCGAGGTAGGTGTCCTGGAGGTGGCAGTGCGAGTCGAACCAGCCGTCGCCGACGGCCACCGGGCTCAGCCCGTCCGCCGCGGGAAGAGCGGTGCGCCCTTGGTCACCGGGCGGTCCCCGGGATAGCCGCCCCACTCGGCGGCGGCGGGCAACCGGAGCTCGGCCGGCGAGCCGTCGAGGCCGATGCGCCGCCAGATCTCCTCGGCCGTCGTCGGCATGGCCGGCAGACAGAGCAGCGCCACGATGCGCAGGACCTCGAGCGCGCTGCCGAGCACCGCCGCCACCTCGGAGCCGGGCTCCTGCTTCCAGGGCTCGGTGGCCTCGAGCTCGGCGTTGGCCGCGCCGATCAGCCGCCACGTGGCCTCGAGGGCCTCCTGGGGGGCGAAGCGCTCCCACGCCGCCGCGGCGGCGGCCACGGCCTGCGCGGCGGCCGCGGCGAGCGGGCTGTCGGGCGAGGGCGCCGGACCCACGCCATCGCACTTCGAGCCGACGACCGTGGCCACCCGGGCGACGAGGTTGCCGAGGTTGTTGGCGAGGTCGGCGTTGTAACGGGCCACCATCCCCTCGTAGGAGAAGTCGCCGTCGCTGCCGAGGGGCACGTCACGGAGCAGTTGGTAGCGGACGGCGTCGACCCCGAAGTCGCTGGTCAGGGCCTCGGGGGCGATCTCGGTCAGCCGGACCGGGGCGTCGTCGCCCGTCTCGGCCAGCCCGGCCTGCTGGCGGAGCCAGCTCTTCGAGAGCTTCTGGCCGCCGACGAGGAGCCAGCCGTGCACGAAGACGTGGGCCGGCGGGTCGAGGCCCGCGGCCATGCACATCGCCGGCCACCAGACGCAATGGAAGCGCAGGATCTCCTTGCCGATGAGGTGGTGCACCGCGGGCCACCAGGTGGTGAAGCGCGCCTCGTCCTCGCCGTAGCCGATGGCCGTGGCGTAGTTGATGAGCGCGTCGTACCAGACGTAGAAGACGTGGTCGTCGTCCCAGGGCACCGGGACCCCCCAGTCGAACGACGTCCGGGTGATCGAGATGTCCTTCAGGCCGCCCTTGATGAACGAGAGGGCCTCGCGCCGCTTGCCCTCGGGGGCCACGGCGCCGGGGAACCGCTCGTACCACTCGACGAGGCGGTCCTGGAAGGCGCTCAGCTTGAAGAAGTAGTTCTCCTCCTCCATCTCGACGACCGGCCGGTGGTGGATCGGGCACAGCCCGTCCACCAGCTGCTCCTCGGTGTAGTAGTCCTCGCAGGACACGCAGTAGAGGCCCCGGTAGGTCCCGAGCTCGATGTACCCGTTGTCGTAGACCGCCTGGAGGAGCCGCTGGACCGCCTGGTGGTGCCGGGGCTCGGTCGTGCGGATGAAGTCGTCGTTGGCGATGTCGAGACCCCGCCAGGCGTCGAGGAAGCGCTCGACGGTGCGGTCGGCCCAGTCCCCGGGGCTCATGCCGTGCTCGGCGGCGGCCTCGGCCACCTTGGCCCCGTGCTCGTCGGTGCCCGTCAGGAAGAAGACGTCGTCGCCGAGCAGCCGGTGCCAGCGGGCGATGGCGTCGGCGTTCACCGCGGCGTAGGCGTGGCCGACGTGGGGCGCGTCGTTCACGTAGAAGATCGGCGTGGTGATGTAGAAGTGCGACACCGGTCCGAGATGGTATCGGCGGTGTCGCGGCCCGCCGGCCGCTCTCAGCCGCCGTCGTGACGGCGGAGGGCGATGGCCATCTCGTAGGCCCGGCGCCGGGGCACGCCGAGCGCCTCGGCCACCGCCACCGAGGCGTCGCGCGGCCCGTCGCCAGCGGCCAGGCGGGCCCGCACCGCGTCGGCCAGCTCCTCGTCGTCGGCCGGGGCCGGGGGCCCGGCCCCCCCGAGCACGAGCACGATCTCGCCGCGCACCTCGCGCCCGGCGAAGTGGCGCGCCGCCTCGTCGAGGCCGCCGCGCCAGACCTCCTCGTAGAGCTTGGTCAGCTCCCGGGCCACCGCGACCGGCCGGTCGCCGAGCACCCCGGCCAGCTCGGCCAGGGTGGCGGCGAGCCGCGTCGGCGCCTCGTAGAGGACGGCCGTCCGGACCTCGGCGGCCAGCGCGGCGAGCCGCCGTCCTCGCTCGCCCCCTCGCCGCGGCAGGAACCCCTCGAAGACGAAGCGGTCGGCCGGCAGCCCGCTCACCACCAGGGCGGCGAGCGCGGCCGACGGGCCGGGCACCGCCCGCACCGGCACCCCGGCGGTCACCGCCGCGGCGACCAGGCGCTGCCCGGGGTCCGAGACGAGCGGCGTGCCGGCGTCGCTGACGAGCGCCACCCGCCGGCCGGCGGCGAGGGCCTCGAGCACCCCGCCCACCCGCTGTGCCTCGTTGTGCCCGTGCAGCGACACGAGGCGCCGACCGGCGGGCACCCCGATGGCGCTCAGGAGCGCCCGGGTGCGCCGGGTGTCCTCGCAGCAGACGAGGTCGGCCGCGGCCAGCACCTCCTTGGCCCGGGCCGAGAGGTCGCCCAGGTTGCCGATGGGCGTGGCCACCACGACGAGCTCCCCCGGGTCGGAGCCGGGGCCGCTCACGTGGCCTCGCGGAACTCGAGCCGGTCGCCCTTGGCCAGGTGCCAGCGCTCGAAGGCGCCGCCCTCCGCCTCGAGCACGTTGCGCCCGCTCCGACGGGGCAGGGTCAGTCGCCAGGGCCGGACCAGGCAGGTGTCGACGACGACGAGGTCGGTGTCGAGGAAGGCGACGTCGAGGGGGAAGCGGACCCCGAGCGTGTGGATCGACCGGGTGCGTGGCAGGACCATGGCGCCCTCGTAGCCCCGGTGGCCGAGCATCCCCTTGGCCCGGTCGGGAAACTCGTCGGCCCACTCGGCCGCGGCCAGCACCTGCCCGTCGCGGAGCAACCACCCCCGCAGCATCGGCGTCGATCCTCCTCGCCGGGACGGCCCTCCGCCCCGCATGCCGCCAGAAGTTAGTTGGCCACTACCATCTCGGGCCTATGTCGAAGCGGACGGTCAAGCGCAAGCAGCGGTCGAAGAAGAAGGCCAACCACGGCAAGAAGCCGAACTGCGGGCGCGGCTGACGCCCGGGCTCAGCCGGGGCCGAGCCCGGGCCAGGCCACCCCACGACCGTCGAGCACCCGGGCCAGGGTGCTCGGGAGGTCCGAGATGACCCCGTCGACCCCGAGGTCGACGAGGCGGCCCATCGACGCCTCGTCGTCCACCGTCCAGACGTGCACGGCCAGGCCGTGGCGGTGGGCGGCCTCGACGAAGGGCTCGTCGACGAGCACGATGCCGCCGAAGGACTCGGGCACCTGCAGGGCGACGTGGGGCAGCGGGGCGGGGTCCTCCCCGTCGTGGACCGACCGCCAGAACGTGGCCACCGCCTCGGTGCCCGCCGAGGTGGCCACCGGGCTGCGCTCGGCGAAGGCCGCGGTGGCCGCGTCGAGGAACGAGGCCACGATGACGTCGTCCTCCCGCCCGTACTCGGCGAGCAGGGCGGCGAGCGTCGCCTCGTACGGGGCCACGACGGGCGCCGTCTGCTTGATGTCGAGGTTGAGCACGACGCCCTCGGTCGCCTCCAGCACCTCGCGCAGCGTCGCCACGCCGAACTGGCGGTCCGCCGGCGCCCGGCCCCGGTAGGGGTAGTCGGCCGCCGGGCGGTCCGGCGTGACGTCGGCCCCGGGGACGAACCAGTAGGCGTTGTCCAGCTGCTGCACCTCGGCCAGGGTCAGCTGGGCGATGGCCCCGTGGCCGTCGGTCGTGCGGTCCACGGTGGCGTCGTGGCACACGACGAGCTCGCCGTCGGCGGTGGCGTGGACGTCGAGCTCGATCCCGGTGGCCCCGGCGGCCTGCGCCTGGCCGATGGCGAAGAGGGTCGACGACGGCCACTCCCACGCCCCGCCCTGGTGGGCGTAGTCGATGACCCGGCGGGAGAGCCAGGGGCGCTCGGATCCTTGCCAGCCAGGCACCGCCGGGATGGTAGTGGCCGGGCCCGCCGGGTCGGTCGGCACGACGGGCCGGTAGCCTCGTCCCCCCGATGCTCGACCATCTCCTCGTCGACCTGATCACCGCCTTCCGGGCCTCGTTCGACGACGCCTTCCTGCAGCGCCAGGCGGTCGAGGAGCGCTTCCAGGTCGACGTGTTCCTGGGCGACGTCTCCTTCGAGACGTCCTACAGCCTCCCGGGCGAGGAGGAACCCCCCCGGGTCCGGGCCGACCTGTCGATCGACTGGCCCACGTGGAGCCAGACCGCCTACCGCAGCTGGTCGATCGGCGAAGGCGCCGACGAGCTGCCCGAGGTCGTCGTCGAGGTGGCCCTGCGGGTCCAGCGCCTGGCCGAGACCCCGGACGCCGCGACGATCCGCAGCGTCTTCCCCGCCGTCGGCCCGAGCCTCGGCGGCGAGCCGCTCTCGCGCACGTCGACCACCGTCGAGGACGTGCTCGAGTCGGAGGCCGACGGCGGATCGGGGCCGTCGCGCTACGCCGTCGAGGCGGCCTACGAGGGGTCGATGCAGTTCGAGGAGGGGCACCTCGAGCACCCCGAGACGCTCCGGCCGCTCGTCGATCCCCTGGCCCGCTGGGTGGCCTCGACGCTCGTCGCCCTGGCCGACCTCCCCCTGCGCTTCCTCCCGGCCGAGCAGCCCGAGCGGTGAGCCGGCTCGGCCGGCTCGTCGCCGCGGCCGGCACCGCCGTTGTCGTGGCGGGCTGCGGCATCGTCGGCGGCAACGGCTTCACCGCCACCCCGACCACGACGCCCGGCGTCACGCTGTCGACGGAGACCTCACCGGTCGGCCGCATCCTCGCCACCGGCAGCGGCCACACGCTCTACGCCTTCGCCCCGGACACCGCGAGCCACAGCGCGTGCGTCTCGGCCACGTGCACCTACGTCTGGCCGCCGCTCATCGCCCACGGCACCCCGACCGTGGCCCACGGGCTGCGCGCCTCGCTCGTCGGCACGATCCGCCGCGCCGGGGGCGCCAGGCAGGTGACCTACGGCGGCCACCCCCTCTACACCTACGTCACCGACCCGGCCCCGGGCGCGGTGATGGGCCAGGCCCTCGACCAGTCGGGCGGCTACTGGTACGTGGTGGCGCCCTCGGGAC
The DNA here is from genome assembly GCA_035297265.1 of Acidimicrobiales bacterium. Taxonomy (GTDB): domain Bacteria; phylum Actinomycetota; class Acidimicrobiia; order Acidimicrobiales; family RAAP-2; genus DATGZH01. The sequence continues at coordinate 11,051 of DATGZH010000005.1, read as the reverse complement.
GGATCGTCACGTCCGGGTTCACCGTCGTCCCGAAGGCCTGAGCGGGCTCAGCGCAGGCCGGCCGCGTCCACGAGCGCCTGCAGGTCGGCCTGCGGGCGGGCCCCCAGGTGGGAGATGACCTCGGCGGCGCAGAGGCCGCCGAGCTCGGCGCAGCGCTCCGGCCCCGCCCCGTGGGTCAGGCCGTAGAGGAACCCGGCGGCGAAGAGGTCGCCCGCCCCGGTCGTGTCGACCACGTGGTCGACCGGTTGCGCCGGGACGGGGGCGGCGCCCGAGGGCCCGACCACGACCGAGCCCGCCGCCCCCCGGGTGAGCGCGCCGAGCAGGCCGGCCTCCCCCACCGCGCCGACCGCCGCGTCGAACGAGCGGGTGCCGAAGAGCGCGACGACCTCCTCCTCGTTGGCGAAGAGCACGTCGAGGTCGTCGCGGACGAGGTCGAGGAAGTCGCGCCGGTGGCGCTCGACGCAGAAGGGGTCGGAGAGCGAGAGGGCCACCGAGGCGTCGTTGGCCCGGGCCACCTCGATGGCCCGGCGCATGGCCGCCTTGGCCGGCGGCAGGTCCCACAGGTAGCCCTCGAGGTAGAGGACCCGGCCCTGGGCCACGAAGTCCTCGGGCAGGTCGGCCGGCGAGATGGTGGTGGCCACGCCCAAGTGGGTGGCCATGGTGCGCTCGGCGTCGCCCGTCACGAGGATGAGGCAACGCCCGGTGCCCCGGGCCTCGGCGTCGGGCGACGAGCCGTCGGCCACCGGCACCGCCCCGAAGGTCACGCCGGCCGCCCGGATGTCGTGGAGGAACACCGTGCCGAGCGGATCGTCGGCCACCTTGCCCACGAAGCCGGCCCGGCCGCCGAGCGCCGCCACCCCGGCCATCGTGTTGGCGGCCGAGCCCCCCGACACCTCGGTCGTCGGGCCCATCCGCTCGTAGATCGTCTCGGCCCGCTCGAGGTCCACGAGCTCCATCGAGCCCTTCTGCAGCCCGAGGTCGGCGAGGACCGGCTCGGCGGCGGTGGCGAGCACGTCGACGAGGGGGGAACCCACGCCGACGACGTCGAAGGGGCCGGTCCCGGGCGGGTCGTCCGGCGAGGGAGGATCGACCGGCACGGACACGCCGGAAGAGTAACCGGCACCGGGCTGTAGCCTTCCCGTCCGATGTCCGCCGCCGACGAGCCCTACCGCCTCCCGAGGAACGTCACCCCCCTCACCTACCGGCTGACCCTCGAGCCCGACCTCGAGGCGGCCGTCTTCGCCGGGGTGGTCGAGGTCGACCTCGAGGTGCACGAGGCCACCGCCGAACTGGTGTGTCACGCGGCGGACCTCGTGATCGAGACGGCCTCGGTCGACGACGCCGAGGGCGCCACCCACAAGGCCTCGGTCAGCTACGACGAGGACCAGGAGCGGGTCACGTTCGGCTGCCCCTCCCCCGTCCCGGCCGGCCGGGCCACGCTCTCCTGCCGGTTCACGGGCGTGCTCAACGACAAGCTGCGGGGCTTCTACCGCAGCACGTTCACCGACGAGTCGGGGGCCACCCGGGTCATCGCCACGTCCCAGATGGAGTCGACCGACGCCCGCCGGGCCTTCCCGTGCTGGGACGAGCCGGACAGGAAGGCGGTCTTCGAGATCTCCCTCGTGGTCGAGCCGGGCCTCGAGGCCTTCTCCAACGGCGCGGTGCAAGAGACGGTCGAGCTCGAGGACGGGCGGCGCTTCGTGCGCTTCACCCCGACGATGAAGATGTCCACCTACCTCGTGGCCCTCATCGTCGGTCCGCTCGAGGCCACCGACCCCCTCGACGTGGACGGCGTGCCCGTGCGGGTGGTGCATGCGCCGGGCCGCGGCCAACTGAGCGCGTTCGCCCTCGACGTGGCGGCCCACGCCCTTCGCTTCTTCTCCTCGTACTTCGCCATCCCCTACCCGGCCGACAAGCTCGACCTCGTCGCCATCCCCGACTTCGCCTTCGGGGCGATGGAGAACCTCGGCTGCGTCACGTTCCGGGAGACCGCGCTCCTCGTCGACCCCGAGCGGGCGGCCCGGACCGAGCTCGAACGGGTCTGCGACGTCATCTGCCACGAGATCGCCCACATGTGGTTCGGCGACCTCGTCACGATGCGCTGGTGGAACGGCATCTGGTTGAACGAGGCCTTCGCCACCTTCATGGAGGTCCTGGCCACCGACGCCTTCCGGCCCGGGTGGCAGCGCTGGGTGAACTTCGGGCTCGAGCGGGAGGCGGCGCTCTCAGTGGACGGGCTGCACGCCACCCGGCCCATCGAGTACCCGGTCGGCTCGCCGGCCGAGGCCGACGGCATGTTCGACGTCCTCACCTACCAGAAGGGCGGGAGCGTGCTCCGGATGCTCGAGCAGTATCTCGGGCCCGAGGTCTTCCGCGACGGCGTGCGCGCCTACCTGAGCGCCCACGCCTACGCCAACACCGAGACCACCGACCTCTGGGACGCCCTCGAGTCCGTGAGCGGCCAACCGGTGCGGGCCGTCATGGACAGCTGGATCCTCCAGGGCGGCTTCCCCCTCGTCTCGCTCGACGGCCAGTCGCTCACCCAGCAACCCTTCTCCTACGGGCCGGCGGGCCCCGACGGCGACTCGGCCATCGGCGGCCCCTGGCAGGTGCCCGTCCTCACCCGCCACCTCGAGAGCGGCGACACCGTCGGCGAGCGGCTGCTCCTCGGCGAGGCGCCGGCGGCGGCGGCCGAGGGCCAGGGCCCGACGCTCGTGAACGCCGGGGGCTGGGGCGTCTACCGGGTGGCCTACGCCCCGCCGCAGCTCGGCGAGCTCGTGTCCCGACTCGGCGAGCTCGACGCGCTCGAGTGCTTCAACCTGGTGAGCGACACCTGGGCCGAGGTGCTCGCCGGCCGGGCCGAGCTGGCCGACTTCGTCGCCCTCGTGGGCGGTCTGGGCGACGTCGACGAGCCGAGCACCTACGCCGTGGTGGCCGGGGCCCTCGGCCTCTGCGACCGCGTGGCCGACGACGGCGACCGGCCGCTCGTGGCCGAGGCCACCCGGCGCCTGCTCGGGCCCCGTCTCGCCTCGGTGGGCTGGGACCGGCGGCCGGGCGAGGCGGAGCGGATGCCCACGATGCGGGCCCTCCTCGTGCGCGCGCTCGGCACCGTGGGCGAGGACGGCGACGTCCGGGCCGAGGCCGACCGGCGCTTCGCCGCGGCCAAAGGCCCGGAGGGAGCCGGCCGGGGCGCCACCCCGATCGACCCCGACCTCGAGGGGGCGGTGCTCGACGTGGTCGGGGCGTCCGGGCGCCGCGCCGACTACGAGGCCTTCCTCGAGCGCTACCGGCACCCGGTCGACCCGCAGGAGGAGGCCCGCTACCTCCACGCCCTCGCCGCCTTCCCGAGCCCCGACCTCTGTCGGCGGAGCTTCGAGCTGGCGCTCGGCGAGGTGCGGACCCAGAACGCCCCCTACCTCGTGCGCGACCTGCTCGCCAACCGTGACGGCGGGCCGGCGGTGTGGGACCGGGTCACCACCGAGTGGGCGACGATCGTCGAGCGCTTCCCCAACAACTCGCTCCCCCGGATGGTCGACGGCGTGCGGCTCCTCTGCGGCGACGCCAAGCTCGCCGGCGACGTGGCGTCGTTCCTCGACGACCACCCGCTGGCCACCGGGGAGCGCACCGTGCGCCAGATCCTGGAGCGCCTCCGGGTGAACGTGGCGTTCGGGGCCCGCCACGCCGGGAGGCTCGGGCCGGAGCTGGCCGCGCCATCGGGCGGCCGCTGACCGTCATCCCGAGCCGTCGGGGGCCACCCCGGTGAACGCGTCGGTCGTCCTCACCGTCTTCGTCTTCGTGGCGCTCGCCGAGCTGCCCGACAAGACGATGATCGCCACGCTCATCATGGGCAGCCGGGCCCGGCCCCTGTTCGTCTGGATCGGGGCGTCCCTCGGCTTCGCCGTGCACGTCACCTTGGCCGTGGTGGCGGGGCACTTCCTCACGCTCCTCCCGCACCGGGCCCTCGAGATCATCGTGACGGTGATCTTCACGGCCGGCGCCCTCTACCTCCTGATCGTGCCGGAGCGCTCCCAGGCCGAGCGGGGCGAGCGCGAGGCCGAGGGCCTCGTGCCCGACCCGTGGTGGAAGGTGGTCACCACCGCCTTCACGGTCATCGTGATCGGCGAGTTCGGCGACCTCACCCAGCTGCTGACGGTGAACTTCGTGGCCAAGTACCACCAACCGTGGTCGGTGTTCGTCGGCGCGCTCGCCGCCCTCATGACGGTGTCGGCCATCGGGGCGGCGAGCGGCCGGGCCCTCGTGCGGGTGCTCCCGCTCGGCGTCATCCGGCGGGTGGGCGGCATCGTCCTGCTCGGCTTCGCCGCCTACAACCTCTACAGTCTCGTGACCTCATGAGCGACGACCCCCGCCTGGCCCACCTCGTCGCCCTCGCCCGGGCCCAGCGCGGCTTCATGCCCGACGACGAGGGCCTCGCCCTCATGGAGGCGGCCCGCCGGGCCGGACGGGCCTTCGCCGGTGACCCGGCCGGGCCGGTGCTGGTCGAGATCGGGGCGTGGTGCGGCAAGTCCACCCTCTACCTCGGGGCGGCGGCCGAGGACTGCGGCGGCGTGCTCTTCAGCGTCGACCACCACCACGGCTCCGAGGAGAACCAGGCCGGCTGGGCGTACCACGAGGCCGACCTCGTCGACCCGACGGACGACCGTCTCGACACGCTGCCCCTCTGGCGCCGGGCCGTGGCCACGGCCGGCCTCGAGGCCTGCGTCGTCGGCGTGGTCGGCGACTCGCCCACCGTGGCCGCCCACTGGAGCACCCCCCTCGCCTTCTGCTTCATCGACGGCGGCCACGGCGAGGAGCCGGCCTGGGCCGACTACCGGGGCTGGGCCCCGCACGTGGCCGAGGGCGGCTGGCTGGCCATCCATGACGTCTTCCCCGATCCGGCCGACGGCGGTCGGCCCCCCTACGAGCTGTTCTGCGCGGCGATCGAGTCGGGCGACTTCACTGAGGAGGGTGCATGCGGGAGCCTCCGCGTGCTCAGACGCACGCTCGGTTCCTGATGCGTCCGTGACCATGCTGGAGGCGCGGGCTGCCTGAGGGACCACGGCCTGGCACCTCTTTGCAATTGAACGGCTATCACGTACTATATCCACGTGATCGATGATCGGATGCAAACGAGGCCGCTGCCCCAGCGTCTGGCCGGCGTGGTGCAGGAATTGGAGCTTCGCCAGCCGGCCGTGGTGACCCGCGCCCTGCTCCGGGACATCGCCACCAGCACCGGGGTCGAGCTCAGAGAGGACCTCCTCGCTGAGCGGCTCGTCCGCCTCGGCTGGCTCCTTCCCCTCCGCAAGCGCGATGCCTGGGAGTTCGCACCGGGTGCCCGGGCGGGCCGCTTTTCCTCCGGCGACCCGTGGATCGAGCTCCGCGCCCTCTTGGCGCACGAAGCCGACGCACCCGTGGCGGTGGCCTTCGAATCCGCTGTCTGGGAGTTGGGGCATTCGACCCATCCCCCTACCGTGCCGGTGCTCGCCCACCGGCGAGGCTGGCGCCCGTCCGAAGCGCTCGGCGTGCGCTCCGTCACCTTCGAATGGCATCTTCCCGCCCAAATCGTCCGTGGCCTACCTGTCTGGGGCGAGGCGACCATTGTGGTGGCTGCGGCCGAGCGCCCGGCAGCCCAGGGGAACTGGGCCAATGCCAACGATTGGCTACTCGAGACCTTTCGGGCCGTCACACCTATGGACGTCCTGACTGAGGCGAATGACCGGAAGGTCTCGACACTGGCGCGCCTCGGCTACATCGCCGAGTGGTCGGGACGTGATGACGTCGCCGACGAGATCGAGGCACTCCTCCCCAGTCGCCTTCCGGTGACCTCCCTCGGGCCACGGGACCGGCGTGACATCTGGAGCGCCCGCTGGCATGTCTACGACGCCCTTCTGCCAAGCCGATGATCACCCAGGGATATCTGTCGAGGCATTTCCAAGGACGTCGAGGGATGGCGGATGCGGCACTTCTCGACATAGCGCAGGATTACGCGCTCAAGTTCCTCAATGATCAAGGCTTGTTCGACCTCGGTGTCGTCCTGAAGGGTGGGACATCGCTACGCAAACTGCGAGCGGGGAACGCCGGTCGATTCTCAACGGACCTCGACTTCACGACCCCCGACACCGAGACTGGAGAATTGCTGCTGGATGCCATTCATGGCGCCGAGCTCTTCGACGTTCGCTTCACCTTGACCGACCGGGCTCGGCTCCGCGCTCGACTGACCGTGAACACCCCACTGGGTCAGCCGCGGATCCCTGCTCGCATCGAGATCTCGTCCCGTGCACTCTGGCTGGCAGCCGAATGGGGGACGCCCATCCACCTTCCAGTCCACGACGGCTACGAGTTTTCTATGCCTGAGATTCCAGTGCCGGCAATGGAGGAATCGCTCTCAGAGAAGTTGGCGGCGTGGCGACGGCGACGGAAGATCCGAGACTTGTACGACCTCGATTTGCTCGGGAAGGGTGGACTCGACGAGCCGCTGGTTCGGCGTTTGCTCGTGCTCAAGGTTTGGCACGACGTCGTCGATGACCGACTGGGTTCAAGACCGTTCGATCCTGAGGAGATCGTCGCCGACATCGACGTCCGTCGACTGCCTCCCGAGGACATAGGGCTGTTGACGCAGCCGGTCGAACCCGAATTGTGGCTAAGACGCGTACGGCAGCGATTCGCCTTCGTGTTGGACCTCGATGAAGAAGAACGGCGCGTGGCCGCGTGCAACCCAGGTGATCGCTACGCCGTGTCGCAGTTGGTCGAGGCGGTCCGAGCCAGGCGAGTCGTCTCCAGAGACAACACCTAGACGAGGCCACGGATTGTCCAAGCAACTCGCCCGGTTGGGCCAGGGCACTCCCGGTTCTGAGCCCTAACGAGCAGTGCAGCCCGTGACGGCGTCGCCGACGCAGTGCGGCTCTGCAAGGTCAAGGGGTGCAGACAGGCACTCGCCACGGAAGAGGCCCGATGCCGGCGTGGCTGGGAAGAGGGCGTCGGCGGCGAGGATCATCGCCGCCGCGGTGTAGGTCGTGCGCTCGCCCGAGGGGAACGTCGTCTCGTCGGGGTAGACCATGCCCGTCCAGTAGGAGCCGTCGGGCAGGCGCAGCGCCTGGCCGTCGGCGAAGAGCTCGAGCGCCGCGCTGCGCATGCCGAGCGCGTCGAGCGTCAGCACGCACTCGGCCGTCTCGGCCGCGGTGACCCAGTCGCCGGTCGACACACAGCGCACACCGAGGCCCTCCATCACGAAGGCCGTCCACCCCTCGGCCAGGCGGCGTCGGGCCGCCTCGCCTTCGAGGGCCCCCGAGAGCACCGGGTAGTACCAGTCCATGGCGAACTCGTCCTTCGGGGCGAAGGCGCACGGGTGGTGGGCGACGGCGTGGCCCAGGCGGCCGGCGGCCAGCTCCCAGTCGGGGCGCTCCTTGCCGAGGTGCTCGGCCACCGCCACCGCGCAGCGCAGGCTGTGGTAGATCGACGACGAACCCGTGAGCAGGGCATAGTCCTCGGTGCGGCCCGCCGGGTCGACGGACCAGGCGACGGCGCCGTCGACGCCCTGCCAGCGCAGCACGAACTCGAGGGCCTGCTCGATCACCGGCCACAGCTCGCCGAGGAGCTCGCTCTCGCCGGTCACGAGGTGGTGGTGCCAGGCGCCGGTGGCCACGTAGGCGCAGACGTTCGTGTCGAGCCTCGGGTCCTTCACCCCGCCGCCCTGGTAGTAGTTGAACCAGCTGCCCTCGGCCAGCTGCGTGCGGGCCAGCCAGCGGTAGGCGTCCTCGGCCTCGGCCACGAAGCCGGCCACGGTGAGGGCCATCGCCGCCTCGACGTGGTTCCAGGGGTCGCAGTGCCCACCCTCGAACCACGGGATCATCCCGTCGCGCCCCTGCACCTCGGCGATGCTCGCCGCGGTGGCCACGACGTCGGCCCGGGTGAGGATGCCGGGCACCTCGGGCACCGAGACGGCGGTCGAGCGGGCCGGTTCGGCGTTCACGCCACCCTCCCTTCCGGCGTGGCGAGCGCCGGCACCCGCTCGGTCCGGGGAGCCGGGGCGGCCCGGCGGACGGCCGCCGGCTTGGCCAGGTAGACGACCAGGCTCTTGCCGACGAGGGGGTTGAGCACCAGGTCGGCGAGGCGGGTGGTCCGCGGCGCGGCGACGATGTCCCAGACGAGCAGGCGGTGATAGAGCGCCACCGCCGGGTGGGCCGAGTCGGCCGGACCGACGAGGCACCGGAGCCACCAGTAGGGGGCGTGCAGGCCGTGCGCGTGGTGGTGGCCGGTCACCACGAGCCCGGCGCCAGCCAGTCGGTCACAGAGCACCGAGCGCCGGTAGATGCGGACATGGCCGCCGGGGACGTCGTGGTAGGCGTCGGAGAGCACCCAGTTCACGAACTCGGGCCCGAGGCGGGGCACGGTGACGGCCATGGTGCCCCCCGGCCGGAGCACCCGGGCCAGCTCGGTCATCGCCGCTCCGTCGGCGGCGATGTGCTCGAGCACCTCGGCCGCGATCACCCGGTCGAAGGCGGCGTCGTCGAAGGGGAGGGCGAGGGCGTCGCCCTGCACCGCGGCGGCCCGGGTGGTCTCGGCGTCGAGCTCACCGGCGACGACCATGGCGCCGAACGTGTCGCGCACCTGGGTCACCTCGCCGGCCCCGGCGTCGAGGGCCACCACCTCGGCGCCCCGGCGGGCTGCCTCGAAGGCGTGGCGGCCGAAGCCGCAGCCGAGGTCGAGGAGCCGGTCGCCCGGGCGCACCCCGAGCCGGTCGTAGTCGACGGTCAGCACGGCGCCCCCGACCTCTCGGCCGACCGGCCGTGGGCCGCCATGAGGGCCGCGTAGCTCGCGGCCGTCCCCCGGGCCGTCACCTCCCAGGTGAAGCGGCCGAGGATCCGGGCCCGGCCGGCCGCGCCGAGGCGGGCCCGCAGCTCGGGGTCGTCGAGCAGGCGGCCGATCGCGGCGGCGAGGGCCGAAGGGTCGTCGGGCGGCACGAGGAGGCCGGTCTCGCCGTCCTTGCCGACCACCTCGGGCAGGGCCCCGCCGGTCGTGGCCACGACCGGGACCCCGCAGGCCATGGCCTCGATCGTGGGCAGCGAGAAACCCTCGTAGAGCGAAGGGCACACCGCCACCTCGGCCTGGCCGTAGAGGCGGGCCAGCTCCTCGTCGCTCACCCCCGAGACGCACGTCACGATGTCGCGGAGGCCCAGCCGCTCCAGGGCCCGGTCGACCCGGCCGCCGGGGCGGGGCCGCCCGATCACCACGAGCTCGACGTCCCGCTCGGTCCGCAGCTTGGCCACGGCCTCGAGGAGGGGGACGAGGCCCTTCATCGGTACGTCGCTCGACGTGGTGACCATGAGGCGCCCCGGGACCGGCGCCGCGTCCGCGGCCGGCCGGAAGACCGAGGTGTCCACGCCGACCGGCACGACCGTCATCCGCTCCGGGTCGACGCCCATCTGCCGGGTGATGTCGCGGCGCGACGACTCCGAGACGGTGACGATGGCGGGGAGCTGGCGGGCCACCCGGACCTGCATGCCGAGGAAGCCGAACCAGCGGCGGGTGGTGAAGTTCTGCCAGGGGTTCGTGGTGTGGGAGAGGGCCAGCTGGCGGTCGACGGTGATCGGGTGGTGGAGCGTCGTGAGCACCGGCCACCCGTCGTCGATCATCCCGAGGATCCCCGAACCGAGGCACTGGTTGTCGTGGACCAGGTCGAACTCGTCGCGCCTCGTCTGCAGGTGCCGGCGGGCCCGGAGCGAGTAGGCGAGCGGCTCACCGAAGCCGGCCGTGCACATGATGGCGAACTCGGTCCAGTCGATCCGGTCGGCGAGCTCCCGCGGGTGGGGCACCCGGAACGGGTCGGGGTCCCGGTAGAGGTCGAGGCCCGGGAGCGGGGTGAAGCCGACCCCCGCGTCGAGCTCGGGCCAAGGCTGGCCGGCGAGCACCTCGACCGAGTGGCCGAGGGCCATCAGCTCACGGGAGAGGTGGCGGGTGTAGACGCCCTGGCCGCCACAGCGCGGGTTGCCCCGGTAGATGAGGAAGGCCACCCGGAGGCCGCCCTCGGCCGGCGGGGCCGCCCGCACGGCCGGCGGGATCTCGATGTGACGGCTGCGCTCCCAGGATTCGCGCATCTCGACCCACTTCTGCCTGGGCGTTTTAGGCACGCGCGGATCCCGCCGGGGCAGTCATGACCGCACAGCCTCCCCCGGGGCCCCGGGCCAGCGCAAACACGAGCACGGGCGGCCCGACCTGGGTGGGCGGGCCGGAGAGCGGCAGTACGCTCGGTGGACGTGGATCTCACCTACCCGAAGGAAGCCGAGGAGTTCCGAGCGGTCATCGCCGAGTGGCTGGCGGAGAACCTGCCCGAGGGCTGGGGCACCGAGGGCTTCTCGATGACGAGGGACGAGCGCCTGGCCTGGAGCGACCAGTGGGCCAAGCGACTCCACGCCGGCGGCTGGATCTGCGCCAGCTGGCCCGAGGAGTACGGGGGGAAGGGCCTGAGCCTGCTCGAGCAGGTGGTCCTCCAGGAGGAGTTCGCCCGGGTCGAGGCGCCGCTGCGGGCTGACTTCTTCGGGGACACCCTCGTCGGCCCGACCCTCCTCCAGTGGGGCAGCGAGGAGCAGAAGCAGGAGTTCATCCCGCGGATCCTCTCCGGCACGATCGCCTGGTGCCAGGGCTTCTCCGAGCCCGACGCCGGGTCCGACCTGGCCTCGCTCACGACGAGGGCCGAGCTCGACGGCGACGAGTGGGTCATCAACGGCCAGAAGGTCTGGACGTCGCTGGGCCAGTTCGCCGACCTCGGCATGCTGCTTGCCCGGACCAACCCCGAGGTGCCCAAGCACCAGGGGATCACCTGGATGGTGCTCGACATGCACCAGCCCGGCGTGGAAGTCCGTCCGCTGCGCGAGATGACCGGCAGTGCAATGTTCAACGAGGTGTTCATCAGCGACGCCCACGTGGCCGATTCGGCCGTCATCGGTGACGTGAACAATGGCTGGGCGGTCGCCAACACCACGCTGGCCTTCGAGCGCTCCGGGCTCGGCGCCGGCGGCGGCGGCGGCGGGTTCTCCGCGATGCCAGGCACGGTGGCC
>DATGZH010000004.1:0-25311 GCA_035297265.1 Acidimicrobiales bacterium | reverse complement strand
GACCACGACCGGACCCCACCTGTCGGCTGGGTGGAGACCATGACGTCACCTATGTCGTCGACCGCCACGCAGAGGGACAGACTCGGACACGAGATCGCGTTGATGGCTCCCACCCCCCTAACCGGGGCGATCGCCCACTGGCTGTCGGCGGCCCCCGGATTCACCGACCAGAGGACGTCGCCTGAGTTGTCACCGGCTACACACAGGGCAGCCGACGGGCACGAGATGGTGTTCAATGCCGGGTCGCCCGTCACCCCGGATGTCCTGACGATCTGCTGCGGGCCGAACCAGTGCAGATCGCCGTGCGCCTGCCGACGAAGACCCGAAGCAGGTCGGACAACGCCCACCGTCGTGGTCGTGGTCGTCGGCTGTGTCTTCGGGGTGTGCTCGGCCACCAACTTGTTCAAGGCATCGGTGCAACCGGCCACCCATTGGGCGAGCTTGCTCCCTGCGAGATCCCCGGGCTCTGTTTGCGCGCAGAACGACCCGTCTTGGGCGCCGTTCCCCCAGGAACCGTCGGGGAACTGCGAGACGCCGTAGGCGTAGCCCTGCTTGTAGGCCGCGCTGCGCTCGGAAGCACCCGCCGGCACCGTCGTGCACAGCACCACCAGACACGTCACGCCCGCCAGCGTTCGCGACCACCGGACCCCCCGACGGTGCATCACCCCGACGGTAGCCCGTCGCGAGCTCGTGAGGGCGTGCTCAGCCCGACGGCCAGGCGGCGTGCACCTTCTCCCACGTCTGCTCGAGGCTCTCGGGCAGGACTCGCACATCGGCCACGGTGGTCATGAAGTTCGTGTCGCCGAGCCACCTGGGCAGGACGTGCAGGTGAAGGTGGCGCGGGATGCCCGCCCCCGCCGCCCGGCCGAGGTTGGCCCCGAGGTTGAGGCCGTCGGGACCGTAGGCCGCCTCGAGGGCGGCGGCCGCGCTCCTCGTCGTCTCCCAGAGCTCCGCCGACTCCTCGGGGTCGAGCTTGCGCAGGTCGTCCTCGTGGCGCAGCGGGAGTACGAGGAGATGGCCGCTGGCGTAGGGGTAGAGGTTGAGGACGGCGAGGGTCCGCTCACCTCGCCAGAGCACGCCGTTCTCCGCCGAGGGCGGACCGCTGTCGACGATCCGGCAGAACACGCACTCGGGCACGACCGCGGCCCGCTCGGCGTCGGACGTCCCGGCGACGTACTCACCCCGCCACGCGGCGAACAGCCGTTCCACGTCGGTCGCCGAGTCCGGGCCGACTCAGCTCGCCCGGGCCGAACGCTCGGGCGAGCCGTGGGCCACCACCTCGTCGGTCACCGCGGCGACGAAGGCCTGGAGGTCGACACCTCGCTCGACCGCGTCGCTCCCCCGGCGATTCACCCCGACGGTGCCCGCGGCGACGTCGTCGTCACCCACCGCGAGCACGTAGGGGATCTTGGCCAGGAACTTGCCCTTTCGCACACGCGTGCCGAGCGGCTCGTCGGCCGCCTCCACGCTGGCCCGTAGCCCGGCGTCTCGCAGTCGCTCGAGAACCTGCTCGGCGTAGGGCTGGTGGTCGTCGCGCACCGGCAGCACCCGCACCTGCTCGGGCGAGAGCCACGTGGGCAGGTTGCCGGCGTAGTGCTCGAGCAGGACGGCGAAGAAGCGCTCCACCGACCCGAACAGGGCCCGGTGGATCATGATCGGTCGGTGGCGGGCGTTGTCCGCCCCCACGTACTCCATGCCGAAGCGCTGCGGCTCCTGGAAGTCCAGCTGGAGGGTCGACATCTGCCAGGTGCGCCCGATGGCGTCCTTGGCCTGCACCGAGATCTTCGGCCCGTAGAACGCCCCGCCCCCCTCGTCGAGCACGAGGTCGAGGTCCCGAGCCTCGGCCACCCGCCGCAGGGTCTCGGTGGCCTCGTCCCACTCCTCGTCGGTGCCCACCGCCTTGTCCTCGGGCTTCGTCGAGAGCTCGAGGTAGAAGTCCTCGAGGCCGAAGTCGGCCAAGAGGTCGAGCACGAACGTGAGGAGCGAGTCGAGCTCCCCGGCCATCTGTTCGCGCGTGCAGAAGATGTGGGCGTCGTCTTGGGTCATGCCGCGCACCCGGGTGAGCCCGTGGACCACGCCCGACTTCTCGTAGCGGTAGACGCTGCCGAACTCGAAGAACCGCAACGGGAGCTCCCGGTAGGAGCGCTGGCGGCTCTTGTAGATGAGGATGTGGAACGGGCAGTTCATCGGCTTCACGTAGTAGGGGTGCTCGCCCTCGAGCTCCATCGGGGGGAACATGCCCTCGGCGAACCACTGCAGGTGCCCGGAGGTCTCGAAGAGCTCGGCCTTCGAGATGTGCGGCGTGTAGACGAAGCTGTAGCCGTCGGCCTCGTGGCGCTCCCGCGAGTAGTCCTCCATGATCTTGCGGACGATGCCGCCCTTCGGGTGGAAGACCGCCAGGCCCGAGCCGATCTCGTCGGGGAACGAGAACAGGTCGAGCTCGGCGCCGAGCTTGCGGTGGTCCCGGCGCTCGGCCTCCTCGAGCCGGTGGAGGTAGGCGGCCAGGTCGGCCTCGGTCGCCCAGGCCGTGCCGTAGATCCGTTGCAGCTGGGGGTTGTGCTCGTCGCCTCGCCAGTAGGCGCCGGCCACCCGCATCAGCTTGAAGTGCCCGAGGCGCTTGGTCGAGGGCACGTGCGGTCCCCGGCACAGGTCGGTGAAGGCGTCGGAGTTCCGGTAGGTCGAGACGGCCGCGTGGCCGTCGGTCGCCGGACCGGCGTCGACCTCGTCGGCGCCGTGACCCACGGCCTCGATGATCTCCCGCTTGTACGGCTGGTCGGCGAAGAGGGCCAGGCCCTCGTCGACGGAGTGCTCGTGGCGGACGAAGGGCTGGTCCTCGGCCATGATCTTTCGCATCGTGGCCTCGATCTTCGGCAGGTCCTCGTCGCTGAAGTGCTGGCCGTCGGGCAGCTCGAAGTCGTAGTAGAACCCGTCCTCGATCACCGGCCCGATGGCGTAGCGGGCCCCCGGCCACAGGCGCAGCACGGCCTGGGCGACCACGTGGGCCGTCGAGTGGCGGAGCACGGCGAGGCCCGCCGGCTGGTCGACGGTGACGATCGACACCGCCGCCCCGTCGGGGACCGGCGTGTCGAGGTCCACCTCGTGGCCGTCGACGACGGCGGCGATGGCCGCCTTGGCGAGGCGAGGCCCGATGGCCTCGGCCACCCCCTTGGCCGTCGTCCCCTCCGGCAGCTCCTTGGTCGAGCCGTCAGGGAGCCGGAGCGTGACCACGCCTGCCATCGTCTGCCTCTCTCGGTTCGGGCCGGCCCGGCCCGGGCAGTCGCCGGGAGACCGGTCAGCCGGCGGTCGGGAAGCTCACAGGCTAATCCCGACGAGAGCAGCCGCCGGCCCGACGGAACGGCCCGCGGCCGCCGCGTCGTCGAGCACCCGGAGGGCGCCGGCCGTGTCGAGGTCGTCGTCGAGGCGTTCGCGCACCGCGGCGAGCGCGGGGGCGCCGTCGCCCCGGCCGGGGCGGCCCTCGACCCCCCGCCAACGATCGAGACGCTCGGCGGCGAGCGAGAGGCCGGCCGGGTCCCACTCCCAGTCCTCCCGGTAGTGCTGGTCGAGGAGGGCGAGGCGGACGACCGCCGGCTCCCAGTCCTTCAGGAGGTCCCCGACGAAGACGAGGTTGCCGAGCGACTTCGACATCTTCGTCCCGCCCAGGCCGACGAGGCCGGCGTGGAGCCAGTGCCGGACGAAGGTCCGCCCGGTCACCGCCTCGGACTGGGCCCGCTCGCACTCGTGGTGCGGGAAGACGAGGTCCCGGCCGCCGCCGTGTAAGTCGAGGGTCGTGCCGAGCTCGCGGAGGGCGAGAGCCGAGCACTCCACGTGCCAGCCCGGTCGCCCCGGGCCCCAGCGCGACTCCCAGGCCGGCTCGTCGGGGAGGGAGGGTTGCCACAGCACGAAGTCGAGGGGGTCGCCCTTGGCCGGGTCGTCGGGCCGGCCCCCGTTCTCCGCCGCCAGCTCGATCATCGTCGTCCGGTCGAGGTGGCTGAGCTCGCCGAACGAGGCGAAGCTCGACACGTCGAAGTAGACGGCCCCCCCGCTCTCGTAGGCGTGGCCCCGCTCGAGGGCCTCGCCGATGAGCGAGAGGATGTCCGAGATGGCCGACGTGGCCCGGGGCTCGGACCACACGGGCAGCAGCCCGAGCGAGCTCATGTCGGCCTCGAAGCGGGCCATCTCCTCGGCCGCCAGGTCGAGGTAGTGGACCCCGAGCTCGCGGGCCTTGCGGAGGATGTCGTCGTCGACGTCGGTGACGTTGCGGACGCAGCGGGTCTCGTGGCCGAGGTCGCGGAGGCGGCGCTGGAGGACGTCGAAGCTCAGGTAGACCGCGGCGTGGCCGAGGTGCGCGGCGTCGTAGGGGGTGATCCCGCAGGCGTACATCGAGACGACAGGGCCCGGTTCGAATGGCACGACCTCGCGGCGAGCGGTGTCGTAGAGCCGCATGGTCACCGGTCGAGCCCCCCGAGGACGAGCGTGCTGTGCACCTTGTGGAGGATGTTCACGTTGATGAGCACCGCCGTGAAGGCCTCGACCGCGCCGGCCTGGGCGAGCGAGCCGGCGTCGACGGCCACCAGCCCGTCGATCGACTCGACGAGGGCCAGCGTGGCCGCAGTGGCCTCCTTGTGGTCCGAGCACACGAGCACGTGGGCCGCGAGCGGCGTGTCGAGCGCCTCCATCGTCGAGGCCGGCAGGTGGTGGAAGGCCCCGGCGACGAGCGAGCCGGGCAAGGCGGCCTGCAGGGCCCCGGCCATCGATCCCCGGGCGTGGGCGAGGGCCACCATCTCCCGCCCCTCCTTCAGGAGGGCCACCGCCATCGAGACGACCACCTTGCCCTCGAGCGGGCCCCGCAGGGCCCGGGCCGTGGCCACCGCCCCGTCCCAGGGGGTGCCCACGACGACGAGCTCGGCCGCCGCCGCCCCCTCGTTGTCGGTGCCCCGGAGGGCGAGCGGCCGTTCGGGCCAGGCGTCGGCCAGCTCGGCGGCGATGCTCTCCCCCCGTGCCGCCTCGCGCGACCCGATCGTGACCGCGGCCCCGGCGGCGGCCAGCCGCACGGCGAGGCCCCGCCCGGCCGGGCCGGTACCCCCGAGAATGCCGACGTGCATGCAGGAAACCTTTCCACAAGGTCCGTACCGGGACCGGTAGCGTCCCTCCCATGTCGATTCTCGCGGGAAAGCGCATCTTGGTGACCGGGGTGCTGACCGACGACTCCCTGGCCTTCGCGGTGGCCCGGCGGTCCTTGGCGGAGGGGGCCGAGGTGGTGCTCTCCGGAGCCGGGCGGGGGCTGTCGCTCACCCGCCGCACCGCTCGCAAGCTCGCCCAGGAGGTCGACGTCCTCGAGATCGACGTCACCCAGCCCGACCAGCTGGCGGCGGCGGCGGCGGAACTCGGGCGCCGGTGGGGCCGGATGGACGGGCTCCTCCACGCCATCGGCTTCGCCCCGGCGCCCTGCCTCGGGGGCGACATGTTCGACGCCGGCTGGCCCGACGTGGCGACCACGCTCGAGATCTCGGCCTTCTCGCTCCAGGCCCTCGTCGCCGCCTTCCGGCCGTTGCTCGAGGCGGCCGGGAGGGACGGCGGGGCCTCGGTCGTCGGCCTCGACTTCGACGCCACCGTGGCCTGGCCCCTCTACAACTGGATGGGGGTGGCCAAGGCGGCCCTCGAGTCGCTCACCCGCTACCTGGCCCGGGACCTCGGTCCGGCCGGGGTGCGGGTGAACCTCGTCGCCGCCGGCCCGGTGCGCACGATGGCCGCCAAGTCCATCCCGGGCTTCTCGGCCTTCGAGGAGACCTGGGCCGGCCGGGCCCCGCTCGGCTGGGACGTCCACGACGCCGACGTCGTCGCCCGGGCCTGCGTTGCCCTCTTCTCCGACTGGTTCCCGAAGACGACCGGCGAGCTCGTCCACGTCGACGGCGGCGTGCACGCCATCGGGGCCTGACGTGCCGACGGCCGTGGAGATGTGCGAGCTGGTCGCCCGCTACGCCGAGACCGCCAGCACGCGCGAGGTCGACGCCTACGTGGCCCTGTTCACCGACGACGCGGTGCAGACGGACCCCGTCGGGCGGCCGCCCAACGTCGGGCGTGAGGCCATCCGGGCCTTCCGTCAGTCCGCCCTCGACGCCTGCGAGGCCATGCGCTTCAGCGCCACCGACGTCCACGCCGCCGGCGACCAGGTCGCCTTCCACTTCCGGGTCGAGGTGACCTTGGCCAGCGGGACCATGGTGATCGAGGGCATCGAGACCTTCACGGTGGCCGAGGACGGTCGCCTGCAGGCGGTCGACGCCTACTGGGGCGACAGCGACGTGACGTTCCCCTGACCTGCGTATTTCATGCCCGCCCGGGACCCGGCCGCCTGACGGACGTCTATCATCGATGGTCCATTGGCCCCGTCTGGTGGAGGGAGCAGATGACCACACTCGCCAACCGACCCAACACCGCGCTCCTCGTGATCGACGTGCAGAACGGCGTCGTCGCCGACGCCCACGAACGCGACGCGGTCGTCGCCAACATCGGCACGCTCGTCGACCGGGCGCGCCGGGAGCAGGTCCCGGTCGTCTGGGTCCAGCACGCCGACGAGAACCTGGCCCAGGGAAGCGAGGAGTGGCGCATCGTCCCCGAGCTCGACCCGTCCGACGACGAGGCGCTCGTGTCGAAGCACTACGGGGACTCCTTCGAGGAAACCAACCTCGAGTCGGTGCTCTCCGACCTCGGCGTGGGGCGCCTGATCGTCGTCGGCGCCCAGACCGACGCCTGCATCCGCTCGACCCTGCACGGCGCCCTGGTCAGGGGCTACGACACCATGCTCGTGAGCGATGCCCACACCACCGAGGACAACACCGAGTGGGGAGCACCCCCGCCGGACCAGGTCATCACCTTCACCAATCTGTACTGGACCTACGAAGAGGCGCCGGGCCGCACCGCCGGCACCGTCGAGACCAAGGACGTCGACCTCACCCAGGCGCCCTGAGGGACCTCGACCTCGCTGCCTCCCGAGGAGCCCGCGGTCGCACCGGGGCCATCTCGCCGAGCACCGATCTCGGCTCCGGGTTACGGGCCCGCCGCGGGTCGTACCGGCCCGTCCGGCAGGCCGAGCATGCCGAGCGCGTTGGTGCGAAGGACCTTCTCGAGCTCGTCCTCGCTCATCACCTTGGCCATCTTCTCGACCGTGAGATGGGTGTTGGGCCATGTCGTGTCCTGATGCGGGTAGTCCGTCTCGAACAGGATCTGATCGACGCCCACGGCCTCGCGCTCGCGCACCCCGGTCTCGTCGTCGAAGAAGGTCGCGAACACCCGGCCCGGCATGTAGGTGCTCGGCGGTCGGGTGATGCTGGCCGGGAACTCGGCGTAGGTCGCGTGGGTATACACCTTGTCGATGCGTTCGAGGATGTAGGGCACCCAGCCCAGTTGGCTCTCGGAGTAGACGATCTTGAGCGCCGGGTAGCGCGCCAGGAGCCCGGAGCAGAGCCACTCGGTCATGGACAGCTGGGCGATGTCGTGCTTCATGGTCAGAATGACCGCCATCGGGGCGAACGGGCTGGTGTCGACCAACCGAGACCCTGAGCCGATGTGCATGCACAGGAGCGTGCCCGTCTCGTTGCACGCGTCGAAGACCGGGTCCCAGAACCCGCTCGGGTCGAAGATGGACGGCAGCCCGAGGTAGCTCGGCATCTCGGGGAAGGTGATGGCCCGACAGCCGCGGCTGGCGTTGCGTCGTATCTCGAGCGCCGCGGCAACCGGGTCCCACAGGGGGATCAAGCACAGAGGGAGCAGGTGGCCGCCCGACGAACCGCACCATTCATCGATCATCCAGTCGTTGTAAGCCACGACGCACTTCATGGCGAGGCTCTTGTCCTTCGCCTCGTAGAAGACCTGACCGCAGAACCGCATGATGTTGGGAAAGCAGAGCGAGCGTTCGGTGCGATTCATCTTCATGTCGGCCACCCTCGCCACCGGGTCGTAGCAGCCAGGGCGCATGTCGGCGTAATTGATGGGGTCGGGCGTGTGCATCGTCGTCGGGAGCCCCGCACAGGCCACCACTCGGGACACCGGCTTGGCCCAGTCGTCGTAGATCCACCAGTCGGTCATCGGGCCGTTTTTGCCCTTGGCGTAGCTCGTCGTCCCCGTGTCGGGGTCGGTGGACGTCGCGCAGGTGTCCTGCACGACGCGGGGACCGGCCTCGCGGTCACGTCGGGAGAGCCGGTCCCACCACGTGTTCGGCGCCTCCACCACGTGGTCGTCGGCCGAGACGATCCACGGGTACCCAGATGTCGCGTCGCCCTTCGGCCCATCACCCATGGTGTTTCCTGCCTCTTCTCACCACTATGGCGCTCGGCGAACGAACGGCGCCCGCCGGGTCAGCCCGGACGGTGGACGGGGTGCGATCGGCGGCACGGACTGGGACGACCGGCGACACCAGATGTCCCGACGCGGCGCACAACGACACCGACAGTGTAGGGAGCCTCCAACTAGGGTGCCACAACGTTGCCGCTTCGCTCAACGACCGGTGTCCGTTGCTCGGTCGAGGAAGGCATGACGTGACCGACGTTCGGCTGAACAAGGTGATCGGGCGGTTCCTCGCCGGCGAGGTCGTGGTCTCGTCGGTGCCGGTGGCCAATGGGAGCGTAGAGGAGGCGCAGGCCTACGGCGACGCCGACTTCGACATGGTGATCTTCGAGATGGAGCACTTCGGCTTCGATTTCGTGGGTCTGCGCCACTCGTTGCAGGCCATGTTGAACCGACGGCGCATCCACGAAGATGGACTGGCACCGTCGGTCGTGCCGACGACGCGCATCCCGCCCAACGCCGGAGAGACCAGCCAGTGGATCATCAAGCAGGCGCTCGACATCGGGGTCTACGGTTTCATCGCGCCGCAGGTGAAGACCCCTGAGGAAGCGCTGGCCATCGTCAAGGCGGCTCGCTACCCCGCCCGGCGGGGCAGTTCGCTCGGCGGCGGGGAACGGGGTTATTGGCCCCAGGTGGCCGCCCGCTACTGGGGCCTGAGCCAAGCCGACTACATCGAACGGGCCGACGTGTGGCCACTCAACCCCGACGGCGAGATCCTGATCGTCGCGCTCATCGAGAGCCGCCGAGGGGTGGAGAACCTCGAGCGGATCCTCGACGCCACGAACGGCATCGGTGCCATCTGGCCGGGCCCCGGCGACATGGCCACGGACATGGGTCTGGCCGTCACGCAACCACCGCACCCCGAGGTCGAAGAGCAGTTGGCGCAGGTCCTCACCATCTGCAGCAGTCGGGGCGTCCCCTGCGCGGCGGCGGCCGTCAGTGTCGAGGACGCGGTCGCCCGGGTCGCTCAGGGCTTCCAGGTCATCCTGACGCCGCTGGTCAGAGGGGCCGCCGCCGCGGTCCGGGCCCAGCCACACCCGGTTCGGCCAACCTGAGCTCCGAACACGGCGCCGGAGCGGTGCGGGCCAGCGCCCACCGATTCAGTCATACCAGCGGTACCACTGCACCTCGACGGCCATCGGCATCCGGTAGCCGATGTAGGTGTTGACGAGGTCGACCTTCTTGGCCGGGTACTGGGCCTGGAGCGCCTCTTCGATCTCATAGGAGCTCACGGCCTTGTCGACGATCCGCACGTCGGGGTCGTCCTTGGCCCACTCCCTCGCCCGCTCGAGGATCGTGTCGAGTTCCTCTTCGGTGTCCACCTCGAAGCCGAAGTGGTCGACCGGCGTCGTGACCATCGGGCGGGGCAGCCCGTAGAGGAAGACGAAGCCGATCCCGGTCAGCATGACGAGCGGCGGGTGGGTCTCGACCTTCTCGCCCACGAGCGCCGTCAACTCCTCCGCGAACTGCTCGTTGAAGCTCTCGTCCTCCTGGTACTCGGTCCACTTGAAGACCCGGCCGTAGAAGGCCAGGAGCTCCTCGCGCCGCGATCCCGCAATCTCGGCGGGCGGCATGCTCATGGCCACGTGGTTCATCTTCAGGCTGAAGGGTGGCATCGTCGTCTCCTTCGTGTTCGGGCCCGGTCCGGTGCCGCGACGGTCAGGTCGGTCGCTTCGAGGCGACCAGGAGGCGGCTCCGCCACTGGTCGCGGTACAAGAGGCCCCGGACCATGTAGGAGCCGGGGAACGTGTCGGGGTCGTACACCTCGGGCTCGCCGATGAGCCGTTCGAGGGCCCGGGCGTCGAGCACTTCCTGCAAGAACACGGCCTCGGGGCGCCGGCCCGTGCCGGGGGCCACGAGGAAGAAGCCCCAGAGCTTGAGGAGGGCGTGGCCGCTCTTGGCCCACTGCTGCAGCGGCTCGAAGTAGTCGCGCCGCTGGTAGTCCACGTACTCGGAGACGACCGAGTACGGCCATCCGGTGTCCTCCATGAAGATGCGGGGGGCGTCGCCCGCCGGCGGGGCGGCCGCCTCGGTGATCTCGTCCCACTCGCGCAGCGTCGACCACGGCGCGGCGAGGAGGGCCTTGCGGTCGCAGCGGCGGGAGAGCTCACCCGCCAGCCGACGGGCTGCCACGCCACTCTTGCCCTGCCGCCACTCGGTGTAGGCGCCGAGGGCCGACCCGGAGCGGAGGGCGGTGAGAGCGATGACGAGCTCGCCCTCGATGCCCTGGCGCTGGCGCAGGAGCCAGAGCGGGGCGACCCCGTCGAGCCGGTCCAGCTCGGGGGCTACGGCGTCCCAGTAGGTGCGCTCGAACTCGTCGAGGGCCCCGGGGACCACCTGGTGGGTCTCGTGGAGGAGGATCACGTCGTCGGCCTCCTCTGGCGGGCGTCGGGGCTCACCGGAGCGGGGACCAGTCCGACGGGCGGAGCACCCACGTCGACTGGCCCGAGGGGGCGGTCGGTGACGGCGTGGTCCCGGTCAGGAGGTCGAGGACGTCACGGGGCGCCTCCCGCCGGAGCACGGTGACCGTGTCGGGCGGGCTGTCGCCGAGCACCTGGCGGAGCACGACCTCGGGCCGCTCCGGGCCGTCGTGGTCGAGCGAGGCGGCGTCGGCCTCGGCCACCGTCCGCTGCACCCAGAGGGCCGGCCCGGGCAGTTCCTCGGCCCCGTCGGCCCGCTCGGCCACCACCTGGAAGAGCCGGGCCTCGCTGTCGTAGCGGCAGGCGTCGACGGCCTCGGTGGCCGCGCTCAACTTGCCGTAGGCGCTCCCCTCGGCGAAGGCCTCCCAGGCCGCCCAGGCCGGCAGGCGCAGCCCGGTCACCACCCGGTAGGAGGGTCCCGTCCCGTGCGACACCTCGAAGTACCAGCCGGGCTCGGCCCCGAGGGCCGCCGCCGCCTCGAAGTACTGGCGCACGGCCTCCTCGAAGGCCTCGGCCTCCTTGCCCCGGACCCGGTGGACCTCGTGGATGACGAGCGTCATGCCGACACCACGAGGGGCTTGCCGGCGATCTCGCCGGCCACCATGGCGTGCACGAGCGGCCGGAACCCCTCGAACGGGGTGTCGTCGGCCTCGAGGATGCCGGTCGACGGGAACGCCGGGTCGGCGAGGATCTCGAGGGCGGTGGCCAGGCCGGCCGGGTCGTACTGGCGGGCCCCCGTCAGCTCGATCTCCTGGACGAGCACCCGCATCGGGTCGAGCGGGACGGTGCCGAAGTTGCTGCCGACGATCACGAGCCGCCCGCCCGAGCGCAGCACCCCGATCCCCTGGGTGGTGGCGGCCACGGTCCCCGAGCACTCGATGACCGCGTCGAAGGCGCCCGGCACGACGTGGAGTAAGTGGCCCGGCACCGGCAGCTCCGCCGGCTCGACGGTCTCGAGCGAGAGCGAGCGCAGCTTCGCCCGGCGGGCCGGCGCCGGCTCGCTCACGACCACGTCCTCGAGGCCCCTGGCCCGCAGGGCGCAGGCGGTGAGCAACCCGATCGGTCCGCCGCCCGTGACGAGCACCCGGTCACCGGCGCTCACGTTGGAGCGGGTCACCGCGTGGAGCGATACGGCCAGCGGCTCGGCCAGGGCGGCCACCCGCAGCGGCAGGTCGCCGCCGACGGGCACGAGGGCCTCCTCGTGCTGGACGACGTACTCGGCGAAGGCCCCGTAGACCGGGCCGCTCGGGATCACCTGGTTCTCGCAGAGCGAGGGGCTCGCGCCCCGGCAGTACCGGCAGTGCCCGCAGGTCCGCTCGCCGCCCACCACCCGGTCGCCCGGGGCGAAGCGGGTCACCGCGTCGCCGGTCGCCACCACCTCGCCCGACCACTCGTGGCCGTAGACCGAGCCCGGGGCGCCCCACCCCCCATGGTTGAAGACGAGGTGGAGGTCGGTGCCGCAGACCCCGCAGTAGGCCACCTTGGCCGCCACGTCGTGCTCGCCGAGCTGCGGCAGGTCGATCTCGGCCACCTCGACCTCGCCCGGTGCGCGGTGCACGACCGCCCGCATCGAGCGCGGCAGCGTCGCCACGTCAGTCATGTGTCCTCCTCGGGGTCGGGCTCAGTCCAGCAGCTCGGGCTGGAGACCGACGATGAGGTCGCAGAGCGGCTGGAAGCTGAACCAACCCGACATCGACGTGCCGTTGAGCGCCCGGGTGGCGAGGGCGAGGTCGTGGTCGAGCGGCTCGGGCTTCCCTGGCAGGACACCGGCGATGGCCTCGGCCTGACAGCAGCGCTCCATGGCGATGAACCACCAGGCCGCCTCGTCGACCGAGGAGCCCACCGTGAGGAGGCCGTGGTTCTGCAAGATGAGGGCCTTCTTGTCGCCGAGCGAGGCGGCGAGGCGGTCACCCTCCTCCTCGCTGAGGACCACCCCGCCGTAGGGGACGACGGCATGGTCCTCGTAGAAGGCGCAGGCGTCCTGGGTGAGCGGCCGCAGCAGCTCGCCCGTGGTCGACCAGGCCTTCCCGTACATGGAGTGGGCGTGGGCCGCGGCCGTCACGTCGGGCCGGGCCCGGTGGAGGCGAGAGTGGATGGCGAAGGCGGCCCGGTTGAGGGCCCGTTCGCCCTCCAACACTGACCCGGCCTCGTCCACGAGGAGGAGGTCGGAGGCCTTCACGTGGGCGAAGTGCAACCCGACCGGGTTCACCCAGAAGCGCCCGGGGTGCTCGGGGTCGCGGGCGGTGATGTGGCCGGCGAAGCCCTCCTCGAAGCCGAAGTGGGCGAAGACGCGGCAGGCGGCGGCCAGTCGCTGCCTCCGGAACCACCGCTCGTCCTCGACCGAGGAGAAGGTCGGAGGCGTCGGGAGGTTCTTCGGCAGCTGCAGCGGTGCGGCTTCCACCTTGCTCATGGCTCGGCCCCCTGACTCTCGGTACCGGGAGGTTCCCCGGCCCGTGGGGCCAGGCTATCGACCGACCCGGTGGGAATCGACCTTGTCTCTTTCGGCCCGAGACGTCCACCTCGCTCGTGTGGTTCGTCCTGAGGTTCATAGCCGTCGACGCCGACCGCCTCGGTGCTCCCACTGACCGACCGCTCGGTGGTGCCGGTGCAGACCGCTCGCACGGTGATGACCCCGGCCCCGGGAAAGATGATCGGGCGGGAGGCCCGACGCGCCGAGGCCCGCCCTTCCGGGCGGGCCTCGGCGGTGCGCGGCTGGAGGAGCGCTACGCGGCTTGCGGCTGCGAGCTGACCAAGCTGCGGCGCGGGCTGTACTGGTAGTTGGTGATGAGGCTGACGAGCAGGACCGCCACCCCGGCCACCACGTAGAACACGCTCAGGCCCATGTCGGTGGCGTGGAACCCGAGGGCGAAGGGCGAGCCCATGAGCAGCGCGGCGGCCAGGTAGTCGCCC
Source organism: Acidimicrobiales bacterium (assembly GCA_035297265.1). Lineage (GTDB taxonomy): Bacteria > Actinomycetota > Acidimicrobiia > Acidimicrobiales > RAAP-2 > DATGZH01. The sequence continues at coordinate 11,641 of DATGZH010000004.1, read as the reverse complement.
GCCGAGTGGACGCTGAAGGGCAGGACCTTCCAGACGCCGAGCGGGTACCGGGTCAGCATGCTGACCACGAGGACGACTGCGCCGATCACGACGCCGGCGGCGACGGCCTTGTGGGACCCGCCGACCGCCAGGGCGACGACGATCAACGTGCCGGCCACGGCGTAGTCAGCCACGGCGTGGAGCCAAGCAGGCAGAAAACGTACGAGGGACATCGCAGATCTCCTTGTGTCGGTGACAACACGTCTTCGGTGCCGGCGACACGGTCGGATGACCGATGAAGGAGTCCTTATCGTCGGTTTACGATCCGTACCGGATCGTCGCCGGCGGGTCTCAACCGTTGTCGGGCTCGACGAGCGACGTGCGGATCGCCGCGGTCAGCGCGCCGTCGCTCGGGTCGGGCGGCTGCACGTAGTCGGCGCCCATCGCCTCGGCGAGCTGCCGGGCGAGACCGAGCCGGGTCCTCCCCTGCTCGCAGTCGACGACCACCGCGTCGATGCCCGACCGTCGCACCGCGGCGGCGGCGGCGAGCGACGCGGCCACCGGGTCCTTACCGTCGGCCGCGGTCGTCGCCCGGCCGTCGGTGACGAGGACGAGGAGGGCGTGGTCGCGGCCGGACTTCGACGTGCGGACGAGCGAGAGGGCGGCCTCGATGCCAGCGGCGAGCGGCGTCCGCCCGCCGGTGGACCAGCTGGCCAGGCGGGCCCGGGCCACTTCGGTGCTGCCCGTCGGGCGCAGCACCACCTCGGCCGACTCGTCGTGGAAGGCCACGAGGGCCACCCGGTCCCGCCGTTGGTAGGCGTCGACGAGGAAGGAGAGCACGGCGGCCTTGGCCGCGGCCAGCCGCTGCTCGGCCCCCATGGAGCCGGACGCGTCGACCACGAGCACGACCAGCCGGCCGACCGGCCGGACCAGTACCGCCTCGCGCACGTCCGCCTCGACGAGGCGGAGCGGTGCGCCCGCCACGACCGAGCCCGACCCGGCCTGCCGGGCGGCCGCCGCCGTCACCGTGGCCACCGCGGCGACCGGTCCGCGGCTCGTCCCGTCGGGGACCCGGGCACCGATCTGTCGACCCCAGCTGCCCTGGGCCGTCTCACCGGTGCGTCCCTCGGGTGTCGGGGCCCCGTCGCGGCGGCGGTGGCGGGGGGCCGGGGCCCGCACGAAGACGTCGTCGGTCCAGACCGGCTCGGGCGCGGTCTCCGGCGGCGGAACGCCGGCCGGGCCGCCGTCCTCCTCGCCGCCCGGCCCGGCGTCGCGATCGGCCGCCTCGCCCCCGTCGACCGGCCCCGCCTGCGGCGGCCCGTCCTCCGGTGCCGCGTCCTCGACCGGGGCCACCTCCTCGGCATCTCCGGTCGGCCCCTCGGCCGAGGGGGTGACGTCGCGGACCGCCGGGGTGACCGGTGGAGCCGGGGGTGGCGGCGGCGGTGGGGGCGCCGGCGGTGGCGGCGGGCCACCGAGCACCTCGTCGAGGATCGCCGCCAGCTCCTCTTGACGCTGTCCCGTCGAGTCCCACGGCGAGCGGCGCCGGTGGGCGAGGGCGAGCGGCGCCACCTCGCGCACCTCGTACGGACCGGCCGTGCGCCGCCCCCGCCAGCCGGCGAGGGCCGCGGCGGCCCGACAGATGACGAGGTCGGCCCGCAGTCCCTCGGCGCCGGCGGCCGAGCAGATCGCCGCGACCTTGTCGGGGAGCCCAGGCTCGAGCGGCACCGCGGCGGCCGAGGCCAGTCGGGAGCGCAGGTCGTCCTGCTGCTCGGCGAAGCGGTCGGCGAAGGCCACGGGGTCGGCGTCGAAGGCGAGGCGCCGCCGCACCGCCTCGGCCCGCTGCACCGGGTCGGTCGGGGCGACCACGGCCACCGCCAGGCCGAAGCGGTCCAACAGCTGGGGCCGCAGCTCGCCCTCCTCGGGGTTCATCGAGCCGACGAGGACGAAGCGCGCCGGGTGGCTCTCGGAGAGCCCGTCGCGCTCGACCCGGTTGACGCCGCTCACCGCCACGTCGAGGAGGACGTCGACGAGGTGGTCGGCGAGGAGGTTCACCTCGTCCACGTAGAGGACGCCCCCGTGCGCCTGGGCCAGGAGCCCCGGCTGGAAGCGGTGCTCGCTCGCCGAGAGGGCGGCCCGGACGTCAAGGGAGCCCACGACCCGCTCCTCGCCCGCGCCGAGGGGCAGCTCGACGAACGGGGCGTGGCCCGGCAGCACGTCGGCGAGGCCCCGGGCGGCGGTGGTCTTCCCGCTCCCCTTCTCCCCCCGGACGAGCACACCGCCGATGGCCGGGTCGACGGCCGAGAGCACCAGCGCCACCTGCAGGTCCTCCTGGCCGACGAGGGCGGTCAGCGGGAAGACCCCCGGTGCCGGCTCCACGTCGCTCATCTCGCCTCCTCCCACCCCTCGGCGGCCAGGAGCGCTCCCACGAGAGCCTGCCGGGCCCCGTCGCTCGCCTGCCAGAGGCCCCGATCGGCCGCCTCGAGCAAACGCTCGGCGATGGCCCGGAGGGCCCACGGGTTGGACTGCTCGAAGAATTTCTGCATCGCCGGGTCGGCGACGTAGCACTCGGTCACGCGCTCGTACATCCAGTCCTCGACGACGCCGGCGGTGGCGTCGTAGCCGAAGAGGTAGTCCACGGTGGCGGCCATCTCGAAGGCCCCCTTGTAGCCGTGCCGCTGCATCGACGCCAGCCATTTCGGGTTGACCACCCGGCTGCGCACGACCCGGGCCGCCTCCTCGGCCAGCGAGCGGACCTTCGGGCGGGACGGGTCGGCCGAGTCGCCGAACCAGGCCTTCGGCTGGCGGCCCGACAGGACCCGGATCGCCGCCACCATCCCCCCGTGGTCCTGGAGGTAGTCGTCGGCGTCGAAGATGTCGTGCTCCCGGTTGTCCTGGTTCTTGACCGCCACCTCGACCGCGGCCAGTCGGCGCCGGAGGGCCTCGGCCGCCGGCCGTCCCCGCCCGCCGGCGCCGTAGGCCCAGCCGCCCCAGGCGAGGTAGACGGCGGCCAGGTCCTCGTCGCCCCGCCAGGCCCCCGACTCGAGCAGGTGGAAGATGCCCGAGCCGTAGGCGCCCGGGGGCGGCCCGAACACCCGGGGGTCGTCGGTGCCCGAGCGGGCCACCGGGTTGTCCGGCTCCCCGGCCGCCGCGGCCAGCTCGACCGCCTGGTCGAGGAGGTCGAGCACGTGGGGGAAGGCGTCACGGAAGAAGCCCGAGACCCGCAGCGTCACGTCGACCCGCGGTCGGCCGAGCTCCTCGCGCCCGACGAGCTCGACCCCCGTCACCCGGCCGCTCTCGGCGGCCCACACCGGGCGCACGCCCAGGAGGGCCAGCGCCTCGGCCACGTCGTCGCCGCCCGTCCGCATGGCGCTCGTCCCCCAGACGACGAGGCCGACGCTCGTCGGGTACGCGCCCTCCTCGACGAGGTGGCGCTCGAGGAGGCGGTCGGCGAGGGCCGTGCCCACCTCCCAGGCGAGCCGGGACGGCACGGCCTTCGGGTCCACCGAGTAGAAGTTGCGCCCGGTCGGGAGCACGTGGGCCATGCCCCGGCTCGGCGCCCCGCTCGGGCCGGGCGGCACGAAGCGCCCGTCGAGCGCGGCGAGCACCGCGTCGATCTCACCGGTCGTCGCCCGGAGGTCAGGCACGAGGCGCTCGCACACCCAACGCAAGACCGGCGACGGGCCGACGTCGGGCACCTCCGCCCGCCAGCCGGCCCGTTGACAGGCGGCGAGGCGGCGCCGGCACTCGGCGTCGACCTCGTCGGTGCGGTGGCGGCGGTCGTCCTCGCGCCCGAGGTCGTAGCCGAGCTCGCCCGCCACCTCCGCCCGCAGCGACCCCACGTCGCCGTGGGGCAGGCGCGTGATCGCCGCCACCATGTCGAGCTCGGCCTCGTCGGTCGGAGGGACGCCCAGGGTGTGGAGCCCGCCGCGGATCTGGGCGTCCTTCAGTTCGCAGAGGTAGCCGTCCACGTGCAGCAGGAGCTCGTCGAAGGATGGGTCGCCGAACTCCTGCACCGGCTCGTCGGCGAGCCCGAGGTCCCGGTGGATCTGGGCCTCGACGAGCAGGTCCCAGACCTGCCGGCGCACGGCCGGCAGCTTGGCCGGGTCGAGCGCGGCCACCCGGGCGTGCTCGTCGAGCAGGTCCTCGAGACGGGCGAGCTCGTCGTAGGTGTCGGCCCGGGTGAGCGGCGGCACGAGGTGGTCGACGATGAGCGCGTGGGCCCGCCGCTTGGCCTGGGTGCCCTCGCCGGGGTCGTTCACGACGAACGGGTAGACGAACGGCACGTCGCCGAGCGCCACGTCCGGGTAGCAGGTGTCGGCGAGCCCGACGCTTTTCCCGGGTAGCCACTCGAGGGTGCCGTGCTTGCCCACGTGGACGATGGCGTGGGCCCCGTAGACCTCGTCGAGCCAACGGTAGAAGGCGAGGTAGTGGTGGGTCGGTGGCAAGACTGGCGAGTGGTAGACGGCGACCGGGTCCTCGCCGAAGCCCCGCGGCGGCTGCAGGGTCACGAGCACGTGGCCGAGGTCGAGACCGGAGAAGACGAGCTCGTCGGTCTCCTCGTCCACGTGCACCGACCCGGGCGCCGGCCCCCAGGCGGCCACCAGCTGTTCGCGGGTGGCCGTCGCCAGCCCGTCGAAGCGCCGGCGCCACGCGGCCGCGGGCAGGCGCCCGACCGCGGCCTCCCGTTCGGCCGGCGTGAGGCGGGTGCGGTCGTAGGCGAAGCCGGCGGCCAGCTCGGCCATGAGCGCGTCACCGCTCGCTGGAATCCGGTCGACCCGGTAGCCGGCGGCCGAGAGCGCCCGGAGGAGGACGAGCACCGAGGCCGGGGTGTCGAGGCCGACGGCGTTGCCGAGCCGGCTCCGCCTGGTCGGGTAGGCCGAGAGCACGAGCGCCACCTTGCGCTCGGCCGGGGGCACCCCCCGGAGGCCGGCCAGGCGCCCGGCCAGGCCGGCCACCCGGGCCAGGCGGTCGGGCGCCGTGCGGTAGGCGGTCACCGCCACCCCGAGCTCGTCGCCGTCGTCGACTTCCTCTTTGAACGAGAAGGGCGGGCCCACCAGGCGGCCGTCGAACTCGGGGATGGCCACCGACATGGCCACGTCGAGCGGGTGGAGACCCTGCGGCGAGGCCAGCCAGGTGGCCCGGGAGGACGTGGCGCACACCGCCTGGAGGACCGGCACGTCGAGCTCGGCCAGGGCGCCCGGGTCCCAGGTCTCCCGCTCCTCGGAGGGCGACCCGGCGGCGAGCACCGTCGTCACGACGGCGTCGACGGCCAGCTCGGCGAGGAGCTCCACCGCGGCCGGGCGGCCGCCGGGTGTCGGCGGGCGCAGTGAGTAGCAGTACAGGGCGACGGCGTTGGCCCCGCGAGCCTCGACGGCGTCGCAGAGCTCCTCGACGAAGCGGGTGTTGCCGGCCAGGAGATGGGCCCGGTAGAAGACGACACCCACGGTCGGCCGGTCGGGCCGGCGCACCCGCTCGCCGAGGACCCCGCAGTCCGGGACCGCGGTCGGCGGGTCGAAGCCGAAGCCCTCCATGAGCACGGTGTCGGCCACGAAGCGCAGCAGGTGCTCGAGGTTCTCGAGCCCGCCGGCCACCAGATAGGAGAAGGCCTGGACGACGATCGGCGAGGCCACCGTGGAGGCCGATGTGAGCTCGGCGTCGGGCTCGGCCTCCCCGCCGAAGGCGAGGAGCGGCACGCCGCGGCGCCGGCACTCGGCCACGAGCGCGTCGAAGGGCGCCTCCCAGGCCCGCCGCCCACCGAGCAGCCGGACGAGCACGACCGAGACGCCGTCGAGGTCGACCGGCGCGCCGCTCGCCCCGGGGAGCTGGTGCGGGTTGGCCGCCCGCAGCGGCGGGAACCCGGGCGGCAGTCCCTCGGCCACGGCGCGCAGCGCCAGCAGCTCGGTGTCGGCGTTCGTGAGGACGAGGATCATGCGTCCGCTCCGGCCGGTGCCCCCTCGGCCACGATGTCGAGCAGGCGGGTCACGTCGAGATGGGCCTCGCAGGCGTCGGCCACCCGGTCGAACTGCTCCTGTCGGGCCGCGGCGAACGAGCGGGCCGAGGGCACGAAGCGACGGCCGCGCCACTCGGCCACCGTCGTGAGGAAGGCCCGGCGGAACTCGTCGCCCTCGAGCAGGCCGTGGAGGCTCGTGGCGTAGACGCCGGCTGCCTCGTCGACCACGCCCTCGTCCTCGGGGCCGGCGGGTGCGTCGAGCGCCAGCCAGGGTCGGCCGCCCCGACCGGGCTCGGGTCGGCCGTGGTGGATCTCGTACCCGGCGACGGGGTGACCGGCCCGGTCGTGGCCCTGTCGCACCCTCGTGCACTTGTCGGGGGAAAAACGCGTGACCACGTCGAGCCAACCGAGGCCGGCGACCCTCGGCCGGGCGCTCTCGACGCCCTGTTCGTCGACGATGGTCGCCCCGAGCATCTGGTAGCCGCCGCAGATGGCCAGCACGACCGGCCGGTCATGGGCGAGCTCCTCGAGAGCCCGGTCGAGGCGTTGGGCGCGGAGCCATTCGAGGTCGGCCACCGTCGCCTTCGTGCCGGGCAGCACGAGGAGGTCGGGCCGGCCGAGATCCCCGGCGGACGACACGAAGCGCACGGTCGCGTCGGGCTCGACGGCCAACGCGTCGAGGTCGGTGAAGTTGGAGAGGTGGGGCAGGGCGACGACGGCCACGTCCAGGCGGGCCGAGCGATCGTCGGTGCCCGGACCGTACGGGCGCGGCCGTGGCCGACGGAGGGCCAGGGAGTCCTCGGCGTCGAGATCCACGCCGTCGAGCCACGGGAGGACGCCGAGGGTCGGCACCCCACAGCGCTGTTCGAGCTCGGCCGGTCCTTCGGCGAGGAGCGCCGGGTCGCCCCGGAACCGGTTGATGACGAAGCCGCGGACCGAGTCGCGCCAGGCCGGTGGCAGGAGGGCCACCGTGCCGTAGAGATGGGCGAACACGCCGCCCCGGTCGATGTCTCCCACCACGATCGCCGGCACCCCGGCCCGGTGGGCCAACCCCAGGTTCACGAGGTCGTGCCCGTAGAGGTTGATCTCCGCCGGACTACCTGCGCCTTCGAGCAGCACGACGTCGAAACGCCGGCGCAACGAGGTCAGCGCCTCGAGTACGACGTCGGCCAGCTCCGCCTTGGCCTGCTGGAACGCCGCGGCGTCGAGCGTGCGCCAGGGCCGGCCGAGCACCACGACCTGGCTCGTCCGCTCGCTCGTCGGCTTGAGGAGCACCGGGTTCATGGCCGCCTCAGCGACCACGCCGGCCGCCGAGGCCTGCGCCGCCTGGGCTCGCCCGATCTCGGCCCCGTCGACGGTGACCGCCGAGTTGAGCGCCATGTTCTGCCCCTTGAACGGGGCCACCGACACGCCCCGCCGGTGGAGCAGCCGGCACAGCCCGGCCACGACGAGGCTCTTGCCGACGTCGGACGCGGTGCCGCACACCATGAGCGCACCGCGCCGACTGGCGTCGGTCACTGCGCCACCTCGTCGAGGGCCCGGCACAGTCGGGCCAGACCATCAGCATCGGGCACGGCGATGCGCACCGCGCCCGGCAGGCCGAACGATGTCACGTCGCGTACCACGACGCCCCGCTCGGCCAGCCGCTCCCGCAGCCCGGGCGCCCGGTCGACCAGCACGAAATTGGCGTCCGACGGTCGCGGGGTGAGGCCGTGCGCCTCGAGCACCGCGACGAGGTCGGACCGGGCCGACGCCACCTGGGCGGCCCACCGACCGAGCTCGGCCTTGGCGAGGAGCTCGGGCAGGGCGAGGAGCGCCGGGGTCCCGACGGACCACCGGGGCTGGCGTCGGACCAGGCGGGTCAGGAGCGGTGCATGACCGAGCGACGCACCGTCGTCCTCGGGGACGACGGCATAGCCGAGGCGCAGCCCGGGGCAGGCGAGCACTTTGGTCACCGAGCCGACGACCACCGCCGGGGCCTCGCGGGGGGTGGGACCGCCAGGCAGGCTGCGGCTCCATCGACCGAGGGCGAGCGGCACGAAGGCCTCGTCCCAGACCTCGGCGGTCTCGTCGGCGTCGGCCAGCCGACCGGTCGGGTTGGTCGGGTCCGAGCGGAACCGGGGGCCGCTCGGGTCGAGCCGTTCGAGGTGGCGGCGGTAGAGGGAGAAGTCCGGTTCGTCGACCCATCCGGTGCGGAGCTCGGCGGCCACGAGGGCGATGGCTTCGGACCCGCCGTTCGTGAGGAGCACGCGCTCGGGGGCGACGTCGAGGGCCTCGGCCATCGCCACCGTCGCCGATCGCTGGTCGGCGCCGTCCGGGTAGCGGGCCAGGGCGCCCGCCTCGAGGTGCGCCGTCACGACAGGGGCTACGTCGGGGGCGAACGGGTTCGTGTTGACGGACAGGTCGAGCACCTGGTCCGGGTGGCGGCCGAGCGCGGCGGCCACCGTCCGGGCGTCACCCCCGTGGGGACCGGGCGGAGGGACCCGCCTCACGCCGAACCCCGGCGGCTCGTTTGACGAAGCAAAGAGAGGAACCCAGGCGCGGCGCAGAGCGCGGTGAGGAGGAGGATCGCCCGGTCGGCCAGGGCGACCGCCCGGGCCACGTCGGCCGGCTCGGGTGGGCGACCCCAACCGAGCGGCGGCCGCACCTCCTCCCGACCCTCGTAGCGGTTGACGCCGCCGAGGCGGAGGCCTAGGGCGGCGGCGAAGGCCGCCTCGGCGACGCCGGCGTTGGGCGACGGGTGCTCGGCCGCCTGCTCGCGAATGGCCGACCAGACGGCCTTCGTGGCGCCGGGGGTCACGGCGGCCACGAGCAGCGCGCTGAGCCGGGCCGCCGGCCAGGCGAGCATGTCGTCCAGGCGGGCGGCGGCCCAGCCGAACCGCTCGTAGCGGGGGCTCCGGTGGCCGACCATGGCGTCCATCGTGTTGACGGCCCGGTGCACGAGCACGCCCTCGGTCCCGGCGACGACCCCCCAGAACGCCGTGGCCACGACGGCGTCGGAGAGGTTCTCGGCCACCGACTCGATGACCGCCCTCGCCATCTCCTTCTCGTCGAGCCCTTCAGGGTCGCGCCCGACGAGCGAGGGCAGGAGCCGACGGGCGCCCTCGGTGTCGCCATCCTCGAGCGCCCGACCGACGGCCCGGGCCGACGACAGGAGGGAGCGCCCGGCCGCCGCGGTCGCCGTCGCCGCGACGAGCGAGGCCGAAGGTCCGAGGACGAGCGTGCCCAGTCGACCGCCGGCGACACCGATCGCCGCGCCGCTGAGCGCGTAGCGCACACCGGCGCCGCGGTGGGGTTCCCAGCGCCGGGCCTCCAGGCGCTCCATCGCCTGGCCGAAGTGGGCCACCGGGTGCAGCGCGGTCGGCGGCTCGCCCAGTGCCCGGTCGACGAGGAGCCCGAGGGCCACCGCGCCGGCCCGCCGCCGCCACCTCACCACTTGGCCGCCGCCACCACGAGGCCCACGGTCTCCAGCACCACACCGGCCGCCCCGAGGACGTCACCGGTGAAGCCGCCGATACGGCGCACGGCGAAGAGCACCACGAGCACCGCCGCCCCAATCCCCGCGGCGAGGGCCACCAACCCGGCCAGCGGATGCCAGAGCGCCACCGCGCCGCCGGCCAGCGCCGTCCCGATGATGCCCGCGGCCACGCCGGGACGCGCGGTGTCACCTTGCAGGAAGGCGCTGGCCAGGCCGCCGCTCCCGGCCCTGGCGTACGGCACGGTGCTCACGGTGACGGCCATGAAGGCCCGCGACGCGGCCCAGAGGCCGACGAGGAGGAGCACCGACGGGCGCATGGAGAACAGCGCGGCCCAACGCAACAGGAGCGCCGTCCCGCCGGCGGCGAGGCCGAAGGCGCCGACCTTCGGGTCGGCGAGCACCTCGAGGCGGCGCTCCCGAGAGAGGTGCGGCAAGAGGCCGTCGGCCGCGTCCATGAGACCGTCGATGTGGAGCATGCCGGTGATGGCCAGGTCGACGGCCACAACGAGGCCGGCGGCGACGGCCGGGGGCCACAGCTGGTGGGCGCCCCACCAGACGAGGCCGAGGAACGCGCCGATGGCCGCCCCGATGACCGGGAACCACCCGAGGGCGCTCGGGGAGGGGACGGCGGCGCCACCGAGGGGCGTGAGGAAGGCGAGCGCCCGACGGGCCGAGCTCACGGCGTCCCCGGCAGGAGGGGCAGGACGCGCCCCGCCACCACCAGCAGGACGTCGTCGGCCGCGCCGGCCACCGCCTGGTTGAGCTCGCCGAGCGCGTCACGGAACGCTCCGCCGAGCGCAGTCGAGGGATGGACGCCCAGTCCCACCTCCTCGCTCACCACGACGCTCGTCCGTCCGCTGGTTCGGCGCGCTTCGAGGGCTGCGAGGAGCTCGGCCGAGGCGTCGGGACCGAAGCCGGCCAGCCAGGTGCCGAGCGAGTCGACGAGCACGGTCTCTTCGGCGGCGAGAAGGGCAGGACCGAGTTGACCGTCACCGACCTCGATGGTGCGCCATGCCGCCGGTCGCCGAGTCCGGTGGGCCGCCACCCGGGCCGCCCACGACGGGTCGGCCGCCGGATCGGGCACCGGCCCCGTGGCCAGGTAGGCGACGGGATCGTCGCCGGCCGCCGAGGCGACGAGGCGCTCGGCGACCGCGGACTTGCCGGAGCGGGCACCGCCCAGCACCAACGTGATCCCCGCTGCCTGCACCACGACGTCCTCGCGTCCTCTCTCGCCGGACGACAGACCGCCCGGCCCGCTGGCAGGTCTCCTGACTCACGGATCGTCGCTCACCTCGGCCTTCCCACCCCGAAGGACAGTGGCCCGAAAGAAGGTTCGCTCCCCGATCACAGTTGCGGGACAGTCTCGGATTCGCACCGGGTTCCCTGCCGGACTGGGCGAGCCTAACCATCGGGGAGCCCCGACACCCAGAGGACCTGCCCCAGCGAGGTGGACGCTGAGCGATCGTCAGCCGGAATGGCTCGGATGGCTCGTCAAGGGCCGTCGACTCAGGCCACCCAGGCCCCGTTGCGCATGACGGTACGCCCGGCTAGGTCCTCAGCCTCCCGCCAGACCTCGATGCGTTCGGGTCCGAGCACCAGGTAGACGTAGTCGCCACCGTCGGTCCGGGGATCCCAGCCCGCCTGGGCGGCGTACCCTTCGGCCAGCGCCGCCGGGGCCTCCGACTTGGGGACGGCCTCGACGAGGACGGCATCGATCATGACCACGTCTCGGGTCTCGCCCAAGGCGAGCCGGACGCGCGGGTTGGCAGTGACGTTGGTCACCGTGCGCGACCCCGGCTCGGTGGCCAGAACGATCACTTTGCCGTTCCAGGTGTGGGTCACCGGCACCATGTGGACAGCTCCGGTGGGCGAAGCGGACGCGACCCACACGTTGGCCTCGACCGCCGTCAGCTTGGCCAGGGCATCTGCCTTACGCTCCTCGGGTGACCGGGTCGCCACGCCCAAAGCATGGCATTGGTCTGAGCCGAGTCGCGATCGAAAGCGTCGTCGAATCGCCGCCGGCCTCACTCTGGCGGTCGCCCACTGTTGTCCCGGGCGCAAGGACTTCAGCGAGCGCCACTGGGCGAGAGCAGGCAACTGACCCGCGGGTCCGACGGGCCACGAAACTTGAAGACGCCCGACCCTTATTCAAGGTTATATACTTACCTTGAATAAGGAGTTCCCATGTCCAAGGTTGTCAGGCGCCGCTGGAAGAGCGACATTTCGGGCTTGCC
>DATGZH010000003.1:0-155765 GCA_035297265.1 Acidimicrobiales bacterium | reverse complement strand
GAGGGCTACGAGCGGCTGATCCTCGAGGCCATGTTCGGCGACCAGTCGCTCTTCACCCGGGCCGACGGGATCGAGCGAGTCTGGGAGATCTCCGAGCCCCTCCTCGAGGACCCGCCTCCGGTGGAGCCCTACGCCCCGGGTTCGTGGGGACCGGATTCAGTGGCCCAACTCGTCGCCCCCTACCGGTGGCACCTCCGGTGACGACGACCCGAACGAGGCGCTAGGCGAGGACATGGCTCCCGGCTACGACCGCCCGCTCTACCTCTTGGCCTTCGACCACCGCGGCTCGTTCGAGAAGGGTCTCTTCGGGGCGAGCGAGCCGGTCATGGCCGAGGTGAAGGCGGGCATCGTCGACGCCAAGGAGCTCATCTTCGAGGCTTACCTCGAGACCCTCCGACAAGATGTGCTCAGCGCCACGGCCGGGATCCTCGTCGACGAGGAGTTCGGGGCCTCGGTGGCGAGGAAGGCCAAGGAGATCGGCGCACCGCTCGCCATGCCCGTCGAGCGGTCGGGCCAGGACGAATTCGAGTTCGAGTACGGCGAGGAGTTCGCCGAGCACATCGAGGCCTTCGACCCAACCTTCGCCAAGGTCCTCGTCCGCCACAACCCCGAGGGGGACGAGGCCCTGAACCGGCGGCAGACCGAGCGACTCGCCCGGCTCTCGTCATGGTTGCGCGACCACAACCACAAGTTCCTCTTCGAGCTCCTCGTACCCGCCACCACCGAGCAGCTCGACCGCTACGAGGGCCAGGGCCACTACGACAGGGAGCTCCGGCCGACGCTTGTCGTCGAGACCATCAGGCGGATGCAGTCGGCTGGCGTGGAGCCCGACATCTGGAAGATCGAGGGGCTGGAAGAGCGGGAGGACTGTCGTCGGGTGGTGGCCCAGGCCCGGTCGGGCGGTCGTGACGGCGTGGTGTGCATCGTCCTCGGCCGCGGCGCCGACGAGGCGAAGGTGCTCCAGTGGTTGCGGGTGGCCGCGCCGGTCGAGGGCTTTGACGGCTTCGCGGTGGGTCGGACGCTCTGGTTCCAGGTCCTCCAGGGGTTCCTCGCTGGGAAGACCTCACGGGAGGAGGCGGTCATCGAGATCGCCGGGCATTACCACCAGCTGATCGAGGCCTACACCCACGCTGCCACGTGAGAGGAGAGAACGTCCGGTGAGCTCGTCAGGGATACGTCTCATGTTGGCCGACGTGGACGGGACGCTCGTCACGCAGGACAAGGTGCTGACCGATCGGGCCGTCGAAGCCGTCCACCGCCTCCGCGAGGCCGACGTCCTTTTCGCCATCACCAGCGGCCGCCCGCCGCGAGGGATGGCGATGCTCATCGAGCCGCTCTCGCTCACGACCCCGATCGCCGCCTTCAACGGCGGGCTCATCGTGGACGACCAGATGGCGACGATCGAGCAGCACGCCGTGCCGAAGGAGCTCGTCAGTCCGGTCGTCGAACTGATGGGGTCGTTCGGGCTCGCCGTCTGGGTCTACCGCGGGGCCGACTGGCTCGTGCTCGACGAGACCGGCCCCCACGTCGATCGGGAGGCGTGGACGGTCAAGTTCCCCCCGACAACCGTGAAGAACTTCGACGGGGTGGACGAGGGGGTGAGCAAGATCACCGGGGTCAGCGACGACCGGGACAAGATGGCGAAGGCCACCGAGGCGGCCCGGGCCCAGTTCGGCCAGCACGTCTCGGCCGCCCAGTCCCAGCCCTACTACCTCGATGTCACGAACCCAGAGGCCAACAAGGGAGCGGTGGTCCAGTACCTCTCGGGCAAGTACGGGTTGGCCACGGAAGCCATCGCCACGATCGGCGACATGCCCAACGACTGCCTCATGTTCGCCCGCTCGGGCATGAGCATCGCCATGGGCAACGCCAGTGCCGAGGTGCAGCGGGCAGCCCGTCACGTCACGACCTCGAACGAGGACGAAGGCTTCGCCAACGCCGTCGACCGGTTCGTCCTCGCCTGAGCCCACCTCGCCAACTGAACGGCTTGCCTCATCCCATCTGGATGACGGTCCGAGCGAATCGACCGTCCGTGTCCTACTCTCCACCCGGTGCTGCCGCGTGACGCGCGGAGGGAGCGTTGCGGTGGACGAGAGTGAGAGGAGAGACCAATGCCCGATGCCTCGACCACCACGACGGTGGTGTTGGACAGGGAACGGCTAGAGAAGGAGAAGCAGCATCTGCACCAGCAAGGTATCGCCATCAGCTCGATGGGCACGCCCAACGCAGTGGTGCGCGAGTTCGACTTCTGGGACGACAGCTACGAGGGCCGACGGTTGTTCTCGGAGCTGCTCGGGACGTTCCTCCTCGTGCTCGTGGCGGTGGGCGGCGGGATCGTCGACGCCCGTTTCGGCGGCGACGTCATCCCCCTGGCGGTGCGGGTGACGGCGCCGGGGCTGATGGTGGCGGGCATCATCCTGTTCATGGGCACCGTGAGCGGCGCCCACCTGAACCCCGCGGTGAGCATCGCCTTCGCCGCCAGAGGCAACTTCCCCTGGAAGAGGGTGCCCGCCTACATCGCGGCGCAGTTCGTGGGCGCCTGCCTGGCCACGCTCCTCCTGTGGGGCATGCTCGGCAAGTACGGGGCGGCCGGCCTGACGCTGCCCGGCCACGGGGTCTCGAACCTCACTGCGGTCCTCATGGAGATGGTCCTCACGACGGCCCTGGTGAGCGTCATCCTCGGCACGGCGTCAGGTGCCCAGGCGCTCGGACCGATCGCCGCCCTCGGGGTCGGGAGCTACATCATCCTGGCCGGCATGTGGGGCGCCCCGGTCAGCGGCGCCTCGATGAACCCCGCCCGCTCGCTCGGGCCGGCGCTCGTCCTCAACGACTGGACCTCGTGGTGGGTCTACCTGGTCGGACCGATTGCCGGTGGCCTCATCGCGGTGGGTATCGCCTGGATCCTCCGGGGCCCCGGTGGGGGGCGCTCCGGCACCCTCGCCGCCCAGGGTTCGCTCGGGACGGAGTGGCGACCCGGGCGCATCGGCGCGCCGGACCCGGCGCCGCTGGTCACGGACATGACGTCAGCGGCCGAGGCGCGACCGCCCGACCCGGACAACTGAACGGGCTGGCTCGACGGGAACGGTCGCCGGTGCCGTCGGAGGGCGCCCGTCGGCGGTCGCTCACCGTCGGGCAGGGCGTGCGTAGCATACGGCTCGACATCGGGACGGCACCGCAGTCGTCGATGTATCGCGTCCTTGCACAGCGTGGCAGTCGAAGGAGTTGGTAGCGGACCATGGCGACACCTGCTGATGCCCAGGCCCTCATGCGCAGCCGACGTTACGTCGTCCTCCTCGTGTTGGCGGCCGTCCTGGGTGTGCCGATCTCCGCCGCCGCTTACCTGTTCCTCGCCCTCGTCAACCACTTGCAAGTCTGGGTCTTCACGAGCTTCCCGTCCTACCTCGGCTACCACCCGGCCCCCGCCTGGTGGCCGCTGCCCTGGCTGTTCCTGGCCGGGATCCTCGTCAGTCTGACCCTGCGCTTCCTGCCCGGGACCGGTGGACACTCCCCGGCCGACGGGTTCCAGGCCGGTGGTGGTGCCCCGACCCCCATCGAGTTGCCCGGGGTCCTCTTCGCCTCCCTGGCCTCGCTCGCCCTCGGGGTGGTGCTCGGACCTGAGGCCCCCCTCATCGCGCTGGGCGGCGGTCTGGCCGTCCTCGCTGTGCGGCTGACCCGGCGTGACGAGCCGGCGCAGACGATGGTGGTCATCGGCGCCATCGGGAGTTTCGCCGCCATCAGCGCCCTCTTGGGCAACCCCCTGCTCGGCGCCTTCTTGCTGATGGAAGCGATCGGCCTCGGTGGGCCGACGGCCACGCTGGTCCTCCTGCCCGGCCTCTTGGCCTCGGGCATCGGGTATCTCATCTTCGTCGGGCTCGACTCGCTGACCGGGCTCGGGATCCCTTCGCTCACGCTCACCGGGTTGCCGCCTTTCCCCCACCCGAATGGCGTCGAATTCCTCTGGGCGTTGGTGATCGGCGCGGCAGCGGGGGTGCTGGCGCCGCTGATCCGCCGCCTCGCACTCGTCGTCCGGCCGTTGGTCGCGCCGCGGTTGCTCTGGCTCACGCCCCTGGTCGGGCTGGCGATCGCCGGGCTGGCCATCGCCTTCGCCGAGGCAACGGGTCATCCCGCGTCCGAGGTGCTGTTCTCGGGCCAGAACGAACTCCCGGGTTTCGTCGCCAATGCCGCCGCCTACAGCGTCGGCGCGCTCATCCTGCTGATCGTGTGCAAGGGCCTGGCCTACGGTCTGTCGCTGAGCAGCTTCCGCGGCGGTCCCATCTTCCCGGCGATGTTCATCGGGGCGGCGGGCGGGGTCGCCATGTCGCACCTCCCGGGCCTACCCCTGGCGCCCGCGTTGGGCATGGGCATCGGCGCCATGATCGGCGCCATGCTGCGGCTCCCCATGACGGCGGTGCTCATCTCCACCCTGGTGCTGGGGGTCGACGGTGTCCACGCCCTGCCAGTCGTGATCGTCGCCGTCGTCGTGGCCTACATGGTGTCAGCGCCCCTCACTCCCGGTGTCGCCGCGCCCGCCGCGTCGGCGAGCGACTCAGCGTCCACGGAGACGAGCAGCGCCGCTCCAGCGACGCAGCCGTCGTCGTGAGCGGGTGGGCACGGGGGGCCTGACCGTGCAGGTGTACCTGCTCGACGGCACCTACGAGCTGTTTCGCCACCACTTCGGTCAGCCGCCCCGGGCCGCTGACGACGGCACCGAGATCGGCGCCACCCGGGGCGTCATCCTCACCGTCCTCGCCATGCTGGGCGAGGGAGTCACCCACCTCGGCGTGGCCACCGATCACGTGATCGAGTCCTTCCGCAACGACCTCTGGCCCGGCTACAAGACGGGCGAGGGGGTGCCGAGCGAGCTGAAGGACCAATTCGAGCTGCTCGAAGAGACGCTGACGGCCCTCGGCGTCACGGTCTGGCCGATGGTCGAGCTCGAGGCGGACGACGCGCTGGCCTCGGCCGCCGCCGTGGCGCGGGACGACGCCCGGGTCGAGCGGACGGTGATCTGCACGCCGGACAAAGACCTGGCCCAGTGCGTGGAGGACGGCCGGGTGGTGCAGCTGGACCGCCGCCGCAACACCGTCATCGACGAGGCCGGCGTCGTGGAGAAGTTCGGCGTCCTGCCCCGCTCGATCCCCGACTGGCTGGCGCTCGTGGGCGACTCAGCTGACGGGTTCCCGGGCCTCGCCGGTTGGGGCAAGCGCACCGCCTCGGTCGTGCTCTCGCACTACCTCTCGATCGACGCCGTCCCCGACGCGGCCAGTGACTGGGACCCAGAGGTGCGCAGCCAGGTGCGGGGGGCGGACAAGCTGGCGGCCCGCCTCGCCCAAGAGCGCGAGTTGGCGCAGCTGTTCCGGCTGCTCGCCACCCTCCGGGTGGAAAAGGCGCTCCTGCCCGACGTGGACGAGCTCGAGTGGGAGGGCCCGCGGCCGGAGTTCGAAGAGGTCGGTCGGCACTTCCGGGACCCCGCCCTCGTCGATCGGGCGTTCGCCATGGCCCGCTGACCCGCCGGATGGCCGGGCGTCAGCCGGCCGCCCCGAACACCTGGGCCAGCTCGAGTGGGACCGGCGACTCCAGCTGCGCGTAGGTGCAGGATGCCGGCTCGCGGTCGGGTCGCCACCGCTGGAAGCTCGTGGCGTGGCGGAACCGGTCGCCCTGGAGGTGGTCGTACGAGACCTCACAGACGAGCTCCGCCCTGACCGGCTCCCAGCTGAGGTCCTTCCCGGCGTTCCAGCGGCTCGTGGCCCCCGGCATCCGGCTCTCCATCTGGCTGCTCGCCCAGCCCTCCCAGGGGTGCCCCTTGAGGGCGTTCTTGCGGTAGGGCTTGAGGGTGTCGACGAACTCCTTGCGCCGTGCCACAGCGAACCCCGACGCCACGCCGACGTGGTGCAGCACGCCGTCGTCGTCGAAGAGTCCGAGCAGGAGCGAGCCCACCACCCCGCCCTCCTTGTGCCACCGGAAGCCGGCGACGACACAGTCCGCCGTGCGCTCGTGCTTCACCTTGAGCATGGTCCGTTCGCCGGGGCGATAGGGGAGGGCGGCCTGTTTCACCACGACGCCGTCGAGGCCGGCTCCCTCGAAGCGCGAGAACCAGTCCCGGGCCACCTCCGGGTCGGTGGTCACCGGGGTGAGGTGGACGGGCGGCTGGGCCCGACGGAGGGCCTTCTCGAGCCGGGCCCTGCGCTTGGCGTACGGCAGCTCCAGGAGGCTGTCGTCGCCCTCGGCGAGGAGGTCGAAGGCCACGAAGGAGGCCGGTGTGGTCTCGGCCAGCATGTTCACCCTCGAGGCGGCGGGATGGATGCGCTGGGTCAGGGCGTCGAACTCGAGGCCCGACGGCCCGGCGATCACGATCTCGCCGTCCACCACCGCCCGTTTCGGCAGCCACCGGCGCAGCGGACCGGGCAGTTCGGGGAAGTACCGGGTGAGCGGCCGTTCGTTGCGGCTCCCGAGCTCGACGTCGTCCCCGTCGCGGAACGCGATGCAGCGGAAGCCGTCCCACTTCGGCTCGTAGAAGAGGTCGGGTCCCTCGGGAAGCTCCCGGCTGAGCTTGGCCAGCATGGGTGAGACGGGCGGGGGGACGGGGAGGTTCACTGCGGTCGATCGTAACGATCCCGGAACCGGACGCGCCTCGTTGCCAGTTAGCCGGCCTCCTTGCGGGCCCGGCTCGGCGCCACGCGGGGCGGTTCGTTCGGCTGCTTCGGGTAGACCGGCGGCCACGGCGCGTCGGCGAGACCCCGTTCTCGGTCCCTTTCGGCGAGCTCGAGCGCCGGCTCGAGCGACTGTGGCGTCGTCCGGAAGTCGCGCCAGGGGTCACCGAGCTTGGTCAGCCGCTCGGGGACGGTGGCGATGGTCAGCTCGTCGGGCACGACCGTGCCGACCTCCTCCCAAGTGAGCGGAGTCGACACCTGCGCACCGGTGCGGGGCCGGGCGAACCAGGCCCCGAAGACCGTCTTGTGTGGCGCGTTCTGGTTGAAGTCGACGAACACCCGCTGGCCACGCTCCTCCTTCCACCAGGCCGCGGTGATGAGGTCCTGGTGGCGTCGCTCGAGCTCGCGGGCGATGGCGACCGCCCCCGCCCGCACGGCGTAGGCATCCCAGCGGGGCTCGAGGTGGACGTAGACATGGAGGCCACGGTTGCCGGTCGTCTTCACGAACCCGAGCATCCCGAGCTCGGTGAGGAGGGCGTTCGTGTGACCGGCGGCCTCGCGCACCTCGTCGAAGGTCACGCCGGGTTGGGGGTCGAGGTCGATACGCAGCTCGTCGGCGTGCTCGGGGTCGGCCGCCAGGTATGGCCAGAGGTGGAGACCGAGGCAGCCGAGGTTGACGGCCCAGAGGACGTGGGCCACGTCGGCCACGACGAGGGCGTTCGACGGCGTGCCGTTGGGCGTCTCGACGACGGTGGTCTCGAGCCACTTCGGCGCGCCGGCCGGCACCCGCTTCTGGTAGAAGGACTTGCCCGCCGCCCCCTCGGGGAAGCGCTGGAGCAGGGCTGGGCGGCCACCGGCCGTGTTGAGGAGGGCGTCGCCGACGGAGAGGTAGTAGTGCACGAGGTCGAGCTTCGTGGCCCCGAGCTCGGGGAAGTACACCTTGTCGGGGTTGGAGATCTCGACTTCTCGGCCCGCGACCTCGACCGGTCGCACGTCCCTGGCGGCCACCGCGACAGACGTTATCCCCTCCGACTTCGGAGCAGGGGCCCAGTCCCGCTCGTCGGACGAATCACCCCCTCTGGGCGAGGCGCGTCGCCGGCCCACTCCCTAGAGTCGGTCTTCCGACCGGACGGCCCACCACCGAACGGTGACGAGGAAGACAGAAAGGGGCCGAAGATGCCCGACCAGAGTGACACCCCGGTGCTGGACACCATCGCCTCGATGACCCTCGACTCGCTCGAGCGGTGCAACCTCGACGCCGACACCCTCATCCTCGTCCGCCTGGCGGCCCTCGCCGCGGTGGACGCCCGGACGGCGTCGTACCTCATGCACGTCGGACCGGCGGCCGAGTCCGGCGTCACCCTCGAGCAGGCACAGGACGTGCTCGTCGCCGTGGCTCCGATCATCGGCACGGCCCGGACGGTGTCGGCGGCGCTCAACATCGCCGAGGCCATCGGTGCGGCCATCGCCATCGCGGAGGACCTCGACAGCTGATCCGGACCTCGGCCGTCGTGGGCGGCCGACCGTCATCGGGCCGGCCGCGGCAACATCTGGCTACGCTGCTCGCCAATGTCGCGGGGCCCACGATCCGTCGCGGGCACGACCGCGGTATCGGGACGAGCGTGATCCCGCGGGGTCGGGCGGCGCCCTGCCGGGGAGTGCCGGTTGTTCCTTGCCCTCACCCTCATCGGTGTCGTGGTGGCCCTCGAGCCGATCCCGCTCACGGCCTTCATCCTCATCCTGAGCGCCGAGGGCGGGCGGAAGAAGGGCCTCGCCTACATCCTCGGGTGGCTGCTCTCCCTCACCCTCGTCATCGCAGCCGTCATCCTCGCCACCGGCAACCAGCCGCCCAAGCCGTCCACGCCGCCCTCGACGGGCATCCTCGTGGGCAAGCTGGTGATCGGCCTGTTCCTGATCTACTTGGCCGAACGGCAGCGGCGGCGGATGGGCCGACCGCGCAAGCCGCCCACGTGGACGGCCCGCCTCGACCATCTCTCACTGCCGCTGGCCGCGGGGTTCGGCATCTTTCTCCAACCCTGGGCGGTGGTGGCGGCCGGGGCCGCCACGGTGGCCAACGCCAAGCTCTCCGGTGCCCTCGACTACCTCACGCTCGTGTACTTCGTCCTCCTCTCGACGTCGACCTACCTGGCGATGGAGCTCTACGACGTCTTCAACCACGAGAAGGCGAGGGCCTAGTTGAACCACGTCCGCCAGTGGATCGACGACCACCGAGACCAGGCCATTATCGTGTTGTCCCTCGTCCTCGGTCTCTATCTCGTCAGCAAGAGCATCTACGGACTGGTGAGCTGAGCGAAGCCGAGTCATGACCTTTCTCAAAGTCCTCGCGGTGTTGTTCGGGCTCGCCGTCGTGGGATCTGTCCTCGTGTCGGCCCTCGAGACCGTGGTCCTGCCCCGTCAGGGCTTCACCCGCATCGCCAGGCTGGTCTTCGGTCTGGTGCACCGGGTGATCGTCGTCCGCCACGGCCCGGCCCGTCGGCAGGACAGACGTCGGTCACTCTTCGCGCCGATCGCCCTCGTGTCCCTCCCGCTCGCCTGGATGCTGATCGTCACCATCGGCTTCGCCTTCATCTTCTGGGGGTTCAACATCGGCACATGGTCCGATGCCCTCGACGTGAGCGGATCCTCACTCTTCACCCTCGGGTTCTCGAAGCCGCCGCACATCGGGCAGATCTGGCTCACGTTCATCGAAGCCACCATCGGTCTCGGCCTCGTGGCCCTCCTCATCAGCTACCTGCCGACCATCTACGAGGCGTACAACGCCAGAGAGCGCGGGATCAGCGTGTTGCGACCCTTCGCCGGCACGCCGCCGTCGTCGGCTCAGCTCCTGCGGCAACTGGTTTCGGCGGAGAGCGTCGACAGCTTCGAGATCTGGAACCGGATGGCCAACTGGCTGATCGACCTCGAGGGCAGCCACTCGGCCTTCCCGGCGCTCTGCTACTACCCGGTGCGCGGGGAGGGTCAGTCCTGGGTGGCTACGGCGGGGACCATCCTCGACGCGGCGGTGGGGATGCTCGCTCTGGGCGCGGACGAAGACCGGTCGAAGATGGTGGGGCCACTCCTCGTCGTGACCTACGGGAGCCCGGCCCTCGTCCGGATCGGCCGATCCGTCGGCCTGCCTCTCGACCCGCCGACGCTCTCGGCCGACCTCATGGCCCTCGGGGCCGAGCCGCCACCGGAGGTGTCGGTGCGCCGCGAGGAGTTCGACGCCTGGGTCGCCTCAATCGGCCCGCTCGGGCTCGTGGGCCATAACGAACCCGAACGGGCCTGGTACCGCTACTCCTGGCTCCGCTCGGGCTACGACCAGGCGCTCCGGGGGCTGGCCGGCCTCACCGGGGCGACCCCCGCCCCCCTCACGACCGACCGCCCGGCCTGGGTGGGACGGCCGCCCCTCTTCGGCCACCGGCCGCTCCACGTGGACTGGACGCTCGTCCGTTAGCGGACGTCCGGGGCGGGCTCTCAGGCGCTTGGCGGACCCGGCCACCAGCGGGTCGGCGCGGTGGCCAGCAGTTGGGCCAAGCGGCCGTTCACGGCCTCGGGCGGGAGCGGGCCTGTCGTCGCCGGGCCCTCGCCCAGGGCGAAGCGGGCCATCCGACCGCCGGCCACGCTCAGCACCTCGCCGTTCAACTGGCAGCCCGGATGGCAGAGGTAGGCGACAGCCGGCGCCACCCGGTCGGGGGTCAGTTCGTCGGCCCCGGCCCCGAAGAGCTCCACCATCACGTCCCGGTTGAGGCGGGTCGTGGCCATGGGGGCGACGGCGTTCGCTGCGATGCCGAGGGGCGCCCCCTCGGCGGCCAGGGCCCGGGTCAGCCCGACGAGGGCCGTCTTGGCCATGGCGTAGGCGGCCTGGCCGGGCGAACCGAGGAGCCCGATGCTCGAGCTCGTGCAGACGACCCGACCGGCGCCGTGGGCCCCCAGGTGCTCCCAGGCGGCCCGGGTGACGAACAGTGAACCCAGGAGGTGGACGTCGAGCACGGTCCGGATGTCGACCGGATCCTGGCGATGGAATCCCCCGAAGCGCACGATGCCGGCGTTGTTGACGACCGCGTCGAGCCGGCCGAAGTCCTCGAGGGCCCGGGCCACGGCGGCCGCCGCCCCGTCGGGGTCGGCCACCGAGTGGGCGTCGGCCACGGCCACGCCCCCGGCCGCCCTTATCTCGGTGACGACGTCGCCGGCCGGTCCGGCGTCGGCGCCGGTGCCCTCCGGCGAGGTGCCGAGGTCGTTGACCACCACCTTCGCCCCGAGACGGGCGAGAAGAAGGGCGTGGGAGCGCCCGAGCCCGGCACCAGCGCCGGTCACGAGCACGACCCGGCCGTCGAAGTCGATGGTCATGAGACTCCCTCGCCGCGGCCGGCGCGACCAGGCCGTACGCGACCGACGCACGTTAGTGTCTCGGTTGGGACCCTGGACTGAAGGTGGCGCAGATGGCACGGGACGACGACGACCGCCGGGCGTTCGAGACCGCCCGCCAGATGACCGGCGGCTCGATGCTCACCCGCAACGCCGAGCGCTACCCCGACAAGGCGGCGTTCGTCGAGGAGGGACGGGAGATCCCTTACGGCCAGCTCGACGAGCGGATCCACCAGGTGGCCCGCTCGTTGGCCGATCTCGGCGTCGGGCACGGCGACCGGGTGGCGCTCCTCATGGGCAACGCCATGCCGACGGTCGAGGTCTATTTCGGCTGCTTCCGCATCGGGGCCATCGGCGTGCCGGTCAACCTGCGCTTCGTGGCCGCCGAGGTGGCCTACGTCCTCGCCAACAGCGGGTCCAAGGTGCTCGTCGTCGACGAGACCTTCGCCGAGACCGCCGCGGCCGCCGCGGCCCAGGTGCCCGAGCTCGAGCGCATCGTCGTCGTGGGCTCGACCGAGGCGGCGGGTCCGGGCGCCCTCAGCTGGGACGAGGTCACCGGGAGCGCCTCCCGCTCGCCCTTCGGCGCGGTGGTGGACGAAGGGGACCCGGCCACGATCATGTACACGTCCGGGACGACCGGTCGACCGAAGGGCGCGGTCCTGACCCACAAGAACCTCTCGATGGCAGCGCTGAGCGCGCTCATCGAGCAGAAGATCTCGAAGAGCGACGAGGTGTGGTACCTCAACCTCCCGCTCTTCCACATCTCGGGACTGAGCGCCATCTTCCCGTACATGACCATCGGCGGCACCTGCGTGATCGCCCAGTTGGGCGCCTTCGACGCCCGCAAGGCCCTCGACGACCTCGAGCGCTATCAGGTGACGGCGGCCTGCTTCGTCGGGCCCCAGTGGCAGGACATCCTGGCCCTACCCGACGTAGGCAGCCGCCGGTACGCGCTCCGGCGGGTCATCTGGGGCACCTCCCAGGCCATCGTCCCGTTGATCGAGGCGATCCACGACACGTTCACCGAGGCCGAGATCTTCAACTGCTTCGGGCAGACCGAGATGAGCCCGACCACCTGCATGCTGCACGCCGAGTTCTTCGAGCAGAAGAAGGGCTCGGTGGGCAAGCCCCTCATCAACGTGGAGGCCCGCATCGTCGACGATGACATGGACGACGTGAAGCAGGGCGAGGTGGGCGAGATCGTCTACCGGGGTCCGACAGTGATGAAGGAGTACTGGGAGATGCCCGAGGCCACCGAGGAGGCCTTTGCCGGAGGCTGGTTCCACTCGGGCGACCTGTGCCGGCAGGACGAGGAAGGCTTCATCTACGTCGTCGACCGCAAGAAGGACATGATCATCTCGGGAGGGGAGAACATCTACTCGGCCGAGGTCGAGGCGGCCATCGTCCGGCACGAGAAGGTCCGCGACGTGGCGGTCATCGGGGTGGGCCACCACCGCTGGGGGGAGACGCCCCGGGCGGTCGTGGTTCCGGCCGACTTCGCCGACCCGCCGACCGAAGAGGAGCTGCTGGCCCACTGCCAGGAGCAGATGGCCTCCTACAAGAAGCCCACCTCGTTCATCGTCTTGGAGGGCGACCTGCCCCGCAACGCCATGGGCAAGGTCACGAAGGCCCGCCTCCGCGAGCTTTACGGGGGCCCGGTCGAGGCCTGACCGGCCTCAGCGGCGGACGACGTAGCCGACCTGCTCGCGGTCCCAGGTGGCCGCGGTGACGCCGGCGGCCCGCAGGTCGGTCTTCACGATCTTGCCCGAGGCGTTCTTCGGCAGCTCGGCCAGGAACTCCACGTAGCGGGGGACGGCGAAGTAGGGGAGCCGCTCCACACAGAAGTCCATGAGGTCGGCGACGGGCAGCTCGGCGCCGGGCCTCAGCGCCACCACCACCTTCACGTCGTCCTCGCCGAGATCGCTCGGCACGCCGACGGCTGCCACCTCGGCGACCGCGGAATGGCGGAGCAGGGTCTGCTCGAGCTCGAAGGACGAGATGTTCTCGCCCCGCCGGCGCATGACGTCCTTGTTGCGGTCGACGAAGGTGAGGTTGCCCTCGGCATCCATGCGGCCGAGGTCTCCGGTGTGGAACCAGAGGTTGCGCCACCGCTCCACGGTCACCTCGGGCTTGCCGAGGTAGCCGTCGAACATGACGTGCGGCGAGGTCGGCCGGCAGCAGATCTGTCCCACCTCGCCCGGCGCTACCGGCTGGTCGTCGTGGTCGAGCACGACGACCTCGAAACCCGGGTGCGGACGGCCGCAGGCTCCCTCGACCGCCTCGTCCTCCATGCCGTAGAGGGTCATGGGGAGGGCCTCGGTCATCCCGTAGCTCGTGAGCACCTTGAGGCCGTAGCGCTCCTCGAGGGCCTTGTGGAGGCCACGGGGTATGGGGGCGGCCGACATGAAGCGCAGCGGCAGCTCGTGGTCGGCGGGGTCCTCCGGCAGGTTCCACAACATGTTGACCATCACCCCGGCGAGGAGGATGCCCGCCACGTCGTAGCGGCGCACCCGGTCCCAGCAGGCGTTCACGCTGAACACGGGGTCGAGGAGGCCGGTCGCCCCGGCGAGCAGGGGACCGGCCACCGAGGCCACCGCGCTGATGTGGAACAGGGGGAGTGGCGCGTAGAGGGTCTCGCCTTCGACGAGCTGCCACGACGCCACCATCGTGGCCGCCGAGGTCATGAGGTACTGGTGGGTGATGATGGCGCCCTTCGACTCCCCGGTCGTGCCCGACGTGTAGAGGATGGCCACCGGCTCGTCCCAGCGGGCGGGCCGGTGCCGGGCCCGGCCGCTCGAGCCGACGAGGACCTCACGCTCGACGACCGGCCACGGGAGCTCGGGGGTGCCGCCGTCGCCGGAGAGGATCACCACGGTCTCGAGGTCGGGGAGCTCCTCGGCCACCGCGGCCAGCCGGTCGGCCAGCGCCGCCTCGACGAGGGCCACCTTGCACCGGCTGTCGCGGAGCGGGTTGGCGAGGAACTCGCCTCGGTAGGCGGTGTTGACCGGCACGGAGAGGGCGCCGAGGCGGGCGGCCCCGATCCAGGTGGTCAGCCACTCCGGGCAGGTGTTGGCGAAGATGGCCACGCAGTCACCGTGGCCGAGGCCCAGCGAGGCGAGGCCGTTCGCCGCGGCGTGGCTGGCCGCCTCGAGTGCCCCGTAGGAGAGGGTCTCGTCGCCGACGATGAGGGCGGCCTGGTCGGGCCGCACCGTCACCTGCTCGTCGAGCACGGCGGTCAGTGTGCGCGGCTCCGCCGTGTGCCAGCGGCCTAGGGGCATGACGACAGCTCCGATGGCCGCGACGTGCCGGTCGGGCCTCGTCGGGACTCGTACCTGGGCGTCGTCATCGTTGGCACCCTTCGGGCGGCCGACCGTCGTCGGCTCCGCCGCCACGCAGCGTGACCGAGGTCAAGCGAGCAATCTAGGCGTCCTCCCAGCATCGGGCCAGCAACCCTCGGCGGCCCCCTCCGGCGGCCGGGCCGTAACGCAAGGGTCACAGTTGGCGTTGGACAGGGCAGTGCTGTCCCGAGGCGAGTGTCCCCGGCAGCATGAGGAGTGCATCCATGCGTCGTCTGCTTCTGTCGGTCGCGGCTCTGGCGATCCCCGTCAGCACCGCGTCGGCCATCAGCATTGGCATTGCCGGCCCCGCTGGCGCCTCGGCACCGGTTTCGTGCACGAAGGTCGTCGGTGTGATCACTGGCAACATCACGTTCAAGGGCTGTGGCGGCGGCCTCGGGAAGGGAACCGCTCCGGCGGCTTCTCTTGCGACCGGCGGGACCATCACCTGGTTGGGCAGGATCAAGGGCACGACCACCGTGGCCCTGTCGGTGACCTCGCCCGGTCAGGGTGGGTGCAAGAAGAACTCGACGGAGTACGACGCGACCGGCACGGTGACGGCTGACACCACCGGCGTCGTGTCCGTGGGCGATCCCGTCTCCGGGCGGGCGTGCCTGAGTCCGTCAGGTTCGATCAGCCTGGTCAAGCACACCGTCTTCACGTTCTGAGGCGGGAGCTCCGGTCGACTGGCGTCGACCGACCCTGCAGCGCGGCGGGCCCACCCCGGTTCGGGGTGGGCCCGCCCGTATGTGGGGGACCCGAGCGCCTCGATCTAGGCTCCCGGCCGGCACGGCCGCCCGAGCGCGCCGTGCGGGACCCGGTCGAGGAGGCGCAATGGCACGTCAGTTGCTGGTGCGGGAGCGCCACGGCGCCGTCCTTGAGCTCCGGATGGACAACCCGCCCTACAACGGGCTGACCGGTCCGCTGCTCGTCGAGTACGTGGCCGCCCTGGCCGAGGCCCGCACCGACGACACGGTGCGGGCCGTGGTCACCACCTCGGCTGTGCCGACCTGGTGCGCCGGCGGCGATCTGAGCGAGATCGCCGAAGAGGCGGTGACGGCCGGTCTCTCCGACCTGCTGCACGCCTCGACGAAGGAGACGCCGCACCTCTCCCTGGCCGAGCGGCAGGCGGACCGGCTCGGCGTGGGGCGCTACATCCTGGCCATCGACGGCTTCGAGAAGCCGCTCATTGCGGCCGTCGGAGGACCGGCAGCCGGCGGTGGCCTGGCGCTCGCCCTGCTCCACGACGTCCGCTTCGTGTCCGACCGGGCCGTCTTCACCACGGCCTTCACCCGCATCGGCCTCTCGCTCGAGATGGGACTCAGCTACCTCCTGCCCCGGGCGATCGGGCCCCAGGCCGCCTTCGACCTGGCGGTCACGAGCCGGCGGGTCCCGGCTGACGAGGCGGTGTCCCTCGGCCTGGCCTGGCGGCTCGTACCCCACGACGAGCTCGCGGCCACGGCCATCGGCTACGCGGCCGAGCTGGCCGAGCGGGCCCCGCTCGGGGTCCAGCTGGCCAAACGCCTGCTGCGGCGGTCCTGGGACCACCGTTTCGAGGACCAGCTGGAGGCGGAGTGGCCGTGGCAGGCGGCCGCCTTCGACAGCCCCGACTCCCGGGCCGCAGTGGCCGAGTTCGCCCGGCGGGCACACAAAGGCGACGCCGGGTCGTGAGTGGGCAAGCGGCGAACGAACTCCGCTTCGACGGCCGGGTCGCCCTCGTCGACACCTCCGATCTCGGCCTGCTGACCGGACGGGCCCTCGCGGCGCGGGGCGCCCAGGTGGCGCTCGTCCGCCACCCCGGGGGCGGGGCCGACCCGGGGGTGGCGGCCGGCGAACTGGAAGGGCGGGGTGGGAGCATCCACGTCTGTCCGGACGACCCGGCCACCCCGGAGGGGGCCGAGGCCGCGGTGGCCGGTGCTCTCGGGGCCCTCGGGCGGCTGGACGTGGTCGTGGCGGCCGCCGTCGCCGGCCCGGCCCGGGCCTTCGCCTCGCTCCAGCCCGGCGACATCCGCTCCTCGCTCGAGTCCGAGCTGCTCTCGGCCTGCTGGCTGGTCCGGGCGGCCTGGGCCGGGTTCCGGGAGCGGCGCTACGGCCGGGTGATCCTCGGTCTGCGGGTGGCGGCCCTGGACGGCGCCGCCGGCCACGCCGTCGAGGGGGCGATGGCCATGGGGCTCCTCGGTCTCGTGAACGTCCTCGAGATCGAGGGTCGCCAGCACGACCTCGCGGTGAACCTCCTGGCCGTCGACGAACCGGCCACCGACCCTGTGGGCGACGTGGTCGTCTACCTGGCCCACGAGCGGTGCCGGCTCTCGGGCGAGGTGTTCTCGTTCGACCGCGGTGGGGTCCGCCGGGTCGTCGTGGGGGTGGGCGGCGGCGCGTACCTCCCCGACCCCACCGTGGACGACGTCGGCGACCGCCTCGACGAGATCCTCTCGTTCGACGAGCTGGTGGTGCCCCGGGACGCCTCGGGCGAGCTGCCGCTCCTGACCCGACACCTCGGAAGGAGGTCCTGATGAGCCCGTTCGACAAGGAGGAGGTCGAAGCGGCCTTCGTCCATCTCTGGCGCACCGGTGCGGCCGGGGAGGACTGGGACGCCCAGGCCGACCTCTACAGCGAGGACGTCGACTACGTCGACCACTTCTACGGGAAGATGGACCGCGAGCAGTTCCGCATGTGGTGCAAGCAGCTGATGCTCGAGCAGTTCCCCGAGCTCTACACGGCCTACGAGTGGCACGTCGTCGACGGCGACCAGGTGGTGGCGCTCATGCAGAACCGTCGGGACAACCCCGACCCCGAGGGCCCGCCCTACATCGACTTCCCGAGTATCAGCCTCTTCACCTACGGCGGGAACGGCCTCTGGGCGGCCGAACGCGATTACTGGGACATGGCCCAGGCGGTCGAGGCCGGTCGCCGCTACCGGGAGGCCTGCCACCGCTTCGACCCCGACCACCCGCAGCGCCGGTCCCGGCTGCACTGGCCGGCGTCGCCCGAGTGGGCTCGCCCCTCGACCTGAGGTCGCCGCCGAGACGACCGGGCTCCCGGCAGCTGAACCCCGGGGCGGCTACGGGGTCGAGCTCAGGCCGACCCGGTGTCGTCGCCGGGCCCGAGGTTGGTCCGGGCGGCGTTGAAGAGCACCCGAACCACGAAGCCGATGATGGCCAGATCAAGGATCATCTGGAGGCTGACGAGAATGCGGGCGGTGTCGGTCGTCGGCGTGATGTCACCGAAGCCGACCGTCGAGAAGATCGTGATGGTGAAGTAGAGGGCCCTCGTGTGGTCGAGCCGCTGGCTGAACATCGACGGCGAGGTGTGGGAGAGCGACAGGTACAGCGTCGCGAACACGATGAGGAAGATCGGGAAGATGACGCCAAGGGCTTCGGCGGCCCGCAGCTCCGGGAGCTCGGACACGGTGATCTGCCGTATCTGCCAGAGGAGCAGCGCGGCGAAGAAGGCCAGACCGACGATCAGGCGAAGGACGTCGCCGAACCGGGTGTGGTTGCTCTCCGGCACGAGGTAGTACACGGCGATGATGAAAGCCCAGATCACCAGCACCCGCACGCTCGACCAGATGAGGACCCGACGGCGGTGGCCCTTGTCGAGCTCGACCAGCCGCCGGGCCGCGACCGAGGACGAGTCCTTGCGGTCCCTTTTCGAGAGGGCCGTCACCGGCGTCTCCCGTTCCGGTGGCTGGTCGGGCCGCGGTCAGCCTCCACAGCCGTCAGCCGACCGGCCGGCCCGGTCGACGCCGCCGGTTCACGGGGCGGCATCGTCGCCCACGGCGGCCCGTTCCTCGACCGGCTGCTCCGCCGCTGCTTGGGTGTCGGTCCCCTGATCCCGGCCCGAGCGCCGGAGCTTCCTGAAGGCGCCGGAGAAGGACAGCTGACGCTCGTCCCAGACGATGCCCACGACGGCCCCGAGGATGACGACCACGCCGATGGCGATCAGCCACGACATGAGAGCGAACACGATGCCGATGGCGCCGTACTTCTTGTCGTCGGAGATGATCGTGTTGGAGAAGATGAAGTGGAACACCACCTCCATGCCGATCCAGAAGACGGCGGTGGCCACGGCGCCGGGCAGGAGTCGACGCCACGAGATCCGGCCGGCCAGCAGGAACCACATCGTCACCCACCAGAAGACCGTGATCACCACCAGGGCGAGGAGGGCGACGAGCACGGGACCACCACCCTTGTTGACATGGGGCCCGGCCCAGCCAGCGAGCCAGCTCGCGCCGACGAGGACGGCCAGCCAGACGAGTCGACGGAGGATGTCGCGCATCCCCCGGGACTGGAGTTCGTACGCCCGTTCGTAGAGGTCCTGGAGAGCGGTGGCCGCGGCGATGCCGCCCACGATGAAGAAGAGATACCCGAGCCCGCTGACCGCGTTCGAGGTCGAGGTCGTCGACGTGAACAAGGTGCTCAGGTCGTGGGCCGCCTGGTGGTTGAGGCCGAGATGACGTGAGATCCCCTCCACGGCCGACCGTCCGGAGAGGGCGTCGGCGACGATGAGGAAGGGAAAGAAGCAGAGGAGCAGGATGGCGGCGAAGAGCATGCCCCGGTTGACGACGTCCACCGAACCCAGTCGCTGGAACAGGTGCTCGGCCGAGGAGCCGGTGTACTTGTCGCGCACGTTGTCCGACGTCCGTTGGATGCGGCCTTTCGGCTGGCCAACGCCGTCATCCTCTGCCGAGCTCGGCTGCGAACCTTCCGAGTTCGTCACCGGTTCCATCCCACGGCGATCCTAGGCACGGGGCTGTCCGCGCGCTCGTGATGCGTCCGCCGTGGCCCCGGTCCCTGCGGTTCGGTCATCGTGCTGACGGCGCCTCGGCGATCGGCCCCGAGGCCTGGGCCGTCCCGGCAGTTGGGTCCGCCGGCGGCGTGACGAGGCGCTGTCGAAAGACCCAGTAGTTCCATCCCTGATAGAGGAGCACGAGGGGCATGAAGATGACGGCCACCACGGTCATGACCTTGAGGGCGTAGGAGCTGGCCGAGGCGTTGGCGACCGTGAGGTTGTAGGCCGAGTTGGTGCTCGACACCATCACGTTCTTGTAGAGCTCGATGAAGATC
Organism: Acidimicrobiales bacterium; assembly: GCA_035297265.1. Classification (GTDB taxonomy): domain Bacteria; phylum Actinomycetota; class Acidimicrobiia; order Acidimicrobiales; family RAAP-2; genus DATGZH01. The sequence continues at coordinate 136,346 of DATGZH010000003.1, read as the reverse complement.
GTGCCGACGGCTCCGGCCATGCCGACGACCGACGCGGCGAAGGCCCAGCCGTGGAAGTGCGTGGCCGCCAGCCAGACCGAGGCGATCACGGCGATGGCCGCGGTAATGGCCACCGGGTCGGGCAGGAACCCGCCGGCCACCTGTCGGGTCCAGATGACGAAGCCGACGGTGACGAGGCCCACCGCCCAGCCGAACCGGTGGACCAGGCCGATGGACCTCGTCTGGACCGGGCCGAGCGTCTTCAACGTCAAGAAGTTGGCCCCGTTCAGGAGGCAGAGCAACAGGAAGGTGACGCCCGTGTAGATCCCGTAGCCGGTGAGCAGGTTGCCGAAGTTCCCGGTGAACTCGTGCTGACTGTTGATCGGCAGCCCGTGCAGCAGGTCGCCGAGGGCCACACCGAGGAGGAGCGGGATCAGGGCGCTGCCCAGCGTGAGCCCCCAGGTCCAGGCGCTCCGCCAGCCCGCCGCTTCGACCTTGCCCCGGTACTCGAACGAGACGCCCCGGGCGAAGAGGGCCACGAGGACCAGGAGCAGCGCCAGGTAGAAGGTGGAGAACATCGTGGCGTACCAGGACGGGAAGGCGGCGAAGATGGCCGCGCCGGCCACGATCAGCCACACCTCGTTGCCGTCCCAGAACGGGCCGATCGTGTTGACGGCCGTCCGTTGCTCGAGGTCCGTCCGGCCCACGATGGTGTGCAGCATGCCCACCCCGAAGTCGAAGCCCTCGAGCACGAAGAACCCGCACCAGAAGATGGCCACGATGCCGAACCAGAGTGTGTGCAGTGACATGGGACTCCTAGTAGACGAGGGCGGGCGTCCGCTCCTCGTCGCCGCCCTTGCCGGGCCGGTCCTCCTCCTCGTCGCCGAGGGGTTTCCGGGCGTAGCGGATCATGAGGTAGAGGGCGCTCACGCCGAGCGCTACGTAGCAGAGCAGGAAGACGATCAGGCTCGCCCAGACCTCACCTGCGCTGACCGAGGGGGAGACCCCGTTTTTGGTCAGCATGAGGCCCTGGACGATCCAGGGCTGGCGACCGTTCTCGGTGAGCAGCCAGCCGGCGGTGTTCATGAGAAAGGCGGTGATGACGGTCCAGACGGCTATTCGGAGGAACCACTTGGCCTCGGTGAGCCGACGGCGGTGCAGTACCCAGCCGCCCCAGAGGACGAACAGGAAGACCAGGGTCGCCAGGTAGGCCATCACCCGCATCGACCAGTACTGGATGAAGACGTTCGGTATGTAGTTACCCGGTCCGTACTCCTTCTGGTATTCCGCGTTCAGGTTGTTCAACCCCTGGACCGGACCGTTCGGGTGGTTGGTGGCCAGGATCGAGAGCAACCACGGGATGTTCCAGATCTGGGTCGGCGTCTCGTCGTTCTTGCCCCCGCCGATCTGGAACGCCGAGAACGAGCAGTAGCCGGAACAGTTGTTCCAGAGCGCCTCGGCCGCGGCGATCTTCATGGGCTGGTACTTCTCCTCGTTGACCCCGAGCTCGCTGCCCACGAACATCTGGACGAGCATGACGGGGATGAGGAGCAGGATCGCGAAGTGCGCCGTCTTCTTGAAAGCGTCGACCGAAGACTTGCGGTAGATGTGCCAGGCGGAGACGGCGAGCATGAGGAGGCAGCCGGTCACGATGGACGCCAGGACGACATGGACGTAGCCCCAGAGGAAGACGGGGTTCGTGAAGAGCGCCCAGACATTGTTCAGCTGCGCCTGATTGGTGTTGTGGTTGATCGTGTAGCCGACCGGGTGCTGCATCCACGAGTTGGCGACCATGATGAACATGGCCGAGAGCAGCGTTCCGGCGGCCACGGCCCAGATGCAGAACAGGTGGACCCGTTTGGGCAGTCGGTCCCAGCCGAAGATCCACAACCCGAGGAACGTGGACTCGAGGAAGAAGGCGGCCAGACCCTCCATGGCCAGCGGGCCACCGAAGACGTCGCCGACGAACCTCGAGTAGGCGGACCAGTTCATGCCGAACTCGAACTCCTGGACGAGGCCGGTGACCACACCGACGGCCACGTTGATCAGCAGCAGCGTCCCGAAGAAGCGGGCGAGCCGTCGGTACTCCGCCTTGCCGTTGCGGTACCACGCCGTCTGCAAGATGGCGACGAGGAAGGCCAGCCCGATCGTGACTGGGACGAAGAGGAAGTGGTAGACGGTCGTCGTGGCGAACTGCCAACGGGCGAGGGTCTCGCTCACCGCTCGCCTCGGCACGCCGGTCCCGGCCGCGGCCGTCGGTCGGTTCGGGGCGCGGCGCCGCCGGGGGCAGGGGGCACGGGGGGCAGCGTAGGAGGGGGCCCCCCCGGACCGCCATCATCCGATCGGGGTGAAATCTGCTCGCTGGACAGTTGCCGCGACCTCGACCTGATCAGCGCGGACGGGTGACGGTCTGCTCCAGGCGCCACTGCCTGGCGTAGCGGCCGCCGGCGGCCACGAGCTCGTCGTGGGTGCCCCGTTCGACCACTCGGCCGGCCTCGAGGAAGAGCACCTCGTCGGCCCCCTCGAGGACGGCGAGCCGGTGGGTGACGAGGAGCACCGCCCGTCGCCGGGTGGCGACGAGCACGTCGGCCAGCAGGGCGTCGGCGGTGGGGACGTCCAGGTGCTCGGTCGGCTCGTCGAGGACGAGCACCGGGAAGTCGGCGAGGAGAGCCCGGGCCACGGCCAGCCGCTGGCGCTCGCCGCCCGAGAGACGCCGCCCGTGCGTCCCGACCGGGGTGGCCAGGCCGTCGGGGAGCGAATCGACGAAGCCGTCCAGGCGGACGGCGCGGAGGGCCGCCTCGACCTCCTCTGATGTCGCGTCGCGCCGGGCCAGGCGAAGGTTCTCCTCGAGGGTGGTGTCGAAGAGGTGGGCGTCCTGGGCGACGAGGCCGACCACCCGTCGGACGTCGTCGCCGGCCAGCTGGCCGAGCTCGGTGCCGTCGAGGGTCAACCGCCCGGCTTCGTAGGGGAGGAAGCGCAGGAGCGCGGCGGCGAGCGTGGACTTTCCGGCACCGCTCGGGCCGACGACGCCGACCAGCCGTCCGGGGGCGAGCGAGCAGTCGACGCCCCGCAGCGCCCAGGGCCCACCGTCGACGTACCGGACACCGAGCCCCGTCGCCACGAGCTCGTAGGGCGGGTCGGGCAGGCGGTCTGGCTCGGAAGGGTCGGCGACCGGCTCCGGGGCGTCCGTGACCGCGAACACCCGGGCGGCCGACTTGCGGACCCGGGCCAACGTCTGGGTGGCCGTCGGCAGACCGGCCACGAGCTCGAAGGCAGCGAGCGGCACGAGGGCCACCACCGCGAGGAGCTGGCCGTCCATGCGGCCGTCGTGCACGGCCGGCACGCCCACGACCAGGGCACCCCACATGGCGAGGCCGGTGAAGAGCGTCGTGAGACCGAGACCGATCCCCGCCGTCCGGGCGGTGGCGGCGGCGATCCTGGTGAGCTCGGCGTCGGCCGCCGCGGCCCGGGCCAGCTGGTCGGGCATCGCCCCGAAGGCCACGAGGTCGGGGGCTCCCTCGAGGAGGTCGACGACGGCCGAGGCGAGCTCGCCCCGGGCCGCCGCTTGACGGGTCTCCGCCCGGTCCGCCAGGTGGCCGGTCAGCCAAGGGACGAGCATGCCCGCCAGGAGCAGGCCGACGAGCAGGATCAGGCCGGCTGCGGCCAGCATCGACCAGACAATGGCCACGGTGGCCGCACCGACGACGACCGCGATGACGAAGGGTGGGACGACCCGGAGGATCAGGTCCTGCATGGCGTCGACGTCGCCGACGAGGCGGGCCAGGAGGTCACCCCGCCGGAAGGCCGGCAGACCGGCCGGGGCCAGGCGCTCGAGGCGCTCGTACACCCGCACCCGGAGCTCGGCCAGCATCGTGAAAGCCGCGCCGTGTCCGACCAGACGCTCGCCGTAGCGGAAGAAGCCCCGCGAGAGCCCGAAGAACTGCACGCCGACGATGGCGAGCGACAGTGAGGCTTCCGAGGGGTGCTGCGAGGCCCGGGAGATCAGCCAGGCCGCGGTGCCGATCAGCCCGATGGCCGCGCCGACGGCGCCGGCCCCGAGGGCGGTGGCCAGGACCAACTGGCGCCGGGCGGGGCGGGTGAGCTCGAAGGTGCGTCGGAGCGGCGCCTCGGGGGCTGTCGGGTCGTCGTCCGAGGCGAGCGAGAGCTCCGGGTCGGCTGGGGCGGTGAACGTCACCCGGCCACCACCGAAGAGGTGAGCTCGATGACGTCGTCGGCCATGGCGAGGAGCGACGGACGATGGGCGACGAGGATGACCGTGCGTCCCTCGACCAGGCGCTGCACCGCCTGCAGGACACGCGCCTCGGTCTCACCGTCGAGGTTGGCCGTCGGCTCGTCGAGGAGCACGAGGGGGGCGTGGCGCAGGAAGGCCCGGGCGAGAGCCACGCGCTGGCGCTCGCCGGCCGAGAGTCCCGCCCCTCCCTCGCCGAGCCTGCTGGACAGTCCCTCCGGCAGGCGGGCCACCACGTCGGCCAGCCCGGCGGCGGTGATCGCCGTGAGCAGCTCCTCCTCCGACACGTCACGCCGACCGAGGCCGACGTTGTCGGCGAGGGAGGCGGCGAAGAGGTGGGGGCGTTGGGGTACCCAGGCGATCCGTTCTCGCCAACGGTCCGGTTCGAGGTCCGCCAAGTCGCTCGAGCCGATGTGCACCGAACCGGATTCGGGGACGACGAAACCGAGCAGGACGGAGAGGAGTGTCGACTTGCCACAGCCGCTCGGACCGCTGATCGCAGTGATCCGCCCGGGTGCGATCCGGCACGAGAGGCCGTCGATGGCCGGTCGGGGCCGCCCGGGATAGGCCACCGAGAGCCGGTTGACCGCGATGGGCGCCGAAGCCGGGTCCGGCACGTCGGTACGCCGGCCGACCGACGGTGCCGGCTGCTCGAGCAGCTCGAACACCTGGCCGGCGGCGGCGATGCCCTCCGAGCTCGCGTGGTAGTTGGCCCCGAGGAGGCGGAGCGGCAGGTAGGCCTCTGGGGCGAGGACGAGCACGAAGAGGGCGGTCTCGAACCCAAGGTGGCCGTTCAGCAACCTGAGACCCACTGCCACCGCGACCAGGGCCACCGAGACCGTCGAGAGGAGTTCTAGGACGAGCGAGGAGAGAAAGGTCACACGGAGCGTCGCCATGGCGGTCTGGCGGTAGCGGTCGGCTACCTCGCGGATCGTGACCGCTTGAGCCTTGGCCCGGCCGAACACCTTCAGCGTCGGGAGACCGGCCACCACGTCGAGAAAATGGCCGGACAAGCGCGCCAACACCTCGAGCTGCCTGGCCGTCTTCTCACCGGTGGTGGCCCCGATCAGCGCCATGAACACGGGGATGAGCGGGAGTGTCACCGCGATGATCGCCGCCGAGATCCAGTCACGCCCCACGATCACGACAAGGATGGTGAGCGGAACGATCACCGCCAGGTTGAGCTGGGGGAGGTACCGGGCGAAGTAGCCGTCGAGGGCGTCAATGCCTCGGGTCGCCAGCGTGACGAGCTGACCGCTTCCGGCGTGCCCGGGCTCGTCGCTCTGGACGGCGTCGGCACCAGCGGAGGCGTCGAGCGGCGACCGCCTGGCGACGTGGGCGATGAGGGCCGTCCGGAGCTCCGACTTGGCCCGGGCTGAGGAGCGGCTGGCCGCCACTTCGGTCCCCCAAGCCACGGCGGCCCGGAGGACCACGACGACCGCTAGGGCGACGACCTGGTTGGACAGCTGTGAGAGGTCCCGGCCACGGCCGAAGGCGCCGCTCACGATGTCGGCTACCAGCCAGGCCTGGCTGATCACCAACGAAGCGGTGACCACGCCGAGGAGGACGGACAGGCCGAGGAACACCCTGGTCGAACGGGCGTAGTGGAGGAGTCTCTGGTCGAGCGGCCTCACGGCGCCATCATGACAACGGCAGATGCCGCCCGGCCGATGCCGACGTCAGGATGGCGGCGGGGGCGCGCCGGGTGCGGCCGGCGGCGGGGGCGGCGGGGGCGGCGCGCCGGGCGTTGGGCTTCCGAGGCGTTCATTCAGTGCGGCGAGCGCTGCGTCCAACTGGCCGGCGCGGGTTCGTCGAGCCTGGTCGGCCTCGGCCAGCTGCTGGCCGGTCGGCGCCGTCGGTCCGGTCCTCAGGAGACGCTCGGCCTCGAGGGCGAAGAGCAGGCCCCGGATCGCCTCGGCGGACGATGCGGCAGCGAGGCGGCTGGCGTCGTCTGGCGCCGACGTGGCCAGCTCGGTGAGCGAGGTGACGGTCCGATCGACCTGGCTGTCGACCGATTGCCGTTGGCCGGGCTCGTCCCTGGCCCCGCTCTGAACGAGCATCGAGCGGGTCAGCACCGCCTCTTGGAGCACGGGGCGGGCCCGGGCGGTCCAGGCGGCCATTCGCCGCCGGGCGGCGCTATGCAACCCGAAAACGATCGCGAGCACGGCGGCCAGACCGATCAGGATGAGACCGACGATCCAACCCCACGGCGTCGACGAGGTCGTCCCACTGGTTGGGGTGGTCGAGGTCGTGGACGCCGCGGTCGACTGGGTGGTGGAGGTCGGCGCCGTCGTCGTCGTCGACTCGGTGGAAGAAGTGGTTGCCGACGACGTGGTGGTCGTCGGCGCCTCGGTCGTCGTCGTCGACTCAGGCACCGTGGTCGTGGTGGTGGGAGGCTCTGTGCTCGTGGTCGTCGTCGGGCTCGAGGTGGCGACGTTGGGCTCTGACGTCGTCGATGCCGGCGTCGTTGTCGTGGTCGATGGTCGCGTCCCGGTGGTCGACGGCGCGCTCACCGAAGTCGATGTGCTCGGCTTGGTGACGATGGGCTGGCTGACCGCGGGAAGGCCGCTGCCACCGTTGCCGCATGCGGCCAAGCCGAGAGCGGCGAGGGCTACGGCAGCGATCGCCCCGACGTGGGCGACGGAGCGGGATGACTTGGTTTGCGACACCGTGTGCACCTTAAGGCCAAGCCGCGGTCGGTGCATCGCCCTATCTGGATGATCCGGGTGCCTCATCCATGCCACCGACCTCGCTGCTTGGCTCCTGCTTAACAGGCGAATCGGCGTTCTTGTCGGCCGGCACGGCCGTGTCGGATCCAGAACGCGACGACGGCCGCAGGCGAAGCCCGAGCCGGATCCACCAGTACTCGTCGCTGGACTTCGACGGGTCGTTGAAGAAGTCCCACCACACCGCGTTGACAAGAGCAGAGCCCACGATGATGTTGGCCACGAGGAACAGGTAGAAGAGCAACGCCACCGCCGCGCCGATCGATCCGTAGAGGGCCGAGGCCGTCGCCACCTTGTGGGGGAGGTAGAGCACGGCGAAGACCTGGAGAAGGATGATGCCGACGGCCGCTGCCAAGGCGCCCGGGATCATCCAGTACCAGCCAGCCGAGCGGTGGGGGAGCATCGTCCCGAGCCCCACGAAGGATGCCACGATCACGACGACCATGACGGCGAAGGCGGCCACTCCCGGCAGCACGCCGTAGTGCCCGACAGAGAAGGCCGCGAACAAGATGGCGATGACCAGGATGAAACCGAGGACGAACTTGGGCAGCCGGGAGTACTTCCGCTCCATCTTCGTCGGTTCCATGCCCCATGCCTGGGTGAAGCAGTAGTGGAAGGCTGAGAACAGCGCCAGGCCGGCCAGCACGAGGGTGAAGAGCCCGGTGGCGGCGAGGGCCACCCACCCCCGGTGGGCCTCTTGGGCGTTGTGGCCGAGGGTCGTGGAGAAGGAATTGCTGAAGCCGAGCGAGCCGCCGACGCTCGCCTTGACGTCGACCCCGGCACCCTTCAGCGCACCCAGGACCGAGGCGAGGATGAGAATGACCGGCAGCATGAAGATGAACAGGCGGAAGGCGATGTGGCCCGCCAGGACCGGCGCGTTCTGCACCCGATAGCGCTTGGCCAGCTCGCGTCCCATGGCGAGCGACGGCACGCGCCGCTCGGCCTGCTCCTCCTGCTCCACCGCCCAGGCCACCACCTTGTCGGTGCGCTCCCGGGCCCGGGCCACGGCCCGTTTCGATGCGGCTGCGGGTCCATGGTCACCGCGCGGCGGTGTGCTGCCGGTCTCGTCGTTCTCGGTTGAGGACTGCGGGACGTCGGGCACGCTCAACGCCGTACCCCTTCGCTCCGCCCGCCCGAGCGCCCCGCCCGGGTCATTGCGCCGGTGAGAGGTCAGGTGTGTCCGGGGCCTGGGTGGTCGCCTCCTCGGGTGGTCCCTCGGAGCCGGCGAGGAGAGCGATGCCGACGATGGCCACGGCCAGCCCGACGTACGCTGAGGCCACGTGGCCGCTGCCGCTGGCCGACAGCTTCTCCCCGTAGACGGCGATGCCGAGGATCACGCTCGCGAACAGGGTGACCGAGTTGGAGGAGGCCATCGCCGGCGCCAGCACACCGGTCTTGAGCGCCGACTGCTGGAGGACGAAACCCGACACGGCGGAGATGACGAGGACGTAGATCGTCCAGGACGTGAGAAGCGTGACGATCCCCTGACCCACCAAGGTGACGAAGGTCTTCGTCACCGCCGCCTGCAGGCCATAGCCGAGGCCGGCCGCCGCGCCGAGGGTCAGGGCTTTGGCGGAGGCGCTCATCCGGTTGCCCACGAAGGCGAGGGTGACCACGAGGAAGCCGATCACGAGGCAGGCGGTCCACCAGGCGGTCGCGCTGCCCTCGGAGTTGCCGCCGGACGGTGCGCCGGCGGAGAGGAAGAAGATGATCCCGATCAGGGTCAGCGATGCACCGAGGATCTCCCGTCGCCCGATCCGCTGGTGGGTCAGCCAGATCCCGAGGGGGAGGGCGATGACGAGGCTGAGGGCTGTGAGCGATTGCACGACGACGAGGGCCGCCTTGTCGAGGGCCACCGCCTGGACGACCCACCCCGTCGCCTGGCAGATCGCGCCCATCAGCCAGATCGGCTTGTGCAGGATCTGCAGGAGGAAGTTGGGATCGCCTTCCCCGGCTGTGGTCTCCATGGTGCCCTTCTGCTGGAGCACCGTCCCGAAGGCGAACAGGAAGGCCGCGACGACGGCGAGGAACTCACCCATCAGTCGCTCCTACCCCGAGTGGTGGAGAGCGGGCATCGCCTGCGCATCCATGGCGCGGAGCACTCTACTGGGAGCGGGTCAGCGGAGTCTCGTTGGGTGAGGGCGTCGGACCGCGGGTCGCTCGCCGGTCGCCTGCAGCCACACCGACGGGTGCCGGTCGTCACCCGAGGCCACCCATCTGACCTCGGGCTGCCCGAAGCATCACCCAGTGCTCCCCGTCGTCGGTCGTACGCTCGATCGTGCTGCGCCAGCAGCGGTGACCCCGTGGCCGAGTCTCTCGGCCCGAATGAAGGAGGAAAGCCCATGGCCATGACCATGGAGGAGCGTGGTTCAGGTTGGCGGGTGTTCGCCGGCATCATGATCTTGCTCGTCGGTATCTTCAATTTCATCGACGGCATCGTCGCCATCGCCAATCCCCACTACATCTACTACTACGTGTCACCGAGCGGATCCTCGTCCGTCGAGACGCACCACCTCGTCTTCGGCAATCTCACTGGCTGGGGGTGGGCGATGCTCATCCTCGGGGTGATCCAGTTCCTGGTGGCGCTGGCCATCTTCGCCGGACAGGGCTGGGCGGCGGTTGTCGGCATCATCGTGGCCACGCTCAACGCGATCGGCCAGCTGATGCTCATCGGTAGCTACCCGTGGTGGTCGATCATCATCATCGTGATCGACGTCCTGGTTATCTACGGCCTCGCCGTCTACGGCTTTCCGAGAGAGGCGTAGCCACCACCGAGACTCCGACGACGGGCCGGCTCGCTTTCGGGTCGAGCGGGCCGGCCCAAGGGCCGGATCACGAGGCGGGCTCGGGTGAGGGGGTCTTGGCGCCCTCGGCTTGCTTGCGGGTGGATTCGTGCCACGCCCCCATGTTGGGGAATGGGTTCGGGGTCACCACGTCGCGCACCGAGTCCGGGAGGCTGAGGTCGCCACCGGTGTGACGGGTGCTGAAGGTGCGTTCGGCCCTTGCTCGTCCGATCATCGTCCTGAGCCAACGGGTCATCGTGCCGAAGCGGTTGCCCCAGCCGTTCAAGAACGCCAGGTGGACGAAGAACCAGACGAGCCAGCCCAAGAAGCCGCTCAGACGGAGCCCCTTGAACTTGCAGACGGCCCGGAACCGTCCGATCGTGGCCACGCTCCCGAGATCCCGGTATTTGAACGGGACGACGGGCTTGCCCTTCAGGCGCCGGATGATGCTGTTGGCTGAGTGGAGGCCTCCCTGCATGGCCACCTCGGCCACGCCGGGCAGGTTGTTGAGCGACGTCATGTCGCCGACGGCGAACACCTCGGGGTGGCCGGGGAGGGTCAGGTCGGGCAGGACGCAGATCCGGCCGGCCCGGTCGACGTCGGCGCCGCAGGGGTCGGCGAGCAGCTTGGCGAGAGGGGACGCCTGGACGCCAGCCGCCCAGATGGTCGTGTAACAGTCGATCCGTTCCGTCGTGCTGTCCTTGTCGGTGGCGTCGACGCCGAATGCGTCGACACCGGTCACCCGGGCCCCCATGTGGAGCTCGACCCCGACCCGTCGCAGCTGCTCCGCCGCTTTCCCGGACAGCCGGTCGCCGAAGCTCGCCAGCGGTATGTCGCCCCCGTCGAGGAGGACGACGCGCATCGTCGCCGGGTTGAACGTCCTGAACTCACCCCGGAGGCAGCGCACAGCCAGCTCTCGCACCTGCCCGGCCAGCTCGACGCCTGTGGGGCCGGCGCCCACGATGGCCACCGTGAGCCACTTGGCCTTCTCTTCTGGGTCGTCGATCATCTCGGCCACCTCGAAGGCGCCGAAGATCCGACGACGCAGCTCGATGGCGTCGTCGATTGTCTTCATGCCCGGCGCGTAGAGGGCGAACTCGTCGTGGCCGAAGTAGGACTGGCCGGCGCCGGCGGCCACGATCAGGCTGTCGTAGGGAAGGTCGACGGGGGTGTCGGGCAGCTGTTGGAGGTGCACCACCTTGGCCCCGAGGTCGAAACCGGTGACTTCAGCCGCCTCAACCTTGACGTTCTTGTGTTTGCGGAGGACGTGGCGCAGGGGTGGGGCGATCATCCCGGGGGACAGCATCCCCGTCGCTACCTGGTAGAGCAGCGGCTGGAACAGATGAGTGTTCCGTCGGTCGACGAGGACGACGTCGACGTCCTTTCCCTTGCGGCCGAGGAGCTGGGCGGCCAGGAGGCCGCCGAAGCCGCCACCGACGACGACCACCCGGTGCCGGCGGTCCGCGCCGGTCTCCTGGGCCATGGCTCAGAGGCCGGGGCTCGAGTGCATGATCCCGCCGTCGGCGAAGATCGTCGTGGCGGCGATGTAACTGGCCCCGTCGCCAGCCAGGAACGCCACCACGCTGGCGATCTCCTCGGGCTTGGCCATCCGGCCGAGCGGGATCGCCTTGTCGAGCTGCTGAAGCTTGGCTGGGTCGTTCATGGTGGACACGTTGATCGGCGTGGCCACCGCCCCTGGACCCACGCCGACCACGAGGATCCCGTGCGGGGCGAGCTCGACGCCGGCGGTGCGGGTCAGCATGCGCATCCCGCCCTTCGACAGGCAATAGGGGGTGTTGCCCGGCATCGGCCAGTCCTCGTGGACCGACGTCATGTTGATGATCCGCCCGCCACCACCCTGGGCGATCATCTGCTTGGCCGCCAGCTGGGTGCCGAAGAAGGCGCTCTTCAGGTTGATGCTCATGACCTTCTCGTACTGGTCCTCGGTGGTGTCGAGCACTGAGGTCCTCGTCTCGATCCCGGCGTTGTTGACCATGACGTCGAGGCGTCCGCAGGTCGAGACGGTGGTGGAGATGAGGCGCTCGAGATTCTCGACCTTGCTGACGTCGGCCTCGACCGCGGTGACCTTGTCGCCCAGCGCCGCCACCTCCCGTTCGAGGTCCTCCGTGGCCTGCTCGTCGGCGACGTAGTCGATCACGATGCTGGCGCCCTCTTGGGCGAGGGCCAGAACGACAGCCTTGCCGATGCCGCTGTTGCCACCGGTCACGATGGCCACCTTGCCCTGGAGCGACATGGGGTCTCCTTCTCGTTCGGTCGGAGTCAGTAGTCGAGGAACTTGGAGACGTCGATCCGGCCACGGCCGAAGGCGTCGATCCGCTTCCATCGGCCCGGTATGTCGAGGAGCGAGACGTGGCCGATGCGAGTGGGCAACCCCGGGTCGACGACGAGGTTCTCCCCGATGGGCTCGAGGCCGAGGATCACCCGGAGGAGGAGCAACGGCGCCCCGGTCGACCAGGCCTGCGGGCTGCAGGCCGTCGGGTACTCGACGGGGAACCTGGTCGCCGAGCGTCGGTAGCCGCCGAAGGCCTCCGGGAGCCGGCCGTTGAACAGCTCGGCGGCTGCGAGGATCCCCGCGGCAATGGCCGCCGCCTCTTCCTTGAAGCCGTAGCGCCGAAGCCCCCAGGCGATGAAGGAGTTGTCGAAGGGCCAGACCGCCCCGGTGTGGTAGCCGATCGGGTTGTAGCGGGCTTCGCCCTCGGCCAGGGTCCGGACCCCCCAACCGGAGAACATCTTCGGACTGACCAGGTGACGGGCCACGGCCTTGGCCTTGTTGTTGTCGACGATCCCACTCCACAGGAGGTGGCCGATGTTGGACGTGAGCGAGTCGACTTGCCGCCCGTCCATGTCCAGAGCCACGGCGAAGTACTCGCCGTCGGCCACCCAGAAGTCCCGGTTGAAACGGCGCTTCAGGTCGGCCGCCTCCTTTTCGAGCTGCTCGGCGTACGACAGGTCACGCCAGACCTGCCGGGCGAGGCGGGCAGCGCGCACCTTGGCGTCGTAGGCGTAGCCCTGGAGCTCGCAGGTCGCCCGGGGGAACCCGGGCAGGTCGCCGTTGTGGTATGAGATCGAGTCCCAGGAGTCCTTCCAGCACTGGTTCTCGAGCCCGGTCTCCTCGTTCCGACGCTGGTAGGAGATGTAGCCGTTGTCCTGGAGGTCGGCGTACTGGTCGATCCAGTTGATGGCCGCTCGGGCCTCGGGTTCCAGCTGTTTCACGAGCTTCGTGTCACCGGTCCAACGTTCGTACTCGTCCATCAGCACGACGTAGAGGGGGGTGGCGTCAGCGTTGCCATAGTAGGGCGAGTGTGGTCGTTCCTCGAAGGCGGTCATCTCGCCGTAGCGCAACTCGTGGAGGATGCGACCGGGGTCCTCGTCGCGGAAGTCGTCGATACGGGTGCCCTGCCGTTCGCCGAGGGCGAGGAGGGTGGTCGCCGCCAGCTCCGGCACGAAGGGGAGCGCCTGGAGGCTCGTGAAGATGCTGTCCCGGCCGAAGATGGTCATGAACCACGGCAGACCGGCAGCCGGTAGGGCTCGGTTGGTCAACGTGAGCGTGCTGAAGCGGAGTGCCGCGAGGTCCGTCAGGCACCGCCGATAGATCATTTGGGCGGGCTCCCAGTCGCACTCGAGGTGCGGCGCCCGCTCCAACCACTTGTCGAGGCCTCGGGCCATGTCGCGTCGTACCCGGTGCTGGCCACGGACCCCCACGGGACCGGTGCGCGAACTGCCCTCGGAGCCCAGAGAGGCGACCACGTCGAGCTCGGTCTTCCATTCACCGTGCGCCGGTACGGTGATCTTGAAGGCGAGGCCTTTGGCATCGAACTGGACCGGCTCGCTGGAGGAGATCCACGTTTCTCTCACGTAGGTCTCGCGCCGGTACTCGAGCACGAGACTCCCGTTGACCTTCCGGCTCCGGTACTTGCCCTTCTTCTCCAGGGCGTCCTTAACCTCGAACAGGTCGGCGAAATCGCTCGCCGCTTCGATCTTCACCACGAGGTCGACGGGTTGGTTCTGGTGATTGAGGATCCGTAGCTCCTCGTGGAAGCCGTCCGAGACGTCACGCTGACGTATGACCGAAAGCGTGGCGTTGACATACACGGTGCCGGTGTCGGGCACGAGGAAGAACCGGGTCTGGAAATACTGCAGGTCGTCGGTCGACAGGGCGTTGAGCCGCTGGCCGTCGACCGTCAGTACCCAACGGGAAAGGAAGCGAGTGTCGAACGAGAACAGCCCAGTCGGGTCGGTGAGAGAGGCCTCGATGTCGCCCCGCTTGTCGCTGACCACGAAGGTATTGCCCTCGAGGATCTGGACGAGGTCGTCGCTCACGTCGGTCTCCTCTGGGCCATCACCGTTGCACCGGTGATCGGTGGCACGCGACCTTTGTCTTCCGGCGGCCCTGGCAGGACCCGCTGGAACATCACCATGGCGCCCATGCTCCCCTCGATGGTCATGAGGCCCCGCAGCAGTGCGGCCATGGCGTTGTGCCGACCGTCGACCAGCATCTCGAGGGTTCCCCGTTCCATGCGCACGACGGCGTCGGCACCGGCCCGTTTGTGCGAAATCCCCACGTCACCGTTCTTCACGGTCAGGTACCACGTCTCAAGCGAGCGGCCGTCCTTGACGTCGAAACGGATGGTGGCGGTGTCGCCTTCGAACAGCGGCTCGTGATGCTTGGCCGCGAGGAGATCGAAGAACTCGGTGACCGCGTCCTCGGGCTTCCGTTTCGAGCTTCCGTCTCTCGCTGGCATGGCGGACCCCTGGTGGCTCGGCGCGTGTGTCCGACTGTAGACATTCGTCTGGAGTCGGGGCCTCGTCCAATTCGGACGAGATGTCCACCGAGGACCCGTCGGGGTCGCGGCGTCCACACCCCCTGAACCCTGGCCGGCCCGTAGGCTGCACCCCCGGTGACCGAGCCGACCGCCCGACCGGAGGTCCGCGCCGGGGCGGCCGTGCTCCCGATCCTGGCGGGTGGTCAGTTCCTCATGACCCTCGACAGCTCGGTCATGAACGTCTCCATCCGGCAGGTGGCGGCAGACCTCGGCACCACGGTCACCGGCATCCAGACGGCCATCACGCTCTACACCCTGGTAATGGCGTCGCTCATGCTCACCGGGGGCAAGATCGGCGCCCGCATCGGCCGCCGGCGGGCTTTCGCCATCGGTCTCGTGATCTACGGCACGGGCTCTGGGATAACGGCCTTGGCGCCCAACCTCGGTGTTCTCTTGTTCGGCTGGTCGTTCCTCGAGGGTGTGGGTGCGGCGCTCATCCTGCCGGCCATCGTGGCCCTCGTGGCCTCGAACTTCCCTCGGGACCGCCGCTCCGCTGCCTACGGCCTGATCGCCGCGGCGAGTGCCATCGCCGTCGCCGCCGGCCCGCTCATCGGCGGGGCGGTGACCACCTTCTGGTCGTGGCGATGGGTCTTCGCCGGCGAGGTGGTGGTCGTGATCGTGCTCCTTTTCTTCCTACGCAGGGTGCAGGACGCCCCTGTGAGCAAGGAGCAGCCCCGTTTCGATTTCTTCGGGGCCGTCCTCTCCATCACCGGCCTGTCGCTCTTCGTCTTCGGCGTGCTCAAGTCCGGCACCTGGGGGTGGGTGCAGCCCAAGCCGGGCGGGCCGACGATCCTCGGGGTGTCCCCCGTCGTGTGGTTGGTGACCGGCGGGTTGCTCATCGTCTACTGCTTCTTCTTGTGGGAAGCCTTCCAGGAGCGGCGGGGACGAGAGCCGCTGGTCCGCCCGGGCATGCTCCGCAACCGCCAGCTCGACGGCGGTCTCTCGATGTTCTTCTTCCAGTTCCTCATTCAGGCCGGCGTGTTCTTCACCATCCCGCTCTTCCTGTCCGTCGTGCTCGAGCTGTCGGCGGTGCAGACCGGGGCCCGGCTCCTGCCTCTGTCGCTCGCCCTCCTGCTCTCGGCCCTCCTCATCCCGAGGTTCGCGCCAGGCGCCCGCCCTCGGCTCGTGGTGCGGCTCGGACTCCTCTCGATGATCGCCGGGACGCTCGTCTTGATCGGCGGGATCGACCCCGGCGCCAACGCCGGCATCGTGACCGTGCCACTGCTCCTGATGGGGCTCGGCATGGGGGCGCTCGCCTCACAGCTGGGTGCGGTGACGGTCTCGGCCCTGCCTGACGACCAGAGTGCCGAGGTGGGCGGGCTCCAGAACACCGTCACCAACCTCGGGGCGTCGATCGGCACCGCCCTCGTGGGCGCCGTCCTCATTGCCAGCCTGACCGCCGGACTCTCCCACGGCATCCAGTCGAACTCGGCCATCCCGCCCGAGGTGAAGACCCAGTCGACGACCTACCTGGCGAGTGGGGTGCCCTTCGTCTCGGACAGCGACCTCCAGAAGCAGCTGGCTGCGGCGGGCGTCCCGCAGTCCACCGCCGACGAGATCGTGGCCGAGAACAGCAAGGCTCGGCTGGCCGCCCTTCGAGACGCCCTGTGGGTGGTGGCCGTCCTGGCGGTGGTCTCGCTGTTCTTGACCGGGCTGCTCCCCACCGAGCCGGTCGGCCGGCGCAAGGAGGACGAGGGAGGTCCCCGAGAACCGTTGGAACCGGTTAGCACCGGCTGACCCGCCGGGTCGGTGGGGGAGCGCGAAGGGTCTTTCGACCCTTTCAGCTGGCACCGCCGTCGTGGCACAACGAAGAGGTCGACTGACGTCGATCAGGAGGACAGCCATGTTGGCCGAGACGATCTCGCCAGACGCCATGATGGCAGCAGGTGAGGACGATCTCTTGTCCACGCGCTGGTGCCTCGGGCCCCAGTGGAGGATGGACCCGAAGCTCGAGCTCTGGGTCGACGTCGAGTGCTCGCCGGTGGTGATCCGCCTCACCGGCACGCTGGACGGTTCGACCGCGGCGAGTGTGCTGGCGGTGACAGCCGACCTCGTGGAGGAGGGCTACCGCGAGGTCGTGATGGACACGACGGAGCTCCGCGTGGGCGACGCCGAGGGTGCGAGGACCCTCGTTCGGATCGAGGAGTTGGTCGACCGATGGGGTGGGCACCTGTCCTGGACGGCGTCGACGAACTGACCCGGATCGGCTCGAGAACCCCCGAGGGAGCCCCGAGGCCGCAGTACGCTGGCCCGATGCGGGCCCCGGCGCCGGCGATCCCAGCGCTGCAGCGGGCAGCCACCGTGGCCGGCCCGTCGGTCGGCTGTCCGGTGACGGCGCCCGACTGAGCGTCGGCCGACCTTGCCTCGACGGCTCGAGACCCTGCTCGACGGCCTGGACGCCTTCCAGCGCCGCCACTCGACCGTCGGGGTGCCCTGGGCGATCCAGAAGAAGTTCTCCGAGGACCGCTCCGGCGACCTCAGCGCGCTGCTGGCGTACTACGGCTTCTTGTCCTTCTTCCCGCTCTTGCTCGTGTTCGCCGCCATCCTCAGCTTCGTCCTCCAGGGGAACCCCTCACTTGAAGCCCGGATCATCTCGTCGGCCGAGCACCAATTTCCGTCGCTCTCCGAGTACGTCCACGTCGGCACCACGTCCTCGAACGGCCTGGCCCTCGCGGTCGGCGTCCTCTTCGCCCTCTGGGGCGGACTGGCCGTCACCTACGCCGCGCAACACGCGATGAACGACGTCTGGGGCGTGTCGGTCCTGCGGCGTCCGAGCTTCGTCAAGCGAATCGTGCGGGGACTGGGGCTTCTGACGCTCTTGGGCGGCATCCTGCTGGCGACGACATTCCTCTCGGGGCTGAGCGGGGCGCAGGGACCGCACTCGGGGGCACTCGACGCCCTCGCCGTCGTCGCCGCTTTCCTCCTGAACGTGGTGCTGTACCTCCTCGCCTTCCAGCTCCTGACCGCGGTGCACGTCGCCTGGGGCAAGCTCGTCCCCGGTGCCGTCGTCGGGGCCGCGCTCTGGACGGCGCTCCAGTACCTGGGCGGCTACTACACCCGCCACGTGGTGGCTCACGCCACCCACCTCTACGGCTCGTTCGCCATCGTCATCGGCATGCTGGCCTGGATCTACCTCGGTGCGCGCGTGACCATCTACAGCGCGCAGCTGAACGTGGTGCTCACGTGGCAGCTGTGGCCGCGGAGCCTGCGCGGGACCGAGCTGACCGCGGCCGACCTCACGGCCCAGCAGTGGCAAGTGGACAAGGTCGACCGACGGGCGGCGGCCTGGAAGGAAGGGCCCACGAGGCGCGGTGAGGAAGCGGCCAGGGGGGCGGTGGCCGCCGAGGGCAACGTGAGCCAGCCGTGACCGTCGTCTTCGCCCTCCTGGCAGGGCTCGCCAACGCGCTGAGCGTGGTGTCCCAGCACGCGGCGAGCTCGGCGGAGCGCTCGACGGGCTCGTGGTGGCGCCTCGCCGTCCGGGTCGTGACCCGCCCGCTGTGGCTCCTCGGGGCGGCGGCTCTCCTCGGTGGCTTCGTGTTCCAGGCCCTGGCCCTCCACAACGGCGAGCTCTCGGTGGTCCAGCCCCTCATGGTGACCGAGCTGGCCTTCACCCTGGCCCTGCGCCGCGTCTGGTTCCATGAGGACCTCCACTCGGCGGCCTGGTTGGCGGCCGGCATCACCTGTGTGGGGGCGGCGGTCTTCGTCGCGGCGTCGGAGCCCCAGGGTGGTCATCCCAACCCGACGGAGTCGGCATGGTTGGCGGCGGGGGTGACGGTAGGCGGCCTGGCCGTGATCCTTGCCGTGCTGGCCAGCTGGGGCTCGCCCACCCGGCGGGCGGCGCTGTACGCGTCGGCAGCCGGACTCGTGTGGGCGCTCGAGGCCACGTTCATCAAGACCACGACCGACGAGCTCACGTCGAAGGGCCTCGGTGCCACGTTCACCGGCTGGCCGGTCTACGCCCTCGTGGGCGGCGGCATCGCCGGGAGCCTGCTCGTCCAGGCCGCCCTCCACGTCGGGCCGATCAGCGTCTCCCAACCCCTCATGGTGACCGTCGACCCGTTCGTGAGCGTGGTCCTCGGCATCTGGCTCTTCGGCGAGCACTTCACCGACAACGGTCTTCAGCTGACGGTGGCGTTCCTCGCCTTCTTCATGATGGTCGCCGGCGTCGTGTTCATGTCCCGGACCGCCCCGATGACCCTCGGTGACACCTCAGCCGCCTTCGCCGAGCCGTGACGTTCACAGCGGGGGCACAGTCAACGGTCGGCACGCCCCCGGACCGGCCAATTCATACGGTTCGGATGAGGTGCGGACTAGGGTGACCTCGCCATCATTGACCGGGTGATGGACGGCTGCCGGTGACCCCCGTACCGACTGGAGGGTCGGTGTGTCCTGCGGCCCTGCCCCGGCCGGTGCGCCAGGGACGGCCGCACGGAGCGGCACCCTTGTTGCACGTAGGAAGAACAAAGGAGACCCCAACCACATGATTGCGTACACCTACCCGATCCTCGGCATCTTCTGGACGATGCTGATGTTCGCCGCCTTCTTCATCTTTATCTGGCTACTCATCATCGTCTTCATCGACATCTTCCGCAGCCACGACATGGGTGGCTTTGCCAAGGCGCTGTGGGTCATTTTCATCATCATCCTGCCCATCCTCGGCATCCTCATCTACCTGATCGCCAGGGGCGGCAAGATGCACGAGCGAGCGGCCTCCGAGGCTGCAGCGCAGCAACAGGCCTTCGATTCCTACGTGCAGGACGTGGCGGGGAGCAGCCCGGCCGACCAGCTCGCCAAGCTGTCCGAGCTGAAGGACAAGGGCACCATCACGGAAGCCGAGTTCCAGGCCCAGAAGGCCAAGATCCTGGCCTGACCAGGGTCGTCGACCCGAATGCACTGGGGCGGCCGTCGGCGCTCGGGGAACCTTCCCGGGGCGCCGACGGTCCCCGGCATGGCGAGCGCCGGCAATGGGCGCCCGGCACTTTGCGCCCGAAGACCCGAGGTTTAGGATCCTTTCTCGCCGCTCTTGTGGCCCCGCAGACCCGCGGTCGAGGAGGTCCCAGCCGAAGAGGGGTACCACCCCGATCCAACAGGGAAGGAACGGAGGACCATCATGGCTATCGGTCCGGTCGAGTACCTCGTGGTGGGGTTCCCGGAGAACAAGTTCACCGGTGAGATCGCACCCGAGCTGGCGAAGCTCATCGACAGCGGCATCGTCCGGATCCTCGACCTCGTCTTTGTGGGGAAGGACGCCGATGGCAACGTCGCCGTCTTCGAATTCGACCAGCTCGAGGAGCTCGCCCCCTTCTCTGACCTGGAGGGTGAGATCGGCGGGCTCTTGAGTCAGGAGGACATCGAGCACGCGGCGGCGGCGCTCGATCCGAACTCGTCGGCGGCCCTCCTGATCTGGGAGGACACCTGGGCGGCGCCGTTCGTCGAGGCCTGTCGGCGGGCGGGCGGCGTCCTGGTCGAGGGGGCACGGATCCCCCACGAGGTCATCCAGGAGGCGTTCGACGCGCTCCCTTCGGCGAACTGAGTCCCTACGAGTGGTGGGCGTCGGCGACCGACGTCGGTGAAAAGGAGGATGACATGTTGAGAAGGCGGCCGGTCATGCGGGCGGCGGTCGGCACCGCCGTCGTGGCGGGCACCGCGACTGCGGTGAGCGGTCGGGTGGCGCGGCGCCAGGAGGAAAAGGCGGCGGCGGCCGCACCTCCTCCGGCGGCGGCTGCACCCCCGCCCGAAGCGGCCGCGGCGGATGCCTCCGGTCCGGATCTCGAGCAGCTGAAGGAGCTGGCCGCGTTGAAGGACCAAGGGATCCTGACCGAGGAGGAGTTCGCCGCACAGAAGGCCAAGATCCTGGGCGCTTGAGGTCCGGACCACGCCCATGGTGACGGCCGGCCACCCGAGGCCGGCTCGGCACCCCGTGGTCCGCCAGATGGAGGTGCACGATGACTGACGTCACTGAAACCCGGGCCACGGGGGCGCCCCACGCGGCCAAGACGCCGCCCAAGATCGACCATCCGAGCGCGGCCGAGCGGCAGGCGGCCGGCAAGGCGGCGCGGGCCAAGGTCCCGAGGGCCAGCCACGCCACGTTCGACCCACCGGCCGACCGGCCCGATCCCGTCGGCCTGCTGGAGCGGCAGGCGACGACGAGGGTGCCGGAGCTGGTGCCGATCCGGTACGGGCGGATGCTGGTCTCGCCGTTCGCCTTCTACCGGGGCGCCGCGCTCATCATGGCCTCGGACCTCAACACCACGCCCCGGACCGGCCTCGCCGCCCAGCTGTGCGGTGACGCCCACGCCTCCAACTTCGGCGTGTTCGGGACGCCCGAACGCAATCTGGTCTTCGACGTCAACGACTTCGACGAGACCCTCCCGGGACCCTTCGAGTGGGACGTGAAGCGCCTGGCCGCGAGCCTGGCCGTAGCCGGACGGGACCGGCAGTTCTCGGGCCGGGACCGGCGCAAGGTCGTGCTCGACTGCGTGCGGGGTTATCGCGAAGGCATGCGTGAGTTCGCCGGCGTCCGCAACCTCGATGTCTGGTACTCCCAGGTGGACGTGAACCGGCTGACGACCGACCTCGGCCCGCAGCTCGATCCCAGCCAGCGGAAGCGCGCCGAGGCCACGTTGGCCAAGGCCCGCACGAAGGACAGCATGCAGGCCGTCGACAAGCTGACAGCGGTGGTGGACGGGCGGCGGCGGATCGTGAGCGACCCCCCGCTGGTCGTGCCGGTCGACGAGCTCTTCCCCGAGAGCGAACGGGCCCGCGGGATCGCCGAGGAGCTCCACCTGCTGGTGAGGGCCTACCGGCGCACGCTCGAGGTGGACCGCCGCCACCTCCTCGAGACCTTCGAGATGGTCGACATGGCTCGCAAGGTGGTGGGCGTCGGGAGCGTGGGCACCCGGGCCTGGATCGTCCTGCTCATCGGCAAGGACCTCGACGACTCGCTCCTGCTCCAGGCCAAGGAGGCCGAGGCCTCGGTCCTCGAGGAGTTCGTGAAACGCTCCGAGTACCCGAACCACGGTCAGCGGGTGGTGGCTGGCCAGCGGCTCATGCAGGCCAGCAGCGACATCTTCTTGGGCTGGCAGCGGGCGACCGGCCTCGACGAGGTCGATCGTGACTTCTACATCCGCCAGCTCCGCGACTGGAAGGGCTCCTTCGAGCTCGAGAAGGCGTTGCCCTCGGGCCTCGCCATCTACGGGCGGGTCTGCGGGTGGACGCTCGCCCGGGCCCATGCCCGCTCGGGCGACCGGATCGCCATCGCCACCTACCTCGGTCGCTCGACCGTCTTCGACGAGGCCATCGCGGACTTCGCCGAGACCTACGCCGACCAGAACGAGAAGGACTACGAAGCGCTCCAGCGGGCCGTCGCCGATGGACGGCTCGTCGCCAAGACCGGGCTGTAGCGCGCCGAACGGCGCAACCCGCCCTGGGTGGTCAGCGCGCCGAGCTCGCGGGCCCGTCGGACGGCGCCGCTGCGTGAGGTCACGCCGAGCTTGCGGTAGGCCGCGATGGCGTGGGTCTTCACCGTGTTGCGCGACAGGCAGAGCTCCTCACCGATCTCGGCCATCGAGAGGTGCGTGGGGAGCAGCTCCAGGACCCGCTGTTCGGCTGGCGTGAGGAGGACGCCTCCCTCCTCCGGGCCCCGCCCACCGTCGGTCGCAGCCCTCTCGCCGTTGGCGGCGTCAGCCCATTCCACCAGGCGGTCGACCACCAACTCGAGCTGGCCCAACAGCGGGGCGATGGCCCGCTGCGCCGGCAACGGGAGGCGTCGGCCGGCGTCGTAAAGGTCCACGATCGCCGGCAGGAGATCGAGCGCCGTCGGCTGGCCGACCGCGTGCTCGAACTCCTCCAACATGGCGTCGATCGCCGTCGCGAAGTCGCGACCCGACACGTCCCGGGGTAGAGGCACGACCGGCCTTGTCTAGTCTGTATCCCGGCCGGACGCCCATTGGCCAGGTGACGTTCCCCGCCTTGCCTGGGTGCTCGAGGAGCGGCGCGCAATCATCCGATCAAAGTTCGCATGGGGCGGCTCGGCCGACCAGGGTCTTTGGACCCAAAGGCCGCGGTTCGCCGGACCGGCTAGGGCGGTGGGAGGCGATGACCGGCGAACGGCACGGCGTCGACCGTCGTGGACCTCGGCGCCCCTGGTTCGACCGGGGCGATGACGTAGGGACCGTCGGCCGAGAAGCCCAGGTGGAGCAGGGCGACCGGTCGGGGCGTGAAAGTGCGGTAGCGGACCGAGAGCGGCGAATAGACCATCCACCATCTTCCGGGCCCAGCGAAGATCGAGCATTCGCCGGGCCCGGCACCTTCGAAGTTGGAGGCGAGCCACGGCCCGTCGAGCGGCTTGGTGCACGGCCCGGCCGGACCGGCGCATTCGGCCACGCCGAGCGCGTAGGTCGGCTGGTTGAACCAGTTGCCCGAATAGAAGAGCCAGTCGTGGCCGTCGGCGCGCACCATGTCGGGGGCCTCGACGATGCGCCCCTCCCACGGCTGGTTGGCCCGGAGGATGGCCACCGGGTGACCGACGAGGGCGAGACCGTCGGACGAGAGCCGCTCGGCGTAGATGGTGGTGTGGCTGGTCCCGTTGACGTCGGCGTTCTCGTCGTTCTTCCAGTCCATCCACAGGTGGCCCGAGCGGTCGACGAACGTGCGGGAGTCGATGGAGCCGCGCTGGCCGAGCTGGCACTCGAGTGGTCGAGGCAACGGGTGGTACGGACCGATCGGGTCGGTCGACGTGGCGTCGCCGATGCACTCCATCGGCGGGTTGGAGCCGCCGAGCAGGGCGGTGAACCACATGACGTAGCGATGGTCCACGAATCGGACGTCGGGGGCCCAGGTCGCCCCACCGGCCGCCCACCTCGGTAGGACGGGCAACGGGTCGGTCACCGGCCCGGTCCAGAAGTCCGGATCGCCGGAGACCCGGAGGGCGATGGCCGGCGAGCGGAGCGAGGTCTCGGACGAGAAGAGCAGGTACTCGTGCCCGACGACGAGGACGAACGGGTCCGGGGCGTTGGCGAACGGCGTGACGATGAGCGCCGGTTCGAACAACCGCACCGGGGCCACGG
This sequence comes from Acidimicrobiales bacterium, assembly GCA_035297265.1. Taxonomy (GTDB): domain Bacteria; phylum Actinomycetota; class Acidimicrobiia; order Acidimicrobiales; family RAAP-2; genus DATGZH01. Next base: position 112,697 of record DATGZH010000003.1, on the reverse strand, counting down.
GCACGGCGACCGGGGCGGGCAGGGGAACGGCCCGCCGCGAGATAGCCGGGTCGTGGATGGCCGGAGCCGACCGGTGGTCGACGACCGCGGCCCCGGCGCCGACGACGCCGAGCGAGAGGAGGACGGCCAGGAGCGCCCCGGCCGCCTCGAAGCCCGCCCCCCGACCGCCGGACCGGCGGACACCGACCTCCGGCGACCCTTGGATCGGGTCGTCCATGTCCTCGACCGGACCGACCCGGGCGGGGTCGCCCCGGCTCGCGTGGGGTTCGACTGCGGTGTCCAGTGCCGCCGACACGACCTGCGTCCTTCCGGCGCCCGTCGCCTGGCCCGCCCGAGGGGTGGCGGCGGGCGCCCTCCTACGCAAGGAGCATCGGCGACCGCCGGGCTCGGCGCAAGAGCCGCGCCGCCGGCCTCGGTCAGACGAAGGCGATCGGCCGGGGGCTGACCCCGAGGAACGAGCGGGGGTCGACGCCCAGGACCTGGTCGAGGAGGGTGGCGTAGGTGGCCCGGAAATCGGTGGTGAAGACGAGATTGCCCTCCGAGAGGGTGGTCAGGCTCGGGGGTTCGCCGTAGAACCCGCCCTTGACCGGATGGCCGGCGACGAGGACCACGTTGGCCCAGCCGTGGTCGCTCCCGGCGCTGGCGTTGCCCGCCACCCGCCGACCGAACTCGGAGTAGACGAAGACGATCGTCTCCTTGCCCCGGGCGGTGGTGCTCATGGCGTCGACGAAGGCGCTGACCGCGGTGTCGAGCTCACTCAACAGCTTGTCCTGGGTCGGTGTCTGGTCGGCGTGGGTGTCGAACCCCCCGAGTTCGACGCTGTAGACCTCGGGCGGGGCGTCGGCCAGGATCAGGTTGGCCACCAGGCTCAGCTGGGAGGCCAGCACCCCGGGGCTTGACAGCCCCCCGCCGCCGTTGGCGATGCCGAGCGACGCCTCGCCCGAGGCGGGCGTACCCGTCGTCGGCCGATGGAGTGGGTTGGCCGTGGCGGTGCGGCCGAGGATCGGTCCGAGGCGGTCGTTGACGGTGAGGAGGTCGCCCGCGGAGGCCGCGGTGAGTGACGCCAGCGTCGGTTCGCCCTTCCCGGTGCGGGCCATGGCGCGGTAGAGGGACTGTTCGGTCGGTCCACCCGGGAGGACGAGCGGTCCGAGCGGGAGGGCCGCCCCCTGCACCCGCTCGCCCGTGAGGACGGTCGGGGCGGTCGGTCCGACGGCCACCGCCCGGAGCGGGTCGGATCCCGTGGCGTCGAGCCACCGACCGAGCCAGCCCGACGAGGTCGGGTCGGTCTGGCCGCTCTGCCAGATGTCCATCGACTGGAAATGGCTGTAGTTCGGGTTGGCGAAGCCGACCCCGTGGACCACGGCCAACCGGCCCTCTCGGAACAGACGCTCGAGCCCGGTCATCTGCGGGTGGAGTCCGAAGCCGTCGGCCAGCGGGAGGACGGTGTGCGGGTCGAGGGCGAGCAGGCCCCGGGCCGACTCGTAGTGCGGGTCCTCGTAGGGGACCACCGTGTTCAGCCCGTCGTTGCCCCCGTAGAGGGTCACGAGGACAAGGGTCCGTCCGCTCGGGCGCGTCGCCCCGGCCGTCCCCGGCGGGGTCACGAGATCCACGACCCGCGGCCAGCCGACGAGCCCGCCGATCGCCCCGATCGCCCCCATGCCGCCGGCCAGTGCGAGGAACTGGCGTCGGCTGAGCCCGCCGCCCCGGCCGGGGCCGCTCGTCGGGACCGCCGTGAAGGGGTCCGGTCCCATCAGTTGCTCACGTACTCGGGCGAGACGAGGGCCAGCGTCACGAGGAGGGTCGGGTCGCCGCCGGCCCGGCGGAGGGCCTCGGCCGTGGCTGTCGACCACGTGTCGACGGCGAGGAGCTCGGCCACGGCGTCCACGCGGGCATTCGGTGCGGCGTCGGCCACGGGGGAGAGGTCGACGAGGGTGGTCAGCCGGCCGGCGAACTGCCAGCGGGTGAGGGCCGCGGCGGTCGAGAGCCAGTACTCGTTCTGGCCCCAACCGCCGACGCTCGGCGGGTCGAAGAGCAGCTGGCCGAGACCGGTCAGCACCTCGAGGACACCGTCGGGTCGGGAGGCGAGCGCCGTCCCGTCGACGCCGAAGGCCCGCAGGGCTCCGACGACGTACTCGACCGGCTGTTTCACGAGGCCGCCCGTGACGCCCGGGGACGTGAAGTCGGGGTGGGAGAAGATGGCCCGGAGGAGCGAGGTCACGTCGAGGTCCGGGTGGTAGGCCGCCGTCAGGTCGTCGACCACTGGGTCGTCGACCGTGACGGGTGTGGCGAGGTGGCTCCAGAACGCCGCAGGGACGAACCGGGCGGAGGCCCCCGAATGGGTGACGATGTCGATGACCTGCTGGCCCGTGCTGACCCCGGGCACGCCGAGGAACGTCTGGGGTGCCGGGCTGTGCTCCTGTTGGTCGATGGTGAACTCACCCGTCAGCCGGTCGAGTCGCCACCCGGTGAAGGCGTAGGACGCCGCCCGGACGTCGTCCTCCGTGTAGGTCCCGATACCCATGGTGAAGCGCTCCATGAGCTCACGGGCGAAGTTCTCGTTGGGGTCGCTGGCCTTGTCCGAGGAGGCGTCGAGCCAGATCAGCATGGCGGGGTCGACCGCCACCGCCTGGGTCAGCGCGTCGAAGGCGCCGGCGCCCTGCGTGCGGAACAGCTCGTTCTGCCCGTACATGAACTGGGGGAACCGGACCTTGGAGATGGCGGTCGGGAAGTGCCCGTGGAGGAGGAACGTGAGCTTCTCGGCGAGAGGGTTCGTGGTGGCGACCATGCGGGCCAGCCACCAGGCCACGAGCTGGCGGTGCTCCAGGGCGAGCTGCTGGGTGAAGCTCTTGCGGGCGGACGGATCGCTGCGGAGCTGGCCGAGGTCGGTCGGCAGAGGGGCGAACGTGGGTGTCGCGATGGCCGCGGCGCCGTGGTCGGGAGCACCGAGGCCGGCGAGCAACCGTTCCGCGGTGGCCGCATACCCCGCCTGCTCGGCCGCCGTCATCTCCGCCGCCGTCGCCCCGAAACCCGACCGGCGCAGCAGGTGGGCGAGGGACGCGCTCGCCGTCGTCAACCCGAGCTCCGGTGAGCCATCCCGGCCATCGTCGGCGACGGCTGTGAGCAGGGCCCGCGACAGTCATGAGGGAAGCGTTAGGGGATCGCCCCACCCCCGGCGCCGGTGGAGGGCGCCCTTAGGCGTTCGGTCGAGGTGCCCGCCGACGCAGCGCTCGGTTGGCCAGCGACGGCGGTACCCACGCGGCGTCGGGGTCGACGTTCGTGCCCGGCGGCACCAGCTCGTCGATGCGGTCGAGGGTGGCCTCGTCGAGGCGGACCTCCGTCGCCGGCAGCTGGTCGACGAGCTGTTCCATGGTCCTCGGACCGATGATCGCCGAGGTGACGACGGGGTGGTGCAGCACGAAGGCGAGGGCGAGGTGGACGAGCGAGCACCCGGCGTCGCTCGCCACCTTGAGGAGGTCCTCGACCAGGTCGGCCTTGCGCTGGTTGACCGGGCGGGCCGGGTCGAAGCGCTCCGGCAGGAACCGGGCCCGCCCCTCTTTCGGGACCTCCTGGCCCCGCCGGTAGCGGCCGGTGAGCCAGCCGCCGGCGAGCGGGCTCCACGGGATCACGCCGATCCCGTAGCTCGCGCACACCGGCAGCACGTGCGCCTCGATCCCCCGGACGAAGATCGAGTACGGGGGCTGCTCGCTGCGGAACCGCTCCCGGCCCCGGCGCTCGGCCACCCACTGGGCCTCGACGATCTCGTGCGCCGGGAAGGTCGACGTGCCGATGACCCGGACCTTGCCGGCGTGGACGAGGTCGGAGAGCGCGCCCAGCGTGTCGTCGATGTCGGTGGTCGGGTCCGGCCGGTGGACCTGGTAGAGGTCGATGTAGTCGGTGTGGAGACGGCGGAGGCTGTCCTCGACCGCCCGGTGGATCCAGCGCCGGGAGTTCCCGGCCATGTTCGGGTCCTGACCCATCGGGTTGTGGAACTTCGTGGCCAGCACGACGTCGTCGCGGCGCCCCCGCAGGGCCAGCCCGACGATCTCTTCGGACTCGCCGATCGAGTAGATGTCGGCGGTGTCGACGAAGTTGATGCCCGCGTCGAGGGCGGTGTGGATGATCCGGACGCAGTCGTCGTGGTCGGGGTTGCCGAAGCGCCCGAACATCATGGTCCCCAGGCAGAAGGGGCTCGCCTTGATGCCGGTGCGGCCGAGTGTCCTGTAGTCCATGCCCCGACGTTACGCCGGGCCCCCGGGGTCTCGTCGGGCCGACGGCGGACCTCGGCCGGGGCCAGCCCGTATGCTGGCGGCGGCGTGCCGGGAAGCCTGGTCGGCGACAACGAAACGACGACTCGAGGACCGAGATGGCACCACCCGCCCACGACCTGAACGGCCCGCCCGGGAGCCGGGCCCGCCGGCGCCTCCCGAGCTGGCGCCGGGAGTCGCTCATGACCACGCTGTGGCTGGTCCCGGTGCTGTGCGTGGTGGCGGCGGTCGGGCTCTTCCTCGTCACCTACCAGCTCGACCAGGCCGCCTTCCGCGGCGACTTCTCCCTGCCCTGGTGGTTGCGGACAGGGAGCCCCGACGCCGGACGGGCCGTCCTCATCGGCATCGCCGCCGCGGTGATCACCGTGGTCGGCGTGGTGTTCTCCATCACGATCCTGGCCCTCACGCTCGCCTCCCAGCAGTTCGGGCCCCGGATGTTGCGCAACTTCATCCGGGACGTGGGGACCCAGCTGACGCTCGGCGTGTTCGTCGCGTCCTTCGTCTACTCGGTGCTGGCCCTCGCCTCGATCACGACCGAGCCCCACAAGGTCTTCGTGCCGCACATCTCGATCACGGTCTCGCTCGTCCTCATGCTCGTCGACATCGCGTTCCTCATCTACTTCATCCACCACGTGGCCAAGACCATCCAGCTCCCCGAGGTCATCGCCCGGGTGGCCCGGGACCTCGGCCGGGCCATCGACGCCGAGTTCCCGACGCCGGTGTCAGCCGAGCCGCATGACGAGCGGCTGCCGGGCCCGAGCGTTGAGCAGCTGGGCGCCTTCCTCGACGAGGAGGGCGTGGCGGTACCGGCGACCACGAGCGGTTACCTCCAGTTCGTCGGCTACGCCCAGCTGATCGACATCGCCACCGACACCGACGCGGTCATCCGGCTGGCCCACCGACCGGGCCACTTCGTCGTTGCCGGCCGGCCGCTGGCCACGGTCTGGCCCGAGAGCGCCGCCTTCGCCGTGTCCGCCGCCCTGACCCGGGCCCACATCACCGGCCCGCATCGCACCATCGCCCAGGACCCGGTGTTTCCGATCGACCAGCTGGCCGAGATCGCCATCCGGGCCCTGTCTCCGGCGGTGAACGACACGTTCACCGCCCTCACCTGCATCGACTGGCTCTCGGACGGGATGTGCAAGATCTCGGGGCGGGTGCTGGTCGAGGGCGTCTATCGCGACCGCTACGGGGCCATCCGGCTGATCGAGTTCGACCCGAGCTACGCCCGCATGGCCAACCGGGCCTTCGACAAGATCCGTCAGTCGGCCCGCGGGATGCCCGCCGTGCTCATCCGGCTCATGGACGGGCTGGCCCACGTGATCGAGTACACCGCCACCACCGAGCAGCGGCGGGTCCTCGTGCGCCAGGCGGACATGGTGATGCGCGCCTCGGACGAGTCGGTCCCCGAGGCCGAGGACCGGAGGGACGTGCGGCGCCGCTACGAGCGCCTGCTGGCCCTGACCGACGAGCGTGACCGGGGGGAGCTCCCACGACGCTCCTGGAGCCACACCCCGCCCCCCGTCCTCGACGGATCGAAGCGCCGCCGGGCCCAGCTCTGAGGAGCAGAGGGCCCGGCACCTGCGGGCCCGGGGCGGCGCTCGCTACGGTCTCTCCGGTCGGCCGCGGCCGTCGGGAGGCAGAGGTCGAGAGGGAGGCGTTGACGTGTTGTTCGTGCACGAGGTCCACCGGGTGGTGGGTGAGCAGGAAGACGAGTTCGACGAGGCCTACCGGGAGGGCTGGATGCCCACACTGGCCGAGACCGACGACGCTCGGCTGCTCTGGTATCTCCGTCTGGCCCACGGGAGCGGTGCCGCCTACGTGGTGGTCACGATCACCGCCGTCCGCGACGGGGCCGCCTGGCACGGTCTCTCGCGGCGCCTCCTCGACGGTGACCTCCGGTCCTGGGCGGCCCAGGTGGACGCCATGCGCCACGGGTCGACGGCCAAGATCCTCGCCCCGGTGCCCTGGTCGCCGATCCAAGAGGTCGACCTGGCCACCGTGCCCACGTCGGGCGAGCGCCAGCTGACCGTCTACATGGAAGACACCGTCTGGCCGTTCCGGGGCGGCTTGCCGGCCTACCTCGAGGCGGCGGGCACGCTCTACCACCAGGCGACCCTCGGCCGGTCGAAGGAGCAGGGCAACGCGCTCATCGAGATCGAGGCGGCGTTCCAGCCGGTGTTCGGCGCGGGGCACCCGACCGAGGTCGTCCTCATGCAGCGGGTGGTCGACCAGCGGGCCCTGCTCGGGCTCCTCACCCACGAGACGCCACCGGCGATGAAGCAGCCGGGGAACTGGATGATCGACGCCTTGGCCTACCGTGACCAGTGGGAGAGCCGGCTGCTCCGCACCGCGAGCTGGTCGCCCAGGAACTGAGGCAATGGCCGACCGAACTCGAGCCCGCACGCTCGTCGACCTGGTGGCCGGGCTGGCCGCGGCCGACCCCGGCCGGCCGGCCCTCGTGGTCGGCGAGACGACCACGACCTACGGCGAGCTCGAAGCCGCCGTCGGGCGGGCCGCGGCGAACCTCGCCGCCGCCGGCGTCGAACCGGGGTCCCGGCTGGCTCTCGTCGACGACGCCACCCTGGGCTCGGTGGCCGCCCTCCTGGCAGCCGCCCGGGTCGGCGCGGCGTGCGCGCTCATGAACCCGAGGCTCACCGTGGGCGAGCTGGCGGCCCTCGTCGAGGTGGCGGAGGCCGACGCCGTAGGGGTGGCCGGCCCGGCCTACGCCGAGGCGCTCCGGGAGGCCGGCGTAGCCAGGGTGCTGGGCGACGAGGACGTGCTGGCCGATGTGGCGCCGGTCGGGCCCTCGGCTGCCCCGGACCCGGCAGCCGAGGCGGCGGTGCTCTTCACGAGCGGCACCACCGGTCGGCCGAAGCCCGTCCCGCTCGCCCACGGCGTGCTCGGCCCGAGAGTCGCCGCCTTCGCCCCCTCGTTCCGGGCCGACGTGGCGCCGTCGGTGGCGCTCATGTGCGTGCCGCTCGTCCACATCGGGGGGATGCTGGGGCTGCTCGTGGCCTTGTCGCGTGGCGACACCAACGTGGTGCAGCACCGCTTCGACGCCGGCGAGTGGCTGGCGCTCGTCGCTCGCCACCGGGTCAACACGGTCTTCGTGGTGCCGACGATGCTGCACCGCATCCTCGAGCACCCAGACTTCTCCCGGACCGACCTGCACTCCCTCGTGGCGATCTCCTACGGCGCGGCGCCGGCACCGCCCGAGCTGATCCGCCGGGCCATGGCCGCCCTGCCCTGGGTGGCGTTCATGAACACCTTCGGCCAGACCGAGACGCTCGGCTCGATCACCACGCTCATGCCCGAGGACCATGGGACCGAGAAGCTCACCTCGGTCGGTCGACCGATGCCCGGCGTGGAGATCCGTATCGTGGACCCGGTGAGCGGTGCGGACGTGTCCACCGGGACCGTCGGGGAGCTCTGGGTGAAGACCGAGGCGAGCGTCCTGCCGGCGGCGCCGCCGTCGGGACCGGCGCCGCCCCCCGGCTGGCTCCGCACGGGCGACATGGTCTCGGCCGACGATGACGGGTACCTCTATCCGGCCGGACGGCTCAGCGACACCATCAACCGCGGCGGCGAGAAGTTCGCCCCGCTCGAGATCGAAGTGGTCCTGCGGGAGCACCCCGCCGTGGCCGACGTGGCCGTGGGCGGCGTCCCCGACGAGGAGATGGGGAACCGGGTGGGGGTGGCCGTGGTCCTCCGTTCGCCGGCCACGGCCGACGAGCTCCGGTCGTTCTGTCGGGGCAAGCTCGCCAACTTCAAGTTGCCCGAGAGGGTCGTCTTCGTCGACGACATCCCCTACAACGACTTCGGGAAGGTCTCGAGGAAAGAGCTCGCCGCGCTGCTCGCCGAGGCCGGCTGAACCCGTTCCGGAGCCCGGCCCACCGGTCGGTGTAGCCTGCGGCGACCCCGCAGCACGCTCGGTTGGACCCGACGGACCCGCGGCGAAGTGCCGGGTCACCGGCTGAGCGAGGACGAAGGAGGATCACCATGTTCGACACCGTGGTCGTGGGGGCCGACGAGTCGATGACCGCAGCGGACGCCGTGCGGGCCGCCGCGGCCATCGTGAAGATGTCGGGCGGCCAGCTCCACATCGTGACGGCCTACAAGCCCAAGCCGGCGGCGGACACGGGTTCTTTGCCCGAGGAGTTCCGCTACACGACGACGGCGAACCCGGCGGACGTGCTGCTGAGCGACCTCGCGCTCATGGTGAAGGACGAGGGCCTCGAACCGGTCGTGCATGCGGCCACGAGCGCACCGGCCGAGGCGCTCGTCCAGGTGGCCATCGAGCAGCACGCCGACCTCATCGTGGTCGGCAACAAGGGGATGAAGGGGGCCAAGCGGGTGCTCGGGAGCGTGCCGAACTCGGTGGCCCACCACGCGCCCTGCTCGGTGCTCATCGTCGACACCACCGGGTAGCCGGCCGAGGGAGGGCTCCCAAGCTCCCTCCAGCCCCCAGGCCGCCCTCTCCCTCGGGCCCAATGAGCGGGCGCCGAATGGGTGCGCCGTCCTTGCTGCCGTGCGCCGGTGGGCCACCAAATAGCCGACCCCCTTGTCTCGGCCATTGGTGGAAATGCGGGTCACGCCCCGCGCCATCCGGCGACGCCGCCCCCACGCTCCGTTGCCCAGCGGGTCAGGCCCCGGGCCGTCCGTGGGAGACCGGGCCGCCGCGACCGGGGCACCCTGGTCGCGGGCCGGTGTCAAGCAGGTGACCGACCGAGGCCGCCGGCGGGCGGCACGCCGCATGGCTCACTGGCCCAGCGGGGGGGTCACACTTCTTCCGTGAGCGGTCACCCCGGCCCAATTCAAACGATGGTTTGGGAGCCCAGGCGGACGAGATGCTTTTGGTGCTACCTTGCGAATTGCAGAGCAGTGACTCGCCGCTGGACGGGCGCTCTGGGAAAGCGCCCTGGGCGGTGGGAAGCGTGTGAAAGCCGCCTTGGCCCCGGAGGTGCGCCGAAGCATCCGTCGCCTGGGTGGACAGCCCGAGAGGGGCGGACGTGCCACGACCTCAGCCAGGGACCAGAGTGCTAGCGGCAAGAAGGTTGCGGTCTGGTCTGCGACGCACACTTGTCGCCACGGCTGTGGTGTGTGGCGTCGTCATACCGCTCGTTCGGGCTACACCGGCCGGCGCATCCGGTCAGCCGCACGTACCCGTCGTGCTCTCCGTACATCTCAACGTCGGTCCGATCGCCGGGGGGGCGAGCGTCGTCGTGAGAGGCCAACATTTCAGCCCGCACCTCGTCGAACCCATCGTCATGTTCGGCGGCCAGCCGGCGACCGTCACGAAGTACGGCCACCACTTCGCCGACGTCATCGAGCCACCCGGGTCGCCTGGGCCGGTCGACGTCCGGGTGACGTCACCGCATGGCACGTCCGCCATCACGCCCGCCGACCAGTACACCTACGGCTACCCGCCCAGCGTGACCGGCGTCGTTCCCACGGCGGGCCCTGACGCTGGGCACAACACGGTCACCATCGACGGCACCAACTTCGTCGCGGTGCAATCAGTCGACTTCGGCGCCACGCCGGGCAGGCACGTGGTCGTCGACCCGAGCGGCCTGTCCCTCACGGTGCAAGCGCCCCGTGGCACGGCCAACACCACCGTCGACCTGGTCGTGACCACGCCCAGCGGGGTGTCGACGATCACCTGGGCCGACGAGTACACGTATCTCGATCCGACGACACCGGTCGTGAACGCCGTCTCGCCGGACCTCGGTCCGACGTCGGGGAGCACCGTTGTCGACATCAGCGGCCAGGGCTTCACCGGAGCGACCTCGGTCCAGTTTGGAGCGGGCGCGGCCACGAACGTCGTGGTGAACTCCGACACCTCCATCACGGCGACCTCGCCCCCGGGGAACGGCGTCGTCGACGTCATGGTGACGACCCCGGGCGGGACCTCTCACCCCAACCCCCCGTTGGACCAGTTCGTCTACGAGGACGCCCCAACCATCACCTCGATCGTGCCCTCGAGGGGCCCGGCGTTCGGGGGCACCTCGGTCACGATCAGCGGCACAGGGCTCTTCGGGGCGACGGCCGTCACGTTCGGGGGCAACGCCGCCATGAGCTACACGGCCGTCTCGCCGACCGAGATCACCGCGGTGTCGCCGGCCGGGTCGGGAACGGTGGACGTCCTCGTCACCAACCCCATCGGGACCTCGACGCCGGTGACGGCCGACGAGTTCACCTACATCCTCGGCACCGCCGAGGCCTGGGGGGCCAACTCGGCCGGCCAGCTGGGCAACGGCACCACGACCGACGACCTCACCCCGGGGCCCGTGTCCGACCTGCCCATGGTGGTCGACATGTCCTCGGGCGGTGACGACTTCTCCAACGCCGTCACCTTCATGGGCGACGTCTACGCCTGGGGGGACAACACGCTCGACGAGCTGGGCACCGGCAACACCACGTCCAGCTCGACGCCGGTGCCGGTGGTGGGCGTCGGCGGCAGCGGGACCCTGGGCGGCATGGTCGCCGTGGCCTCGGGTGACGCCTCCGGCTACGCCTTGAGCGGCACGGGCAACGTCTACGCCTGGGGCGACAACACGAAGGGCGAGCTCGGGAACAACTCGACCGTCGACAGCAGCACCCCGGTCGAGGTGGTGGGGCCCGGCGGGTCCGGCTTCCTCTCGGGCATCGTGGCCGTCTCCTCGAGGGGCAACGCCGCATACGCCCTCACGGCCTCGGGCAACGTCTACGCCTGGGGCAACGACGCCTTCGGCGAGCTCGGCAACGGCGTGACCGGTGGCCAGAGCGACGTGCCGGTCCTCGTCCAGCAGGTGGGGGGCGGGGGCACGCTCGACAACGTGGCCGCCGTCTCGGCCGGGGCGGAGGACGGGTACGCCATCCTGGCCGGGGGCCAGGTGGTCTCCTGGGGCTACAACGTCGACGGCGAGCTCGGGAACGGCACGAGCGGGAGCACCCACGGCAGCAACGTGCCGGTGGACGTGAGCGGCCTCAACGACGCGGTGGCCGTGACCGGCGGGGTCTTCCACGCCCTGGCCGTCACGACGAGCGGGGCTGTCGAGGCCTGGGGCGCCAACAACAGCGGCGAGCTCGGCCTCCCGCTCTCGACCCTCGGCTCGGACGTACCAGTGGACGTGAGCGGCGTGGGCAACGTCATCGACGTGAACGGGGGCGACGGCTTCTCGCTGGCCCTCACCTCGTCGGGTGACCTCTACGCCTGGGGCTACAACGTCGACGGGGAGCTCGGCCTCGGCACGCAGTCGAGCACGCCCACGACCAGCCCGACGCTCATCACGGCTATGACGGCCTTCGAGGCCGTCGGTGCCGGCTGGACCCAGTCGCTCGGCATCGAGAACTGAGGCACCGACGGCGCGACGTGCCCGCGCCGGAGCGGCCTGAGTAGACAGTGGCCGTGGCCCGGCACGTGGAGCGGTTCGAGTTCGTGCCCGAGTCCACGGAGCACCTCGAGGAGTGGATGGGCGAGCTGGTCGGCGACCCCAGGGGCTGGATCAACCTCCTGCCCGGCTTCGTGGCCGAGCCCGAGCGGGAGGGCCCCGGGCTCTTCTCGGTGTTCGGAGGCCGCCAGCCCGGGGTCTCGATGTGCACCTGGATCCCGCCCCGGCCGGGCCGCCGGGGCCCGCCGGTCACGACCGTCGGCATCCTCCACTCGCTCGGTGGGCCCGTCCGGGCGACGCTGATCGAGCGGGGGCTGGACGTCCCACCCCGCTGGCGGGTCGACCAGGACCACGCCCGCCGGGGGCTCATCGCCCTCGTCCCGACGAACGAGCCGCACTCGGTGGTTCTCGGCTGGCTCCTCCCGGCCGGGAGCGAGCTCTCGAACGTGGAGCTCACCGGGTCCTGGCAGGCCGAGGTGCACCTGCGACGCTGATCGCCGTGGGCTTCGGGACGTTGGCCCCTGGTCCGGGGCCCACCCATCGTGTCCGATGGGAGGATGGCCCAGGTGGACCGGCCCGAGGGAGGTGAGCCGATGTCGAGCACCGCGCCCGAGGCGGACACGACCGGCGGTAGCCGCTATCCCGACGAGCTCGTGTGCGACCTCGTCACCCGGGACGGGCTCGCCGTCCACGTGCGGCCGATCCGGCCCGGAGACGCCCCCCGCCTGGTCGAGTTCCACGAGGCGCTCTCGTCGGCCAGCGTCTACTTTCGCTTCTTCACGCTCCACCGTCACCTGAGCGAGAAGGAGGTGGTGCGGTTCACCCAGGTGGACTACGAGGACCGACTCGCCCTCGTGGCCGAGGTCGAAGGAACCCTCGTCGGCGTGGCCCGCTTCGACCGCCTCGCCAGCGGTGACGAGGCGGAGGTGGCGTTCGTCGTGGCCGACGCCTTTCAACACCAGGGCCTCGGCTCGCTGCTCCTGCACGAGCTCGTCCGGGCGGCGGGACCCCGGGGCATCCGTCGCTTCCGGGCCGAGACGCTCGAGGGCAACGTGGCGATGATGACCGTGTTCCGCGAGTCGGGCTTCGAGCTCGAGACGAGCGTGGCCCAGGGCGTGATCAGTGTGGGCTTCGCCATCGGACCCGGCGACGGCCCGCCGTGCTGATCTGGTCCGGGCCGCTCGCCGGCGACGAGCACCAGTCGGCCGGGCACCCCGAGCGCCCGGCCCGGGTGGCCGCGGCGGCGGCCGGGGTCCTCGACCTCGCCCTCGGCGACGAGCTGCGGCAGGTGCCGGCGGAGCCGGCCGACCTCGATCTCCTCCGGCGGGTGCACGCCCCTGACTACCTGGCCGAGCTCGAGGCCCACAGTCACGCCGGCGGCGGCCAGCTGGATGCCGACACCTACGTCACCGCCGATTCGTTCGAGGCGGCGCGGCTGGCCGCCGGCGCCGGTCTCGCCGTCGTGGCCGCGCTCGGCGAGGTCGACCAGGGCTTCGGCTTCGTGGCCGCCCGCCCACCCGGCCACCACGCGGCGGGGGAGCGGGGCATGGGCTTCTGCCTGATCAACAACATCGCGGTTGCCGCGCAACATCTCGTCGACCAGGGTGAGCGGGTGCTCATCGTCGACTGGGACGTCCACCACGGCAACGGCACGCAGTCCATCTTCTGGGACGAGCCGGCCGTCCTCTACGTCTCGACCCACCAGTGGCCCCTCTACCCGGGTACGGGCCGGGCCCACGAGGTTGGGGGTCTCGGCGCGCCCGGCAGCATCGTCAACATCCCGCTGCCCGCCGGGGCCACGGGCGACGTGGTGCACCGGGCCCTCGACGAGCTCGTGGCCCCGGTCGTCGAGGGGTTCGCTCCGACCTGGGTGCTCGTCTCGGCCGGCTTCGACGCCCACCGGGCCGACCCGCTCGCCGACCTCGCCCTCTCGAGCGGGGACTTCGCCGCGCTGGCCCGGACCGTCGCGTCGTTCGCCCCGTCGCCGGGCCGCCTCGCCCTGTTCCTCGAGGGCGGCTACGACCTCGGTGCCCTGCGGGCCTCGGTGGCGGCGACGCTCGGTGCCCTCGCCGGGGCCGAGCACGTGCCCGAGCTGCCGACCTCGGGCGGCCCGGGTCTCGAGGCGGTGGCCGTGGCCAAGGAGGAGTACGAGGAGTTCACCGACCGGGTCCGGGAGGCGGCCGCCGAGGGGGCCGCGGGTCATGGCTCGGGCTGAACGGCCGGTGGGCTACGAGGCCGTCTACCGGGCCAGCCTCGAGCAGCCCGACGAGTTCTGGCTGGCGGCGGCGGCCGCGGTCGACTGGACGGTGCCGCCGACGCAGGCCCGCGACGACACGAAGCCGCTCGTGCGGTGGTTCCCGGGCGCCGAGCTCAACACCTGTCACAACGCGCTGGACCGCCACGTGGCGGCCGGGCGCGGGGACCAGCCGGCGCTCGTCTACGACAGCCCGGTCACCGGCACGGTCGAGGTGCGGAGCTACGCCCGGCTCCTCGACGACGTCGCCCGCTTCGCTGGCGTGCTCACCGGCCTCGGCGTCGGCCGGGGCGACCGGGTGGTCATCTACCTGCCGATGGTGCCCGAGGCCGTCGTGGCCATGCTGGCCTGCGCCCGGCTCGGTGCGGTGCACTCGGTGGTCTTCGGGGGCTTCGCCGCCCACGAGCTCGCCGTGCGGGTGGACCATGCCCGGCCCAAGGTGGTGCTGTCGGCCTCGTGCGGCATCGAGGCCGGCCGGGTGGTCCCCTACAAGCCGCTCCTCGACCAGGCCCTGGTGGAGGCGACCCACCGCCCGGAGGCCTGTGTCGTCGCGGCGCGCCCGCAGTTCTCGGCCGAGCTCGTGGCCGGGCGGGACCTCGACTGGGAGGAGGCGGTGGCCGGGGCCGAGCCCGTCGGCTGCCAGGCGGTGGCCGCCACGGATCCCCTCTACATCCTCTACACGTCGGGGACGACGGGGACGCCCAAGGGCATCGTGCGCGACAACGGGGGCCACGCGGTGGCCCTCGCCTGGAGCATGGCCAACGTGTTCTCGATCGACGCGGGGGAGAGGTTCTGGGCGGCGAGCGACGTGGGCTGGGTGGTGGGCCACTCCTACATCGTCTACGGGCCCCTGCTGGCCGGGGCCACGACGGTGCTCTACGAGGGCAAGCCCGTCGGCACGCCCGACGCCGGCGCGTTCTGGCGGGTCGTGCGGGACCACCGCGTCGACGTCCTCTTCACGGCGCCGACGGCCATCCGGGCCATCCGCAAGGAGGACCCCGAGGCCGAGCTCGTCGGGGAGGGCGTCCCGTCGCTCCGCGCCCTCTTCCTGGCGGGCGAGCGGCTGGACCCCGAGACCTACAAGTGGGCCAGCCGGGTGCTCGGCGTGCCCGTCGTCGACAACTGGTGGCAGACCGAGACGGGCTGGCCGGTGGCGGCCAACTGTCTCGGTATCGAGGCCCTCCCAGCCAAGGCGGGCTCGCCGACCAAGCCCGTGCCGGGCTACGACGTCGCCGTGCTCGACGAGGTCGGGCGGCGGTGCGCACCGGGCGTCCAGGGCTCGGTGGCCATCGGGCTGCCGCTGCCCCCGGGGACCCTCACCGGACTCTACGAGGACGAAGAGCGGCTCGTCCGCTCCTACCTGGCGCGCTACGACGGCTACTACCTCACCGGTGACGGCGGCTACTTCGACGACGACGGCTACCTCTACGTCATGGGCCGGATCGACGACGTGATCAACGTGGCCGGGCACCGGCTGTCCACCGGCGAGATGGAGCAGGTGGTGGCCACCCACCCCGACGTGGCCGAGTGCGCGGTGATCGGCGTGCCCGACGAGCTGAAGGGCCAGGTCCCCCTGGCCCTCGTGGTGGAGAAGGCCGGTGCCGAGCGCGACGAAGCCGAGCTATCGGCCGAGGTGGTCGATCTCGTGCGCTCCCAGATCGGCCCCGTGGCGGCGCTCCGCCGGGTGGTCGTCGTCGCCCGGCTGCCGAAGACCCGCTCGGGCAAGATCCTGCGCGCCGCGATGCGCCAGATGGCCGAAGGGGCCGAGGTGGCGGTGCCCTCGACGATCGAGGACCCGGCGGTCCTCGACGAGATCGAGCCGGCGCTCCATCCGCCTCGGCGGGCGGTCGATTAGCGGCCCCTCGGCAATGAGCGGGGTGAGCCGCTCGCGAGCGCTCGTCGTCGGTGTCAGAGGACCAGCATGTGTCCCCGACCCTGCGGTGTGAGATACCAGCATCACCCCGGTATCGGCACATCGCGGTCAGGGCACTCGCCCGAGTCTCGGGGGCGGCACAGCTACGGTTCTTCAGGTGGGAGGAGCCGGGGTCATCCGGAGGCCAACGGCTGAAGAGTCTGCGTTGGACACGCAGCCGTCCCCGGTGAGCCGTTGGCGCTCAGACCCCGGCACGAGCCGAGATCGCCCCGTACCAGGTCTGCTGTCCCTCTGGGTGTCCGGTGCAACGGGTGCAGTCGGCGCGTTGCTTGTCCTCCTTGGAGGAGCGCAGCAGGGTTCACCGTTCACCGTCAAGGCGACCAGCGCCTGGTTCTTCGGTAA
The DNA here is from genome assembly GCA_035297265.1 of Acidimicrobiales bacterium. GTDB lineage: Bacteria > Actinomycetota > Acidimicrobiia > Acidimicrobiales > RAAP-2 > DATGZH01. The sequence continues at coordinate 96,530 of DATGZH010000003.1, read as the reverse complement.
CGGACCGAAAGCGTCAATCAGCATCGCCGCTACTACCCGGTTCCTGGGGATCGTCCTCGTCTATCTCGGTATCGCGCTCATGCTCGGGGCTTGGTACGAGGTCGTGCGCACTGTGCGGGCCCGCCCTGGGACGCCGGCGAAGCCCTTGGTCATGATCCTGGTCGCATGGGGGGTGCCCGTCTTCCTGATGGCCCCGATGTTTAGTCGTGACGTGTACAGCTACGCGGCGCAGGGCCAACTCGTGACGCGAGGCATCAATCCCTACCTCCACGGTCCCATAGCCCTCGGGCGTGGCCCGTTCCTGAACCTGGTGGATCCCCTGTGGCGTCACTCGCCAGCCCCCTATGGGCCGGCCTGGGAGCGTCTCTCGGAGTGGATCGTCAAGTTGTCCGGTCATGACGTTCTCGGCAGTGTCATCGGCTTTCGGATCGTTGCTCTTGTCGGAGTGATCCTGCTCGCTTGGGCCGTGCCGGCGCTCGCTCGCTCGATCGGGCGGGACGGTTCTGTTGCCTTCGCCCTCGGCGTCTTGAATCCGCTCGTCCTGCTTGATCTTCTGGGGGGTGCCCACAACGACGCGCTGATGCTGGGTCTGCTCGTTACAGCCTGCGCCCTGGCTCGAAAGAGGCACATCCTGGCCGGACTGACTCTTTGCGCTCTCGCGGCGGAGGTGAAGATGCCGGCCCTCATCGGTGCGGCTTTCATCGGCTGGTGGTGGGCCGAGACTGAGGCAAGCTGGCCTCGGCGGCTCGTCAAAGTAGCCTCAGCCCTCTTGTTGACCGCGGGGCTGATGGCTGCGATCAGTGCCTTTTCCGCACTCGGCTGGGGGTGGACAAGTGGCTTGTCCAACCCGGGTTCGGTTGTCTCGTGGCTCGATCCTGCGACCGCCGTTGGACTTGCTCTGGCTCATGCGGCGAGCGCACTGGGTTACGCCGGGCACTCGGTCGCCTTCGTGCACAGTGCCCGAGCCGTCTCCCTCGGGATCGCCGCGGTGATCTCGGTGTGCTTACTCGTCCGGTCCCGAGGCGTCGGAGGCATCGAGGCGATCGGCTGGAGCCTGCTCGCGTTCGTCATCCTGGGACCCGTCGTGTGGCCCTGGTACGAGACGTGGGGGTTCGTCTTCTTGGCGGTCGTGGCCGAGAGATGGACGCTTCGCCTTCTCCTCATCTTGTCCGCTCTCGCGTGCTTCGCTGATGTGCCCAGTCCGGGTCTTCTCATTGCCGCCACCCCCATCCTCGTTGCCATCTGCTGGGCTGGTCTCGTGGGACTCGTCGGTCTCTTTGTGGTCACTCGCGTGGCACCCCTCAAGTCTCCGAGGGTCGAGGCGAGAGGGACGGCTCGCCAGTTGACGGGGGCCTGAAGGGCCTGTCGGCGCTTGCCCCGAGGAGCGCATGACATCGGTTGCCGAGCGGATTGTCCGGCTCCGAGGACTGTCCCCAAGGTGCTATCGACCCCGATGGGGCCCTCAGGGGGTGAAGGCGTCCCCGCCGAATCGGTCCACGGTCGTGAACTCGGCCACGGGCTGTCGGGTCAGCCGCCGAGGCGTGCGCACGGGGTGGCCGAGAGCGACGAGCGCAGCCACCGCGAGCTCCGCCGGCACGTCGAACAGAGCCTTCACCTCTGCTTCTCGGGCCGTGGCCATCGTCGTCACCACGCCGGCCAGGCCCTCGCTCCGCGCCGCCAGCAGGAGGCTCCAGGTGAAGGGGTAGACCGAGGCCCCGCCGACGAACGTGTAACGGGCGAGGTCCCGGTCGACGGCGGCGAGGGCCCGGAGGTCGGCTAGGACGAGGAGCAGCACGGGCACCTCGTCGAGGTGCTCGGCGAAGCCTCCCGGCCCGGACTGGGCCGCCGCCGCGACCTCGTCGGCCCGGGCTCTGGCCTCGGCCTCGCGCTCCCGGTCGGTGACGGGCGCCCAGGGGACGAGCCCGGCCCCCGCCATGGCCAGGTACTCATACCAGCCGGCGAGGTAGAGGTCCCGGAGGGCCCGGCGCTTCGCCTGGTCCTGCACGACGATGACCGACCAGCCCTGGCGGTTGCCGCCGCTCGGCGCGAAGCGGGCGAGCTCCAGCACCCGGGCCACGGCGTCGTGCGCGACCGGTTCGTCGGTGAAGTCACGCACCGCGCCCGTGGTGCGGAGGGCCTCGGCCAGGTCCATCGGGTGGCTCAGCCCGGGGGTGCCGACAGGTCGACTACCTCATAGGACCACAGCTCGCTGTGGGAGGCCACGGGCTGGCCCCCGTGCGGTCGGTCGGCGCCCCGGTGGCCGTGGGCGAAGGCGGGCGAAGCCGTCCAGGCCCGGAAGGACTCGTCGTCCCGCCAGCGGGTCACGACGAGCCAGGTGTCGCGGTCGTCGGTCGGACGGAGCAGCTCGAATCCCTCGAAGCCGGACGCCTCGTCGACGGCCCCGGCCCGCTCGGCGAAGCGGCGGGCCAGCTCCTCGCCCGCGCCGGACGAGACGGTGATGGCGTTGATGCGGATGACGGTCATGGGGCCATCATCGCACCGGCCGGCCCGTTGTCACCCAGGCCGTCGCCAGTAGTGTCGCCCGGCGTGGAGCAGGCCTCGCGGGTCGGGTGGAGGACCCCCTGGGTCCGCCGGCCCCGGCCGGCCCGGCCGGGGGCCTGATGCCCAAGAACGTCCTCTTCGTGACCGTCGACCAGTGGCGGGGCGACTGCCTGTCGGCCCTCTCCCACCCGGTCCTCACCACCCCCACCCTCGACCGGCTGGCCGGATCGGGTGTGCTCTTCGCCAACCACTGGGCGAGCACCGCCCCCTGTGGGCCGTCGCGCGCCTCCCTCTACACCGGCACGTACCTCCACCGGCACCGCTCGCTCCACAACGGCACACCGCTCGACGACCGGTTCACCAACGTGGCCCGGCTGGCCCGGGCCGCCGGCTACGACCCGGTGCTGTTCGGCTACACCGACACGAGCGTCGACCCGAGGACCGTGGCCCAGGACGACCCGCGCCTCTACACCTACGAGGGGGTGCTGCCCGGTTTCCGGGCGGTCGTCGCCGACCCCTTCGAGGCGGGCAGCCCGGCCTGGGGCCGCTGGCTGGCCCGGAAGGGCGTCGACGTGCCCGCCGTGCCGAACGACCTCTACCAGCCGGTGCCGGACTTCCCGGGGGCCAACCGGCACGGCGCCACGTGGGCACCGACCCGGTTCCTGGCCGAGCACTCGCAGACGGCGTTCCTCGTCGAGTCGACCGTCGATTGGTTGGAGCACCACGGCGACGAGCCCTTCTTCGTCCACGTCTCGTTCCTCCGGCCCCACCCGCCGCGACGCAACCCGAAGGGCTACCACGACCTCTACGCCGCCGAGGACGTGGACGACTTCGTCGGCGCGCCGAGCCGGGAGGCCGAGGCGGCCGTGCACCCGTTCAACGCCTTCGTCGTGGGCCACCCGGCCAGCGCGGCGCCGGCTGACGAGGGGGAGCGCCGGCAGCTGCGGGCCACCTACTACGGGGCGGCCCGTGAGGTGGACGATCGACTGGGCCTGCTCTTCGACCACCTCGAGACCTCCGGGCTGGCCGCCTCGACCCTGGTCGTGCTGACGAGCGACCACGGGGAGATGGGTGGGGACCACTGGCTCATCGAGAAGCTCGGCTACTACGACGAGAGCTTCCACGTGCCGCTCATCGTCGTCGACCCCGACGCCCGGGCCGACGCCACCCGCGGGAGCGTCGTCCGCTCGTTCACCGAGGCGGTCGACGTCCTCCCGACCATCTGCACGTGGCTCGGCATCGACGTCCCCCTCCAGGCGGACGGCTGGTCGCTCCTGCCCTTCGTCCACGAGGGGGCCGAGCCCGAGCACTGGCGGACCGAGGCCCACTTCGAGTGGGACTTCTCCGACCCGGTCGACCAGCTGCCCGAGCAGCTGCTGGGCGTGCCGTCGTCGCACTGCGCCCTCGCCGTGGTCCGCGGGGCCTCGCACAAGTACGTGCAGTTCGCCACGGAGGACGAGGTCCTGCCCCCGATGGTCTTCGACCTCGAGGCCGATCCGCACCAGCTGCACGACCTCGGCCGGTCGCCCGACGGGGCGGCGGCCGGCTGGGAGGGCGCCGGACAACTGGCCCGCTGGCTCCTCCGCAACGGGGAGCGGAACCTCTCGGGCCAGTTCCTCCACCCCGAGCGGGGGCTCGTCGAGTCCCGCGACCGCTGGCGCTGAGGGCGGCGCGGGGCGGGCCGTCGCCGAGCGGCTGTGTCAGGCTCTGGCATGGCCAACGACGGCGCGCCTTGGACGATCGACGGCAAGACGGTGGTGATCACCGGCGGGAACTCGGGTATCGGCTTCGAGACGGCGGTGGCCCTCGCCACGATGGGCGCCCGCACGCTCATCACGGCCCGCAACGCCGAACGGGGCAAGCAGGCGCTCGAGGACATCAAGGAGCGAAGCGGGAGCGACCAGGTCGCCCTCGTCGTCTTCGACCTGGCCAGCCTGGCCTCGGTGCGGGCCGGGGCGGCCGAGATCCTGGCCCGCTGCCCGCAGCTCCACGTGCTCGTCAACAACGCCGGGCTCGTGCTCTCGAAACGCCAGGTCACCGTGGACGGCTACGAGGCCACGTTGGCCATCAACCACCTGGGGCCCTTCCTCCTGACCGAGCTCCTGCTCGACCGGTTGCGGGAGAGCGCCCCCTCGCGCATCGTGAACGTCTCGTCGACGGCCCACGCCGGGGCCCGGCGGGGCATGCGCTTCGACGACCTGCAGACCGAGCACGGCTACCGGGCCATGTCGGTCTACGGCCGGAGCAAGCTGGCCAACATCTTGTTCACGAAGGAGCTCGCCCGGCGACTCGAGGGTACCGGGGTCACCGCCAACTGCCTCCACCCGGGTCTCGTGGCCACCGGCTACGGCCACGACGGGGACACCTCGGGGATCCTCGAGTTCTCCATCGACAAGCTGGCCCGCCCGTTCTCCATCGACCAGGTGGCCGGGGCCAAGACCTCGGTCTACCTGGCCTCCTCGCCCGACCTCGACGGGGTGAGCGGCCTCTACTTCGTGAGGAGCAAGCCGAAGCAGCCGAAGAGGCAGGCCCTCGACGAAGCGGCGGCCAAGCAGCTGTGGGACGTGAGCGAGCAGCTCGTCGCCCAGCCGGCGGGCTCGGCCGCCTGAGGACCGGGCGTCCCGATCAGCCGGTCGTCTCGGCCAGGCTCAGGAGGGGGCTGTAGGCCGCGGCGTCGCCTACTGCCACGCCCAAGGCGACCCGCCACCGCCGGCCGGACCGATGACCTCCGCCGTTCCGGCTCATCGTGACCCCCCTTGGTCGCTGATCGGGGAGGGTACGGGGCGGCCCGTGGGGCGTCAATCGCCTCGGCCGGGCCGCTCGGGCCGTGCCGGCCTGCAACCGTTCGCTCACCGGGAGGAGGGCCCGACCGGAGGGTCGGTCTCCCCAAGCCCAGAGTGACCTGGGCAAAGCAAGGGAGGTCGTCACCGCGGTAGGCCGTTTGCACCACCCGCGGTGATACAGACACGCCAACAAAAACGGTAGATACGCGCGACGACCGCAACCGCCTCGCTACTTACGATCGATTGTGACCCATCGACGTTGCGGAAGATCGAAGGTCACGCGATGCACAGCGCTGTCGGCGTTCGGAGGCGGGTCATCCGGGGGCGAGCCCACCCGGAGCACACAGTCAGGCGGATCTGGCGAGGCGGCATCGTCGCCGTCGCCGTCACCGGGCTCGTTGCCGCCCTGGTCTCCGTCGTCGCCCTGACCGCCGCTGCAGGCAGCACCAACCTCGTGGACCTCGGCACCATCGCCCCCGGCTGCAGCACGTGCTACAGCACCGCGGCCGCCATCAGCGTGACCGGTCAGGTCGTCGGGGTCAGCCAGAACAGCGCCAGCGTCGTCCACGCCTTCTCGTGGACCCAGTCGGGCGGCATGGTCGACCTCGGCACCCTCCCGGGCAGCAGCTGTCCGTCCTGTACGAGCACGGCCACCGGTGTGAACGCGGTGGGACAGGTCGTCGGGAGCAGTGAGATGAGCCCGAACGTCTTCCACGCCTTCTCGTGGACCCCGTCGGGGGGTCTCATCGACCTCGGCACCCTCGGCGGCAGCTCCTGTACGGCGTGCTCCAGCCAGGCCTACGCGCTCAACGACGCCGGCGTCGTCGTCGGGCAGAGCCAGAGGACGGCCAATGGCCCGAACCACGCCTTCATGTGGACCCAGTCCGGCGGCATGGTCGACCTCGGCACGCTTGGCGGTGCCGTCTGCGGCTTCCTCCCCTGCAGCAGCGGGGCGGTGGCCATCAACGACGCCGGCCAGATCGTGGGCCAGAGCACCACGGCCATCGGCACGTCCCACGCCTACTCGTGGACGCCGTCGGGGGGCATGGTGGATCTCAGCACCCTCGGGGGGAACGGCAACTGCGGCTCGAGCCCCTGCAGCAGCAACGCCTCGGCGGTCAGTGGCGCCGGTCAGGTCGTCGGGCAGAGCTCGACCAGCACGGGCGCCCACCATGCCTTCTCGTGGACCCCGTCGGGTGGGCTCGTGGACCTGAGCACGATCGGCGGCAGCGCCTGCCCGACCTGCTCGAGCTACGCCTTTGCCGTCAGCAACGAGGGCCAGGTGATCGGGGAGAGCTACGTCACAAAGAGCATCTACCACGGCTTCTCGTGGACCCCGTCGGGCGGGCTCGTCGATCTGGGCACGCTCGGCGGCAGCGGCTGCACCAGCTGCACCAGCCAGGCCGAGGCGCTGAACGACACCGGCGCCGTCGTCGGCCAGAGCTCGACCTCGAGCAGCGGCAGCGATGACGCCTTTTTGTGGACGCCGTCAGGCGGCCTGGTCGACCTCGGGACGCTGCCGGGGGGCCTCGGGCTGCCGAACGCGATGAACGACGCCGGCCAGGTGGCGGGGGACAGCTACGCCACGAGCGGCGTGCTCCACGCGGTGGTCTGGTCGACGACGGCCATCTACTCGTCGCCGCCGCCCAACAACAACCCGCCCGCGACGCCGCTCACGGTGACCGCTCCGAGCCCGTCCATGACCTACGGCCAACCCGTCCCCACCATCACCCCCACCTACGCGGGCTTCGTCAACGGCGACACTCCCGCCTCGCTCACCACGCAGCCCACCTGTGCGACGACGGCCACCTCGTCGTCGCCGCCGGGCACCTACCCGACGACGTGCACCGGCGCCGCCGATCCGAACTACACGATCAGCTATGTGGCTGGGACGCTCACGGTCCTCCCGGCACCGCTCACCGTGACCGCTTCGAGCGGCTCCATGAATTATGGCGACAGCGTGCCGACGATCACCCCGTCCTACTCGGGCTTCGTGAACGGTGACACCCCGGCCTCGCTCACCATGGCACCCTTCTGCTTTACAACGACGACGTCGTCGAAGCTGCCCGGCACGTACCCGACGACCTGCTCGGGCGCGGCCGACCAGAACTACACGATCGGCTACGTGGCCGGGACGGTCACGGTGCTCCCGGCACCGCTCACGGTCACCGCCTCGAGCGCGTCCATGACCTACGGCCAACCCGTCCCCAGCATCGCCCCCAGCTACTCGGGGTTCGTGGACGGTGACACCGCGGCCTCGCTGACTACCGCGCCCACCTGCTCGACGACCGCCACAGACTCGACGCCTGGCACGTACCCGACCACCTGCTCGGGTGCGGTCGATCCCAACTACACCATCAACTACGTCGCCGGCACGCTCACCGGGCTGCCGGCCTCCACCGACCTCACGATCAGCGCCTCCAGCGCCTCGATGACCTACGGCCAGCCGATGCCCTCGATCACCCCGTCGTACACGGGCTTCGTGAACGGTGACACCCCCGCCTCGCTCGGCACGCAGCCCACCTGTACCACCACCGCCACCGCCTGGTCGGCACCCGGCGTCTACCCGACCACCTGTTCGGGGGCGGTCGACCCCGACTACCCGATCGCCTACGTCGACGGGACCCTCACGGTCCTCCCCGCCTCGCTGACGGTCACCGCGGCCAGCGCGTCGATGAACTACGGCGACCCCGTGCCCACGATCACGCCGATCTTCTCGGGCTTCGTGAACGGTGACACCCCCGCCTCGCTCACCTTGGTACCCACCTGCTCGACGACCGCCACCGACTCGACGCCGGGCACCTACCCGACGACCTGCGCCGGCGCGGTCGACCCGGACTACACCATCAGTTACGTCGGTGGCACGCTCACCGGCCTGCCGGCCGCCGACCCGCTCACGGTGACGGCCTCGAGCGCCTCCATGACCTATGGCCAGCCGGTGCCGGCCATCTCCCCCTCGTACGCCGGCTTCGTCAACAGCGACACCCCGGCCTCGCTCAGCACCCAGGCGACCTGCACGGCCGCCGCCACTTCGTTCTCCTCGCCCGGCACGTACCCGACCACGTGCACCGGGGCCGCCGACCCCGACTACCCCTTCAGCTACGTGGCCGGGACGCTCACCGTGCTCCCGGCGCCCCTCAGCATCACCGCTTCCAGTGCCACGATGACCTATGGCGGACCGGTGCCGGCGGTGGCGCCCTCGTACACCGGCTTCGTGAACGGCGACGGACCGGCGTCGCTGACGACCCCAGCCACCTGCAACACCGACGTCACGCCGTCGTACGCACCGGGCACCTACTCGACCACCTGCACGGGGGTGACCGACCCGGACTACACGACGAGCTACGTGGCGGGCAGCGTCACCGTGCTGCCGGCCTCGCTCACGGTCACGGCCTCCAGCGGTTCGATGACCTACGGCGGCACATTGCCCCTCGTCACCCCGTCGTACTCGGGCTTCGTGAACGGGGACGCCCCGGCCTCGCTGAGCACACCGGCCTCGTGCACGACCACAGCCACCTCGTCGTCGGCACCGGGGAGCTACCCGACGAGCTGCGGCGGGGCCGTCGACCCGAACTACACGATCGGCTACGTCGCCGGGTCGCTGGCCGTGGCGCCGGCCGCGCTCACGGTCACCGCCTCCAGCGGTTCTATGACCTACGGCGGCACCTTGCCCGTCGTCGCCCCGTCGTACTCGGGCTTCGTGAACGGGGACGCCCCGGCCTCGCTGAGCACACCGGCCTCGTGCACGACCACGGCCACCTCGTCGTCGGCACCGGGGAGCTACCCGACGAGCTGCGGCGGGGCCGTCGACCCGAACTACACGATCGGCTACGTCGCCGGGTCGCTGGCCGTGGCGCCGGCCTCGCTCACGGTCACCGCCTCCAGTGGCACGATGACCTACGGGCAGCCCGTCCCGGGCGTCACCCCCTCGTACACCGGCTTCGTGAACGGCGACTCGCCGGCCTCGCTGACCACTGCTCCCACCTGTTCGAGCACCGCCACGAGCTCGGCCCCCGGGACCTACGCCACGTCGTGCTCAGGCGCGGCCGACCAGAACTATGCGATCGCCTACATCGGCGGGACCCTCACCGGGCTGCCCTCGTCCACCGCCCTGACCATCACCGCCTCGAGCAGCACGATGACCTACGGGCAGCCCGTCCCGACCGTCACCGCTTCGTACAGCGGCTTCGTGAACGGCGACACTCCCGCGTCGCTCGCCACCCAGCCGACCTGCACGACTACCGCTACCGCGTCCTCGTCGCCCGGGACCTATCCGACGACGTGCACCGGGGCCGTCGACCCCGACTACCCGATCGCCTACAACGCCGGCACGATCACGGTGCTCCCGGCGCCGCTCACCGTCAGGGCCTCGAGCGCCTCGATGACCTACGGCCAGGCCGTCCCGGTGATCAAGCCCAAGTACTCCGGCTTCGTCAACGGCGACACTCCCGCCTCGCTTACCACCCAGCCGACCTGCTCGGCGAGTGCCACGACCTCGTCGGCACCCGGTTCCTACACGACCTCGTGCAGCGACCCGGTGGACCAGGACTACACGATGACCTACGTCACGGGGAGCCTGACCGTCGTCCCGGCGCCGCTCAGCATCACCGCCTCGAGCGGGGCGATGTCCTACGGGGGCACGGTGCCTGCGGTCACGCCGACGTACGCCGGCTTTGTGAACGGCGACGGCCCGGCCTCGCTCAGCTCGAAGCCCACGTGCAGCACGAGCGCCTCGGGCGGGTCGGGTCCGGGCAGCTACCCGACGAGCTGCGGTGGGGCGGTGGACCCGGACTACGCGATCGGCTACGTGGCCGGCAGCGTCAGCGTGTCCCCGGCGTACCTCACGGTCACCGCCTCGAGCGGGGCGATGTCCTACGGGGGCACGGTGCCGGCAGTCACGCCGAGGTACGCCGGCTTCGTGAACGGCGACGGCCCGGCCTCGCTCAGCACCTCGCCCACGTGCGCCACGAGCGCCTCGGCCGGGTCGGGTCCGGGCAGCTACCCGACGAGCTGCGGCGGGGCGGTGGACCCGGACTACGCGATCGGCTACGTGGCCGGCAGCGTCAGCGTGTCGCCGGCCCACCTCACGATCACGGCCTCGAGCGGGTCCATGACCTACGGCCAGTCGGTGCCGGCGGTCACGCCGACGTACGCCGGCTTCGTGAACGGCCAGAGCCCGGCCTCGCTCACCTCGAAGCCCACGTGCAGCACGACGGCGGTGACGAAGTCGGTGCCGGGGGGCTACTCGACCACCTGTGGCGGCGCCACCGACGCCAACTACTCGATCGGGTACGTAAACGGGTCGATCAACGTGTCACCGGCCCACCTCACGATCACCGCCTCGGGCGGCACCATGGTCTATGGGCAGGCCGTCCCCACCATCACTCCCACCTACAGCGGGTTCGTGAACGGCGACAGCCCGGCCTCGCTCACCAGCGCGCCGGTCTGCTCGACGACGGCCACGTCGTTCTCGTCGCCCGGCACCTACCCGACGAGCTGCACCGGGGCCGTCGACCCGGACTACGCCATCGGCTACGTGCCGGGCACGCTCACGGTCCTCCTCGTGCCCAACTGCGCCAACTCGACGCTCTACGGGACCGGGCCGAACAAGGCCGGTGCCAATCTGGCCGGGAAGAACCTCCAGAAGGTCAACTACGACGGCTACGACCTGGCCGGGGCGACGCTCGCCGGCTCCAACATGCAGTCGGCCACGTTCGACGGGGCCGACCTCATGGGTGCGAACGTCTCGGGCACCAATATGCAGAGCGCCTCTTTCCAGGGGGCCAACCTCTACGGCGCCGACCTGGTGGGTGACAACGCCCAGAAGGTCAATCTCTCCTGCGCCAACTTGCAGGGTGGCGACCTCATCAACGGATCGAACTGGCAGCAGGTCAACCTGACCGGGACGCTGCTCACCAATGCGAGCATGCAGGGTCTCAACCTCCAGCACAGCAACATGACCAACAGCTACGACCCCGGGGTCAACCTGTCGGGCTCGAACCTGCAGCAGGTGACCATGACCAACGCCGTCTTGTCCGGGGCCAACCTGTCGGGCTCGAACCTGCAGCAGACGACGCTGACCAACGCCCTGCTGGCCGGGGCCAACTTCAGCGGCTCCAACATGCAGCACACCGACTTCACCGGCGCCGACCTCGCCGGCGCCAAGTTCAACGGCAGCAACATGTCCGGCGTCACGTGGTCGAACACGACCTGTCCGGACGGCACGAATTCGAACCAGGACGGGGGCACCTGCGCCAACGACCTCGGTTGACCCGCCACGACCGAGGCCGCGCCAGGAGAACCATCTCGTCGGGGCGGCGGTGGGCTGCCACCGGCCCGACGAGGTGGCCGCCCCCGAGCGGCCGACGGCAGGTGACCCGGGGGAGCGAGGCCCGAGCGGCCCGGCCGACCAGGGCGCACGCCGAGCGGAGTCACCCACCCACCGGTGCGACCGGGGCCTGCTGACCAGGGAGGACGTGCTGGCCAACGTGAGCTGACCAGGAAGATTGAGCGCGGGAATATCAACTCCTGGGGGGTGGTTCTCAATTTTGTGGCGCTGCCGCGGCATCCCCCTCGTCGCGGCGGCGCCCGACACCTGAGAGAGAGGCCCTAGTGACCACCGAGAACCTGACGCTTCCGCTCCTCCCCTTGAAGTCCGGGGTGGTGCTGCCCGGGATGGTCTTCAGCCTGGCCCTCGAGACCGAGGAGGCCAAAGTGGCGGCCGAGGCCGCTGGTTCGGCCGGCGGCCGGCTCCTGCTCGTGCCCCACGTGGAGGGCCGCTACGCCGCCGTCGGTGTCGTGGCCACCATCCTGGAGGAGGGCGCCCTCCCGGGCGGCCTCCCCGCCGTCGTCATCCGGGGTGACGAGCGGGCCACGATCGGCACCGCCGTGCCCGGGACGGGCGAGGCCCTCTGGGTCGAGGCGGAGACGGTCGAGGAGGCCCCTGCCTCCGAGGCCGCCGTCGACCTCGGCCGGGAGTACCGGGCCGTCCTCGAGAACATCCTCCTCAGCCGGGGCGCCGGGCGCCTGGCCGCCCAGCTCCGCGAGGTGACCGAGGCCGGTCGGCTGGCCGACCTGGCCGGCTACTCGCCCGACCTGACGTTGCCCCAGAAGGTCGAGGTCTTGGAGACCCTCGACGTCGAGGCGCGCCTCCGCAAGGTGCTCGCCTGGGCCCGGGAGACCCTGGCCGACGTCACGCTCCGCGAGCGGATCAAGACCGACGTCGAGGAGGGCATGGAGAAGACCCAACGGGAGTTCCTCCTCCGCCGTCAGCTCGAGGCCATCCGCAAGGAGCTCGGTGAGCTCGGCGGCGCCGACGCCGGCGCTCCGGACGACTACCGGGCCCGCCTGGCCGAGCGCGAGCTCCCCGACGCCGTCCGGCAGGCCATCGAGCGCGAGATCGACAAGCTCGAGCGCACGAGCGAGCAGAGCCCCGAGCAGGGGTGGATCCGCACCTGGCTCGACACCGTGTTCGAGGTGCCCTGGGGCGTCGAGTCCGAGGATCGGCTCGACGTGGCCGAGGCGGCCCGCATCCTCGCCGAGGACCACGACGGCCTCGACGACGTGAAGGAGCGCATCCTCGAGCACCTGGCGGTGCGCAAGCTCCAGGCCGAGCGGGGCCTCGCCTCGGTCGACGGGCGCGGCGCGGGGGCCATCCTCGCCCTCGTGGGCCCGCCGGGCGTCGGCAAGACCTCCCTCGGCGAGTCGGTGGCCCGGGCCCTCGGGCGCAAGTTCGTCCGGGTGGCCCTCGGCGGTGTGCGCGACGAGGCCGAGATCCGGGGCCACCGCCGTACCTACGTGGGGGCCCAGCCGGGCCGCCTCGTCCGGGCGCTCCGCGAGGCCGGGACGATGAACCCGGTGATCGTGCTCGACGAGGTGGACAAGCTCGGCGCCGACTTCCGGGGCGACCCTTCGTCGGCCCTCCTCGAGGTGCTCGACCCCGCCCAGAACCACACGTTCCGTGACCACTATCTCGAGGTGGACCTCGACCTGTCGCGGGTCCTCTTCGTGGCCACGGCGAACATCACCGACACCATCCCCGGGCCGTTGCTCGACCGGATGGAGGTCCTCCACCTCGACGGCTACACCGAGTTGGAGAAGGTGGCCATCGCCCGGCACCATCTGCTCGGACGACAGCTGGCCCGCGCCGCGCTGCACCCCGAGGAGGTCGAGGTGAGCGACGACGCGCTCCGGCGCATCGTGGCTGACTACACCCGGGAGGCCGGGGTGCGCTCGCTCGAGCGTGAGCTCGGCCGCCTGCTCCGCAAGGTGGCCACGAAGCTGGCCGCCGGCGAGCGGGAGGCCCCGGTGGTGGTGGGTGAGGACGACGTGCGCGCCTGGCTCGGCCGACCGCGCTTCTTCTTCGAGGCGCCCGACCGCACGAGCGTCCCGGGCGTGGTCACCGGCCTGGCCGTGACCGGCACGGGCGGCGACGTCCTCTTCGTCGAGGCGTCGGTGGCCGACGGGCCCGAGGGGCTCACGCTCACCGGGCAGCTGGGCGACGTCATGAAGGAGTCGGCGGAGATCGCCCTCTCCTACGTGCGCTCGCACGCGGCCGAGCTCGGCCTGCCGCCCGACAGCTTCCGTGACCGCCGCTTCCACCTCCACGTGCCCGCCGGCGCGGTGCCCAAGGACGGGCCGTCGGCCGGGGTGACGATGACGACGGCGCTCGTCAGCCTCCTCCGGGGGGTGGCGGTGCGCTCCGCCGTCGGCATGACCGGCGAGGTCACGCTGCAAGGCCGGGTGCTGCCGATCGGCGGCGTGAAGCAGAAGGTGCTGGCTGCCCACCGGGCCGGGCTGACCGAGATCGTCCTGCCCCGGCGCAACGGCAACGACCTCGAGGACGTGCCCGAGGAGGTGCGGTCGGAGATGACCTTCCACCTCGCCGACACGGTCGACGACGTCCTTTCGGTGGCGCTGCCCGCCGAGAGCGCGGCCGAGGACGAGGCCCTACCGGCCGTCGCCTGAGCCGAGGCGGCGGCCGGTCGCCCGGCCGATCGGTCCGGGTACCTTTGTTGACGGCGCCTTCGCTGGCGCGACGAGAGGGAGCGGTCGGAGCATGGACGACGAGGCCATCATCAAACAGATCGGCGAGCTCGCCGAAGAGGAGCGCCGGCTGGAGGAGGCCCATCACGGCGAGGGCCTCTCGGAGGAGGACCAGGCGAAGCTCCAGCGCCTCCAGGTGACGCTCGATCAGATGTGGGACCTCCTGCGCCAGCGCCGGGCCCTCCGCCGGGCCGGCCGGGACCCCGACGAGGCCCGCGAGCGCCCGGGCGACGTGGTGGAGAAGTACTGGCAATAAGCACGGAACGGCCCGCGGGTGGCCGGCGCCGCCCCGCGGCACCCGATGGCTGCTGCCGTCGGCCGTCTTCTCGTCGCCGCGGCCGTCGCTCGGGCGGGCATCGCCCCGGCCGGACGACCCGGAGCGGCACGCCCGGGTAGCGCAACGACCAAGCTCGCTCCAGCCAGTCTCCCACGCTGGCCTCTACGACGTGGCGCTGCCGAACCAGTCCTTCCTTGGCGTGTCCCCGGTCTCCATCACCGTCGCCACCTTGGTGGCTTGGGACGAAATGGTGCGACGCCGACGCGTGACGTTGCCCGCAGGTCCGGTGAGCTAACCGTCTGACCACGCGCGGGTCAGACGCCGATCATCCCCTCCACGAGTGGGACGAAGTAGTCGAGCTCCCTCGTCGGGGCACCCGGCTGCTTGGCCTGGTCGTCGAAGCGCCGCAGCCGCACCGCGTCGAGGGCGTAGTGCTCGGCCTCGAAGGCCGCGGTGGCCGTGGGGTCGAGGAGGCCGCCCTGGGTCCGCAGTGTCCGCTGGGAGGCCGGCGTGAGCGCTTGGTAGTACTCGGGGTCGATCGTGCAGAGGTAGCGCTTGGCCTGCACGTGCAGGCGGATGGGCTCGGTCACCGACTTGTCGAAGAACTCGCTCAAGAAGGCCGCCCCTCGGTTCTCGTGGCCGCCGGGCCCCGTGCCGAGCAGCCAACCGAGGTCGTGCAGGAGGGCGGCCACCACGAGCGCCGGCGAGGAGCGCTCGGCCTCGGCGATCGTGGCCGCCTGCAGCAGGTGCTCGGTGACGGCCACGGGCTCGCCCAGATAGGCGACCTGGCCCGCCGCCCGGAGCGGTTCGAGGACCTCTTCGACCACCGTGTGCGCCATCCGCCACAGCATGGCGCGGCCAGGTTGCCGAAGGGCCACGGTCCCGTGTCCGGGCAGTGACGCTCCGGTGAACTCTCGCCCGCGGCGCCCTGATCAGGGACTTTGTGGTCCCCACGGGAAGGGCGGGAGCGCCGCGGCCCCCGGCGCGTCGGGGGCCGCCGGGTCGCCGTTCCCGCCCCGGGTCGGCCGGACGAGCGCCTGCTCGCGCTCGATGGCCCGCTCGACGGCCCGGAGGGCGGCGGCGGTCCTGGTGGGGTAGCGGTCCCGGGCGACCGTCGTGATGGCCGGGATCTTGACCACGCCCCCGTAGCGGCGGATGAGATGGAGGACCTGGTCGCCGCCCGAGGCCGGGACGAAGGCCAGCTCGAGCAGGCCCTCCACGAAGCGGATGAAGAGCCCCGACATCCAGATCCAGAGGCCCGGCCCGAGGACGAAGGGATCGGAGGTCTTCGAGAGCTTGTGGGTGTCGGGCTCGGTCAGGGTGGCGCCCGACAGGTCGGCGAGCCGGTAGACGGCCTTCGAGAAGATCCAATAGGAGACGACCTCGTGCTCGCGCAGCTCCATCCGCGAGGCGAGGAGCCCGGAGCCTGCCACGACGAGGAAGCCGCCGCCGATGACCAAGATGGCGGTGAGCCAGTCGGCGGTGTTGGCCGAGCGGGAGCGGTCCTGCGCGTAGGGGACGAACGCCCAGGCGATCAGGCCGGCGAGGAGCCAGGTGCTGCCGCCCCAGAGCACCCGGCGCGAGCGGTAGACGCCCGTACCCGGATCACTCGGGCCCCCCCACGAGAGGTCCATCACCACGGCCCAGCGTATCGGCCCGAACGCGGCGTTCGGCCCGCTGGTACGGTGCAGAACCAGCCCCGTCGCCGCTCCGAGCGCGGCAGAGGAGGATGGAACGGCCATGGCCAACAGCGTCGGACTGCACGAGCCCGTCGACGAGCTCGACGGGGGGACCATCGACCGCCACCGGGCCATCGCCTCGCTGCAGGAGGAGCTCGAGGCGGTCGACTGGTACGACCAGCGGGTGGCGGCCACGAACGACGAGGCGCTCGCCGCGGTGCTCGCCCACAACCGGGACGAGGAGAAGGAGCACGCGGCCATGACCCTCGAGTGGCTCCGCCCGCGTGACCCGGTGTTCGACCAGCACCTGCGCACCTACCTGTTCACGAGCGAGCCGGTGATCGAGGTCGAGCAGGAGGCCGTGGCGGCCGGCGGGCCGGCCCGGCCGGCCGACGGGTCGCTTCGCATCGGGAGCTTGCGGGGGGAAGAGCGATGAACCACCTGTTGCGGGCGCACGCTCCGATCACCGACACCGCCTGGTCCGCCCTCGACGACGAGGCCCGGGCCCGGTTCCTCCCCGCCCTAGCCGCCCGCAAGCTCGTCGACGTGGACGAGCCCCGGGGCTGGGAGCACTCCGCCACCAACCTCGGCCGGGCCGAGCCGTTGGCCGAGGTCCCGTGCCCGGGCCTCTCGGCCCGCCGCCGCCGGGTGCTGCCGCTCGTCGAGCTGCGGGCCGACTTCACCGTCTCGCGCGACGAGCTGCTCGACGCCGACCGGGGCGCGGTGGACCTCGACCTTGACGACCTGGACGAGGCCGTGCGGACCATGGCCCAGGCCGAGAACATGGCCGTCTTCCACGGCTGGGGCGCGGCCGGCATCGTGGGCGTGGCCGAGGCCTCGCCGCACCAGCACTCGCTCGAGGGGGTGGCCTTCGCCGACTACCCGGGCGTCGTGGCCCGGGCGGTGGAGGAGCTCCTCGACCGCGGGGTGAGCGGTCCCTACGGCCTGGCCCTCGGGCCCGACGGTTACACCGGGGTGGTCGAAACCACCGAGCACGGCGGGCTCATCGTCTTCGACCATCTCGGCCAGATCCTCGGCGGGCCGATCGTCTACGCGCCGGGGGTCTCCGGGGCCGTGGTGCTGTCGCTGCGCGGCGGGGACTTCCTCTTCGACGCGGGCGAGGACCTCTCGCTCGGCTACGACCACCACGACGCGCAGGTGGTCCACCTCTACTTGGAGGAGAGCTTCAGCTTCCGGGTGGCCACCCCCGACGCCGCGGTGGCCCTCACGCCGTGACCGCGCCCGGCCGGCCCGGCGACGACCCGATCGAGGAGGCCGAGGAGGAGTCGTTCCCGGCGAGCGACGCCCCGTCGAGCTGGGCCGGTGAGGACGACGACGAGGAGGAGCCCGGCTGAGCGAACGATGGACCGGGCGGCGCCTCAGGCGTCGCGGCGGACCATCAGCCAGCCGCCGATGAGGAGCGCGCCGAGCGCGTAGGCGGCGAGGATGCCGAGGCCCACCCAGGGAGGGAACGGCGCGCCCTCGTCGAACGAGGGCTTCGTGGCGATCATCGCCACGCCGATGTTGGCCGGCAGGAACTTCCCGACGGCGTTGATGACGGACTGGGGGAGGGCCTGCAGGATCAGCGGCAGGATCAGCAGGATCACGACGAAGGCGCTGATCGCCCCGGCGGTGTGGCGGAAGATGCTGGCGAGGCCGAGGGCGAAGAGTCCCAGCACCGTGAGGTAGAGGCCGCTACCGATGACGGCCCGCAGCACGCCCGGCTGGCCGAGCGTGGCGTAGGGGGTCGAACCCTTGAGGATGGCCTGGCCCACGAAGAAGGCCACGAACGAGGTCACCTCGCTCACCACGAGCGCGACGAGGCCGAAGACGAGCACCTTGGCCGCCAACACGAGGGGGCGGTTCGGCACGGCGGCGAGCGTGGCCCGGATGGTGCCCGTGCTGTACTCGGCGCTCACGACGAGCACCCCGAGCACGCCGATGACCAGCTGGCCGAAGAGGAGGCCGGTCAGGCTGCGGGCCGTCGGGTCGAACGTGAACCGCTCGACCGCGCCGAACTGGTGCCAACGGGCCGCCGCCACCGCCGTGGTGAGGATCCCGATCCCGATCGTGAGGACGACCGTGAGGAGCAGGCTCCAGGTGGTCGACCGCACCGTGCGCAGCTTGGTCCACTCGGCCCGCACCACCCCCGACGGCCGGTAGTGACCGTGCGGCAGCGGGCCGAGCGCGTGGCGGTCGGCGAGCGTGGTCGTCGTCACGTCGACGCCTCCTCGGTGACCGCGTGGAGCGGGTCGAGCTCCTCTTCGGTCGCCCCGTGGAACTCGACGCTCTCCTTGGTGAGCTCCATGAAGGCCTCCTCGAGCGAGGCCTCGATCGGCGAGAGCTCGTGGAGGACGAGGTGGTGGCAGGCCGCCAGCTCGCCGATGTCGGCCGCCTCGAGCCCGGCGACCTCGGCCGCGCCGTCGGGGCACGACGTCACCGCCCCGCCGGCCTCGGACAGGAGCCCGCACAGCGTGGCGAGCTCGGGCGCCCGCACGCGCACGGTTCGGCCCGGGCTGCCGGCCACGAAGTCGGCCACCGACGTGTCGGCGATGAGCCGGCCCCGGCCCACGACGACGAGGTGGTCGGCGGTGATGGCCATCTCGCTCATCAGGTGGCTCGAGACGAACACGGTGCGGCCCTCGGCCGCCAGGCGGCGCAGGAGGTGGCGCACCCAGCGGATGCCCTCGGGGTCGAGGCCGTTGACGGGCTCGTCGAAGAGGAGGACGCCGGGGTCACCGAGGAGGGCGGCGGCGATGCCCAGCCGCTGGCCCATGCCGAGCGAGAACTTGCCGGCCCGCTTCTTCGCCACCGAGGCCAGGCCCACGAGCTCGAGCACCTCGCCCACCCGGCGCCTCGGGATGTCGTTCGTCTGGGCCAGGGCCCAGAGGTGCTGGTAGGCGGTGCGGCCCGGGTGGATGGCCTTGGCCTCGAGGAGGGCCCCCACCTCCCGGAGCGGCCAGGGCAGGTGCCCGAAGGTCCGCCCGTTCACGGTGGCCCGGCCCTTGTCGGGTCGGTCGAGCCCCATGATCATGCGCATCGTCGTCGACTTGCCCGAGCCGTTCGGCCCGAGGAAGCCCGTGACCACGCCGGGCGGGACGTCGAAGGAGAGGTCGTCGACGGCCACGGTGCTGCCGTAGTGCTTGCTGAGGCCATGGGCCTCGATCATGGGGGGACCTCCCGGGCCCGGCTCGCCGACGGCACTGGCCCGGTGGCACCGTCAGGGCCCGACCCTAACCACTGGCCCGGCCGCCGCCGCGTCGGGGGCGGCGGCCGGGCTCAGGGCGGTCACAGCGCCAGCTCAGGCGGCGGCGCCGAGGAGGGCCGGGTCGCCGGCGGGCGCGGGCGTCGTCGCCTCGGCGGCCACGGCCACGGGGGCCGAGCGGCGGGGAAGCGTGACGAAGGTGACGACCGCACCGAGGACGGCCACGGCGGCCGACATCTTGAGGCCGGTCGACATGGCCGAGACGAACGAGCTGTGGGCGGCGGCCACGAGCTCCGCTCCGACGGGCCCGCCCACCTTGGCCCCGACGGCGTCGGCCGCGGCGACCGAACCGGTCGCCGCGTGTACGACGACCGGCGGCGCGTGGTGCGACGTGAGGATCCGCCCGAGCGAGTGGCCGTAGGCGGCGGCGGCCACACTGCCGACCACCGCCACCCCGAGGGCCCCGCCCACCTCGCGGACGGTGTCGTTCACCGCGCTCCCGGCCCCGGCCTGGTCGGCCGGCACGGAGGCCATGATCGTGTCGCTGGCCGGCGCCATGACGAGCCCCATGCCCGCACCCATGATCGCCACGGCGACGGCGAGCGGCGGGTAGGGCGTGTGCACACCGGCCGTCGAGAGGTCGGCGAGCCCGAGGCCCATGAGGGCCAGCCCGGCCGGGACGACCAGCCGGGTGCCGAGCTTCTTGGCGATGGTCGTCGACAACGGCGCCACGGCGCCCATGGCGAGAGCGAAGGGGAGGGCCCGCACGCCGGCGCCGAAGGGGCTGTAGCCGTGCACCAGCTGGAGGTACTGGGTCAGCACGAAGAGGCTGCCGAAGAGGGCGAAGAAGATCACGGTCACCGAGAGGACGGAGGCCGAGAAGGCCCGCGAGGCGAAGACCCGGAGGTCGAGGAGCGGGGCCGCGCTGCGGAGCTCCCACACCACGAAGCCGCCGAGGAGAAGCAGGCCGAGCCCCGCTTCGCCGAGCGTGGTGGCCCCGGTCCAGCCGCGCCCGGGCGCCTCGATGATGGCATCGACGATGACGACGAGGGCAAAGGCCACGAGGACCGTGCCCACCAGGTCGAGCCGACCGCGCCCGCCGGCGGCGGTCTCGGGCACCACGGCGGACACACCGGCGAGGGCGAGGGCCACGAGCGGGAGGTTGACGAGGAAGACGCTTCCCCAGGCGAAGTGGGACAGGAGGGCGCCGCCGAGGGTCGGGCCGAGGATGACGGCCACGCCGGCTACGGCCGACCAGGCGGCGATGGCCTGGGGGCGCTCCTTGGCCGGGAAGACCGTCGTCAGGATGGAGAGCGTCGCCGGCATGACGAAGGCGGCGCCGAGCCCCATCACGGCCCGGTCGGCGACGAGCACACCGGCGTTGGGGGCGAACGCCGCGGCCAGGCTGCCGGCGGCGAAGACCAGGAGGCCCCCGACGAGGGCCCGGCGGCGCCCGTAGCGGTCGCCGAATGCCCCGGCCGGGATGAGGAGGGCGGCGAACACGAGTGTGTAGGCGTCGGTGATCCACTGCAGGGCGGCGGTGCCGGCGGGGAGGTCCCGGGCCAGGGTCGGGAGGGCGGTGTTCAGCACGGTGCCGTCGACCACCACGATCAGGAGCGACAGGCACAACACGAGCAGGATCTGGCGCCGCTTCGGGTGGCCGTCGGGCCAGCGCTCGGCCCCTCCGATGGTCACTGGTCGGTGGCTGTCGGTGGCGGTGGTGCTCGGCATCTCCGGCCTCCTCCTCGGGGGGTGCCGCCCCAGACGAACACCCGTTGGCTCACATCCGTGTCCTTACATGCGTAAGTATAGACAGATGAGCTAACGGGTGTAAAGTGGAGGGGTGGAAATGATTGCACCAGCAGCCCCGACGACCCCGGGGCCCCGGGCCGGGCGGGCCCGGAACCCGAGGGGCGAGGGGGCCCGGCTGGCCGACGACATCGTCACCGCGGCCCTGGCCCTCATCGAGCGGGAGGGGAGTGTGGAGGCCCTGACCCTCCGTGCGGTGGCGAGGGAGGTCGGCATTGCCGCCCCCTCGATCTACGCCCACTTCGACGGGCGCGAAGCCATCCTCCTTGCCGTGGTGCGGCTGATCTTCGACGAGCTCGCTTCGGTCCTCGGCGCCGCGGTGGCGGCCGCCCCCGACGACCCGGTCGAGCAGCTGGTGGCGGGGTGCGAGGCCTACGTGGCCTTCGGGCTCGAGCGACCGGCCCGCTACGCCGTGTTGTTCTCCTCGGACCGCGACGACGAGATGTGCGGGGGCGAGCTGCGGGTGCGGCCCGACGGCCGCCCGTCACTCGAGTTCGGCGGCGAGGCCTTCGACATCTTGGTGGCCGGTCTCGAGCAGTGCGTGGAGAGCGGCGCCTCGGCGAGCACTTCGCCGATCGAGGACGCCGTCGCCGTCTGGGTCGCCCTGCACGGCACGGTCAGCCTGTGGACCTCGCTCCCGCAGTTCCCGTGGCCCCGGGCCGAGCGGTTCGTCCGCGACCTCGTGCTGCGCCTCGCCCGGATCGATGTTGTCGCCGCGGTCGACGCCGCGGGCTGAGGCGGGCGCCTTTCAGCAGTAGGGGTGGGCGAGGGTGAGGAGGAACTCGCCGTCGTCGAGGCCCCACATCCCCTCGACCACGAAGTCCGCCGCCGCCAGCTCATCGGCCACCCGCTCGGGCGTGAACTTGGCGCTGATCTCGGTGAGGAGGTGTTCACCGGGGACGAACTCCACCGAGAGGTCGAGGTCGGCGAGCGTGACGGTCTGGCGGCGGGTCGAGCGGAGGCGCATCTCGATCCAGGCCTCCTCGTCGTTCCACAGGGCCACGTGCTCGAAGGCCTCGGGGTCGAAGTTCGCACCCAGCTGCCGGTTGAGCACGTGGAGGACGTTGCGGTTGAAGTCGGCGGTCACGCCCGCGGCGTCGTCGTAGGCGGCCACCAGACGATGCTCGTCCTTCACGAGGTCCGTGCCGATGAGCAAGTGGTCCTCGGCCGACATGGCGCAGTTGAGGTCGAAGTAGAAGCGGCGCCGCTGCTCGGGGGTGAGGTTGCCGATCGTGCCGCCGAGGAAGGCCACGAGCCGCCGTCCCTCGGCCGGGATCTCGTGGAGGTGACGGTGGAAGTCGCCGACCACCGCGTGGATCTCGAGGTCGTCGTAGCTGTCCAGGAGCTCGCCGGCCGACGCCCGCAGGAACTCGTCGCTCACGTCGAAGGGGACGTAGCGCTCGAGGCCTACGGTCCCCATGGCGTCGAGCAGCAGCCTCGTCTTCGAACACGAGCCGGCCCCGAGCTCGACGAGGGTGTCGGCCCCGGCCAGTTCGGCGATGTCCCCGGCGTGGCGCTCGAGGAGGGCCCGCTCGGCCCGGGTCGGGTAGTACTCGGGGAGCTCGGTGATGGCCTCGAACAGCCGGCTCCCGACCTCGTCGTAGAAGTAGACGGGCGGGATGGACTTCGGGTCGCCCCCGAGACCGTCGCGGACGTCGCGCTCGAGGGCGTCGCGCAGGTCGGCCGGGCTCAGGTGGACGTCGACGGTGAGGTCACGGTTCTCGAGCAACGCGGGACCTCAGAGGTCACGGGCCAGCCGCAGGCCGCTGAAGGCCCAGCGAGCCGAGGGCGCGAAGAAGTTGCGGTAGGTGGACCGGACGTGGTCCGCCGGGGTGGCGCAACAGCCGCCGCGCAGCACGTACTGGTTGACCATGAATTTGCCGTTGTACTCGCCGACCGCCCCGGGGGCCGCCCGGAACCCCGGGTAGGGGGCGTAGGCGCTCGCCGTCCACTCCCACACGTCGCCGTAGAAGGCCTCGTCGTCGGTGGTGGCCCGGGGGTGGAGGGGGGCGCCCGCCAGCTGGTCACCGTCGAGGAGGTTCCCCTCGACCGGCCGGGTCATGGCCACGGCCTCCCACTCGGCCTCGACGGGCAGGCGGGCGCCGGTCCAGTGGGCGTAGGCATCGGCCTCGTAGTAGCTCACATGGCAGACCGGCAGGGCCGGGTCGAGGGCCCGGTCGCCGCCCAGGGTGAAGACCCGCCAGCCGTCGCCGGGGCCGACGTCGTCGACCGAGGACCAGTAGAGCGGGGCCTCCCATCCCTCGGCCTGGGCGAGGGTCCAGCCGTCGTAGAGCCACAGCTCGGGCCGGTGGTAGCCGCCGTCGTCCATGAAAGCCAGCCATTCGCCGCACGTGACCGGCCGGTCGGCCAGGGCGAACGGGGTGAGGTGCGTGAGGTGGCGGGGGAACTCGTTGTCGAAGCCGAAGCCCGCACCGGTGTGGCCCAGCTCCACGAGGCCGCCCGGGTGGTCGAGCCAACCGGGCTTGCCCGGCTCGGGGTCGCCCGACGACGGGGCGGCGACCGGGGAGTACGCCGGGAGGAGGGGGTTCATCGAGAGCACGTGCTTGATGTCCATGAGGAGGAGCTCTTCGTGCTGCTGCTCGTGGTGGATGCCGAGGTCGACGAGGGCCGTCGCCTCGTCGCCGAGCGGGCTGCCGAGGAGCACGGCCATGGCCCGGTCCACGTGGGCCCGGTACGCGGCGATCTCGGTCACGCCCGGCCGGGAGAGGAGGCCCCGCTCTGGCCGCGGGTGCCGGGCCCCGACGGCCTCGTAGTACGAGTTGAAGAGGTAGCCGTAGGCCGGGTGGAACGGGACGTAGCCCTCGAGGTCGGGGGCGAGGAGGAACGTCTCGAAGAACCACGACGTGTGGGCCCGGTGCCACTTGGTCGGGCTGACGTCGGGCATCGACTGGACCGTCTGGTCCTCCGGGGAGAGCGGCTCGGCCAGCGCCTCGGTCGTGGCCCGCACCGCCCGGTACCGCTCGGTGAGTACGTCCCGCGAGGTGTCAGCGCTCGCCATGGGCATCTCCTCGCTCCCTCCCGGGCGCGCTGACTCGGGGATTCGCCCCCTCCGGGCAGGGGGACGGGACCAACATAGCGACCGAGGCTCTCCAGCCACGCGCACCGGACCCCATGGGGGGCGTGAGCTTTCCATCCCAGGTCCGGGGACCCATCGGGCCCGGCCGCTACGCTCCGGCCATCGACGGGACGGGTCACCTCCGAGCGGTCGCATCAGGTCCGGGGGGCCTCGACCGGTGACGCGCGGCGTGCCCCTCGAGCTCCTCTGTCTCGATCTCGCCGGGACCACGGTGGCCGACGACGGACTCGTCGAGGCGGCCTTCGCCGTGGCCCTCGACGAGGTCGGCGTGCCCCGAGACGGCGCCGAGCGCCAGACGATGGAGGAGCGGGTGGCGGCCACCATGGGCACCTCGAAGCTCGAGGTGTTCGGGGACCTCCTCGGCGACGGAGCCCGGGCCGAGCGGGCCAACCGGGCCTTCGAAGCGGCCTACGAGGGTCTCGTCCGCCGGGGCGACCTGCACCCGATCGCCGGGGTCCAGGGGACGCTGCTGGCGGCGCGCCAGCTCGGCTTGAAGCTCGTCTTCACGACGGGCTTCTCGCCGGCCACCCGGGACCTGGTCCTGGCCACCCTCGGCTGGGTCGACGCCGCCGACCTCGCCCTGAGCCCGGCCGACGCCGGCCGGGGGCGGCCCTTCCCCGACATGATCCTCACCGCGGTCCTCCGTCTGCAGGTGAGCGACGTGGCGGCGGTCGCCGTGGCCGGCGACACCTGGGCCGACATGGCGGCCGGGCGGCGGGCCGGGGCCTCGCTCGTGGTCGGCGTCCTGAGCGGCGCCGACCGCCGGCAACGGCTCGTCGAGGGCGGGGCCACCCACGTGCTCCCCTCGGTGGCCGACCTGCCCCCACTGCTGGCGACCGAAGCCCACGACGGGCCGGGTCTAAGATGACCCATATTGGGCAGGGACCGTTTCGGCGGACGGACCTAGACTGCAGCTAGCGCTGTTCGGGGCAGCAGACGCAGTCGGCGGAACGGACGGTTCGCCAGGTCGGGAGGGGAGACCATCACAATGCAGTGGCTAAACGGCGGAGCTTTGCAGCGCGCCCGGGAGGTGCTCGGCGAGGACGAGGGCGCCGAGGCCGGGTTCACGCTCATCGAACTGATGGTCGTGCTCCTGATCATGGCCATCCTGATGGCCATCGCCATCCCGACCTTCCTCGGCGTGCGGGCCGGGGCCCAGGACCGCTCGACCCAGTCCGACCTCGTCAACAGCGCCATCTCCTTGAAGTCCCTGTTCGCCGTGGACGGTCAGTTCCACTCCGCGGTCAGCGAGGTGAGCGAGCTCCAGAGCTCCGAGCCGGAGATGAACTTCTCGATCAACCCGGTGACGTCGTCCAACCCGTCCCACCAGATCGAGGTGATCGTGAGCCCGGACCAGCTGGTCATCCTCCTCATCGGCGAGTCCGCGACCGGCCGCTGCTGGGACCTCGAGGAGAACGAAGAGGCCACCGTCACCGCGGTGCCGGCGAACTGGACGACCGCGCTCGGCATCTCCTATGGCGGCACCCTGGTGAGCGCGGGCCCACAGGCCTCCTGCTCGGCCCTCTTCCCGGACCTCCTGCCGGGGACCTTCACCGGCTGGACCCGGGGCGGCTTCCCGAGCTGATCCGCCGTCGCGGCGGCCCTCCAGCCAGTCGCGACGCGCCGCCGAGGCCACCGAGGAGCGGGGGCCCCGGCGACGTGCGCCCACCGGCCGATCGACCGTCCCGGTCGAAGAGGTCCAGGTTGACCAGTGGAATTGACGAACGCGGGTCAGGGATCCCTCGACGCCCGGCCGTAGGATGAAGGTGTCACACCGGTAGGAGCGGGGTGACCACCGGCGAGGGGAGCGGAGGGCGCCGGTCGCAGGATCTGGAGGGGGATCCGGCGGGATGCAGAGGATGCTCACGGGGCTCCGGCGGGCCAGCGAGCAGCGGAGTGGCGGGTGGGTCGGCGACGAGGGGGCCGAGACCGGCTTCACGCTTATCGAGCTCATGGTGGTGCTCCTGATCATGGCCATCTTGATGGCCGTCGCCGTCCCGACGTTCCTCGGGACGAGGGCCGGCGTGGAGGACCGCTCGGCCCAGTCGGACCTCGTCAACAGCGCGGTCGCCGCCAAGACCCTGTTCGCCACCGACGCCACCTTCTTCAACATCTTGAGCGGGCCGAGCGAGCTCGAGGCCCAGGAACCCGAGATGCACTACACACTCGGGGCGGTCACCTCGTCGAACCCCTCTCACCAGGTCGAGGTGGTGGTGAGCCCCCTCGACAACATGGTGGTGCTCCTCATCGACCAGTCGGCGACCGGCCGGTGCTGGCTGGTCGAGGTCAACGAGGAGTCGTTGGCCACGGCCTCGGTGCCCCTCTGGTGGACCCAGACCCAGGGCATCTCCTACGGCGCCACCACGGCGGCCGCCGGGGCCCAGCCCTTCTGCTGGGCCCTGCCGCCGACGATCGGGGGGGCAATTTCTCGGGCTGGCAGGCCAAGTTTCCCAACTGAGCGACGGCGCCGTCGCCCGGGTGGCCCGGTCGTCCGGGTCGAAAAGGGCCAGGTGGGCCAAGGGAAATTGACCCAGGCGGGTCAGGGAGGTCCGGGGACCCCGCCGTACGATGGAGGTGTCACCCGGCCTGAGCGGCGGGGACGACCGGCGAGGGGAGCGGACGGCCGCCGGTTGCAGCGGGAGGGGGACCCGGCGGGATGCGGAGGATGCTCACCGGGCCTTTGGCGGTCCCGGGGCACCTGACCAAGGCCACAGCCCTCGACGAAGGGGGCGAGGACGGCTTCACCTTGATCGAGCTCATGGTGGTGCTCCTGATCATGGCCATCTTGATGGCCGTCGCCGTCCCGACGTTCCTCGGGACGAGGTCCGGGGCCGAGGACCGCTCGGCCCAGTCGGACCTCGTGAACAGTGCCATCGCCGGCAAGAGCCTCTTCGCCACGAACGGGAGCTTCGCCCCGCTCGCCAACAGCCAGGTGAGCGAACTGCAGGCCGAGGAGCCCGAGCTGAACTACACCACGGCCGACGTCACCGCGGGTAGCCCACCGCACACCATCGACGTGGCGGTGAGTCCCGACGAGAAGGTCCTGCTCATGGTCGACCAGTCCCAGACAGGACGCTGTTGGATCATCGAGGTGAACGAGGAGTCCTCGCCGAACGCCGCCGTGCCCAGCCACTGGACCCAGACCCTGGGCGTCTCGTTCGCGGGATCACCCACTGGCGCCGGGCCCCCGTTCTGCCGGACCTCGGCACCAACCCTCGCGCCGGGGCAGTTGGTCGGCGGCACCTACTACCAGACCTGGCCCTCCTGAATCGAGCCCGGCGCCGGCCAGGCGCTCAGGACAGGACGCGCCGGCGGAAGTTGCGTAGCCCGATCCCGAGGAAGAGGGCGAAGAACCCCGTCACCACCGGATAGACGATGTAGAGGTGCATGTGAGGCGCGTTGGTGAACGCCGCCCGCATCCCCTCGTTCACGTAGATCAACGGGTTGATGAGGACGAGGGTCTGCAGCCAGTGCCAACCGTGCACCTCGACCGGGGCCAACCGGGTCCACTGGTAGTAGGTGCCGCCGAGGAACGTGATCGGCAGGATGATGAAACCGAACATCAGCCCTATGTTGCGCGGCTCGAAGCTCGTCCCGAGGAGGAGCCCGAGCGAGCCCATCGCCAGACAGGCGAGGGGCACGATCGTGACGATGATCGGCCAGTGCAAAGAGATGTGCGCCTCGACGCCCTCGGCGTGGACCACCGAGGCGATCGGGAGCACGATGGCCGCCGAGAGCAGCCCCTGGGCCGACCCCGAGAGCACCTTGGCCACGGCCACCAGCCAGACCGGGCACGGGGCCTGCACCCGGTCTTCGATCTCGCGGGTGAACCCGAACTCCTGGGACATCGTGAGGGCGACGGACTGGACCCCTTGGAACATGATCGAGATGCCGACCACCCCGGGGACGAGGACGGTGGCGAAGGCCGACTGGGCGACCGGGCCGTGGCCGCCGCCCACCGCCTGTCCGATCTTCGGGAACACGTAGAGGAAGACGAAGCAGAGCAGGAAGGGCTGGACGAGGGTCCGGATCACGAACTCCCAGAGGTGCTTCTTCAGCACGACGAGGTCGCGCAAGAGGAGGGCGCCGAGGGCCGTGCGGCTGGCCACCGCGGCGGGGCGGGTCGTCGTCACCACCTCGTGGTGGGCGAGCGCCGGCACCGGAGAGGCAGCCATCAGTCGCGCAGGTCCTTTCCGGTCAGGTTGATGAAGACGGTCTCGAGGCTCGGCTCGGCGACCGCCAGGTCCTGGACCTCGAACCCGCCGCGCTCGGCCACCCCGACCACCTGCGGCACGAGGTGGTCCACCCCTTGCACGTGGAGTTCGAGGGTGCCGTCCACCTGGCGGGTGCGCGTCACCCCGGTCACCGCCTTCGTGAGCACGTCGGCCAGCGCCCCGAGGTCGCCCTGGGCCTTCACTGTGACGATGGTGTCGGCCCCGACGCTCTGCTTGAGGGCGGCCGGCGTGTCGAGGGCGAGGATCCGACCGCGGTCCATGATGGCCACCCGGCCGCACAGCTGATCGGCCTCCTCCATGTAGTGCGTCGTGAGGAGGATGGTTTGGCCGTCCCCGTTCAGCTCGCCGAGGAGGTCCCACAACGCCAGCCGGCTCTGCGGGTCGAGGCCGGCCGTCGGCTCGTCGAGGAAGAGCACCGCCGGGCGGTGGAAGATCGCCCGGGCCACCATGAGGCGCTGGGCCATGCCGCCCGAGAGGGCGTAGATCGAGGCCTTGGCCCACTTCGTCAGCTGGAACTGCTCCAGGAGCTCGTCGGCGGTCGCCCGGGAGGCCTTGGCCCCCATCCCGAAGAGACGGCCGTGGAAGTAGAGGTTCTCCCAGACGCTCAGCTGGCGGTCGAGGGTGTTCTCCTGCGAGACGATGCCGATGAGCTGCTTGGCCACCGCCGGGTGGGCCACCACGTCGACCCCCGCCACGACGGCCCGACCCGACGTCGGGATGACCCTCGTCGTGAGCATGCCGGCCGTCGTGGTCTTGCCAGCCCCGTTCGGCCCGAGGAGGCCGAAGATCTCCCGGGGCTGCACTACGAGGTTGAGCCGGTCGACGGCGGCGAAGTCGGTGCCGGCGTAGACCTTCGTCAGGTCGGTCGTCCGGATGATGCCGTCGCCCGACCCGCCGTCGGCGGTCGGCGCACTCCCCTGCGTGGATCCGGAGACGTCCGGCGTCGTGCGTGTCATGGGCCCGGGAGAGAGGGTACCGGTCGCCGTGCTCAGTCCTCGGCCAGGATCTGGTACAGCTCCTTCCTCGATCGGCGGAGGACCTCGGTACTCTTCTCGAGCTGCTCGGGGCTGGCGGTACGGGCGATCTGCGCGGTCGCCGCGGCGGTGCCGCCCAGGGCCTCCTTCAGCGACCGGAGCATCTCGTCCCGCTCGGTGTCGCGCTCCCACGGGGCGCCACCGCGCTGCTCCCCGCTGGCCTGCTCCTCCCGGCCGGCCTCGGTCAGGGTGTAGGTGCGTGCCCCCTCGGCCTGCTCGCCGCGGACGAGGCCCTCGTCCTCCAAGAGCTGGAGGAGCGGGTAGACCGAGCCGGGGCTCGGACGCCAGAGGCCGCCGCTGCGCTCCTCGAGCCGCTGCATCACCTCGTAGCCGTTGGCCGGCCCGTCGGCCAGGGCCGACAGCACCGCCCGGCGCACGTCCCCTCGGCGCATCCGGCGGCCGGGACCACCGAACCCGGGTCCGAAACCGCCCATGCCCCAACCGCCGTGCCGGTGGGGCCCTCGCATCCATCGCTGGTCTCGCATGTCCTCTTCTCCTCGTGTCCTGCGCCACCGGCCCGAGAGGGCTCCCTCGAGCCCAGACCTTTGGCGACCGATAACGATATATCATAATCGGTCGAAGAATGTTGTCAATACCTCGGATCCCGGGAACCAGCGGACCGGCACCGGCGTTGACCCAGGTGTCGGCGCGGTGACGGGTCCCCCATTTGGGGCCCCGCCCACCGTGGCAACCTGTGGAGGGTCCGACGGAGCCGTCGGACCGGAACGAAGCGGAGGAGCTATGGGGCTGTTTTCGAGCCACAAGACCGAGATGGTGCGCGAGGAGCAGGCGCTCCCCGGTCGGTCGACCGAGATGCCGGTGCCGGCGAGGCACCTCGTCCTCGGCACGCCGCTGCGGCCGCCCTTCCCCGAGGGCCTCGAGACGGCCATCTTCGGCCTGGGCTGCTTCTGGGGGGCCGAGCGCAAGTTCTGGCAGACCGAGGGCGTCTACTCGACCGCGGTCGGCTACGCCGGCGGCTTCACGCCCAACCCGACCTACGAGGAGGTGTGCTCGGGGCGCACCGGCCACGCCGAGGTCGTCCTCGTGGTCTTCGACCCGAAGAAGGTGAGCTACGAGAAGCTGCTGGCGGTGTTCTTCGAGGGCCATGACCCCACCCAGGGCATGCGCCAGGGGAACGACGTCGGCTCGCAGTACCGGTCGGCCATCTACACCACCTCGGAGGCCCAGCAGCTGGCGGCCAAGCAGGCGCTCGCCGCCTACCAGGAGGCCCTCGACAAGGCGGGCCACGGGACGATCACGACCGAGATCGCCCCGGCCGGGCCCTTCTACTACGCCGAGGACTACCACCAGCAGTACCTGGCGGCCAACCCCAACGGCTACTGCGGACTGGGCGGCACCGGTGTGTCGTGCCCGGTCGGGCTGCACACGGGGGAGGAGCCGACGGCCGAGGCCTGAGTCTCGGGCTCTAACGACCACATGCCAGCCGCAGTTGTACAACCAGCGGCTGGCATGTCCTCGTTGCGCACGCCCGAACAGCGGAGGAGCTGGTCCAGCTGGCAGGTCGAGACGCCTGCTGATGGACCGCTGTTACTGGCACCTACATCTCGATGCCCAGATCGGGAGAGGGTGTCGGAAGATCATTGGCGCGATCGAGCGCCACGACCGACCGCCATGTTTGCGCAGTCTGTTGCAGGTGGGCCCGGTCCCGACGGTTCAGATTCGGGTCGGCCGCGAGGAATGCGAAGGTTCGGTCGACCAGCATCGCCAACTCATCAGAGGAACGCATAGAGGCAGCCGAGATGACGCCGGCTGCCTCGCCGGACCCAGAGAGAGCGAGCAGTTGTTTGAGCTCCTGGCGGTCCTTCCGGCCGGGAAGGCTATCGGGTCGGTCCAAAAGGGCAGCCACCTTGGTGGCGACGTGCGCGGGTACTCGGAGGAGGCGTCGACCCTCGACCACTTCGGCATACTGAACGAGGGCCTCGACGCGGAGCTGCAGGTTGGCACCGAGGCGCGACTGGTAGGGGGCGTAGAGGTCGAGGTGAATGCCCCTCCAGGTTCCCCGCCATTGCGTACCAGCCAGGTGGTGCGACTCGGAGATTTCGTCCACGAAGCGCGTGATCTGAGCCAGCTCCCCGCGGGTCACGATCAGGTCCACGTCATGGCTCATGGCCCCGCCAACCCGGGCCCATGTGCCCCAGCCGCCGATGAGGATGGCCTCGGGGACGGCGTTCAGCAACTCCTCGAGGACCGCCCTCGACTGCTCGGTCTGCTCAGACGAGTAGAAGGGGTTCGTCATTCGTCGCCACCGACCTCGGGTCGAGGTGTTCGATGAAGCGCGCCGCCTGCCAGCCGGGCATCGAGAACAGGTCGGCATAGGCGTGGGCGAGCGGAGTGGTTCGGCCGTACCTCTCCAACCACGCGTCGGGCTCGGCCACCCAGACCTCCGTTCCTTCGCCCGGTGCGGCGGTCGCCAGCCCCCGCAGCTTCGGCTCCCCGTAGAAGAGCACCCGGGTGTAGTCGGCGATCCGATTTGTTCCGAGGCGCGCGATCACCGCTCCGAAGCCCCCGAGGACCACTTGCCGGCTGATAGCGGCGGCTTCGACGTCGGCGGCGGAGGCGGCGACCCAGAAGCGCCGCGCCACGTCGCGCTGGACATGACGGTGAGCGGCCAGGAGGAGGAGCAGCCGCGCCGGGTCGAGCACCTGCAGACCGTCGATGGACCCGACCTCGATCGCGCCGATCTCGACGGGGTGAGCCAGTGACCGGTGGGTGGTCGATGTGGCGAGCCTCAGCTCGGCAGCCAGCGCGGTGATCGACGGCCAGCGCCGGCGCCCCTCCTTGGCGTTGCCCAGCAGGTGGCGCCATACGACCTCGATGACGGGCATCATCTCACCAGAGTACCAGTTTCCACTATTTTAGGGAAAAGGATCAGGTTGGTGCCGATGGGCTGCGGCTGAGCTCGTCCAAGAGCTTCTCGGCCTGCCGAACCATCTCGACGACGAGTTCGCCCGCCGGCACCAGCTCGTCGATGCCGCCCACCGCCTGACCGGCGGGATAACCCTCACGGGCGGGGTCGACCCCGTCGGTGCGTTCGTCGCCGCCCAGGTGGAAGGCCCCGGCGCCGAAAGACTCGAGCAGCTGGTCGGGAAAGGGCCGGAGCTCGTCGGGGTGGGTCTCGAAGTGACGGGTGTAGTCGTTGGCCACGACCCGCATGGTCTTGCCCGAGTAGGCCCGGCTGATCGTCGTGCCGTCCTCGCGGGACCCGAGCACGGCCTCCTTGAAGCCCCGGACGGCCCGGGCCTCCGGCGTGGCGATGAAACGGGTGCCGACCCAGACGCCGTCGGCCCCGAGGCAGCGTGCCGCGGCCAGGCCGCGGCCGTCGAAGATGCCGCCGGCCGCCGCGACGGGGACCCGGTCACCGACGGCGTCCACCACGAGGGGCACGAGCGGGAAGGTGGCCACCGTGCCGGTGTGGCCGCCGGCCTCGGTGCCCTGGGCCACGACGAGGTCGCAACCGGCGTCGACCGCCCGCTTGGCGTGGTCGACCTTGCCACACATGCTGGCCACGAGCACGCCGTGGCGGTGGCACAGCTCGACGACCGCCGTCGGCACCCCGAGGCCGGCCACGAAGACCGAGGCGCCCCCTTCGATGACCATCTCGACCCGCTCGGCCAGATCGCCCGGCATCGCGGTCAGGAGGTCGACGCCGAACGGTCGGTCGGTGGCGGCGCGCACCGCGGCGATCTCCTCTGCCATCGTCGTGGCCGACATGGTCGAGGCACCGAGGCAGCCGAAGCCACCGGCCGCCGAGACCGCGGCCACGAGGGGGGCGTAGGCCACGCCGCCCATCCCGGCCAGGAGCACCGGATGCTCGATCCCGAGGGCCTCGGTGAGCCTCGTGCGCACGAAAGCCCAGGTTAGTCGGGCGAAGAGGTTTTGTTTTCAAAGGGTCCTACACTCGGCCCGTGGAGGGGAAGCACGGACGGACGCGCCGTCCGGTCGAGGACGCCGAGGCGGCCAGGCTGCTCCTGGCGTTCGCCCGGATGGGCAAGGGAGCGCGCAGACAAGGCGTGCTCCCGAGCCACATCGAGCACCTCGTGCAGTCGGGCGAGCTGGCCAAACGGCACCTGACGGCCTTCGCCATCATCGCCGTCGACGGGCCGCTCGCCGTCTCGGACCTCGCCCGCCGGGAGGGGTTGGCCGTCAGCACCGCCAGCCTCCTCGTGACCCAGCTGGCCGAGGCCGGCCTCGTGGAGCGCCACGAGGACGAAACCGACCGCCGACGCACGGTCGTCTCGGTGGCCCCGGCCCATCGGGCCGAGAGCGAAGAGGTGCTCGCCACGGCCCTCGCCCCCCTGCGGCGGGCCCTCGACCGCATCGGCCCGGAGCGGGTCGCCGTGCTCCTGCAGAGTCTGGAAGTCGTGGCCGAGGAGATGGCCAGAGAGGACGAGCCCGTGTACGAGGTCCAGCCGTGAATGCCTTCTACGGAGCGTTCGGGCGCGGCGTGGTCCGCTTCCGCTGGCTGGTGGTGATCGCCTGGGTACTGATCACGATCGTGAGCGTGCGCGCCCTGCCCTCACTCTCGAGCCAGGTGAACAACAACAACGGCGCCTTCCTGCCGGCCAGCGCGCCCTCGAACAAGGCCGCGGTGCTGGCCGAGCCGCTCATCGGGTCGGTGAACCAGAGCAACGTCGAGGTCGTGCTGTACAGCACGTCGGGCAGCCTCAGCGTCGCCGACGAGCAGGCTCTGAACGTCCTTAAGTCGGCCCTCGGCGCGGTGCCCACCGTTCGCGAGGTGCGCTTCCTCGGCGCCGCGCCGAACGGCAAGGCCGTCCAGCTGCTCGTGACCTCGAGCGACTCGCCGTTCGACCAGGGCGCGGTGACCACCCTCGGCCAGGATCTCGAGTCTGCTCTCGGGCACGTGCCGCTGCGGGCTGGCCTCCACGCCGACCTCGCCGGGCAGGTGGCCACGAACTACGCCAACCAACAGGCCTCGCAGAAGACCGGGAAGCTCACGCAGAGCCTGTCGATCCTCTTCATCCTCGTCCTGCTCCTCATCATCTTCCGTTCGGTCCTCGCCCCACTGGTGACGCTGCTCCCCGCGGTCCTCGTGTTGCAGCTCTCGGGTTCTTTCATCGGGGCGCTCGGTGCCCACGGCCTCAAGATCTCGGCGATCACCCAGCTGCTGATGATCGTGCTGATCCTGGGGGCGGGGACCGACTACGGGCTCTTTCTCGTCTTCCGGGTCCGAGAGGAGATGCAGCGCGGCGCCGACCCGAGGGCGGCGGTCGAGACCGCGGTCCTCCGGGTCGGTGAGTCGATCACCGCTTCGGCGGCGACCGTCATCGTGGCCCTGCTCAGCCTCACGCTCGCCAGCTTCGGCATCTACCACGACCTCGGCGTGCCGCTCGCCATCGGCATCGCCGTCATGCTCCTCGCCGGCGTCACGCTCCTCCCGGCCCTCGTGGCCATCCTCGGGCCCGTCGTCTTCTGGCCCTCGAAGCTCTACCAACACGAGCCGAGAGAGGGCCTCTGGGGCCGGGTGGCGGGACGTCTCGTCGCCCGCCCAGCCGTGACGCTCACCGTGGGCGTGGTCGTCTTCGGTGCCCTCGCCCTCGCGGCGCTCGGCTACCGCCCGGGCGGCTTCGGCGGAGCCGTGACCGCCCCCGCGGGTTCGCAAGTGGCCGCGGGCAACGCCGCGGTGGCCGCCAACTTCCCGCAGTCGTCGAACAACCCCACCAACCTCGTCATGCGGTTCGACACGCCGGTGTGGGCGGACCCGACGGTGCTCTCGGCGGCCTCGGCGGAGCTCGACGGGAGCGGCCTCTTCAGCTCGCTGACCGGGCCCCTTGACCCCAACGGCCGCGCCATCACACCGGCGCAGCTCACGGCGCTGCATGCCGAGCTCGGCCCGGCCGTCGACCTCCCGGCGGTGCCACCCGCGGGCCAGGATCCGGCGCTCTACAACGCCTACCGGGCCACGGCCCGCTACATCAGCGGCGACGGCAGCACCGTGCAGTGGCAGGCGGGCCTCAGGGCCGGCGACCCCGGCACGACGGCGGCCCTCAACGCCGTGCCGGCCATCCGCGACGAGGTCAGCCGGGTGGCCGAGCAGGTCGGGGCCACGGCGAGCGGCGTGGCCGGTGAGGCGCCGGCGCTCCACGACGTGAGCACGATCTCCGACGGCGACCTCCGTCACATCGTGCCGATCGCCGTCCTCGCCATCGGCATCGTGCTCGCCCTCGTGCTGCGGAGCCTGGTCGCGCCGCTCTACCTGATCGCCAGCGTGGTGCTCTCCTACCTGGCCTCGCTCGGCCTCACCGTCATTGTCTTCATGGGCATCGGCGGGCAGGAGGGGATCACCTTCCTCTTGCCGTTCCTCATGTTCATCTTCCTGCTGGCCCTCGGTGAGGACTACAACATCTTGGTGATGACGCGGATCCGGGAGGAGGCCACGACCCTGCCGCTGCGACCAGCGGTGATCCGGGCGGTCGGCGCCACCGGGCCCACCGTGACCTCGGCCGGCCTCGTGCTCGCCGGCACCTTCGCCGTCTTCGCCATCGCCGGCAGCCGTGGCCCGGGGGGGAGCGGGCTGAAGGAGATCGGCTTCGGGCTCACCGTCGGCATCCTCCTCGACACCTTCGTCGTCCGGACGGTCCTCGTGCCGGCCACCGTGTCGATCCTCGGCCGCTGGAACTGGTGGCCCTCGAAGATGAGCCGGCTGCCCGAGGCGCCACCACCGGCGGAGCCGGCCGTCGTCGGGGCGGGGAGCGAAAGGTCCGGATCGTCGTGACCGAGATGCTGGCGCCCGAGGCCGGCCCAGTGGCGGCCCTCGAACTCACCCGGCGCCGCATCTACATCATCGTGGGAGCCCTCCTGCTCGGCATGTTCATCGCCGCGCTGGACCAGACGATCGTCTCGACCGCGCTCCCCACCATCGTCTCGGACCTCGGCGGGGCCTCGCACCTCTCCTGGGTGGTGACCTCCTACCTCCTCGCCTCGACGGTCTCCACGCCGTTGTGGGGCAAGCTCGGCGACCTCTACGGCCGCAAGATCTTCTTCCAGGCGGCCATCGTCATCTTCCTGATCGGTTCGGTCCTCGCCGGCATCAGCCAGAACATGACCGAGCTCATCGTGTTCCGGGCCATCCAGGGGCTGGGGGGCGGCGGGCTCATGATCGGGTCGCAGGCCATCGTGGGCGACGTGGTGTCCCCCCGGGAACGGGGCCGCTACATGGGGCTCTTCGGTGCCATGTTCGGGCTGACCACGGTCATCGGCCCGCTGCTCGGCGGACTGCTGACGGAGAAGCTGTCGTGGCGGTGGGTCTTCTACATCAACATCCCGATCGGCATCTTGGCCCTGTTCGCCACGGCTGCCGCTCTTCCCGGCACCCTCACGAGGGTGAAGCGGGTGATCGACTACCTCGGCACGACCCTCCTCGCCGTGTCGGCGACGTCGCTCGTGCTGCTCACGAGCCTGGGCGGCACGAGCTACGCCTGGGGCTCGCCGCAGATCATCGGCCTGGGTGTGATCGGGGTGGTCACCGCGGTGCTGTTCGTCTTCGCCGAGCGTCGGGCCGTAGAACCCGTGCTGCCCATCAGCGTCCTCACCAACCGGGTCTTCGCCTCGGCCTCGGCCATCGGGTTCGTGGTGGGCTTCGCCATGTTCGGGGCCCTCACGTTCATGCCGCTCTTCCTGCAGGACGTGAAGGGCGTCTCACTCATCGACTCGGGAGTGCGGATCCTGCCCATCATGGCCGGGCTCTTCGCGTGCTCCATCGGCTCCGGCCAGATCGTGACGCGCACCGGGCGCTACAAGGTCTTCCCGGTGGTCGGCACGGGCGTGATGACGCTCGGGCTCTGGCTCCTCTCCCAGGTCGGCGTGGCCACCAACGCCTGGATCTTCTCCCTCTACATGTTCGTGTTCGGAGCGGGCATCGGCCTCGTCATGCAGATCCTCGTGGTGGCGGTGCAGAACGCCGCTCCCTACGAGCAGCTCGGCGTGGCCACCTCGGGGACCACCTTCTTCCGCCAGATCGGCGGCTGCTTCGGGACGGCCCTCTTCGGCGCCCTCTTCGCCAACATGCTGCTCACGAACCTCGAGAGTTCGCTCCACGGCAAGCTCCCGAAGCACGTGAACGCCTCGAGCCTCAACCCCGCGGCCATCAAGGCCCTGCCGCCGGCGGTCCGCCTCCCGGTGATCACGGCCATCGCCCACACCGTCAACACCATCTTCTTGGTGGCGGTGCCGATCGGGCTGGTGGCCTTCGCCCTCAGCTGGTTCCTGCCCGAGATCGAGCTCCGCCGGACGGTCCGCGACGCGGTCGGGCCCGAGCAGGCGGTGCCGATGCACCAGGACGCCACCTCGCTCCAGACCGTGCAGCGGGCCCT
Source organism: Acidimicrobiales bacterium (assembly GCA_035297265.1). Taxonomy (GTDB): domain Bacteria; phylum Actinomycetota; class Acidimicrobiia; order Acidimicrobiales; family RAAP-2; genus DATGZH01. Next base: position 58,513 of record DATGZH010000003.1, on the reverse strand, counting down.
CGAGCAGGTGGCCCGCCGAGAGAACCGGGCGCAGGTCTACGTCACGCTGGCCGAGCGGGCCCACCTCGACCTGCAGCCGGCCTCTTGTTGGCTCCTCTACCGCCTGCGGGAGCACCCCGAGGTCAGCCTGGTCGACCTCTCGGGACAGCTGAAGGTCGATCCTTCGCGGCTCGAGGCCGGCCTCGGTGAGCTCGAGACGAAGGGCTACGTGACCGAGGAGGACGGCACGGGGCGTCTGCACGTGACGACGTCGGGGGAGCAGGTCACCGCCCGGCTGACCGCCGCCCGCCAGCAGGGCCTCGCCGACCTGCTCGAGGGCCTCGACCCGGAGGAGCACCCCGAGCTCATGCTCCTCGTCCAGCAGCTGGCCCACGAGCTCCTCGCCGACGACAAGAAGCTGCTCGCCGACGCCCGGCCGCGGGCGACGGCCTGACCGGTCAGTCCGTCTCGAGGGCCGCCCGCAAGGCCGCTTCGGCCTCAGCCCCGGCCGCCACCTCGTCCAGGCCGAGGAGAGCCGCTCCGAGGACCGGCGGTCCGAGGAGCCGCCTCGGCGCGGCACCCGGGGCCTTGGCCCGCACGCCCTCGAAGACCCGGTGGGAGAACCCCTCGTCGTCGAACAGGCTCCCGCCCACGACGACCTCGACCGGTGCCGATCCGATGTCGATGCGCTCGACCGCCGCGACCACCATGGCGACCGCCTCGTCGACGAGCACGCCGACCGCGCCGGCGGCTGGCCCGTCGCCGTCGCGGGCCGCGGCCAGCACCACCTCGGCCAGCTCGAAGAGGCGGCTGTAGGAGAGCTGGCCGGTGTAGACGGCCTCGAGGACGTCCTCGGCGCTCGTCACCCCGAAGTGCTCGGGCACGAGGGTGCTGAGCGTGGTGGGCCCACCACGGCCGTCGGCGGCCCGGAGGGCCACCCCGAGGCCTCGGAGGCCGAGCCACGACCCGCCCTGTGCGTAGTCGCCCGACAGCTCGCCCAACGCGGGGAAGCGCACGGTCGAGCCGTCGGGGCCGAGCCCCACGCAGTTGAGCCCCGTCCCACAGACGACGGCGACGCCCCAGCCCGAGCTCACCCCGGCCCGGAGGACGGCGAACGTGTCGTTGCGCACGTCCGACGTGGTGGTCCAGCCGCGATCTTCGACCGTCGGACCGACGAGCCGCTCGTCGACGGGCAGGTCGATGCCCGACAGGCAATAGACGCCGGTCGGCACGACGGTGCCGGTCGGGAGCCCGGCGTCGGCGAGCGCGGCGTCGATCGTGGCGCCGAGTGCGTCCATGGCCGCCTCGAGGCCGAGTAGCTGGTGACCGGAGGCCGGGCCGCGCGCCCGGCCGAGGAGCATGCCGTTCGCGTCGACCAGCACCACATCGGTCTTCGTGCTGCCACCGTCGGCCCCGAGGACCGCTGGCTCCCTCCCGTCAGACACGAGACGAGATGTTAGGTTCGCCGGGTGAAGGTCGCGGTGGTCGGCGCGGGCAGCACCTACACGCCGGAGCTCGTCGAGAACCTGTGCGACCACGAGGACCGACTCGTCGTCGACGAGCTGGCGTTCCTCGATCCCGACACGGAGCGGCTGGCGGTGGTGGCCGGCCTGGCCGAGCGGATCCTCCGTCACCGAGGCTGGCCCGGGAAGCTCACGTCCACCGCCCGGCGGGACGAGGCCCTCGAGGGCGCGGGCTTCGTCGTCATCCAGCTCCGGGTGGGTGGCCAGACGGCCCGCCTCAGCGACGAGACCCTGCCGCTCGGCTACGGCTGCCTGGGCCAGGAGACGACCGGGGCCGGCGGCCTGGCCAAGGCCCTGCGCACGGTGCCGCTCGTGCTCGAGCTGGCCGAGACCACCGCGGCGAGAGGGGCGCCCGGCGCCTGGGTGGTCGACTTCACGAACCCCGTCGGCATCGTGACCCAGGCCCTCCTCGACGACGGGCACCGGGCCATGGGGCTCTGCAACGTCGGCATCTGGATCCAAAAGCGCGTCGGGCACTACCTCGGCGTGGACCCCGACGCGGTGGCCCTCGAGCATGTGGGGCTCAACCACCTGACGTGGGCCCGCTCGGCCACCGTCGACGGGGTGGACCGGTTGCCCGAGCTGTTGGCGCGCTTCCCGGCCGAGGTGGCCCTCGAGAGCGGGGTGCCCGAGGAGCTGCTCGCCATCCTCGGCGCCTGGCCCTCCTACTACCTGCACTACTACTACGGCCACGACGCCGAGGTGGCCGAGCAACGGACCCCCGGCTTTCGGCCACGGGCCGAGGTGGTGCGCGAGCTCGAGGCCCGGCTGCTCGAGGCCTACCGGGACCCGGCGCTCGTGACCAAGCCGAAGGAGCTCTCCTACCGGGGCGGCGCCTTCTACAGCGAGGCCGCGGTGCGCCTCATGGCCTCGCTGCACGACGGGACCGGCGACGTCCAGGTGGTCGACGTGCGCAACGACGGTGCCCTGCCCGGGCTGCCCGACGACGCCGTGGTGGAGGTCCCGTGCCGGGTCGACGCCCTTGGTGCCCACCCGCTGCCCCAGCGGCCGCTGCTTCCCGAGATGGCCGGCCTCGTCGCCCACGCCAAGGCCTACGAGCGCCTGGCGGTGCTGGCCGCCACGACGGGCAGCCGGCGCGAGGTGGTACGGGCGCTCCTGGCCAACCCGCTGGTCGGCCAGTGGCCGGTGGCCGAGGAGCTCGCCGACGCGCTCCTCGCGGCCAACCGCCACCTCCTCCCGCGCTTCTTCCCCGAGGGTTGACCGGAAGTCGCCGTGTCCCTCGACCTCGTGATCCGCAACGGCACCGTCGTGGACGGCTCGGGCGCACCCCGGTACCGGGCCGACGTCGGTGTGGTCGGCGACCGCATCGTGGCGGTCGGGCGGATCGACGAGCGGGGCCAGGAGGAGATCGACGCCGAGGGTCACGTCGTGACGCCGGGCTTCGTCGACGCCCACACCCATATGGACGCCCAGGTGTTCTGGGACCCGCTCGGCACGTGCTCGTGCTGGCACGGGACGACGACCGTCGTGATGGGCAACTGCGGTTTCACGCTGGCGCCAGCGGTGGCGGGCCAGGAGCAGCTCGTGTTGGCCAACCTGGAGCGGGCCGAGGACATCCCCGCCGCGGCCATGGCCGAGGGCATCGACTGGTGCTGGGACACCTTCCCGAGCTTCCTCGACGCCGTCGACGGGCAGGAGAAGGCCATCAACTACGCCGCCCAGATCGGCCACAGCGCGCTGCGGACCTTCGCCATGGGGGAGCGGGCGTTCGAGGAGCCGGCGACGGGCGACGACCTCGAGCTCATGGCGCGGACCCTGGAGGACGCCCTCTTTGCCGGGGCGGTGGGCTTCACGACGTCGGTGAGCGACCACCACCTGACTTCGGCCGGGCGGCCGGTGGCCTCGCGCCTCGCGTCGAAGACCGAGCTGGCCGCCCTCGTCGAGGTGGTGGGGGCGGCCGGGGCCGGCGTCTTCCAGCTGGCCACGGACACCGAGTCGACCGAGTCCGACGACCCCGAGCGGGCCCGGGCCGCCTACGCCGAGCTGCGCCAGCTGGCGGTGGCCACGAAGGTGCCGGTGACCTTCGGGCTGCGGAGCGAGCACCTCGACGTCCAGCTCGAGGCGTTCGACACCACCGCGGCGGCCGGTGGGCGGCTGTTCGGGCAGAGCCGCAGCGAGCCGCTCACCATCGTGTGGTCGTGGCGCTCGCGCCTCCCCTTCGACGGCCTGCCGGTCTGGCGCGACGAGCGCGTCCGGTCGTTGAGCGACCAGGAGGCGGCGCTGCGCGACACCGAGCGACGGCGTCGGCTGGTGGGCGCCCTCGACGAGGCGCACCCGCCCGACCGCTCGGCCGCCCTCTTCGAGGGCCTGCTCGTGCCGGCCGACGGCCGGCCGGCCGAGAGCCTGGCCGCCCTCGCCCGCCGGCGGAGGACGACCCCGGTCGAGCTCATGATCGACCTGGCCCTCGAGTCGGGGCTCGGCCAGGTGTTCACCCAGGTAGCCCTCTGGGACGACGCCGAGCTCGCCAAGGCCATGCGCCACCCGTGGACGGTGATGACGTTCTCCGACGCGGGCGCCCACGTCGGCATGATCTGCGGCGCTCCCCTCCCGACCGTGCTCCTCGCCCACTGGGTGCGCGAGCGGCAGGAGTTCAGCCTCGAGGAGGCGGTGCGGATGCTGACGCTCGTACCCGCCCTCGCCTGGGGCGTCGCCGACCGGGGCCTCGTGCGCGAGGGCCTGGTGGCCGATCTCAACGTCGTCGACCCGGCCACCGTCGCCGTCACGACGCCGACCGTCGAGCGCGACCTTCCCGGGGGCATCCCTCGGGTCGCGCAAAGGGCCCGGGGCTACAAGGCCACGGTGGTCTCGGGCCGCCCCATCCTCGTGGACGGCGAGCCCACCGGCGCCCTGCCGGGGCGGCTCCTCCGGGGACCGCTCGCCCGTCCGACGGCCTGAGGCGACGCCCCCGGTACCGGCGCCCCGGATGCCGGGAGGCCATAGGGTGCCGTCGTGCTCGCCGACGTCAACTGGGCGATCGTCGCCTCCCTCGCCACCGCGGCCGGCACGCTCGTCCTCGCCGTCGCCACGTTCAGCTCGGTCCGCTCGGCCAACCGCTCGGCCAAGGCCTCCGAGCTGGCGCTGCAGGAGGGCATGCGGCCGGTCCTCACCCAGAGCCGGATCGACGACCCCAGCCAGAAGATCATGTTCCAGGAGGGCTACTGGGTGAAGGTCGACGGGGGGCGAGCCGGCATCGAGGCCACCGACGACGTCATCTACTTCGTCATCAGCCTGCGCAACATCGGCGAGGGCATCGCCGTCCTGCAGGCCTGGGACTGGCATCCCGACCGGGCGTCCGGCGCCGACCCCCTCCGCCCCGTCGAGCAGTTCCGTCGCCAGCTCCGCGACCTCTACGTCCCGGCCGGCGACGTGGGGCTCTGGCAGGGGGCCCTCCGCGACCGGGAGATGGAGGGCTGGGCCGACATGGCCAAGGCGGTGCGGGCGAAGGAGCCCATCACGTTGGACCTCCTCTACAGCGATATGGCCGGCGGGCAGCGGACGGTCAGCCGCTTCACGATCGTGCCCTGGCACGACGACACCTGGAGCGCCGCGGTGGTGCGCCACTGGATGCTCGACCGTGACGGTCCGCGCTAATCCCCGACCGAAGGGCGGCCCGGCGCGAGCATGAGGCCCACCATGGAGCGAGCCCGGTGAGCGAGCGGCGCCGTTGGCGGACCCGGCTGGCCCCGGTGCGCCCGCCCCGGGGGGAAGCGGCGCGACCGCCCGGAGCGGCGCCGGCGCTCTGGCCGGCCTACCCGCCGCACCGTTACTTGGGCCAGCTCGACCCGGCCTTCCAGGCCAAGATGGCTGAGCTGCGGGCCGGGGCCACGCTCGCCGACTGCGAGTGGTACCACACGTTCGAGCTGCCCGACGGCACGGTCGTCCCCGGCGCCTGGGACCTCCGGGGCGGCGAGGCCGCCTACCTCGGGGGCACCGAGTTCGCCGGGCAGCGGGTGCTCGAGCTCGGGCCGGCTTCGGGCTATCTCACCTTCCACATGGAGCGGGAGGGGGCCGACGTCGTGGCCTTCGAGGGCGGCTTCGACGTGCCCGTCGACCTCCTCCCGGTCGCCGGTCTCGACATGTGGGAGGAGCAGCGGACGATCATGCGCACGGTCGATCGCGTGCACAACGCCTGGTGGTACATGCACCGGGCCTACGCCAGCTCGGCCCGGCTGGTCCACGGCCGCATCTACGAGCTGCCCGGTGACCTCGGCGAGTTCGACGTCGCCGTCTTCGGGGCCATCCTGCTCCACCTGCGTGAGCCCTGGGGGGCGCTCGCCGAGGCCGCCCGGCACACCCGCCACCGCATCGTCGTGACCGAGCTCGTCCAGGACGAGGAGGCCCCCCTCGAGTCCAACATCCTGCGCTTCTCACCGCTCGCCACCCACGAGATCACCAACTGGTGGGCCATCTATCCCGGGGCCGTCGTGGCCATGCTCGAGCGACTGGGCTTCCCCCACACGACCGTGACCCGCCACGAGCAGTCCCACCACCTGGGGCACCGCATGGACGAGCCACCGGTGCGGCTGCCCATGTTCACCGTGGTGGGGGAGCGAGGCTGACGAGCAGGTGCTGGAGGAGGCCGAGGCAGCCGGCCTCCACCATGGCGAGGCAACGGTCGAAGTCGGCCGCGTCGCCGTAGAAGGGGTCCGGGACGTCGAGGGCGCCGCCGGCCGACGGGTCGAAGCTCCGCAGGAGGACGATGTCATCGTCCCGGCCGGACTTTCGAACCGCCATGAGCCCGCGGACCGTCTCGGCGTGCCGACGGTCGAGGGCCACGATCAGGTCGAGTCGCTCGGCTCCGGCCGCGTCGAACTGCTGCGCCACGTGCCCGTGGTCGACGTAGCGCCGGCGGTGGAGGGCGTCGGCCGCCCGCTTGTCCATGGGCTCACCGGCGTGCCAGGGGCCGGTCCCGGCGCTCGAGACCTCGAGCCGGCCGGCGACCGACGTCGAGGCGGCCCGGCCGACGAGGACGGAGGCGGCCATCGGGGAGCGGCAGATGTTGCCGGTGCAGACGAAGCACACCCGGTAGGGGGTGGCGGGTGGGGCCGAGTTCACCGGGCCGGGCCCGCGTAGTCCTCGCGGAGGACCTTCTTCACGATCTTGCCGGTCCCGGCCCGGGGCATGTCCTCGCGCAGCTCGAGCTGCTCGGGGATCTTCTGGGTCATGAGGCCGGCCTCCCGGCAGAACGTCGCCACCTCGTCGAGGGTGAGGGGCTCGACCCCCCCGGCCGGCTGGACGACGGCGCAGACCCGCTCGCCGCGCTCGGCGTCGGGTAGGCCGATCACCGCCACCTCGGCCACCTTCGGGTGGGTGTAGAGGAGGTCCTCGATCTCCCGGGCGCTGATGTTCTCCCCCTTGCGCACGATGACGTCCTTCACCCGGCCCGTGATGCAGAGGTGGCCGTCGGCCCGCAGGCGACCGAGGTCGCCCGTGCGGAAGTAGCCCTCGTCGTCGAAGGCCTCCGCGTTGAGCGCCGGATCGGTGTAGCCGCAGAAGACCATCGGGCCGCGGACGCGGATCTCGCCTTCCTCGTCGGGCCCGGCGGGGACGCCGTCGAGGCGGACGATGCGCACCTCGGCGCCGAGCACCGGCGTCCCGTCGGTGTTGGCCAGCTGCTCGTCGGTGTCATCCGGCGACCCGTTGGCGATCATCGGGACCTCGGTCATCCCGTAGCCGTGGACGACCCCCCGACCGCCGATCTCGTCGCGCACCTCGTAGTGGATCTCGGGGGGCTTGGGCGCCCCGCCACCCGACATGAGCCGGAGCTTCGGGAGGACCGGTTCGCCCGGTTGCTTGCGCTGCTCGGCCAGGAAGGCCACGTAGAAGGCGGTGCTGCCGCCCACCATCGTCACGCCGTGGCGGCGGAAGAGCGGCAGCACGTCGGGGGCCGAGAAGGCCTCCACGATGACGGCCGGGAAGCCCAGCGTGAGCTGGGTGACGAGGTAATCGGGCCCGGCGATGTGGGCGAACGGGAAGGCGATCGACCCCACGTCGTCGGGCGACATCTCGAGCGAGGCGGCGAGGCCGAGCCCGCCGGCGAGGAGGGTCTGGTCGGTGTGACGGACGCCCTTCGGGTCGGCAGTGCTGCCCGACGTGTAGTAGATCCAGCGGACCTCGTCGCCCGGTGGGGCGGGGGGCACGCCGGCCGGGTCGGCCTCGGGCAGGCCGTCCCCGGTGACGAGGAGCTCGGGGGGTCGGGCCACGCCCTCGAGCGCCCGGTGGGCGAGGGCCACGTAGTCGGTGCCCCGCCACTCGCCGGGCACCACGAAGAGCTCGGCCCCGGTCTGGCGGAGGGCGAAGCCGACCTCGCGCTCGCGGTAGAGGTGGATGATCGGGTTCTGGACGACGCCGAGGCGGGACAGGGCCATCGTGAGGACCACGGTGTCGATCCGGCTGGGGAGCTGCCATGACACCACGCTGCCCTCGCCGATGCCCCGGGCCGCCAGGCCGGCGGCCACCGCCGCCGCCCGGTCGCGGAACTGCCCGAAGGTGACCACCCGGTCCTCGGCGTCGATGAGCATGGGGGCGGCCGGCGTGGCCGCGGCCCGCAGCTCGACGAGGTCCCAGAGGCCCCGGGCACCGGTGATCCGCTCGCCCATCGCGGCCCACTCTCTAGCAGTCGGCGCTTTCGGTGGGAAACCGGCCGGTGCACCGGTCGCGGGCCGTCTTATGGGGCACGATGGGGACGACCGAAGGGAGACGACGTGGCTGACGCAACGGGCCGGGGCCGAGCAGCCGAGGCACGGGACCGCAAGCGGGACGCCGGGATGGTGGCCGTCGGCATCGCGGCCGTGCTCTTGATCTGGTTCGCCCTGGCCAACCTCCAGGACACCGAGATCCACTTCTGGGTGACCAGCACCCGAGCGCCGCTGATCGTGGTGATCGTCATCGCCGGCCTCATGGGCGCCCTCATCGGCGCGATGGTGCGGCGGCGTCGGACGAAGGGCGCCGGGGGCGCCGAGGACTGAACGACGGGCGGGGGAGCCGCGACAGGCTCCCCCGGCGTGCTCAGGACGAGGGGCCCTCCTCGCGGGCTGCCCCCGATGCGGCCTCCTCCTTCGACCGGTCGTCGGCGCCGTTCGTGCCGTCGCCGCCGTCGGGCGCCGCCGCCGACAGGCGCCTCGCCCAGGCGAAGACCACCTCGAGGAGGATGTAGTAGATCGCCAGCAGGAGCACGAGCAGCCAGACGCTCCCGACCGAGAGGGTCCCGCCGAGGAGCAGCAATGCGGCGCCGACGCCGCCGCCCAAGATGCGCATCCCCGCGGCGTGCTCGAGCATCCAGCGGGCCGCCCGCTTGGCCCCCGACGAGGCCTTCTGGCGGTTCGCCGGCTGCCAGAGGAGCGAGACCGTGCGCCCCACCCAGCGGGCCGCCTGGGCCACCCGGGCCCGGATCCAACGGGCCCAGCTCGAGGGACCGGCCAGCCAGAGGGCGATGACCACGAGGACGCAGACGACGATCACGTCGTGGAGCCCGTTGTGCAGGTACCGGATGACGGTGTCCCAGACCGTGCCCGTCACGTCGGAGGGGGCCTTGGCGTGGTGGACGAAGAAGCCCCGGCCGAGCTCCAAGAAGGCTTGGAAGACGAGGCAGCCGAGGGCCCCGGCGAAGAACACCCGCAGCGCCGTCTTGCGGCGGTCCACCCCGACGATGATCGTGATCAGCGCCAGGATGAGCACGACGACGGGCAGCGCCCAGCCGACCGTCTTGGCCAGCCGGAACCCGGTCTGGGCCTTCTGCAGCTGGTCCTGGTTGACGAGGGTGAAGGTGAGCTGGGAATGCTGCAGCCGGCGCTTGACCGGGTTGAACACCGTGACGCCCTTGGCGTCGAGCTTGTCGATCGCCTGGATGACGGCCGGCTCGATGTCGACCCCCACCTTCTGGAGCTTCACCCCGAGCGGGGTCTTCTTCCCGGTGAGGACGTCGACCAGGTTCGTGTGGAGACGCCGGTTGGCCCCGTCCCAGAACTGGGCGAACTTCTCGCTCTGGAGAAGCTTCGTCACCTGCGTGCGGGTGAAGTTCTCCAGCTGGACGGTGACCGGGGCGGCGACGAAGGAGGCCTTCGGCGGGAGGGCGTTGTGCAGCTTCTGCTCGACGTTGAGGCTCGTGAAGAGCTTGGTCGTGATCCGATCGCCGAGATAGGCGGTGACGACCGGCTCGCGCACGATCGGCGACATCGTCGCGACGTAGCGGTCGGTGTTGGTGAGTGTGGTGACCGTCCAGGCGGTGACGATCGACAGCGGCACGAGGATGCCGACCAGCACGACGAGCACCCAGGCGATGATGCGCCGCGGGAGGTGCCGCTTCGGTTTCGCCGTGGCCGTCGCCGTCGCGGTCGCCGCCGCACCCTTGGCCGTGTTCTTGTCGTCAGCACCCTGGCTAGAGGGCTGCTCGGCGTCCTCCGTGGCCTCGTCGGCCGCCGGTTCGCCGTCGGCCGCGGCCTGCTCGGGGGTGTCTGCTTCGTCGGGCATGCGTCCCTCCGTCCCCGGGGGCCCCGAAGATCAAGCCGAACAATGCCATAGATCCACCTGGGCGCGGGCTGATGCGGCTCAGGATTCCTGCGGTGCGAGCTTGGCCGCGGCGAGGAGGGTGCGCAGGCGGGCGAAGGCCGTGGGCGGGAAGAACAGCACCGAGAGGATGGCCGCGGCGACGAGGGCGGCGGCCACGCTGGGCCGCATCTCGTGCGTGGTCACCCCGATGTCGGTGATGGCCACGACGAGGGGGAGCGCGGTGGCCGAGAAGAGGGCGAGCGCCGGTCGCTCGGTCGCCGGCACCGCCCGCCGGTAGAAGAGGAACACGGGCAGGCCCCGTACGACGAGGAACATCCCGAGAAAGAGGGGCACGTCCAGCAGTCGCCGGGGTTGGTCGACGAGCGAGTGGAGATCGAAGGCCATGCCGCTCTCGACGAAGAAGATCGGCACGAAGAAGCCGAAGGAGATGGCCTCGAGCTTCTCTTTGACGAGGGGCGCGTCGACGGTGCCCCCGAGGAACAGGTGCGCCACGATGCCGGCGGCGAACGCGCCGAGCAGCACGTCGAGGTTGAAGGAGCGGGCCAGGAACACGAGGCCGATGACGATGAGCATGGCGATGCGCACGGGGAGCTGCCCACTCGAATGGAGGTGGCGCTGGAGGAGGCGCACCGTCGCCGGCCGCCTCGGCCGCATGGCGAGGAGTGAGGCGCCGATGGCCACGATCACGAAGGCCAGCAGCACGAGGCTCACCTTGAGCGGGTTGTCGCTCGTGAGGAGGAGGGCCACCGCCACGATGGGCCCGAACTCGCCGACCGAGCCGATGGCCAGCGCGTGGCTGCCGAGCCGGGTGCCGAGGAGCCCGGCGTCCCGCCACATCGGGAGCATCGTGCCGAGGGCGGTCGTGGTGAGCGCGAGTCCGGTAACGAGACCCGAGAGGACGTGGCCGCTCGCCTCGAGGAGGCCGCCGAAGAGGAGGCCGACGGCCAACGAGAACGCCCAGCCCATCCCGGCCAGCCGGAGCGGGACGCCCTTCACCCGGTCGAAGTCGATCTCGTAGCCCGCCATGAACATGAGGAACGTGAGGCCGGCCGAGCCGAGCCCGACGATGACCGGCGTCAGATGGCCGATGCCGAGAGCCTGGGGGCCGACGAGGATGCCGGCGAGGATCTCGAGCACGACGGCGCTCACGTAGAAGCGCCGTAGGTAGTGCGCGATCAGCACCGACAGGACCGAGACGACGCCGATGACGAACAGCGTCTCGATGGTCGGCTGGTCCATCGGCCGTATTGTGCCCGGCGGTTCGGCGGCGGTGCCCGCTCAGTGGATCGGCGGGCGGCGCGCCGCCCAGGGGGCGGCCTCCTCGAGCTGGGCGGCGAGGCGGAGGAGCAGCCCCTCCTGCCACGGGCCGGCCACGAGCTGCACGCCGATCGGGATGTCCGACGGTGTGAAGTGGAGGGGCAGGCTCAGGCCGGGCTGGCCGGTCACGTTGAAGGGTGCGTTGAAGACGGCCATGGCGACGACGTCGGCCGCCGGGGCGCCGGCGCCGGCGTGGGTCTCCTCGAGCACCGCGCCGGCGATCGGCGGCTCGATGGCCATCGTCGGCGTGACGAGCACGTCGAAGTCGCGGCCCCAGCGGGCGACGCTCGTCCGGGTGTGGCGCTGGAGGTCGCCCATGGCCCGGGCGAGAGCGAAGCTGTTCTCGGCTTGTGCCGCCTCGTACTGAGCGGCGATGTGGGGCTCGGCCTTGGCGAAGTCGATGCCGACGTAGTCGGCGAGACCGGCGTTCACGATGGTGAGGAACGGGCCGAGGATCTCGACGGGGAACAGCTCGAAGTCCACCGCCTCGACATGGTGGCCGAGGCCCTCGAGGAGGGCGCCGGCCGCCTCGACCGCCCGGCGGGGCTCGTCGGCCACCGGCAGGTCGAGGGGCGCCCGGGTCAGGAGTCCCACCCGGAGCCGGCCGGGGTCGGCGCCCACCTCGCTCACGAAGGGCCGGTCGGGTGGCGGCGTGTTGAACCAGCAGGCCGGGTCGGGGCCGCTGATGACGTCGAGCACCGCCGCGGCGTCGGTCACCGTGCGGGTGATGACACCCTCGACCGTGCAACCCATCCAACCGGTGACCCGCGCCGGGACCCGACCCCGGCTCGCCTTCAGCCCGACCAGCCCGCAGCAGGAGGCGGGGACGCGGAGCGACCCGCCCCCGTCGTTGCCGTGGGCGAGGGGGAACATGCCCGAGGCCACCGCGGCGGCCGCGCCGCCCGAGGAGCCCCCGGGGGTGCGCTCGGTGTCCCAGGGGTTGCGGGAGACCCCGTAGCGCCGATTCTCGGTCACCGTGATCGGACCGAACTCGGGGGTGTTGGTCCGGGCGGTGAGGAGGAAGCCGGCCCGCCGGAGGGCCTCGACGACGAGCTCGCCCTCGTCGCTCGGCCCCTCCGGGGCGACGCAGGAGCCGTAGGTGACGGGCCAGCCGGCCACGGGGGTCAGGTCCTTCACCGGGAGCGGCACGCCGGCGAAGGGGGGGAGCTCCTCGGTCCCCTTGGCGATCTGGTCGGCCAGGGCCTTGGCCTCGGCCCGGGCCTCCTCGTCGTTGCGCCAGACCACGGCGTTCACGGCGGGGTTCAGGCGGTCCACCCGCTCCAAGCACCCTTCCAGGAGCTCGACTGGGCTGACCTGGCGCCGACGGACGGCCGCGGCGACCTCGACGGCTGGAGTGAAGGCGTCCATGACGGCGCACGCTAGGACAGCTGGTGCCCGCCGGGCCGGCTCCGGACCGGCCCGGGACAGGGCCCGGCGCGTACCCTGGCGCCGTCCCCCGGCCATAGACTCCTCAAGCGGGTGAGAGCCCCGTTGTCCGCCAGGGCGCGGTGCGCGAACATGGCGGGCAGAGCCATCGGGTGGAGGAGGATCGTCGCCGGGATGGGACGGGTAGACAGGCGCAAAGGGGAGGCCGGTGCCGCTCTCGGAGCATGAGCAGCGGATCCTTGCTGAGCTCGAGGAGTCGCTCGTCCGTCAGGACCCCGAGTTCGCCGAGCGAGTCCGGTCCGAGACCGTCTACCGGTACGCCGGCCGTTACTGCAAGTGGGCGGCCCTCGGCTTCCTGGCCGGCCTGGCCATCGTCATCGCCTTCTTCTCCCAGTCGGTGTTCGTCGGCCTGATCGGTTGGGCGATCATGTTCGTCTCGGCTGTCGTCTTCGAACGGAACCTCCGCCGCATGGGGAAGGCCGGCCTCCACGACCTGACCCGGTCGCTCCACGAGGAGCACCCCAGCCAGGGGGGCGTCCCGAACGCCGTGCACCGGACCCGGGACTGGTTCCGGACCCGCTTCAACCGCCGCGACCACTAGTCCCCGGGTGAGCTCGGCCGACGAGCTCTGTCTCGCCGTCGACGTCGGCGGCACCAAGCTGGCCACCGGGCTCGTCGACCGCGCTGGCCGGCTCTCGCACCGTCGCCAGGTCCCAACACCCGAGGAGCCGTGGGCGGCGCTCGCCCCCCTCGTCGAGGCCACCATGCAAGAGGCCCCCGCCGCAGTCGTCTGCGGCGTGGGGTGCGGCGGACCGATGGACGGTGACACGGTCTCGCCGCTCAACATCCCCGGCTGGCGCGGCTTCCCCCTCCGGGCCGAACTGGCCGAACTGACTGGCCTGCCGACGTTCGTCGACAACGACGCCAAGGCGCTCGCTCTCGGCGAGGGGTGGACGGGGGCCGCCGCCGGCCGGCGCGAGTACATGGCCATGGTCGTCTCGACCGGCGTCGGCGGTGGGATCGTGCTGGACGGCCGGCTGCTCGACGGCCGCCTCGGCAACGCCGGCCACGTGGGGCACGTCATCGTGGTGCCGGACGGTCGGCGGTGCCCGTGCGGGGCCCGGGGCTGTCTCGAAGCGGAGGCCTCCGGCGGGGCCATTGCCGCCCGCACCGGACGCCTGGCGGCCGAGGCGCCGCCCGACGTGGTGGAGCGCACCGGCATGCTGGTCGGCCGGGCGGTCGCCGACGTCGCCAACCTCCTCGACCTCCCGCTCGTCGTGATCGCCGGCTCGGTGGCCCTCGGATTCGGCGAGCCCTTCTTCGCCGCGGCCCAGGCCGAGGTGGACCGCTCCGCCCGCCTCGACTTCTCGCGGGGGACCCGGGTGGTTCCGGCGGGTCTCGGTGACGAGGGCCCCCTCGTCGGTGCGGCGGCCGTCGGCTGGCGGGGGATGGCGTGACGCCGGGGACGCTCTCCCGGGTCTTCCTCACCGTGCTCCTCCGACCGGGCCTGTGGTGGGTGGCCCTCGTCGCGCTCCGCCGGCTCGCCGCCCCGGGCTGGTGGCGCCGGTGGCCGCCCCTCCCGGCGCCCGATCCGCACTACTGGCGGTTCCGGCTGGTCACCGCCTACGGCAGTGAGCACGACGAACCCCCGAGCACCGACGACGTGGTGGCCTACCTGCGCTGGTGTCGAAGGATGCGGGGGGCTCGCGGATAGCCTCTGGCGGATGGGGCGGGTCCTCTTGCTCAATGCGACCTACGAGCCGCTGTCCCTCGTGTCGGACCGCCGCGCCGTCGTGCTCGTGCTCGCCGGCCGGGCCGAGGCCGTCGCCTTCTCCCCGGAAGCTCCGGTGTTCCACTCGGCCCACCTGTCGGTCGAGGTGCCGGCCATCGTGCGGCTCTGCCACATGGTGCGCATCCCGCGCTGGGCACGCACGCCGCCGCTCACGCGCCGGGCCGTGCTGCGTCGCGACAGCGGGCGCTGCGCCTACTGCTCCGACGTGGCTGACACCATCGACCATGTCGTGCCGCGCAGCCGTGGGGGGCGCCACGAGTGGTCCAACGTCGTGGCGTCGTGCAAGCGCGACAACCTCTTGAAGGGTGACCAGCTGCTCTCGGAGCTCGGATGGTCCCTGTCGTTCAAGCCGGTGGCCCCCGACGGCTACCTCTGGCGGCTCCGGCATCTCGCCGACGTGGACCCGCTGTGGGAGCCGTACCTGGCGGCCGCGTCCTGACGAGCGGGGCCACCCTGGGGCCGTCGGGCCCCGCACCGCCGCCGTTCGACGTCGACGCCTTCCGCCCCCTCGGGCGCACCCTGGTCCGGCGGCGTCACGCCCACCCGGCCGTCGTCCTCGGCAGCTCCCAACGCGAGGAGCTGGTCGACCGGGCCAAGGCGCAGGCGCTCGGCCTCGAGGTCGTCCGGCGACGGAGCGGTGGGGGCGCCGTCCTCGTCCAGCCGGGGGACCCGGTGTGGTTCGACGTGTGGGTGCCCCGAGGCGACCCGCTCTTCGACGACGACGTCGTCGCGGCCGCCGGGTGGGTCGGGCGGTGGTGGTCGACCGCCTTGGCGGCCTGCGGGGCCCGTCCGACCGTCGTGCACGACGGGCCGAGCACCGCGAACGAGTGGTCGGCCACGGTGTGTTTCGCCGGCCTCGGCCCCGGCGAGGTGACCGCCAGTGGTCGCAAGGTCGTGGGTGTGGCCCAGTGGCGCGGCCGCGAGGGATCCCTCTTCCACACCGCCGCCCACCGGGTCTGGGACCCCGTCGCCCTGACCGACCTCCTCCACCTCCCCGACGAGGCCCGACGGCGCGCCGGGTCGGACCTCGCCCAGGCCGGCCTGGGCCTCGAGGACCTGTTGGGGTCGGGACTCGACGCCCTGGGGGCCGCCCTTTCGTCCCTCCTCCCCGGGACCGGCTGGGACCACCTGACTGACTGACCCCATGCGGCCGGGCCCCCGAGGCCCGGTCCGCCAACCTCGCTGACGTCCTCCTTCGGTGCCAACCGCGCCGGCCGCGGCCGGTCACCGCGCGCCCGGCGTCCGCTGGGGCTGGCCGGCCCCGACCGCCGGGTGACCCAGTGGGGTGGAGCGTGGTTGACCGGTGGGGAGGTGGGGCGTAGAGTGGCGGAAAGTGGTGTGAAAGGGTGTCAGAGGGCGCGATCCAGGGAGCGTCGTGGGAGTGCGGGGAAGTGGCCGGATTCGTCGGAAGGTACGAGCATTCGCTCGACACCAAGGGTCGGGTGATCCTGCCTGCCAAATTCCGCGGGGCCTTCGAGCGGGGCGGCTACCTCACCGAGTTCCGGGAGGGCTGTCTCGCCCTCTGGACACCGGGGGAGTTCGAGCGGCAGATGGCCGCCATGCAGGACCGGGGGGCCGGTGGACGCACCGACCGCAACCGGGCCCGGGTCTGGGCCTCCAACTCCTGCGAGGTGGAGATCGACCGTCAGGGCCGCATGGCCATCCCCTCGTACCTGCGGGAGTTCGCCCGTCTGCAGAGCGAGGTGCTCGTGCACGGGGCCATCGACCGGCTCGAGCTCTGGAACCCGACCGTCTGGTCGGAGCGGGTGGCCCCAGAAGAACGGTGGTTCATCGACGACGCGGACGACTGATTGGAGGCGACGACAACGTTGCGTTGGGCTCTCAAGCCCGGACCATGCGCAGCCCCTCGACCGGCGCGGTGGAAGACATCTCCTCCGCCCTCTTCCACCAACGTGCTCTCTTCGAGAGCGCGGTGCCGGCCGGGGGGCTGCGGATGGCCCAGGACCAGTTCTTGCACGAGCCCGTGCTCCTCGACGAGGTGGTCGAGCTGTTCGCCCCGGTGCCCGCCGGCTGGGTGGTCGACGCCACTGTCGGGGGAGGGGGCCACACGGCGGCCGTCCTCGCCGCCCGCCCGGAGCTCTCCGTCCTCGGTCTCGACCGCGACCCTGACGCGGTCACCGCGGCCAGGGCGCGCCTCGCGCCGTTCGGGTCGCGAGCGGCGGTCCGGCAGGCCCGCTTCGACGAGCTGGCCGAGGCCGCGGGCTCCGTGGCCGGAACGCTCTCGGGGGTGCTCTTCGACCTCGGGGTGAGCTCGCCTCAGCTCGACCGGGCCGAACGGGGCTTCTCCTACCGGGCCGAGGGCCCCCTCGACATGCGCATGGACCCGACGGCGGGCCGTGACGCGGCGAGCATCGTCAACGAGGCCACAGAAGCCGAGCTGGCCGTCCTCTTCGCCGCCCACGGCGAGGGCCGGCTAGCCCGCCGGCTGGCTCGTGCCGTCGTGGCCGCACGTCCGGTCACGTCGACGGCCGAGCTGGCTGAGGTCGTGGCGGCCGCGGTGCCGGCCGCCGTCCGCCGTCGTGGCCATCCGGCCCGACGGGTCTTCCAAGCACTGCGGGCCACCGTCAACGAGGAGCTCGAACAGCTGGCGGCCACCCTGCCGGTCGCTCTCGAGCTGCTCGCCGTCGGCGGCCGTTGCCTGGCCATCGCGTACCACTCGGGAGAGGACCGGCTGGTGAAGGCGGCCTTCGCCCAGGCGCTCACCGGCGGCTGCGTCTGCCCGCCCGGCCTGCCCTGTGTCTGCGGCGCGGTGCCGAAGCACCGCCTCGTGTTCCGGGGCGCCCGTCGCCCGTCCCCCGACGAGGTGGCCCGCAACCACCGGGCCGCGGCGGCCCGGCTCCGGGCCATCGAGCGGACCGCGGCGTGACCCCGCCACCGGCCAGCACCGCCGCCGCCCGGACGGCCACCCGGCGGGCCGCGCCCCGCCCCGGGCCCGAGGCCCGTCCCCGGCTCCGTCCGGTCGACACGCCCCGGGCGGCCAAGCGCCGGATCGCTCCGGTCATCGCGCCGCTGCTCCTCGTGGCCAGCCTCCTCGCCGTCGTCATCGGCCAGGCCCTGCTCGCCCAAGGCCAGGTCCGTCTGGCCGGGCTCGAGGCCCGCCTGTCGGTGGCCGAGGTGCAGCACCGCCAGGCCGAGCTGGCGGTGGCCCAGCTCGAGACGCCTTCGCGGATCGTGGGCGACGCCGGCGCCCGGCTCGGCATGGTCACCCCGTCCGAGCTGGCACAGCTCCCTTCGGTGTCCCTCGACAAGCCCCTCTCAACGCCCAACCTGACCCCGCCCCCCGCCACCACGACCACGGTCCCGGCCAACGTCGGCGGGACGACGGGCGGGACCACGGCGGCATCCGGTTCGCCGACCTCGACGGTGCCGGGCACCACGCTCACGACCGAGCCCCTCACGACGCTCACGCCCACGACCAACGGGGCCGGTCCGCCCGCCCCGGGTCGGTGAGCCCGACCGCCACCCTCCCTCCGAGATCGAGGACGGGGGCGGGGCCCAAGCAAACCACCGACCGGCGTCCCCGGCCGACGACCCGCAGCACCCGGCCCCGCGGCGCCGCTCGGCCGGCGGCCCGCCCGGCCAAGCCGGCGCAGCCGCCGGTCCTCGCCCGGCGGATCCGCTGCTTCCGGCTCGTCCTCGTGGTCGTCCTGCTCGCCCTCGTGGCCCGGCTCGTCGACGTGCAGGTGCTCCACTCCGCCAAGTACCGGGCGGCCGCCCGGGCCGAGCTCGTCCAGACGGTCACCGTGCCGGCGCTGCGCGGCGGGCTCTACGACCGCAACGGCCTCGTGCTCGCCCTCTCGGTGCCGACGAAGACCGTGATCGCCGACGACTTCCAGGTGGCCCACCCCTTCACCGAGGCCCAGGCCCTCGCGCCGTTGCTCGGCCTGCCCGTCGACCGTCTCGCTGGCCTCCTCCACGAGCGCAACGGCTACGTGGCCCTCGCCCGGGACGTCCCCCTGGCCGAGGGGGCCAAGGTGGCGGCGGCCAACCAGCCGGGCATCACCCTCATCGACGACTCCCACCGTGTCGTGCCGAACGGGCAGCTGGCCGCGCCGGTGCTCGGGGCGACGGGGGCGGCCGGGACCGGCAACGGCGGCCTCGAGTACGCCTACCAGCACCTCCTCGCCGGGACCCCGATGTCCGAGACCCTCCTCGAGTCGCCGCTCGGTGTGGCCCTGCCCGGTTCCCACGTCACCGGGGCCAGCGCCTCGCGGGCGGGCACCGGCCTCGAGCTGTCCATCGACGAGCCCCTCCAGTACGAGACGGAGCAGGCTCTCGCGGCCCAGGTGGCCGCGACCCACGCGGCGAGCGGCGTGGCCGTGGTCATGGACGTCCACACCGGCCAGATCCTGGCCATGGCCAACCTGGTGAGCACGGCCCCGGCCGACGGCGCGGGCACCACCCTGACGTCGACGAGCCCGAAGAGCACCGGCGGCCCGTCGGGGCCGGTGGCCGAGGCCAGCCAGAACCTGGCGGTCACCCAGCTCTACGAACCGGGCTCGGTCTTCAAGCTGGTCACGTTCTCGATCGCCCTGGCCGACGGGATCGTCAGCCCGAACACGCTCTTCACGGTGCCCGACCACATCCAGCTCGACGGCTCCACGTTCCACGACGCCGAGCCCCACGCCACCGAGCAGCTCACCGCCACCCAGATCCTCGCCCAGTCGAGCAACATCGGGACCTCCGAGATCGCCTCGGACGTGGGCGAGTCCCGTCTCCTGGCCCAGGTGCAGCGGCTGGGCTTCGGCCAGTTCACGGGCCTCGACTTCCCCGGCGAGTCCCCCGGCCTTCTCGCCGGGCCGGCCCAGTGGGAGCCGACCGACCTCGTCTCCCTCCCGATCGGCCAGGTGGACGCGGTCACCGCCCAGCAGGTCCTCGACATGTACAACGCCGTGGCCGACGGCGGCGAGTTCGTGCCCCCGACCCTCGTCCGGGCGGAGATCGAGCCGGACGGCAGCCTCCACGCCGTGACGCCGGCCGCCGGCCACGAGGTGATGTCGCCGTCCACCGCAGCCGAGCTCACCGGGATGCTCGAGCAGGTGGTGGACGTGGGCACCGGCACGAGCGCCGTCGTCCCGGGCTACACGGTGGCCGGCAAGACCGGGACGGCCCAGATCCCCCAGCCCGGCAAGGACAGCTACATCCAGGGGGCCTACATGGCCTCGTTCGTGGGCTTCGCCCCGGCGAACAACCCGGTCATCTCGGCCATCGTCGTCCTCAACCGGCCGACGCCCATCTTCGGCGGGACGGTCGCCGCCCCGGTGTTCTCCAAGATCATGAGCTACGCGCTCCATCGCTACGGCATCCCCACCACACCAGGGGCGCCCACGCAGGGTCAGGCACAGGGAGGGTCGTCGGCCGACCAGGCCCAAGACATCACGTGACCCTCTGGTGCGACGAGTACCATCGCCCGGACGGTCGAGCGGGGCCCGGACAGTCCGTGGCCGGTGCCCGCCGTCGCCGTCGCCCGCCCCCGTGCAGATGAACCTGTTGCTCGACGAGGTCAATGTGCTGGAGACGGTGGGCGACCCCTCGTCGGTCGACGTGAGCGGGGTGGTGCACGACAGCCGGCGGGTCGCCGTTGGCGACCTCTTCTGCTGCCTGCCCGGCACCACAGCCGACGGGCACGAATTCGCCGCCGACGCCGTCGCCCGCGGTGCGGTGGCCCTCCTCGAGGAGCACGTCCTCCCGGGCGTCGGCGACGTCCTCCAGGTGCGGGTGGCCGAGGCCCGCCCGGCCATGGCCCGGGTGGCCGCCGCCTTCTACGGCCACCCGGCCGAGGACCTCGTCATGGTCGGCGTGACCGGCACGAACGGCAAGACCACGGTGACCCACCTCCTCGGTGCGGTGCTCGAGGCGGCCGGCCACCCGACGACGGTGCTCGGCACGCTCTCGGGCGCCCGCACCACACCGGAGTCCACCGAGCTGCAGGCGCTCCTGGCCGAGGTGCGTGACCGGGCCGGTGGCGGGCTCCGGCCGGCCGTGGCCATGGAGGTGTCCTCGCACGCCCTGGTCCAGGCGCGCGTGGACGGCATCGTCTTCGACGTGGCCGCGTTCACGAACCTCTCCCAGGACCACCTCGACTTCCACGGGACGATGGAGGACTACTTCGCCGCCAAGGCCTCACTCTTCACGCCGGAGCGGGCGAGGTGCGGCGTCGTCCTGGCCGACGACGAATCGGGCCGCCGGCTCGCCGCCGAGGCCGCGGTGCCCCTCACGACCGTGCACCGGGCGGAGGCCACCGATGTGTGTCTCGAGGCCGGGGCCACCGCCTTCACGTGGCGGGGGCGCCGGGTCCGGACCGCCCTCTCCGGCCTCCTCAACGTGGACAATGCCCTCATGGCTCTCACGGTGGCCACCGTCCTCGGGGTGGAGGAGGACGTCGCCGCGGCGGCCATCGCCACCTCACCGGCGGTCCCCGGCCGCCTCGAGCTCGTGTCGGCCGGCCGTCCGACCCCCTTCACCGTGCTGGTCGACTACGCGCACACCCCCGCGGCCCTCTCGGCGGTCCTCGCCGAGGCCCGCCGCCTCGCCACCCCCGGGGCCCGGGTGATCGTGGTGTTCGGGGCGGGCGGCGACCGCGACCGCAAGAAACGCCCGCTCATGGGCGCAGCCGCCGCGGCCGGCGCCGACGTGGTCGTCGTCACCTCGGACAACCCCCGGCACGAGGACCCGGCGGCCATCATCGCCGAGGTGCAGGCGGGGATCCCGGCCCTCGGGGCCGAGGTGGTGCCCGACCGCCGGCAGGCGATCGGCCTCGCCCTCGACCTGGCGGGCGCCGGCGACGTGGTCGTGGTCGCCGGCAAGGGCCACGAGACCTACCAGGAGGTGGGGGAGGAGCGGCTCCCCTTCGACGACCGCGAGGAGGTGCGGGCGCAGCTCCTCGACCGCTTGGGCCGGCCGCCGGAGCACCCGGACGGCTCGGGGGGCTGAGGCGTGCTGTCGCTCATGGAATCGGGGAGCGTGGCCTTCCTCGTGGCCGTCTTCTCGACGCCCTTCCTCATCCGGTGGTTCCGGTCACGCCGCATCGGCCAGTTCGTGCGCGAGGAGGGACCGAGCACCCACAACTACAAGGCTGGGACGCCGACGATGGGCGGCATCGCCATCGTCGCCGCGGTGCTGGTCGGCTACTTCATGGGCCACGTCGGCCCCGAGGTGCGCTTCTCGCGCACCGGGTACCTCGTCATCATCGCGGTGTTCTTGTTCGGCCTCATCGGCTTCCTCGACGACATGATCAAGGTGCGCAACAAGCGGAGCCTCGGGCTCAACAAGCGGGGCAAGCTCGTGGCCCAGTTCGCGGCGGCCATCGTGTTCGCCGAGCTCGCCGTGCACTGGGCCCACACCGCCACGGCCCTCTCGTTCACCCGCATCAACACACCGGGGGTGCATCTCGGCGAGCTCGGCTGGGTGGTCTTCGCCGTGCTCGTGATGGTGGCCACGTCGAACGCCGTCAACCTGACGGACGGCCTCGACGGGCTGGCCGCCGGCTCTTCGACGTTCTGCTTTGCCGTCCTCTCGATCATCGGCTACTGGGTCTTCCGCCACGTGACCATCTACCACCTGCTCCCGGCGTCGGCGATCGACCTCGCGCTGGCCTCGGTGGCTCTCGCCGGGGCGTGCCTCGGGTTCTTGTGGTGGAACGCCGCCCCCGCCCGGATCATCATGGGCGACACCGGGGCGCTCGCCATCGGCTCGGGTCTGGCCGCGGTCTGCCTGCTCCTCAACCTCGACCTCCTCCTGCCCATCGTGGGCGGCCTGTTCGTGCTGGAGGCCGTGTCGGTGATCGTCCAGGTCGTGAGCTTCCGCCTGTTCCACCGCCGGGTCTTCCGGATGGCGCCGTTCCACCACCACTTCGAGCTGCTCGGCTGGCCCGAGACCACGGTCATGGTGCGCTTCTGGGTGATGGGCGGCCTCTTCGCCGCCCTCGCCCTCGGCATCTTCTACGGCGAGTTCCTCACCGTGGCCAAGTTCACGTGACCGCCCAGGGCGGCCAATTCCCCCACCTGGCGCTGCCGTTCCGCGAGGCTGGTGCGGTGCGACGGCGTGCTCACGCGCCCAGGGAGTCGCTCGGCGAGGACCACGGCCGCGGCCCGGCGCTCCTCGTCGAGGCCCTGCGGCGGGTCCCGACCTCCTCGATCCTCGTCGTCCTCGTGGGGGCGCTCTGCGTCATCGGGACGGTGATGGTGGGCTCGGCCGGCTCGGTGATCTCGCTCAGCCTCTACGGGTCGCCCTGGTACATCCTCACCCGCGAGCTCATCTGGATGGCCGTGGGGGTGCTGGCCTTCGCCGTCGCCTGCCGGATGGACTACCGGCGCTGGCGGGGGCTCAGCCTGCTCCTCCTCCTCGTGACCTTCGCCCTGCTCCTGCTGGTGCTCGTGCCCGGCGTGGGCGTGGCCTCGGGCGGCTCGAGCCGCTGGATCGGTTTCAGCCAGTTGCGGCTGCAGCCCTCGGAGCTCATGAAGCTGGCCCTCGTGGTGTTCGGGGCCCACCTCGTGGTGCGGCGGACCGAGCGGGGCGGTGGGCACCGCACGACGGTCGGGCCGCTGCTCCTCGTGGCGGCGGCCGCCGGTGGGCTCATCGTCCTCCAGCCCGACATGGGCACGGCCGTGGTCCTCGCCTGCATCACCCTCGCCCTCCTCTTCGCCTCGGGCGTGGCCATGAAGCCGGTGGTGAAGCTGCTCGGGGCGCTGCTCCTCGTGGCCGTCATCGTCGGCCTGGCCGACCCCTACCGCCGGGCCCGGCTGTTCTCGTTCCTCAACCCGGGCGCTCACCAGGCGGGCTCGGGCTACCAGGTCGTCCAGTCCCTCATCGGCCTGGGCTCGGGCCACCTCTTCGGTCTCGGCCTCGGCAACGGCCGGGAGAAGTGGGGGCTCCTCCCGAACGCCCACACCGACTTCATCTTCTCGGTGGTCGGGGAAGAGCTCGGCCTCGTGGGGGCCCTCGCCGTCCTCTTCCTCCTCGGCGCCCTGGCCTGGTTCGGGCTCCGGGCCGCAGCCCGGGCCCCCGACCGTTTCGGGGCGCTGGTCGCGGTGGCCGTCGTGGCCTGGATCACGAGCGAAACGGTCATCAACGTGGGCGCGGTCACCGGGCTCCTCCCGGTGACCGGCATCCCCCTCCCGTTCATCTCGTTCGGCGGCTCGTCGCTCGTCATCACGATGGTGGGGGCCGGCATCCTCGTGAACGTGGCCCGGCACGAGCGCCCGCCCGCTCTGCGCCGACCGGCGCCGGCGGCCCGACGGCCGGCGAGCGTGGCCGGGGCCCGGAGGTCGAGGTGAGCGAGCGCTTCGCCGTCGTCGCCGGCGGCGGTACGGGGGGGCACGTCTTCCCGGCCCTCGCCGTGGCCCGGGCCCTCTCGGCCCGGGGCCACCCCCGATCGTCGATCGAGCTGGTCGGTTCGGCCCGGGGGGAAGACGCCGCCCTCCTGGCCGAGGAGGGCTTCCCGGTGACGACGCTCCCCGGGCGGGGCCTCCGCCGCAGCCTCGCCCCGGGCGACCTGGCCGAGAACGCCCGGGCCCTCTATCAGGCGGGCTCCACCGTCGGCCAGATGCGGGCGACCCTCGGGCGCTGGCAGCCCTCGGTGGTCGTCTCGGTGGGGGGCTACGCCAGCTTCGCGGCCGGGGCCGCCGCGGTGCTCGGACGGGTGCCGCTCGTCCTCGTGCAGGTCGACGCGGTGCCCGGCCTCGTCCACCGGCTCCTCGGCCGCTTCGCCACGGCGAGCGCCACCGCCTTCGCCGACTCGGGGCTGCCGCGGGCCACGGTCACCGGGACGCCGGTGCGCGACGAGCTCGGCCTGGTCGACCGCTCGGCCGAGGCCATGGCCAAGGCCCGGGTGGCCCTCGGCCTCGCCGAGGACCGGACGACGGTGGGCGTGGTCTCCGGCTCGCTCGGCTCGCGGCGGGTGAACCGGGCCGTCGTCGACCTGGCGGGGCGCTGGGCCGAGCGCGACGACCTCGCCCTCTACCACGTGACCGGTCGGCGCGACTTCGACGAGGTCGTGGCCGACCGACCCCCCTCGCTCGGCGACCCTGCCGCCGGTCCCAGCCCGGGACGGCTCGACTACCGCGTCGTCCCCTTCTGCGACCAGATGCCGCTCTTCTACGGCGCGGCCGACGTCGTCGTCTCCCGGGCGGGCGCCATGACCGTGGCCGAGCTCACGCTCGTGGGCGTCCCGGCCGTCCTCGTGCCGCTGCCCGGGGCGCCGGCCGACCACCAGCACGCCAACGCCCGGGTCCTCGTGGCGCACGGCGCGGCCGTGCTCCTGCCCGACGCCGACTGCACCGGGCACCAGCTGGAGGTGCTCCTCGGCCGGCTGCTCGCCCAGCCGGCCGAGCTCCGGTCGATGGGGGAGGCCGCGCACCGGCTGGGTCGGCCCGGCGCAGCCGAGCGGGTGGCCGACGTGGTGGAGGCGGCGGTGGCCGGCCGTGTCCGCTGACCGGCCGGGGCCCGAACTGGATCTCTCCGTGCCGACGCGGGTCCACGTGGTGGGCGTCGGGGGGGCCGGTATGAGCGCCATCGCCAGTGCGCTCGCCGCCATGGGGCACGAGGTGACCGGGAGCGACCTCAAGGCCTCGCCGGTGACCGACCGCCTGGCCGCCCAGGGGGTGCACGTCACGGTGGGGCACCGGGCGGAGAACCTCGGCCGGGCCGAGGTGCTGACCTCCTCGCCCGCGGTGCCGGCGGACAACGTCGAGCTGGCCGAGGCCCGGCGGCGGGGCCTGCCCGTCGTGCCCCGCTCCGCCGCCCTCGCCGCCATCGCCGCCACGAGGCGGTGCCTCGCGGTGGCCGGGACCCACGGCAAGACCACCACCGCCTCGATGCTGGCGCTCGTGCTGGTCGAGGCCGGTCTGCGACCGTCGTTCCTCGTCGGGGCCGACGTGAACGAGACGAGCGGCAACGCCGTCTGGGACCGAGGCGAGTGGCTCGTGCTCGAGGCCGACGAGAGCTACGGCACGTTCGGCTCCCTCGTGCCCGACGTGGCGGTGCTCACGAACGTCGAACCCGACCACCTCGACCACTACGGGACGTTCGAGGCGCTGACCGAGGCCTTCGACGCCTTCGTCGGCCGGGCCACCGGCTCCTCCATCGTCGCGGCCGACGACCCGTTGGCCCTCGCCGTCGGCCGCCGCCACGGGTCGGTCACGGTGGGGACGGCCGACGACGCCGACTACCGCCTCGTCGACCTGGCCCTCGGGCGGAGCTCGCTGGCCTTCGTCCTCGCCGGGCCCGACGGCCCCCTGGGCCGGCTCGAGGTGCCGGTGCCCGGTCTGCACAACGCCCGCAACGCCGCGGTGGCCACGGTCGGCGCCCTGACCGTCGGCGCCCCCGTCCAGGCGGCGACGGCCGCGCTCGCCCGCTTCGCCGGCGTCCCGCGGCGCTTCGAGTTCCGGGGGGAGGCCGGGGGCGTGACGTTCGTGGACGACTACGCCCACCTGCCCGGGGAAGTGCGGGCGGCCCTCGCCGCGGCGGCCGACGGCGGCTGGGACCGGGTGGTGGCCGTGTTCCAACCCCACCGCTACACGCGCACCGCCGCGCTGGCCGGGGCCTTCGCCGACGCCTTCGCCTCGGCCGACGTCGTCGTGGTGACCGACGTCTTCGCCGCCGGCGAGCGCCCGGTGCCCGGCGTCTCCGGCCGGCTCGTCTTCGACGCCCTGGTGGCCCAGGAGCCGGGCGCTGCGCTGTTCTACTCGGCCGGCCGGGACGAGCTGCGGGCCACGCTCCGGTCGATCCTCACCCGGGGCGACCTGTGCCTCACGCTCGGGGCCGGGGACCTCACGTCCCTCCCCGACGAGCTCCTGGCGGAACCCTCGTGGTGAGTCCGTCGACCGGGGCCGGCGACGAGGTGGCCGCGCTGGCCGCCGAGCTCGGCCCGTTGGCCCGGCGGGGGGTGTCCCTCGGCGCCCTCACCACCTACCGGGTGGGGGGCCCGGCGGCCCTCTTCGCCGAGCCGGCCGACGAGGCCGACCTGGCCGCGCTGCGCCGGGGCCTGGCCCGTCACCCGGTGCCGGTCCTCGTGGTCGGGAAGGGCTCCAACCTCCTCGTGGCCGACGCCGGGTTCTGTGGCCTCGCCGTGCATCTCACGGGCGCGTTCGAGGCGGTGGAACTGCCCGGTCCCGACGACCCGCCCACCGTGGCGGCCGGTGGGGCCGTCGGCCTGCCGGTGCTCGCCCGGCGTGCGGTCGAGGCCGGCCTGACCGGCTTCGAGTGGGCCGTGGGCGTCCCCGGCTCCGTCGGCGGCGCGGTGCGCATGAACGCCGGGGGGCACGGCTCGGACACCGCGTCGTCGCTCACCCGCTGCGCGCTCTTCGACCTCGCCGGGTCGGAGGACGGCCCGGGTGAGATCGACCCAGCGGCGCTGCACCTCGCCTACCGCTCGTCGTCGCTGACCGCCACCCAGGTGGTCGTGTGGGCCGAGTTCGGGTTGCAGCGGGGCGACCCCGTCGCCGGCCGGGCGGCCATCGCCGAGGTGGTGCGCTGGCGGCGCGAGCACCAACCGGGAGGGAGCAACGCCGGCTCGGTGTTCACGAACCCGCCGGACGACGCGGCGGGTCGCCTCGTGGAGGCGGCCGGTCTCAAGGGCCACCGCCTCGGCACGGCCCAGGTGTCGACGAAGCACGCCAACTTCATCCAGGCCGACGACGGCGGGTCGGCCGACGACGTGGCGCGGCTCATCGACTTCGTGGCCGCGGCGGTCGAGGAGCGACTCGGCGTGGTCCTCAGGCCCGAGGTCCAGATGGTCGGCTTCGACGGCGCGTCGCGGGCGGTGACCCGGTGAGCCCCCCGACCGGCACCACGACCCGACCGTCCCCCCGTGCTCGCCCGCGGCGCATCGACCCGCGCATCGAGGCCCGACGGGTCGAGGTGGCCCGATCGGCCGGGCGGCGGCGTCTGCGGCTCCTCCTCGCGCTCCTCCTGGCGAGCGCGCTCGTCGTCGACGGCTGGCTCGCCCTCCACTCCTCGTGGTTCGCGGTCCGGCACGTGACCGTGCTCGGCGCAGGGCACTCGACCGCACCGGCCGTGGTGGCCGCGGCCGGGCTCGCGAACGAGCCGCCGCTCGTCGACGTCGACCCCGGCGCCGCCGCCGCGGCGATCGAGCGGCTGCCCTGGGTGGCCTCGGCCACCGTCGTGCGCCACTGGCCCGACGCCGTGAGCATCACCGTGACCGAGCGGGTACCCGTCGGGCTGATCGCCGAGGGCCACGACCTGGCCGAGGTGGACGCCACCGGCCGGGTGCTCGCCGTCGTCGCCCGGCCGGTCCCCGGCCTCGTGGAGCTGGCCGCCCCGGTCCACGCCGGCCCGGCGGGGAGCGACCTCGGGGCGGGGGCCGCCCCGGCCCTCGTCGTGGCGGCCAGCCTGCCGCCCGCCTTCAAGGCGCAGGTGGCCGGGATCACCGTCGTGCCCGGCGGTCGGGTGGTGCTCACGATGACCACCCCGCTCAAGGTGGTGCTGGGCACGACGGCCGAGCTCCGGGCCAAGTACGAGGACGTGGCGGCGATCCTCGCCGGGGCCTCCCTGCACACCGGCGACGTCATCGACGTGAGCGTCCCGCAGTCGCCCACCGTGACGAGCGCGTGATCGCACCGTGACGACGTTGCTTGACCTGGTGGGACACCCCTCGTATCGTGGGTACACGTTGTTCGCGGCCCATCAACCTCCATCAAAGGTTGAGAGAGGAGGGTTCGCGGCACACCGGGTGGCTACCTGGGGGCGGAACGAGGGGGAGCAGCCGATGGCGGACCGCCTGCGCAGAAGCGAGTATCGAGGGAGCGCATGAGCATGCCGCCACAGAGCAACTACCTCGCCGTCATCAAGGTCGTCGGCGTGGGGGGTGGCGGCGTGAACGCCATCAATCGGATGATCGAGGCGGGCCTCCGCAACGTCGAGTTCATCGCGGCCAACACCGACGCCCAGGCGCTCCTCATGAGCGACGCCGACCTCAAGCTCGACATCGGGCGCGAGCTCACCCGGGGCCTCGGGGCGGGGAGCGACCCCGAGGTCGGGCGCCTGGCCGCCGAGGAGCACCGCCACGACATCGAAGAGGCCCTCCAGGGGGCCGACATGGTCTTCATCACCGCCGGCGAGGGCGGCGGCACCGGCACCGGCGCGGCCCCGCTCGTGGCCGAGGTGGCCAAGGGGGTGGGCGCCCTCACGATCGGCGTCGTGACGCGGCCGTTCACGTTTGAAGGCCGCGTGCGTTCGGTGCAGGCCGAGAAGGGCGTCCAGATCCTGAAGGAGAAGGTCGACACCCTCATCGTCATCCCGAACGACCGGCTCCTCACCGTGTCGAACGACAAGACCACGATGGTCAACGCCTTCCGCATGGCCGACGAGGTGTTGCTGTCGGGCGTGCGCGGTATCACCGACCTCATCACCGTGCCGGGCCTCATCAACACCGACTTCGCCGACGTGAAGATGGTCATGACCAACGCGGGCACGGCCATCATGGGGATCGGCGCGTCGTCAGGCGATGGGCGAGCGGTGAACGCGGCACGCGCCGCCATCACGAGCCCGCTCCTCGAGGCCTCGATCGAAGGGGCGCGCGGGATCCTCCTCAACATCGCCGGTGGATCGGATCTCGGTCTCTACGAGGTGAACGAGGCGGCGGAGATCATCCATTCGGTGGCCCACCCCGACGCCAACATCATCTTCGGCGCGGTCATCGACGACAACATGGGCGACGAGGTGCGCGTGACGGTGATCGCCGCCGGCTTCGAGCGCTGGGAGGAGGGTCGACGCTCGTCGTCGGCCGCCTCGGCCGTCGACGAGCACAAGCCGGTACTCGGGCTCGAGCCGGTGACGACGGTCGACATCTTCGCCGACACCCCCGGCGACGACCTCGACCTCGGCGACGACGACGACTTCGACGTCCCGTCGTTCCTCCGCTAGGCCCCCCGGGGCCGACCGCCCCGTCGCGGTGAGCGCTCCGCCACCCGAGGGAGCCTTCGCCGCCGCGCTGGCCGGCCTGGCCGAGGTGCGCCGGCGCATCGCCGCCGCCGGCGGCGACCCCGCCGCGGTGCGGGTGGTGGCGGTGACCAAGGGCTTCTCGGCCGAGGCGGTGCTGGCCGCGGCGGCCGCCGGGCTCGACGACATCGGCGAGAACTACGCCCGCGAGCTCATCGACAAGGCGGCCGAGGTGGGCCGGGCCGCCGGTGACCTCCGGTGGCACTTCCTCGGGGCCGTCCAGCGCAACAAGGTGAAGGCCCTGGCTCCGGTGGTCGGCTGCTGGCAGTCGGTGGCCCGGGTCGAGGAGGGCCGGGCCATCGCCGCCGCGGCCCCCGGGGCGACCGTGCTCGTGGAGCTCGACGTGACGGGTCAGCCGGGCCGCAACGGAGTGGCGCCCGGGGAGGTGGAGCCCATGGTCGAGGCCCTCGTGCAGTTGGACCTCGATGTCGCCGGCCTGATGACCGTGGCCCCGCCCGAGCGGGAGGCCGCGGCCCGCTCCTTCGCCACCCTCGCCGCCTTGGCCGATCGGCTCGGGCTGCCGGAGCGCTCGATGGGCATGACCGACGACCTCGAACTGGCGGTGGCCGAGGGCTCGACGATGGTGCGGGTGGGACGGGCCCTCTTCGGCGACCGCCCACCGAGGGGCGACGTCGGGAGTCCCAGGTGAGGGCACGCCTCGGGTCCGCCCGTCGCGCACGCCAGGCACTACGCTGTGGCGCAGGAGATCGCTGATGGCCCCCTCGTTCCTGAAGAAAACGATGGTCTACCTCGGCCTGCTCGACGACGAGTACGACGAGTACGACGACTACGACGAGCGCAGCCCCCAGGGGTTCGCTCCGGTCGCCCGGCCCGAGCCCCGGACGGTGGTCGAGCCCGAGGAGCCCGAGGAGCCGAGGGCACCGGCCGCGGTGGGCCGGATCCGCACGATCCCCCGGGACGGCGCCACGGCCACCGCCCAGCCCACGCTCACGGCCCGACCGGCGACGGGGTCGGTGCGCACGGTGGCCGATCCGGCGGCCAAGGTCCACGTGGTGGCCCCGTCGCGCTTCGGTGACGCCAAGGAGATCGCCGACGTGCTGAAGGCCAACCGCCCGGTCATCGTCAACCTGCAGGTGGCCGAGCGGGACCTGCGGCGGCGCATGATCGACTTCTGCAGCGGCGTGACCTACGCCCTGAGCGGCGACATGGAGAAGGTCGCCGACGAGGTGTTCTTGCTGGCTCCGACGAATGTGAAGGTGTCCGAGGAGGAGCGCCAGCGCCTGCAGGAGCGGGGCTACGTTCGCCCCTGAGCCGAGGTGAGCATCCGGGGCATCGTCGTCCTCATCCTCGAGCTCTACGTCCTGATCCTGATCGTCCGGGCGCTGCTCAGCTGGATCCCGGCCCGTCCCGACGGCGCCGTCGACCGGATCAACCGGGCCCTCGACAAGATCATCGAGCCCGTGCTGCGGCCGGTCCGGCGGGTACTCCCGCCCATCCGGGCCGGTGGCATGGGGATCGACATGTCCTTCCTGGTGGTGATCGTGGTGCTCCAGATCGTCGTGGTCGCCATCCGCTGAGGCGTCCAGCCGGATCCCAAGGCCGCTCGGGGCCGTGCCTGTATGCTCGGCCGACATGGACAGCGCCCCCCCGCCCCCGGCGATCCTCGAGACCCTGCGCACGGTCGAGTTCCGGCTCGGCCTGAAGGGCTACAACGTCGACGAGGTCGACGAGTACCTGGAGAAAGCGGCCGTCGAGGCCGAATCGCTCTACGAGCAACTGCGCCAGGCGAGCGATCGGCTGCGCCAGGCCAACGAGAAGCTCGCCCAGGCCGAGGGCGAACGACGCGACCTGCCGCCGCCGCCGCCGGCGGCCGCCCCCGCGGCCGAGGTCGTGCCGGACGAGACGCTCCAGCGCACGCTCCTCCTCGCCCAGCGCTTCGTCGACCAGACCAAGCGGGAGTCCGAGGCCGAGGCGGCCGAGATCGTCGCCTCGGCCGAGGAGCGGGCCCGCCAGACGGTGTCGCAGGCCGAGGAGCAGGCCCGCCAGCTGTCGTCGGACACCGAGCGCCGGCTGCGCGACGAGGTGCAGCGGCTCGAGGCCATGCGGGCCCAACTGGCCAACGACGTGGAGAACATGGCCCGGCACTTGGAGTCGGAGCGCAACCGGCTGCGTTCGACACTCTCCGACGTGCTCAAGTGGGTCGACGAGAACATCCAGCCGGCGGCGGCGCTGATGGCCCTCCAGCCCCGCGGCGGCGAGGGTGCGAGGCCCGCGCCCCGGGCCGAGGGCCGGCCGGCCCGGCCCAACCCGCCGACCTCGGCCAACGGCGGCGAGGTGGCCGCGGCGCCCCGGGAGCGGGGGGAGGTCGGTCAGGTCCTGGACCTGCGCCAGCCGGCCGCCCCGGCCGACAACGGGCCACCCACCGCACACCCCGGCTGACGACCCGTCGTCATCGGGCGGGCGGTGCCGACGCGCTCGGCCGTCCGTCGCGTCCCCCTAGGGTGCCGGTCTGCACCGTCGGGCCCGAGGAACTGGCCCGGCGTCGGACGCACCGAGTAGGGTCGCCGCCTCCCGGTCGTCCTGTGACGACCCGTCGGGCGACGTGGACCGAGGGCGGGCCGGAGAGGAGTAGGAGATGACCCCAGCGAGCAAGGCCGCCGCGCCGAAGGTGAGTGCCTCGTCGCGCCCGGCCAAGGCGCAGAAGGCGGCGGCCGGGCGGGGATCGACCACCAAGGCCGCCGCGGGGGCGAAGAAGACGCCGGCCAAGGCCCCGGCGAGGAGCGCCGTGAAGACGGCCAAGCCGGCGGCCAAGGCACCGGTGAAGGCGGCCAGGACACCGGCCAAGGCGCCGGCGAAGAGCGCGACCAAGGCCACGACCAAGAGCACGGCGAAGACGCCGGCCAAGGCCCCGGCCAGGACACCGGCCAAGGCGCCGCCGAAGAGCGCGCCGCCGCCGAAGCCCGCGGCCAAGCCCGCCGCCCCCAAGGCGCCGGCCAAGCCGGTCGTGAAGGTCGAGCCCAAGCCGGCTCCGCCGCCGAAGCCGGCCCGGCCGACGAAGGGTCCCTACGCCGACGACCGTAAGTTCCTCGACGAGCAGCGGGTGCTCCTCTTGGCCGAGAAGGCCGTCTACGGGGAGCAGGCGGCGTCGCTCAAGGCGGAGGCCGACTCACTCGCCCAAGAGCGCGAGCCCGGCGACGTGCAGTTCGACGAGGAGTCAGGTGAGGGCGGCACCGTGACCGTGGACCGCGAGCGCGACCTCGCGCTGTCGGCCCAGGCCTTGGCCGCGGTCGACGAGATCGAGGCCGCGCTGGCCCGCATCGACGACCGCACCTACGGCGAGTGCGAGCGTTGCCACCAGCCGATCAGAAAGCCGCGCCTCCGGGCCCTGCCCCAGGCGCGGCTGTGCGTGGCCTGCAAGAGCGGGGGGCTCTCGCGCCGCTGAGCGGTCCGTCGCCGTCGGGCACCGCCCGCCCGGCCCGCCGGCTCCTCCTCGCCCTCGCGGTGGCCGCCGTCGTGGTCCTCGTGGACCAGGTGACCAAGTCACTCGCCGTGGCCCACCTCGAACGGCCCCGTCACCTCCTCGGCCCGCTCGGCCTCGGCCTCGGCTACAACTCGGGCGCCGCCTTCAGCCTCTTCACCGGACTGGCGCCGGTCCTCGCCGTCGTGGCGATCGTCATCGTGAGCATGCTCCTCTACCTGGCCTGGCGGGCCCGGCGGGCCCGGACCGCCGTGGCCATCGGCCTCGTCCTCGGGGGGGCCGTCGGCAACCTCGCCGACCGGGCCGTCCGCGGCCACCACGGGTCGGTCGTCGACTTCATCACCCTCACGCACTGGCCGACGTTCAACGTGGCCGACAGCTGCATCGTGGTGGGCGGCATCCTCCTCGTGGTGTTCACGCTGTTCCCCGGGGAGGAGACGCCGCCGACGGAGCTGGCGGGGACGGCCGAGACGACGGAGCGTCGCCCGGAGCACGGAGGGTGAGCCGGTGGAGGTGACCGTGCCCTCGCTCCTCGACGGCGTGCGGGTGGACCGGGCGGTGGCGCTCCTCGCCGGCGTGTCGCGGGCGACGGCGGCCGAGCTCGTCGAGCGGGGCGCGGTGGAACTCGACGGTCGGCCGGTCACCACGAGGAGCGCGCCGCTGCGGGCCGGGGCCTCGCTCTCGGTGGCGCTGCCCGAGACCGCCGAGCAGATCGTCGAGGCCGAACCCGACGTGGTCGTGCCGGTCGTGGCGGAGGACGAGGACGTCATCGTCGTGGACAAGCCACCGGGCCTCGTGGTGCACCCCGGCGCCGGGCGCGAGCGCGGGACCCTCGTCGCCGGCCTGCTCGCCCGTTACCCCGAGCTCAGCGAGCTCCCCGCCGCAGGGCTCGGCGACCCGGCGCGACCGGGCATCGTGCACCGGCTCGACCGGGGGACCTCGGGCCTCCTCGTCGTGGCCCGCTCGGCCCGGGCCTATCGCTCGCTGACCGAGCAGCTCGCGGCGCGCCAGGTGCACCGGCGCTACCTCGCCCTCGTGGCCGGGATCGTGGCCGACGAGCGGGGTGTGGTCGACGCGCCCCTCGGTCGTTCGACCCGGCAGCCGACGAAGATGGCGGTGGTGGCCGGCGGGCGCGAGGCCCGGACGGCCTACCGGGTGCTCGGCCGCGACGAGGGACCGCCGCCGGTCAGTCTGCTGTCACTCGAGCTCGAGACGGGGCGCACCCACCAGATCCGGGTGCACCTCTCGGCCATCGGCCATCCGGTGGTGGGCGACGACCTCTACGGCCGGCCGGACGGGCGCCTCGCCGAGGGGCGGCTCTTCTTGCACTCGACGGAGCTCTCGTTCGCGCACCCGGCCGACGGTCGGCCGGTCGGCTTCGAGTCACCGCTCCCGGAGGACCTCGCCGCGCTGGTGCCGGGCGGGGGTTGAGCTCGGCCTCAGGCGGCCTCGTGCGCGCCGAGGACGTCGCGGTCGGCCAACAGCGCGGCCAGCCCCTCCTCCTCGGCCCGGCGGATGCGCCGTACGCCGACGCCGAGCCGCTCGGCCGTCGTCTGCAGGGAGGCCGGGGCGTCGCCGCCGAAGCCGAAGCGCAGCCGCAGCACGTCGCGCTGGAGCTCGGGCAGCCGGTCCACCGCGTCGCGCACCTTGTCGAGCACGAGCTGCTGGTCGACGTCGTCCTGACCGGTGTCCTGGGCCGGCGCCACGAGCTCGCCAAGCGAGGTGCTCGAGTCGAGCGTGGCCGGCTGGTCGAGGCTGGCCGCCACCCGGGCGGCCCCTTCGAGCACGGCCCGCTCATCGGGGGAGATGCCGGTGGCCTCGGTGATCTCGTCCTCGGTCGGGGGCCGGCCGAGCTGGCTGGCCAACTCGGCGGTGGCCGCGTCGAGGCGCTGCAGGCGCTCGCCCACCTCGAGGGGGATACGGATGGTCCGGCCGTGCTGCTGGACGGCCCGCTGGAGGGCCTGGCGGATCCACCACGTGGCGTAGGTGGAGAAGCGGAAGCCCCGCTCCCAGTCGAACTTCTCGACCGCACGGAGCAGCCCGAAGGTCCCCTCCTGGACGAGGTCGCCGAGGTCCACCCCGCGGTCCTGGTAGCGGCGGGCCCAGTGCACGACGAGGCGCATGTTGGCCGCCACCATCTGGTTACGGGCCTCCTCGTCACCGGCCTGCACCCGCTTGGCCAACTCGACCTGCTCGTCGTAGTCCGGCATCGGGTAGTGGTCGAGGTCGCGCAGGAACAGCCCAAGGCTGTCCGTCGTACCCGTCGGGCTCCGCTTCACTGCCATCGTTCCCACTTGAGCCATGTCGCTGTCTGTCGCTCCCTCGTGTCCTCGGTCTTGGTTCCTACTGTTGAGAACGCCAATGACCCCCGGTTCTCTTCCAACCTCCAGCGGGGTGCGCAAGGCTGGCCCCGGGGGCGCCGCCCACCGGGCTGTTCTCGGGCCCCGGCGAAGGTCATTTGACGCTCCACTGACGTCAACAACGGCCGAGGCCCGGAGATTCCGCTGGCTGGTTCGTGGGCCGGGTGGGACATGGCACGCTCCTCCAGATCTACGTGGCCCGCCCCCTGGCGGGATGGCGGCCGAGCCTCGGCGGGGCCCGGGCAGGGCCCGGCCGACGGCACCGTAGCGAGATGGTGTGACATCGCCTCGGGCGGCCCGGACTTGCCCCGGGCCCGCCGGGGGTGTTGACCTGGCCCGATGGGAGGTCCTACCGCCGGTCGCCTGGTCGTCGTGCGCCACGGCACGACCGAGTGGAGCCGGACCGGCCGCCACACCAGCCACAGCGACCCCGAGCTCGAGCCGGCGGGCCGGGCGGCCGCCGAGGCCCTGGGCGCCGTGCTGTGCGACGAGCCCTTCGCCCTCGTGCTCACGAGCCCCCGGCGTCGGGCCCACGAGACCGCCCGGCTGGCCGGCTTCCCCGACGCCGTCGTCGACGAGGACCTGGTCGAGTGGGACTACGGGGACTACGAGGGCCGGACGACCGAGGAGATTCGGGCCGAGCGGCCCGGGTGGACCCTCTTCGCCGACGGCGCGCCGGGTGGGGAGCGGGCGGCCGAGGTGGGGCGGCGGGCCGACCGGGTGATCGAGCTGGCCCTCGCCACGCCAGGCGACACCCTCTGCTTCGCCCACGGGCACCTGCTGCGGGTGCTCGCCGCCCGCTGGATCGGCCTGCCCCCGATCGGGGGGCGCTGCTTGGCCCTCGAAGCCGGGTCGTTCTCGGTCCTCGGTTGGGAGCGCGAGGTGGCGGTTATCGCGTCCTGGAACCGGACGCCGCCGCCATCACCTCCTCGGTGACCCGCTCGACGGGCGCGCCGCCGCGGGCCCGGGTCACCATGTCGGCGAGGGTGAAGCTCTGCAGTTGGGCCCGCATCACCGCGCCCACCTCGGCCCACACCGCAAGGAGCACGCACTGCCCCTCGTGGTCGCAGGCCCCGCCGGTGTGGGGCTCGCCGAAGTCGCCGGCGGTGATGGGGCCGTCCACCGCCGAGACGATCTCGGCCAGCGTGATCTCCTCGGGGTCTCGGGCGAGCACGTAGCCGCCGCCCACGCCCCGCTTCGAACGGACGATGCCCGCCCCCTTCAAGGCGAGGAGGATCTGCTCCAGGTAGGGCTGGGGGAGGGCGGTGCGCTCGGCGATGTCGCGCACCGAGGTCGGCGTGGTCTGGGCCTCGTGCAGGGCGAGCGAGAGAAGGGCGCGACTGGCGTAGTCACCCCGGGTGGAGACCTTCATCCTGGTCGAATGCTACTCCCAGGGGGTCGGGCGGCCGCCGATTCGCCCCGGGGCGAAGCCGTAGGGTGAGGGCGCCATGACGACCACGCCGTCCGTGCGTCCCGATCCCGTCCTACCCGACTTCGACGGGCCCTGCCTCGTCAACCTGGTCCCCGCCCTCGTAGCCCAGCTGCAGCCGTCCCCCGGGCCGGCCCCGGCCTGGCTGCCGGCCGCGCTGGCCGGAGCCCGGGCCGTCGTCCTTCTCCTCCTCGACGGCCTCGGGGCCGAGCAGCTGGCCGGGCGGCCGCACCTCGCGCCCACGATCGCCGCGGCGAGCGGGCCCCCGCTCACCTCGGTCGCCCCGTCGACCACGGCCACCGCGCTCACCAGCCTCTCGACCGGGCTCCCGCCGGCCGTGCACGGCGTGGTGGGTTACCGCGTGGCCGTCGACGGCCAGATCCTGAACGTGCTCCACTGGCGCCTCGACGGCGCCGACGCCCGCCAGCGCCTCCGCCCTGCCACCTTCCAGCCCTACCCGGCCTTCCCGGGGGCGCCGGTGGCCGACGGCGCCGGCGTGCCCGTCGTCACCCGGGCCGAGTACGCGACCACCGGCTTCACGGTGGCCCACCTCGGCGGCACGGTGCTCCGCGGCTGGCACACGGCCTCGGGCGTGGCGCTCGGTGTGCGCGAGGCGCTCGGGTCGGGCGCTCGTTTCGTCTACGCCTACTACGACGGCGTGGACCGGGTGGCCCACGCCAAGGGCCTCGGGGAGCACTACGACGCCGAGCTGCGGGCCGTCGACCGGCTGGTCGACGACGTGCTCGCCGTGCTGCCGGCGGGCACCGCTCTCGTCGTCACCGCCGACCATGGCCAGGTCGACGTGGGACCAGCTGTCGAGGTGGTCCCACCGGAGGTGATGGCGTCGGTCGTCCTCGTCTCGGGCGAGGGCCGCTTCCGCTGGCTCCACGCCCGGCCCGGCGCGGCCGACGACGTGGCCGCGGCGGCCGAGGCGGTCTTCGGCCATCTGGCCTGGGTGCTCACCGTCGAGGAGATGATCGACCGGGGATGGCTCGGGGGCGAGCCGGTGCCCGCGGTGCGGGACCGGCTCGGCGACGTGGCCCTCGTCCCCTTCGAGCCGACGGCCTTCCTCGACCCGGCCGACACGGGGGAGCTCCGCCTCGTCGCCCGCCACGGTTCACTCACCCCGGCGGAGATGCTCGTCCCGCTGGCTGCGTGGGCCCCCGCCGATTGACCGGTCAGCGAAGTGGCATGCTCGCGCCGTGACGCCCGCTGACGACCCCGCGCCCCCGCCGGACGACGATGTCGTGACCGTGCTCCCGGCCGACGTCACCCCGGCGACCGACGGCTCGGCGCCGCTGACCGAGTCCGTCGAGCAGCCGGCCAAGGTGATGCGCATCGGCACGATGGTCAAGCAGCTCCTCGACGAGGTGCGCTCGGCGCCCCTCGACGAGGCGAGCCGGGTGCGCATGCGCGAGATCTAC
This sequence comes from Acidimicrobiales bacterium, assembly GCA_035297265.1. Taxonomy (GTDB): domain Bacteria; phylum Actinomycetota; class Acidimicrobiia; order Acidimicrobiales; family RAAP-2; genus DATGZH01. The sequence continues at coordinate 20,356 of DATGZH010000003.1, read as the reverse complement.
GAGCAGTCGGTCCAAGAGCTCGCGTCGACGCTCTCACCCGACCTGGCGGCCGAGCTCGACCGGCTCACCCTGCCCTTCGACGAAGGCACGCCGTCGGAGGCCGAGCTGCGGGTGGCCCAGGCCCAGCTCGTCGGCTGGCTCGAGGGCCTCTTCCACGGGATCCAGGCCTCGCTCATGGCCCAACAGATGGCCGCCCGGGCCCAGCTCCAGGAGATGCGCCAACGGGGGTTGCCGCCCGGACAGGGCGAGCTGCCCGAGCGGCCCGGCACCTACCTCTGAATCTGCATCGAGGAGGGGCCGTGCCGTCGCTTCGCGAGGCGTGGGACGACCACGCCGAGCAGTGGATCGCCTGGGCCCGGACCCCGGGACACGACAGCTACTGGCGCTTCCACCGGGCCGCCTTCCTGCCGATCCTCCCGGCACCTGGGCGCCTCACCCTCGACGTGGGGTCCGGGGAGGGCCGGGTCAGCCGGGACCTGCTGGCGCTGGGGCACCGGGTGCTCGCCGTCGACGGCTCCCCCCGGCTGGTCGCGGCGGCCGCCTCGCACGAAGGTGACCGCGCCGCGCAGGTGGTCGGTGACGCCGCTGCGCTCCCGCTCGCCGACGGGGCGGCGGACTGCGCGGTGGCCTTCATGTCCCTCCACGACGTCGACGACCTCGAGCGGGCGGTGGCCGAGGTGGCCCGAGTGCTCGCACCGGGCGGGCGTCTCGTCGCGGCCATCGTGCATCCGGTCAACTCGGCCGGGCACTTCGCCTCGGTCGACGACGGTCTCCCGCCCTTCGTCCTCACCGAGTCCTACTTCGAACGCCGGCGCACGGCCGAGCACATCGACAAGAACGGGCTCGCCATGACGTTCCACAGCCTCCACCGGTCGCTCGCCGACTTCTGCACGGTGCTCCTCGAGGCGGGCTTCCTCCTCGAGCTGCTGCGTGAGGTGACCGAGCCCGGGGAAGACGACAGGTGGCATCGCTTCCCGATGTTCCTCGACCTGCGCGCCTTGCGCTCTTGACGGCGGCGCGCGAGATCCCAGCGGACGCGGTCGGGCCCTCGTAGGCTGGACCGAAGAGAGGAGGAGGGGCATGAGCAACGGTCCACAGGACGACGTGGGCGGGTCGGACGACCACGGCCAGACGCCGCCGCCGTTCGCCCCCGAGGGTCCGGCCGTCGGCGCGACCGGGCCGCCGTCGTACCCGGGCCCGGCGCCCGGCCCAGGCGCCGGTGGCCCCCCCGCCTACCCGGGTCCGGCGCCCGCGCCGGGACCGTCCGACGCCCCGCCCCCCGCCTATCCGCCACCGGCCGGCCCCCCCGGCTATCCGCCCCCCTCGGGTCCGCCGGGCTACCCGCCGCCCGCTGGTCCCCCCGGCTACCCGCCCCCCTCGGCCAGCCCGGCGTACGGCCCGGGCCCGGCCCCGGGTCCCTACGACCCGTCCGGCTACGGGCCGTCGGGGTACTCGCCGCCGGGCTACGGCCCCCCCGGCTACCAGTCGCCCTTCGCGCCCCCGGCCCCGAACTACGCCCAGGCCGGGCCGCCCCCGCTCGCCCCTTACGGGAGCCGGCTCGGCGGGTGGATCATCGACTGGTTGATCTTCGTCGTGGTCGGGATCGTCCTCAACCGCATCTTCAACAACGCCTCGTTCGGACGCATCCACTTCCACATCACGAACACGAACACCCACGTGACCACCTACTACCACTTCTCGATCGTCGGCCCGCTGCTCCAAGCGGTCCTCGTCATCCTCTACGGTGGCCTCCTCTGCGGGAGCCAGCGGGGCCAGACGGTCGGCATGATGGCCGTCCGGGTGCGGGCCTTCGACGCCAACACCGGCGAGCCCATCGGCTACGGCCGGGGCATCTGGCGGGGCTTCTTCGAGTACCTGTTGGCCATCTTGTTCTTCATCCCATGGGTCATCGACATGCTCTTCCCGATCTGGGACTCGAGGAACCAGACGCTGCACGACAAGGTTTCGAACACGGTGGTGGTGAAGCTCCCGCCGAAGACCCTCGGCCCCTGAGGGGCCGGGTCGGCCTGTCGCGCCCAGGTGGGAGTCTCAGGCGCGTGGGGCCCCGGGCATCGCGCTATGGTCAGAATCACAGAGGTGTAACTCCGAGGTTGGGTCCCGGCGGGGCCTGCCCGATGTCCTGAGGAGGGTGGCGGCAGTTGTCACCGCGGTCGTTCACGCACCTGCACACCCACACCGAATTCTCGATGCTGGACGGGGCCTCGCGGGTGAAAGACCTGGTGGCGGCAGCCGTCGAGGACGGTCAGCCGGCCCTCGGCATCACCGACCACGGCAACATGTACGGGGTCCTCGACTTCTACAAGGCCTGCCGGGAGGCCGGCCTCAACCCGGTCATCGGCACCGAGGCCTACATGGCGGCCGAGTCCCGGCACGAGCGCCCCGTGCGCCGGGGCAAGGTCGACGACACCGGGGGTGACGTCGAAGGGGGCCAGAAGCTCTACTACCACCTCACGCTCCTGGCCGAGTCCGACGTCGGCTACCGCAACCTCCTCAAGTTGTCGTCGGCCGCCTACCTCGAGGGCTACTACTACAAGCCCCGCGTCGACTGGGAGCTCCTGGCCCGCTACCACGAGGGCCTGATCGCCACGACCGGCTGCCTCGGCGGGGTCGTGAACCAGGCCCTCCTCGCCGACGACCCCGAGCGGGCCTGCCGTCTGGCCGGCCGCCTGCAGGAGATCTTCGGGCGCGAGCACCTCTTCGTCGAGCTCCAGGACCACGGCATCGCCGCGCAGCACCGGACCAACCCCCAGCTCGTGGCCATCGCCCAGCGCATCGGCGCCCCGCTCCTCGCCACGAACGACAGCCACTACACGCACCGCAGCGACGCCGTCACCCAGGACGCCCTGCTGTGCGTCCAGACGGGGGCGACGATCGACGACCCGAAGCGCTTCAAGTTCGAAGGGACCGAGCACTACCTGAAGACGGCGGCCGAGATGCGCCACCTCTTTGCCCACGTCGAAGAGGCCTGTGACAACACGCTCCTCATCGCCGAGAGGGCCCACGTCGAGATCGAGCTCAACCGGCCGAGCCTGCCGGCCTTCCCCGTCCCCGACGGCGTCCCCGGCGCCACCTACGAGGAACGGGCCATGGCCTATCTCGAGCAGCTGACGTTCGAGGGGGCCAAGCGGCGCTACGGCGACCCCCTCCCCGGCGAGGTGCGGTCCCGGCTCGACTACGAGCTCGGCGTGATCGGCGACATGGGCTTCGCCGCCTACTTCCTCGTCGTCTGGGACGTCATCCGCTTCGCCCGGGAGTCGCGCATCCGCGTCGGGCCGGGGCGGGGTTCGGCCGCGGGGTGTTGCGTGGCCTATTGCCTCGAGATCGTCGACCTGGACCCCATCCGCTACGACCTCCTCTTCGAGCGCTTCTTGAACCCCGGGCGCAAGCAGATGCCCGATATCGACATGGACTTCGACGAGCGCTTCCGGGGCGACGTGATCCGGTACGCGGCGGAACGCTACGGGAGCGACCACGTGGCCCAGATCGTCACGTTCTCGACGATCAAGGCGAGGGCCGCCGTCAGAGACGCGGCGCGGGTGCTCGGGTACCCCTACGTGGTCGGCGACAAGATCGCCAAGGCCATGCCCCCGCTCGTCATGGGCCGCGACACGCCGCTCGCCGCCTGCCTCGAGAAGACACCGGGCCACGAGGACGGGTACGCCGCGGCGGCCGAGCTGCGGGCCATGTACGAGGCCGACGACGAGGCCCGGCGGGTCATCGACGTGGCCAAGGGCCTGGAGGGCCTGCGGCGCCAGGACGGCATCCACGCCGCGGCAGTGGTCATCACCGACGAGCCCCTGACCGAGTACCTGCCGATCCAGCGCAAGCCGGACGCCGGGGTCGACCCCGAGGACGCCCCCATCGTCACCCAGTACGAGATGCACGGGGTCGAAGAGCTCGGCCTCTTGAAGATGGACTTCCTCGGCTTGCGCAACCTCTCGGTCATCGAGCGGGCGGCCGACCTCGTGGCCGCCACGACCGGGGTGCGGCCCGACATCGACGCCATCGCGCTCGACGACACCGAGGTCTTCGCCATGCTCCAGAAGGGCGAGTCCATCGGGGTCTTCCAGCTCGAGGGCCGGCCGATGCGGTCCCTCATGCGCTCGCTCGCCCCGACGAGCTTCGACGACTTGGCCGCCCTCGTGGCCCTCTATCGCCCGGGGCCCATGGCGGCCAACATGCACAACGACTACGCCGACCGGAAGAACGGCCGCAAGGCGGTGACCTATCTCCACCCCGATCTCGAGCCGATCCTGGCCGACACCTACGGGCTCATGATCTACCAGGAGTCGGTCATGCGGGTGGCCCAGAAGTTCGCCGGCTACACGCTGGAGGAGGCGGACAACCTCCGGAAGGCCTGCGGCAAGAAGATCCGGGCCCTCATCGCCGCCGAACGGGAGAAGTTCGTGAGCGGCTGCGTGGCCCAGGGCTACGGGGAAGTGATCGGCACGAAGCTCTTCGACATCATCGAGCCGTTCGCCGACTACGCCTTCGGCAAGTCGCACTCCTACGGCTACGGGCTCGTCGCCTACCAGACGGCTTGGCTGAAGGTCCACCACCCGGTCGAGTACATGGCCGCGCTCCTCACGTCGGTGAAGGACGACAAGGACCGGACCGCCGTCTACCTCGCCGAGTGCCGGGCCCTCGGCATCGAGGTGGGCGTGCCCGACGTCAACTTGTCGGCGGCCGAGTTCACCCCGCGGGTCGACGACGGCTCGGGTCAGCCGGGCATCGTCTTCGGGCTCGCCGCGGTGCGCAATGTCGGCGAGGGCCTCGTCGAGCGGATCGTGACCGAGCGACAAGCCGGTGGCCCGTTCACCGACGTCTACGACTTCTGCCGCCGGGTGGACCCGGTCGTGCTCAACAAGCGGACGATGGAGTCGCTCATCAAGGCCGGGGCGTTCGACTCGCTCGACCACCCGCGCCAGGGGTTGTGCCTCGTGGTCGACGACATCGTCGACCGCACGGTCGAGCGCCGGCGGGAGCACGAGGTGGGGATCGCCACGTTGTTCTCCTCGGTCGACCCGGCCGACGGGTCCTCCGACGCCGGTCGCTGGGAGGGGACCGTGGTGCCGGTGCCCGACAGCGATTTCGACAAGTCGGCCCGCCTGGCCTTCGAGAAGGAGATGCTCGGCCTCTACCTCTCGGACCACCCCCTCCTCGGTGTGGAGCAGGCCCTCGCCCGCCACACCGACTGCTCGCTGGCCGAGTTCCGGGACGCCGCCGGTCACGACGACCCGGAGGGCTTCGGCCCGGGGGCCGAGGGTCTGGTCCGTTCGGTCGGCGGCGTCGTGACCGAGCTGCGCCGCCAGTACACGAAGAAGGGCGACCTCATGGCCCGCTTCGTCCTGGAGGATCTGCAGGCCTCGATGGAGGTCTTCGTCTTCCCCCGGGTGATGGCCGACTACGGGGCGCTCCTCGAGAACGACGCGGTCGTCGTCGTGCGGGGCCGGATCGACCTGCGCGACGAGCAGCCCAAGATCGTGTGCATGGAGCTCCGTCGGCCGGTCCTCGAGGCAGGCGGCGAGGAGGCTCTCCGCATCGCGCTGCCCCTCGGCGCCTTGACCGACGACACCGTCGGGTCCCTGAAGGACGTGCTCGTCGGCCACCCGGGGCCCTCGCCCGTCCTCCTCCACGTGGGGACGAAGGTGCTGCGCCTGCCCCCCGAGTTCAACGTGGACGGCCGCAACGGGCTCGTCGGGGAGCTGAAGAAGCTCCTCGGGGCCCGGGCCATCGTCTCCTGAGCCCCTGACGGGCAGAGGCCGCCTCACCAGGGGCGGGACGCCTCGGGTGGGCGGGTCTTCGCAGCATCCCGTAGAATGAGGACCCATGCCGATGGCTGTTGCGACCAAAGACTGCACCGCGCTCACCGACACCGAACTGGCCGAGATGGCCGACCTGGGTGCCGAGCGGGCCCCCGGGTACGACATCGGGTTCCTCAGCAAAGAGCGCGAGGAATGGGTCCTCGTGACCCACGCCCGTGAGGGCAACAAGCTCCGGGGCTACTCCTTCTCCACGCTGGAGCGCATCGGGGGGACCCCTTCCCTCCTGATCGGGCTGGCCTCGGTCGACCGCACCACCCGGGCCGAGGCGGCGCTGCGGGCCATGCTGGCGGACCAGTACCGACGGGCCCTCCTCGCCTTCCCCGACGAGGACGTCCTCATGGGCACCCGGCTGCTCGGCGCCGAGGGCTTCCGGGCCTTCGCCGGCCTGGACGACGTCGTGCCCCGCCCGGGCCACAAGCCGAGCGGCGAGGAGCGGGCCTGGGCCCGGCGCCTAGCCAAGCGTTTCGGGGCCGAGAGCCGCCTCGACGACCGCACGTTCGTGGTCGGCGGTGACGGCGGCCCGGCCGGTGGCCTCGATTTCGTCGCCGTGAAGGTGAAGCTGCCCGACGGCGTGCACGAGCTCTTCACGGGCCTCTCGGCCGAGCGGGGCGACCGGCTGGTCGCCTTCGGCTGGGCCATGGCCGAGGACCTCGTCGGCGGCAAGCTCGGCCGCTGACGGCGCGCCGCCGCGGCGGCGTCAGCCCTTCGGCAGGATGGCGGTGCAGACCTTGTAGCAGTGGCCGTCGCGCGGCTGGCTGACCGACGTCAGCAGGTATTGCGGGCGGAAGCCGAGGGCGGCGGCCAGGCTCTTCCCCGACAGCCGTTCCCGGCGTGCCGCGTCGAGCGCCCGGGCGGCGCCGCGGTCCTCGACGGGGAGCCAGACGTCGTCACGCAGCCAGCCGAAGCGCACCCAGGTCGAGCCGTCGGTCGTGCGCCGCAGGAGCTGGGGCCCCCGGGTCGGCTCGAGAAGGGCGATCGAGGGGCGCACGCCCCGGAAGTCCCAGTAGGGGGCGGCCGGTCCGGGGAAGCCGAGCAGGGGGCCGTCGGGGGGCGCCGAGAGCCGGCGCAGCATGCGCCGGACCCGCCGGCCCCGCAGCGTCCCCACGTGGCGGGGGAGCCCGGCGCAGCTGGCCGCCTCCGGCTGGGCCAGGTCGTCGCACTCGGGGTCCTCGGCCAGGCGGGCCTCGACCACGTCGAAGGCCGCCAGGTCCGGCTCGTGGCCCTCCGGCCAGGCCACCCGGAGGCGGACGAAGGCCCCCGAGGACAGGTCGACGGCGGTCGTGTCGCCCCCGGTGCAGGCGAGCACGAGGAGGCGGAGCATGGTGCCGCCGACGAGGGGGAGGCGCTCTCGGCGGGGCGTGTCCTTCAGCAGGGCCTTGACCGAAGGGGGGCCGACCGCCGTGGCCGCGCCGCCGCCGGCGTGGCGTCGGCGGTGACGGGGCTCGGCCATCAAGGTGCTCCCTCTGTGGGGGTCGGCGCCCCGGGGGGGCCACCCGGTCGCTCGAGGTCGTCCAGTTGCGCCCCGAGGGTAGCGGGGGTCGTCGCCGGGGTGCGACACGCGTAGTGGTGGCACACGTAGGCGGCGCCGGGCGCCCGCCCCTCCCACAGCGGCGAGGGGTCGGGCTCCCCAAAGGCCAAGACCGAGGTCGGGAGCCAGCGCCCGCGCACCTCGGCGAGGAGGTCGGGCCGCTCTCCGGCCACAACGACCTCAGCCCCCTCGGTGACGAGCGAGCTGGCGGCGAGCAGGTCGGCCGCGGCGAGCGGGTGGTCGGCCAGGAGCGGACCGACGAGGGCCACGATGCGCTCGCCCGCCTCGCGGTGGCGGCGCTCGCCGGTCAGGGCCGAGAGCCGCAGTAGGGCGGCGGCGCCGGCCGCGTTGGCCGAGGGGAGCGAACTGTCGAGCAGCTCCTGACCCCGCACGACGAGCGGCTCGGCGTCACGGCCCGTCGTGCAGAGGCCCCCGGTGGACTCGTCGACGAAGAGATCGAGGAGGGTGTCGGCCGTCGCCGTGGCCCGGCCGAGCCAGCGGTCACCGTCGCCGGTCAGCTCGTAGAGGCGCGTGCAGCACTCGACCACCCACGCGTAGTCGGCGGCGAGGGCCAGGTGGCGGGCCCGGCCGTCCTGCCACGAACGCAGCCAGCGCCCGTCGGCCCGGCGGAGCTCGGCGAAGAGGAAGTCGGCCGCCTGCTCGGCCCGCCGGGCCCAGCGCGCCTCGCCGGTGGCCCCGGCCGCCTCGGCCAGGGCGGCGGCGCCCATGGCGCTCCACTCGGTGAGGACCTTGTCGTCGAGCCCCGGGCGCGGGCGGCGCCGGCGTTCGGCCTCGAGGAGCCGCCGGCCCTCTTCCACCGCCTCGGGCCGGGCGAGCGGGGCGCCGAGCGGGCGGTGGAGCACGTTCGTCCCCTCCCAGTTCCCGCGCTCGGTCACGCCGTACCACTCGGCCAGCGGTTCGGCCAGCTCCGCCCGCCCGGCCGCCTCGCACACCGCCCGTAGCTGGGCCAGCGTGAACGTGGCGTGCCCGCCCTCCACCCCCGCGGCGTCGGCGTCCTCCGACGAGTAGAGCCCCCCGGCCGGCGAGGACAGCCGGCCCGACACGTAGTCGAGCGTCTCGGTAAGGACCTGGCGGTAGGCCGGTTCGCCGGTGACCTGCCAGGCGTGGAGATAGGCCCGGGCGAGGAGTGCCTGGTCGGTCAGCATCTTCTCGAAGTGCGGCACGAGCCACCGACGGTCGGTGCTGTAGCGGGCGAAGCCCCCTTCGACGTGGTCGTAGATCCCGCCGGCGGCCATGGCGTCGAGGGTGACCGTGGCCATCGTGAGCGAGCGGGCCGACCCGGTCCGTCGGTGGTGACGAAGGCACAGGTCGACGAACGTGGGGCGGGGGAACTTGGGCGCCCCGCCGAAGCCGCCCCACTCGTCGTCGAAGCGGGCCGACAGCGTGCCCACGAGGCGCTCTAGCAAGACGGCGAAGTCGGGTCCGTCCGTGTCGACCCGCAGGGCCAGCTCGTCGGCCAGGCGGGCCTCCTTCCTCACCGCGTCGACGAGCGCCTCGGCCTGCTGCTCGACCTCGTCTCGCCGCTCGGCCCAGGCCTCGGCCACCGCGGCGATCACGGCCCGGAAGGCCGGCATCCCGTGGCGGTCGGTCGGCGGGAAGTACGTGCCGGCGAAGAACGGCCGGCCGTCGGGGGTGCAGAACACCGACATCGGCCAGCCGCCCGAGCCGGTGAGGGCCTGCACCGCGGTCATGTAGATGGCGTCGAGGTCCGGCCGCTCCTCCCGGTCCACCTTCACAGCCACGAACGAGCGACGGAGGTCCTCGGCCGCTGCCGTGTCCTCGAAGCTCTCGTGGGCCATGACGTGGCACCAGTGGCACGACGCGTAGCCGATGGACAAGAAGATGGGCTTGTCCTCCGACGCCGCCTTGGCGAGGGCCTCGTCGCCCCACGGGTACCAGTCGACCGGGTTGTCGGCGTGCTGGCGCAGGTACGGCGAGGTCTCCTCGGCCAGCCGGTTCACAAGCAGATGTTACGTGGGTCCTCGGAAGGACCCCGCTACCCTGGTCGGGCGTGGAGGGCACCCGACCGCCGGAGAGTGCCGGCGCCGTCGGCAAGGGTCCGGTCTCCGCCCAGGTCGAGCTGGCCGAGGCCCGCAACGTCCTCGCCGAGGAGCGCACCCTCCTCGCCAACGAGCGCACCGTATTGGCCTGGTGGCGCACGGCCTTCGCGTGCTACGCCCTCGCCATCGGCTTCGGCGGGATCGTGCCGAGCCTGTCCAAGACCTCGGACAAGGCGGCGACGGCGTTCGCGGCCATCGGGATCTGCTTCGCGCTCGTCGGCATCCTGATCACCGTGGACGGGATCCTCCGCTACCGACGTCTCGAGGGGCAGGTTTCCTCCGGCGTCGGCTACCCGCGCGGCGCGCAACGTCGCATCATGTTGATCGGCAGCGCCATCATCGTGCTCGGCCTGGCCGCGGCGATCGTCCTCGTCGTCGAGCAGGTGACCTGAGGGCCGTCGCCTCTAAGGTGACGCGATGGATCTCCGGCTGGACGGCAAGACGGCCCTCCTCACCGGGTCGAGCAAGGGCATCGGGCTCGGCATCGCCCGTCGCTTCGCCGAAGCCGGCGCGGCGGTCATGTTGTCCTCGAGGAAGGCGGAGGGCTTGGAGGCCGCGGCCGAGACCCTGGCCGGGCTCGACGGCCCGGTGGACTGGCGGGTGGCCCACGCCGGCGACCCCGACCAGGCGGTGTCGTGCGTGGCCGAGACGATCGAACGCTTCGGCGGGCTCGACATCCTCGTCAACAACGCCGCGGCCAACCCGCATTTCGGCCCGATGATCGACATCACCCGGGAGCAGGCGGTGAAGACGGTCGAGGTGAATCAGCTCGGCCTTCTCGCCTGGTGCCAGGCCGCCTATCGGGCCCGGCTGGCCGAGCACGGGGGGAGCATCGTCAACATCTCCTCGGTGGGCGGCCTCGGCCCCGAGCCCGGCATCGGTTGGTACAACGTGACGAAGGCCGCGGTCGTCCACATCACTCGCCAGCTCGCCTTCGAGCTCGGGCCGAGCGTGCGGGTGAACGCCCTCGCGCCCGGTCTCGTGAAGACCGACTTCGCCAAGGTGCTCTGGGAGACCCACGAGGAGCGCATCGCGGTCCGGCTGCCGATGCGCCGGCTCGGCCTGCCCGACGACATCGCCACGGCCGCCCTCTTCCTCGTGAGCGAGGCCGCGTCGTGGATCACCGGCCAGGTCATCGTGGTGGACGGCGGTGCCACGGCCTCCCCCTCGGGCGGGGTCGGCTGACCGTGACGTGACCCTCGCCGGCGGTGGCGACCACGCCGGCCTCGTCGTGCGGATCGGTGACACCGTCCACCGTCCGAGCTCGCCCGCCACCCCGGCCGTCCGTGAGCTGCTCACGCACCTGGCGGACGCAGGCTTCGACGGGGCGCCGCGGTTCGTCGGCCTCGACGACGAGGGACGAGAGGTCCTCTCGTACGTCGACGGTGCCGTCCCCGTCCCGCCCCGACCGCCGCTCAGCGGCTGGTTGATCGTCGACGAGCGGGCCGTCGGGAGCGTGGGCGCCCTCCTGCGTCGCTACCACGACGCGGTCGCCGGGTTCGGTCCCCCACCCGACGCGCCGTGGCAGGGTGGCCCCCCCGAGCCCTTCGCCGGCGACGTGGTCTGCCACAACGACCCCGTGGTGGGCAACGTCGTGTTCCGGCGCGGCGTGGCCGTGGCCCTCCTCGACTTCGACTACGCCGGCCCAGGTGACCCCATCTGGGACGTGGCGGTGGCCGCCCAGCACTGGGTGCCGCTCGCCGACCCGATCGACTTCGTGGGCGGCGGGGCGGACATGGTGGGGGGCCGGCTGGACCGCTTCCTCAGGGACTACGGCCGGAGCATCGACCGGGATCGGCTCTTCGACGCCGTCGACGCCTATCTCGAACGCGGTCGCCGTTCCGTCGAGGCGCGGGTCGCCGCCAGCCAACCGGTGTTCGTCGAGTACTGGGAGGCCGGGCTCGGCGACCGACTGCTGCGGGCCCGGGCCTGGGTGGCCGAGCACCGGACGCGGCTGTCGTGAGGTTGGCGCCGTCGCGGCGACGTTCCGGGCAGGCCGAGCACCGTGCGCCCGGTCATGAGCTCAACGCAGCACGCCGGACCTTGCCCGACGTCGTGCGGGGCAGCCGGTCCAGCACCACGAGCTCCTTCGGTGCGGCCCACGGCGCGAGGTTGCCGCCGACCAGCTCGCGCAGCTCGTCCAGGCTCGGCGGTGCCGCCCGATCGACCGGCACGACGTAGGCCACCACCCGCTCGCCCCATTCGGGGTCCGGCCGCCGACCGACAGCCACCTCGGCCACGCCGGGGTGCCGCACGAGCACCTCTTCCACCGCGGCCGGCCACACCTTCTCCCCGCCCGTCACCACGACCTCGGCCAGTCGACCGTCGACCACGAGGTGACCGTCGTCGGTCAGCCGACCGCCGTCACCGGTCGGGAGCCAGCCACCCACGCCGTCGGGTCCGGCCACGAACGGGACGGCGCCGTCGCGGTAGGCCCGGAGCAGCATCGGCCCGCGGACGAGCACCTCGCCGGCCGCTCCGCCAGCGGGGCGTCCGGTGCCGATCGCCACGTCGACGCCGTCGAGCGGACGTCCGTCGTAGACCACGCCCGAACCGGTCTCGGTCATCCCGTAGGTGACGACGACGTTCGCCGGCAGCCCATCGGGCGCCGCGGCCCCGCCGAGGAGGATGCACGCGAACACCGACGGGTCGAGCCGGTTGAGGGCGGTGGCCACGAGCGAGACGTGGGTAGCCACGCCGCGGCGCCCGAGCGCCTCGACCGCGTCGGCCTCGAAGCCGGGGAGGACGGTGACCGGCGTGCCGGTGAGGAGGGCCCGGATGACGACGGCCAGCCCGCCGACGTGAGCGAGCGGCAGGCAGGCCAGCCAGTGGTGCCGGACCGGGTCGACGCCGAGGCGATCGGAGGTGGCCCGGGCCGAGGCTCGGAGGGCGTCGTGGGTGAGCACGACGCCCCGGGGGGCCCCGCTCGAGCCGGAGGTGGCCACGACGAGGGCGTCACCGTCCTCCACGCCGAGGCCGCCGGCGAGCTCCACCCGCTCACCGTCGAGGCCGACGACCGCCGTCGGGCGGAGGGCGGCGAGGAGGGCCGCGGCGGCCGGCTTCGGGAGTCGGGGGTCGAGGGGCGCCACGGCGTCGCCGGCGGCCCAGACGGCCGCCAGCGCGGCGACGAAGGCGTCCCCACCTGGGATGTCGAGCGCCACGAGCTCCCGCACCAGGCAAGTAGCGTATGGCGCCGTGAGCGAGGCCCCGGCACGCCCGACCGCCGTCACGGGGACGCCGGCCGACCCCCTCGAGGAGCTGCGCCAGCTCCCGCTGCCGAAGTTCGAGCAGCTCGGCGACTACCGGGACATCCGCTACGAGGTGGGGGAGGGGATCGCCCGGCTCACGATCTGCCGGCCCGAGGTGCGCAACGCCTTCCGGCCCGAGACCCTCTTCGAGCTGGAGGACGCCTTCCGGGCGGCCCGGGACGACTCGTCGGTCGGGGTGGTGGTGCTCACCGGCGAGGGCCCCGACGCCTTCTGCTCGGGGGGCGACCAGCGCATCAGGGGTTCGGACGGCTACGTCGGCGGGGACGACGAGGTGGCCCGGCAGGGCATCGGGCGGCTCAACGTGCTCGACCTCCAGATCCAGATCCGCCGGCTGCCCAAGCCCGTCGTGGCCCAGGTGGCCGGCTACGCCGTCGGCGGGGGCCACATCCTCCATCTCGTCTGCGACCTCACGATCGCCGCCGACAACGCCCGGTTCGGCCAGACGGGACCCAAGGTCGGCAGCTTCGACGGCGGCTACGGCTCGGGGCTGATGGCCCGCACGATCGGGCTCAAGCGGGCCAAGGAGATCTGGTTCCTCTGCCGGCAGTACGACGCCGAGCAGGCGCTCGCCTGGGGGCTCGTGAACACGGTGGTGCCGCTGGCCGACCTCGAGCGCGAGACGGCCGCCTGGTGTCGGCGGATGCTCACGCTCTCGCCGATCGCGCTGCGCATGCTGAAGGCTGGCTTCAACGCGGCCGACGACGGGCTGGCCGGCGTCCAACAGCTCGCCGGCGACGCCACCATGCTCTTCTACATGACCGAGGAGGGCCAGGAGGGTCGCAACGCCTACGTGGAGCGTCGGCCCCCCGACTTCTCGCGCTTCCCGCGCCGGCCGTGACCGAGGCCCGGCCGGGTTCGGGGCCGGCCCCGGGTGCGGTCGGCCGCTGGGTGCTCGGGGCCCGACCCCGCACGCTGGCCGTGTCCGTGGCGCCCGTGCTCGTCGGCAGCGCGGCCGGGTGGGTGCTCGCCGGGCATCACCTCTCCTGGTGGCGGGCGGTGGCCGCCCTCGTCGTGGCCCTCTCGATCCAGATCGGCACGAACTACGCCAACGACTACGCCGACGGCGTGCGGGGCACCGACGAGCAGCGGGTCGGACCCCTCCGCCTCGTGGCGTCGGGGCTCGCCAGCCCGGCCGCGGTGCGCAAGGCCGCCCTGATCGCCTTCGCCGTCGGCGCGGTGGCCGGCGTGCTCCTGGCCGCCGCCACGACCTGGTGGCTGATCCTCGTCGGGGCGGCCTGCTTCGTGGCCGGCTGGGGCTACACCGGCGGACCCCGCCCCTACGGCTACCTCGGGCTCGGCGAGGTCTTCGTCTTCGTCTTCTTCGGCCTCGTGGCCACCTGCGGCTCCGCCTACGTGCAGTACGAGCACCTCGCGCTGCTGCCGTTCGTGGCCGCCCTCCCGGTGGGCCTCTTGGCCACCGCCCTCCTCGAGGCCAACAACCTGCGCGACATCGACGGTGACCGCGTGGCGGCGAAGTTGACGCTCGCCGTCCGTCTCGGCCGGGCGCGGGCCGGCTGGCTCTACATGGGTTCGGTGGCCGCGGCGTTCGCCGGCGTGGTGGGCACGGCGGTGCTCCGCCCCGGCGCCCTCTTGGCTCTCCTCGCGCTGCCGCTGGCCATCGCCCCGTTCCGCCTCGTTCGGCAGGGGGCCGAGGGCCGGGCGCTCCTCCCCGTGCTCGGCGCCACCGGCCGGCTGCAGATGGCCGTCGGGCTGCTCCTCGCCGTCGGGCTGCTCCTGTGACCCTGTCAGCCGGCGGCCGCCAACCACCGGCCGACGATCGCCGCGGTCGTCAGCGGCTGGTGGAGGTGCGCGGCGTGGGTGGCCCCCGGCACCACCGACACGACGGCCTCGGGCAACGACCGGGCCAGGCGGAGCGCCGCGTCGACGAAACGCGGATCGGCGGCCCCGGCCACGAGCAGCGTCGGCACGTGGAGCGAGGTGAGGCGCTCGTCGAGCGGCTCCTGGGTCCCCGTCCCGGCCTCGCGCAGGCTCGCCGCCAGGCCGGCCGGGGTGTTGACGAGCCGCTCAGCCCGGCCGGCGGCCGCCGCCGGGAGACCGGCGAAGAGCGGCCCGGCGAGCCACCGGGTGACGAACGCCTCGACGTCGGCGTCCGCCTCGAGCTCGTCGGCCAGCCGCTCGTCGGCGGCGCGGCGGGCCGCTCTCCTCTCAGCGTCGACGATGCCCGCCGTCGCCCCGATCAGGACGAGGCGGGCCACCTGCTCGGACCGGTCGAGGGCGGCGTGGAGGGCCACCCGGGCCCCGAGGGAGTAACCGAGCACCGGGAAGGGCGGCCGGGCCAGCGCGGCGGCCGTCTCGAGCACCGCCTCGCCGCACGTCGGCAGGTCACCGTGCACGGGGGCCGACCCGCCGTGGCCCGGCAGGTCGACCAGGATGAGCTGATGACTTCGGCCGAGCGCCGTGCCGAAGGGGCCGAAGGAGCGCCCCGTCTGCGTGAAGCCGTGCAGGAGCACCAGGGGTGGCCCCGTGCCCACGACCTCGGCGTGGAGAGGGCCCATCGAGCGTGAGCGTAACGAACCCCTCCGAGCGCCAGGCCACGTTCTGCGCCACCCTCGTCGACGAGTGGGTGCGCGGCGGGGTCACCCACGCCGTGCTCTGCCCCGGCTCGCGCTCGACGCCGCTGGCGCTCGCCCTCGCCGGCCGTCCGGAGCTGGCGCTGCACGTCCGTCTCGACGAGCGGGGCGCCGGCTTCTTCGCCGTCGGCCTCGCGGTCGCCAGTGGTCGGCCGACGGTGCTGGTCACGACGAGCGGCACGGCGGCGGTCGAGCTGCATCCCGCCGTCGTCGAGGCCGACCAGGGCGGTGTCCCTCTCGTCGTGGCCACGGCCGACCGCCCACCCGAGCTGCACGACGTGGGGGCGCCCCAGACGATCGACCAGTCCCGCCTCTACGCCGACGCCGTCCGGTGGTCCTTCACCCCGGGATCGGCCGTCGCCTTCCCCGAGACGGCCTGGCGCTCGCTCGGCGCCCGGGCCCTCGCCGAGGCCACCAAGGGGCCGCTCGGTCCCGGCCCGGTGCACCTCAACCTGTCCTTCGCCGAGCCGCTCGTCGGTGTGCCCGGACCGCTTCCGGCGGGGCGGCCCGACGGGCAGCCGTGGCACCAAACGGTGCGGGAGCGGTCGGGGAGGAGCGTCCTCATGGGACTCGTCCGGCGCTGGCCGGGCCGCCGCGGCGTCGTGGTGGCCGGCGCCGGCGCCGGGCCGCCCGAGCAGGTGCTGGCCCTCTCCGAGCGGCTGGGTTTCCCGGTCCTCGCCGACCCCCGATCGGGCTGCCGGGTCGCGCACGACGACGTGGTGGCCGCGGCCGACGCCTTCCTCCGCCAGGACGACGTGGCGGCGGCCCTCCGGCCCGAGGTCGTGCTGCACCTCGGGTCCCCCTGGCAGTCCAAGGTGCTGGGCGCCTTCGTCGCCGACGCCGCGGCGGCCGGGGCCGAGGTCGTGGGCGTGGACCCCTACTGGCGCTGGGCCGATCCCGAGCGGCTGGTGACCACCCACCACGCGACGGACCCCGGCGACTGGACGCGCTTCGCCATCGGGCTGCTCCACGACGTCGTCGACCCGGGGGAGTGGCAGACGCGGTGGCGGACCACGGAGGCGGCGGCGCAGCGGGCCATCGACGAGGTGCTGGCGGGGGAGGCCGAGACCGGGTCGGGGCTCTCCGAACCCGGCGTGGCCCGCTGGCTGCCCGGGGCCCTCCCGGAGGGCACGACCGTGCTGGCTGCCGCCTCGATGCCCGGCCGGGACCTCGAGTGGTACGCGCCGCCCCTCGCCGCCCCACCGGTGGTGCGGGCCAACCGGGGGGTGAACGGCATCGACGGCCTGGTAGCCACGGCGCAGGGCCTGGCCGAAGGGGGCGAGGGCCCGGTGGTGGCGCTGCTCGGGGACCTCGCCTTCCTCCACGACGTCTCCTCGCTCGTGCGACCGCTCGGGGCCAAGGAGCGGGGCAGCTGCACGCTCCTCGTCGTCGACAACGGCGGCGGCGGGATCTTCTCCTTCCTGCCGCAGGCCGGCGCGGTCGACCCGGTACGCTTCGAGCTCCTCTTCGCCACGCCGCAGGCCCCCGACGTGGTCGAGGTGGCGAGGGGCTTCGGCCTGCCCGCCTTCGACGTGACCCGGGTCGACGAGCTGGCACCGACGATGGAAAAGGTCGTCGGGCGCGAACCGCTCGCCGTGGTCCGGGCCCGGGTGCTCGACCACGCGGCCAACGTCGAGCTCCACGAGCGCCTCCACGCGGCGGTGGCCGCGGCCGTCACCGGCGTTCAGCGGTAGCGGTCGGCCGGCACGAAGGACCCGTGGAGGCCGAAGGGCACCCGGGTCGGCAGGTGGACGGTCGCCAGGGGCGCTCCGTCGAAGGCGGTGCCGTCGATCACGACCACGTCGGTGGCGTCGCGCCCGGCGTCGTAGACGAACGAGAGCACCACCCCTTCGTCGTCGGCCCGCCCGTCGGGCGCCCGGACGAAGATCGGCTCGCCGGGGGCCCGCCCGGGACCCGGGCGGTGGTGGGACGCCTCGTCGCGGACGAGGTCGTAGCGGACGAGCCCGCTCCCGGTGTCGACGCCTCTCTCCCTCGTGAGCTCGGTGCAGTAGCCGAAGCGGTAGGGGCGGCCGGCCAGTTGCTCGTCCACCCTCGGGTAGTCGACCGGGCGGTCGTCGAGCTGGGTCGCCTCGACGGTGCCGTCGGGGGTGACCCGCCAGCGCTCCAGCCTCGGGAACGCCGCCGTGTCGAGGGCCCCGGCCTCGTTGGTGCCGTCGAAGGCCCGGTCGTAGCGGCAGAGGTCGACCACGAAGTCGTCCCCGTCGTCGAAGGCGTTCATCACATGGAGGACGAAGCACGGCTCGAGGCTGAGCCACCGCACCTCGGCCCCGTCGGCCAGGCGGTCGAGCAGGCCGAGACGGGCCCGGGTCTCGGTGGCCCAGCGGAAGGGGAGGGAGGCCCCGCCCCGGGCCATCGTGAGGTCGAAGACGACGGGCAGGTCCAAGAAGCCCACCCGGCGCTCGCTCACGCAGAAGTCGTGCTGCATGGTGGCCCGGGGGATCGACACCGAGGTGCCGTGGACCATCGCGCCGGCCGCGTCGAGCTCGTAGTAACGCAGGTAGGGAGGGCCGAAGACGTCGTAGCCGAAGGCCACGAGGGCCCCGGTGTCGGGGTCCGTTCGCGGGTGGGCGGTCATGGGCCCGGTGAGCGTGGCGTCGAAGTCCTCGACACAGAGCGTGTCGAGGTCCGCCGACAGCCGGTAGGGGAACCCCGTCTCGGCGAGGGCGAGCAGGCGGCCGCCGTGCCAGATGACGTTGGTGTTGGCCGGTCCCTCGACCGGCTCGGCCGGGCCCGGGGGCCGGCTCGTGCCCACCACCGACGCCAGCTTCCTCGTGCGCACCAAGCGGTTGCGGTAGGCGAGGGCCCGCCCGCCCGAGAACTCGACGGCATGGACCATCCCGTCGCCGTTGTGCCAGTGGTAGTGGTGCGGGTCGGGCACGAGGACGGGGTTGGGGCCGTTGCGCACGAGCATGCCGTCGAGCCACGGCGGGAGGGCCCCTTCCACCTCGAGACCCCCCGACAAGGTGAGCTCGGCGGCCACGGGCGCGTAGTTGCCGAGCAGGTAGGGCGCGCCGCCGGCGGGCACGCTCGGGAGAGCGAGAGGCTCGGCCGACACGCCGAGGAGCGTAACCGGCGCCCCCACGACGGCGTGGTGCCGACGGGCGGTCGGGACGGCCCGTCGCCGTGTGGCATCTTTGCCGGCGATGACCTCGCTCGTCGCCGACCTGCGTTTCCGCGGCCTGATCGCCGATGTGACCGACGAGGCGCTCCTCCAGCGGCTCGACCACGAGCCCCTCACGCTCTACGCCGGCTTCGACCCCACGGCCGAGAGCCTCCAGCTCGGCAACCTCCTCCAGCTCTGCACGCTCCGTCGCTTCCAGCTGGCCGGGCACCGCCCGATCTCCCTCGCCGGTGGGGGGACCGGGCTCATCGGCGACCCGGGCGGCAAGACGGGGGAGCGGCCGCTCGTCACCGTCGAGCAGCTCCAGGCGAACCTCGAGGGCATCCGGCCCCAGCTCGCGCAGTTCCTCGACTTCGACGAGTCCGCCGGCACCAGCCGGGCCCTCCTCCTCGACAACCACGTGTGGTTGGGCTCGATCGGCCTGCTCGAGTTCCTCCGCGACGTGGGCAAGCACTTCACGGTGAACCAGATGGTGGCCAAGGAGTCGGTGAAGGCGCGGCTGGAGCGGCCCGAACAGGGGATCTCCTACACCGAGTTCAGCTACATGCTCCTCCAGGCCTACGACTTCCTCCGCCTCTTCGAGGACCACGACTGCCGGGTGCAGCTCGGCGGCAGCGACCAGTGGGGCAACATCACGATGGGCGTCGAGCTCGTCCGCAAGGTCCGGCGGGCGGAGGTCTACGGCATCACCACCCCGCTCGTGACGAAGGCCGACGGGACCAAGTTCGGCAAGTCCGAGGCGGGCAGCGAGGACCTGTGGCTGGACGCCGAGAAGACGAGCCCCTGGCGCATCTACCAGTTCCTCTTGAACACCGAGGACGCCGTGGTCGGCACGTACCTGCGCTACTTCTCCTTCGCCTCCCACGACGAGATCGTCGCCCTCGACGAGGCCACAGCCAGTCGGCCGGAGCGGCGCGAGGCCCAGCAGGCACTCGCCCGCGAGGTCTGCGCGCTCCTCCACGGCACCCAGGCGGCCGACCGGGCCGAGCGGGCGGCCAAGGCCCTCTTCGCCGGCGAGCTCGCTTCGCTCGACGAGGCGACGCTGGCCGACGTGGTGGCCGACGCCCCTTCGAGCCGCCTCGCCCGCGACCGGTTGGCCCAGGGCCTGCCGATCGTCGATGCGCTCGTCGAGTCGGGCCTCGTCAAGTCGAAGAGCGAGGCCCGGACGATGCTCCGCCAGGGCGGCGTCTACGTGAACGACCAGCAGGAGAAGGACGAGCAACGCATGCTCGGGGCGGGCGACCTCCTGCACGACCGTTACCTCGTGCTCCGGCGGGGCCCCCGCACGTACCACGTGTTCGTCTGTGGATGAGGGGTCGTCCAGCGGCCGGCGACCGGCACCCGGCCGTCGCCTCGCCGGGGCGGTGGCGGTCGCCATCCTCGTGGGTCTCACCTCGGCGGGGTGCGCCGGCCTGGAGGCCAGCGGCAGCCTGTCCCAGCAGGTCACGACGTGGGAGCAGGGCACGAGCTTTGGGTCGACGGTGGGCACGCTCCAGGCCGACGACGCCCGGGTGACCACCGTCGTCGACGAGCACCGGGGGACGGGCGCCCTCCACGCCGACTGCGGCGTCCTCACGACCGACGCCGAGGCGGCCAACTCCAACCTGCCCACGCCCGACCAGCAGCTGACCGACGAGCTCACCAAGGCCTACACGCTCGAGTACAACGCCGGCGTGGACTGCTACCAGGCGGGGGCGACCAACCGGCGCCTACTGGCCCAGTCCCTCCGCGAGCGGGTGCAGGCCCGGGCCTCCCTCGCCGCCGCCCTGTCCCGGGTGCGCGACATCACCGGCAAGGGCGCCACCGGCAGCTCCGGGTCGGGCGGCTCGGGGTCGGGCAACACGTGAGCGACGTCGTCGGCCCGGTCCCGGCCGGGGAGGACCCCGAGGCCTACGACCG
>DATGZH010000002.1:0-25122 GCA_035297265.1 Acidimicrobiales bacterium | reverse complement strand
TCGTCCTATGGGCCTTCGTCGCCCCGGTTTGCAGCGTCGTCGCCGTGATCATCGGAACCTCCGACCACGACTATGTCGGAATGGTCATCACCATCATCGCCATCACTGTGATGCCATTCGGGGTTCTGGCAATCTCGGCCTGGGTCGGCATCCGCTTCCCCTACCACCCGATACCGATGCGGCAACGCTGGGCCCATCGCCAGTCCTGGCGCCACATGCTGGTGCGATGGCTCGTGCTGGTCGTGACTCCCTACGGACTCGTCCCCGCGTTGGCCTTCGCTTTCATAACTCCCACGCTCTTGTTGTGGGGGATCTCCGCCCAGAACGGGCTCACCGGCCGGCTGTCGGACGGTGAACTCGCGTGGGGTGTGCTCATGGCCTGTGGGTTGTCAATCACCGGAGCACTCCTCGGCCAACATGCCGGCGCGCGATGGGCCCGTCGTCGCAAGGCGAAGCTGTCGACTTACCTAGCCGATCCGTCCCTCGGGTAATGCGGGAACGGGGATCAGAACTGAGCCGACTCTCTATCTTCCGTCTATCTAACACTGAAAGAGGTACGAAATGGCTACACCTGTTGAGCACCTGACCCATGAGGAGCGTGTCAAAAGGGGTAAGGCTGCCCGCGGTGAGTCGCCTCGGGAACGCCATGCTGAATGGTCGGCGGACCAGCGAAACCAAAAGCCTCTCGATCTCTTGGCTGAACAGGCCCAGACTCGCGTTCCAGAACTCATGCCGATCCGATACGGGCGGATGGCGGCATCACCTTTTGCCTACTACCGAGGTGCCGCGCTACCGATGGCCGCAGACCTTTCCACGGGCCCACGCACGAGCCTCGATGTCCAACTGTGTGGGGACGCCCATTTGTGCAACTTTGGGGGCTTTGCCTCGCCCGAGCGGGATCTGCTCTTCGACGTCAACGACTTTGACGAGACATCACCGGGGCCCTTCGAATGGGACCTCAAGCGCTTGGGTGCCAGCTTGGAAATCGCCGCTCGCGGGCGCAGCTTCCCGGCCAAGACCGGTCGAAAACTGGTCACGAGTTCGATGCGTTCCTATCGCGAAGCCATGCATGAGTTCGCCAACATGTCCAACCTGGAGGTGTGGTACTCGCACCTGGATATGTCCGGCGTCGCCCAAAGGTGGGGCTCAGAAGTCAGTGGCAGCATGCTGGCGAGATTTCAGAAGACCGCCGCGAAGGCAGAATCGAAGGATCAGCTCAAGGCTCGGGAGAAGCTCACCGAGGTGGTCAACGGCGAGCTCCGCTTCCGAAGTGATCCCCCGTTGCTGGTCCGGGTGAGCGAACTCTTCAGCAAAACCGACGCCGGGCAGCTCCGGGACACAATCCACGAAGGTATCCGCGCTTACCGCCAAACTCTGATCGGGGACCGTCGCCACCTGCTCGAATCCTACGAGCTCGTCGACGTCGCTCGCAAGGTCGTCGGCGTCGGGAGTGTCGGCACTCGGGCCTGGGTCGGTCTCTTTAAGGGAAATGAGGCCGACGACACCCTCATCCTCCAGATGAAGGAGGCCGAAGCCTCCGTACTTGAGCGCTTCTGCGGCAAGAACGCGTTCAAGACTCACGGCCAGCGGGTCGTGGAAGGACAGCGGTTCATGCAGGCATCGAGCGACATCTTCCTTGGCTGGCAGCGGGTCGCTATCGGCGTGGACGGTAACTCTCACGACTACTACTTCCGCCAATTGTGGGACTGGAAACTGTCCGCTGACGTCGACAACATGCCGCCAGAGACCCTCCTCATCTACGCCAAGATGTGTGGCTGGACGATGGCTCGGGCTCACTCTCGATCCGGTGACCGAGTGGCCATCGCTTCGTACCTAGGGTCTGGTGACGCCTTCGACAGGGCTATCGCCGACTTTGCCGTCGCTTACGCCGACCAGAATGCACTCGACCATCAAGCGCTCGTTGACGCCATCGCTGACGGCTCGGTGGAAGCAACGCTCGGGGTCTAGTCCCCTAACTGCAGGAGAGACGAGGAGGTTGACACGTTCATTCTTTAGCAAGTAGATCCAATTCCGAGAGAAAGCCAAGATTGTGGGCCCTTTGGCCCTACCCCATCCAATCTAGAGACAGGACACCGAGGAGGTGTCCGACAATTTGACCCCCTGGAGGAAACGTGTTGCTTGCGAGCAGCTACCCGTTGCTGAACGTCATTTGGACCCTGCTGGTCTTTGCTGGACTCGTTTTGTGGATATTCATTGTCATTTGGGTATTCATCGACAACTTCCGGCGCCGGGACCACGGCGGTCTCGCCAAAGCGCTGTGGTTCCTCTTCATCATTTTTGTTCCCATTATCGGCGTGGTCGCTTACCTCATCGCAAGGCCACCTGCGGCGGACCTCGTAGACGTGCGGTAGCAGGCCGGGAAACAAGCTCGTGACGAAGCGCCGGAGGATGGTGCACCCGAGATCTTCATAGCCGTCTTAATCAGCGGCACCCCGGTGCACCATCGGACGCCACCTCTCGGAGTTCCTAAGTCGAAGCACGTACGCTGACGCACAGACCGCGGTCCCACCGACCACATGGCGGCTCTGCTCGATCGTGATCTCTGCCCGTCATGCGCTCGCTAGCAAGCCGACCGGCCGGCACCGAGTACCCGGGGGGGTCCCGTGAGGCTGTCGCGGATCGCTGAGGGAGCAACTGCGAGAGATGACAAGTCAGCGCCGACCAAGAGATGAACGCGCCTGCGTACAAAGGGTTCCTATGCCGAACAGGGCCGGCGGGCGTGTTGTCGCACCGGCCTCAAGGAATGGCCATGGAGGAGAGACATGAAAGCGGTAACGGTTCGGCCGGGGGTTGCGGGATCGATTCGATTCGAGGAGGTCCCTGAGCCAGACGAGAGCACGGGCTCGATCCTGGTCGAGGCGGTGGCTGTCGGCATCTGCGGCACCGACGTCGAGATCGCCTCGGGCGCCTACGGCTGGTCGCCCCCGGGTCGGGACCGGCTCATCCTCGGCCACGAGTCGCTCGGCCGGGTCGTGGACCCCGGGCCCCGCAGCGGCCTGCAGGCCGGCGACCTCATCGTCGGGATCGTCCGGCGCCCCGACCCGGTGCCCTGTCCCAACTGTGCTGTCGGTGAGTGGGACATGTGCCGCAACGGGCAGTATACGGAGCGGGGCATCAAGGAGATCGACGGGTTCATGTCCGAACGCTGGCGGATCGAACCCGGATACTTCACCAAGCTCGACTCCTCCCTCGGCGCCCGCGGCGTGCTGCTCGAGCCGACCACCGTGGTGGCCAAGGCTTGGGAACTGGTCGCGGCCATGCGAGCGCGAGCTTTCTGGGAACCTCGACAGGTGCTCGTCACCGGTGCCGGCCCGATCGGCATGCTTGCCGCTTTGATCGGCGTCCAGCACGGGTTAGACGTCCACGTCATCGACCAGGTCACCGAGGGTTCCAAGCCCCAGCTGGTCTCCGACCTCGGCGCCACCTACCACACCGGGGCGATCGCGGCCTTGGGCCTCGCACCCGATGTCGTGATCGAGTGCACCGGGGTTGGTTCGGTGATCATCGACTCAATCCGCCACGTCGGCGCCGGCGGGGTGGTCTGTCTCACAGGTGTGGGCAGCGGAGGGCCCCCCAGCGGACTTTCTCCGGCCGACGTTGCCAGAGAGGTGGTCCTGCAGAACAACGTGGTCGTCGGCTCGGTCAACGCCAACCGGCGACACTTCTACCGGGCAGCCGAGGCCCTCGCGGCCGCCGACCGGGACTGGCTGGCCCGGCTGATCTCTCGTCGAGTCCTGCCCCAGAACATCGCCGACGCGCTACAGCGTGGGCCAAACGACATCAAGGTCGTCGTGGACTTCGGAGGTGGATGATTCCGACTTGGCACGTTCTGCAACGGCGGCAGCCTTTGCCTGCGCCCGACCCTAACCTCCGACCCGTCAAGATCAGAGGAGTCGAGAGTGCCTGACGAAGCGACGCCGCCTACAAAGAGTCCCCCCACCCCGTTGGAACTCGTCAAGAGCAAGCAATACGTCGCGCTCTTGGTCATGGGCGCTCTGGCGGGCATCCCGGTGGCGGTTGTGGCCTTCTATTACTTGAAGGCAGTCGCCCAAGGCCAGAAGTACTTCTTCACTACGCTACCGAACGAGCTCGGCTTTCGCGGTGCGCCCGTGTGGTGGCCGCTTCCTATATTGACGCTGTGCGGCCTGATCGTCGGCGCGACGCTGCGCTACCTACCGGGTTCGGGAGGCCATAATCCCGCTGACGGCTTCGCGATGGGGGGCAGCTTCGGGCCGAAGGATTTGCCAAGCGTCGTTGTGGCGTCGCTGGCGACGCTCATCTTGGGCGGTGTCTTGGGACCGGAGATGCCGCTGGTCGTAATCGGCATGATCCTCGCCGTGCTGATCGTGCACCTCATCAAGAAGGATGCACCAAAGCAGGCCGTCACAGTAATCGGGGCCGCCGGAAGCTTTGCGGCCATCTCGAGCCTGCTTGGATCACCGCTTGTCGGTGCCTTCTTGTTGTTGGAGGCGGCGGGGATCGGTGGCGGTCTCATCAGCGTGATCCTGCTGCCGGGGCTCGTGGCGTCGGGTGTCGGTGCCCTTGTCTTTGTGGCCCTCAGTGATGCGACGGCAACGGGGGTGACGTCGTTCGGTGTGCCGGGTCTCCCAAAGATCGGCTTTCCGACCGGGAGTCAGTTCGCCTGGAGCATCGTGATCGGTCTGGTGGCAGCGGTCATCGGCACAGCCCTCCGTCGTATGGCCCTTCAGATTCAACCCTTCGTTGCACGCCACAAGATGCTCGTGACGCCGGTACTCGGCTTGATTATCGGCGGTCTGGCCGTGCTCTTCGCAGAGGAGACGGGAAAGAGTTCCCATTTCGTCCTCTTCTCCGGTCAATCGGGTCTCGCCCCGCTGGTCCAACATGCTGCGACCTGGTCTGTGGGAGCCCTGCTGTTGCTCGTCGTCTGCAAGGGGCTCGCTTACAGCGCATCAATGGGCGGGTTCAAAGGTGGCCCGGTCTTTCCCGGCCTATTCATCGGCGCCACAATCGGGATGGCCTTCTCCCACTTGCCCGGTCTGCCTCTGGTGGACTCGGTGGCTATGGGTATGGGAGCGATGTCCGTCGTGTCGATGGGTGGTCTGCCGCTATCGTCGGTGCTTCTGACGCTGGTCTTCATACAATCCGACGCCTTCGAAGTAGTCTCCGTGGTGATCCTCGCCGTTGCTGTGTCATTCGTTGCGTCAGCATGGCTCGAACGGTGGTTGAGGCCGCCAGCCCCCTCACTTACACCGACGATGACGGTTGCGACCTCTCCAGCACCCGCGTCTGAGAGGGCGCAGCCAGCGGCATGACCCCGAGGCCGGTCACTAATCCACAGGTAGACGACGTTCTGCCAGTCCAGGTGGGTGACTGTCGGACCCGAAGACGCGTCCACCTGCCATACAGGCTGCGAGAGCCTCTTCGATTTTCAGAATCGAGCCAGCAACCGCGGTCGATATTCGTGGGAAGGTTTTGTCTCCATGACGGGCGGACTCTTGTCTGAAGCTGTCTTGAACCAACTGACATAGCGATTCACTAGCGGTGAGGCCGAGAGCCATGAACGAGCATGGACAGGCCGACCGTGAGGTAGGTCACGGTGGCGATGTCGGCTGAGTGCGGGAGATGGGCATCTTCGATGATCACCGCGAACACGATCAACGCGAGTCCCCGCGGACCGAACCAACCCCGCTGACCCGGACAGGGGCTGAAGACGAGGCCACTATCGATCATCGGGTATCCGTTAGCGGGCAGGACCGGTGAGAGCGACCGGTCGCGCACCGGCTCCTTCCGCGCCGGGGGAGCCTCTGGGTGCCTGGCTGGACAGCCCAGGCACCCTCAGCCCCGAGCCGCGAAACTGCGTTTCACCGGCCCCCGATGCGAACAAATTATGGACAAGAGACCATCCAGCCTCAGGATGCTCCGCCAGAACAAACCCCCTCTGAGCTGCGGAGGGAGTGGGATTCGAACCCACGGGAACCGGAGTCCCACGGCTTTTCAAGAGCCGCGCATTCGTCCGCTCTGCCATCCCTCCTAGCGCTGGCCAGCGGCGCTTCGGCCAGGGTAGTCATCCGCTGCCGGCTACGACTCCATCTGAGACCGAAGATCGTCGAGCCAGGCGTCGGCGGCCCGCCAGGCGTCGTCGGCTTCGCGTCGCCGCGTCGGCCCGTGGGCGCCCGCCGCAGGGTAGGAGCCGAGGAACTTCACCCCGGCCAGGCTGGCGTGAAGATCGCGGAGACAGTCGGCCACCACCTCGTCGTCGAGGTGGCCGTCGAGGTCGATGACGAAGCAGTAGTCGCCCAGGCCTCGTTTGGTCGGGCGCGACTCCAACTTGGTGAGGTTGATGTTGCGCGCCGCGAACTGTCCGAGGATGCCGTGCAGGCTCCCGGGTCGGTCGTCGCGCTGGAAGCAGACGATGCTCGTGCGGTCGTGCCCGGTGGGCCGCGGCACGCCGGACGCAGCCACGGCCACGAAGCGGGTCTGGTTCTCGGGATGGTCTTCGACGTCCTCGACGAGAACCGATAGGCCGTACAGCCGTGCGGCGGTCCGGGGGGCGATGGCCGCCGCCCCGGGCTCGGGGTGCTCCCCCAGCTGACGGGCGGCGTCCGCCGTCGAATTGGCCGCCTGCTGCTCGACGCCCGGCAGGTGCTCGGCCAGCCACTTCTGGCACTGGGCGAGGGCCACCGGGAACGACAGGACCCGCCGGATCTCCTGGAGCCGGGTGCCGGCCGGGGCGAGCAGGTGGAGGTGGACGTCCAGGACCACCTCCCGCTGGATCATGAGGTCGTAGTCGAAGACGAGGGCGTCGAGCGTGGCGTTGACCGTGCCCTCGATGGCGTTCTCCATCGGCACGAAGCCGAGATCGACCTCCTTGCGCACGACGGCGTCGAGGACGTCGGTGATCGTGCCGCGAGGCTCGACGACCGCCGCGGCGTAGTCCGGCTGGGTGAGAAGGGCCTCCTCGGTGAAGGTCCCCGCCGGGCCGAAATAGGCCACCGTTGCCACAGGAGGGGTCACATCGGGGCAGGATAGTGACCCTCATGGACGAGCCCGCACTCCGCCAGCTGCTGGACGACGTCGCCTCGGGGACGTGCCCGCCTGACGACGCCCTCCGCCAGCTCCGGCGGCTGCCGTTCGCCGACATCGGCTTCGCGCGGGTGGACCACCACCGCCTCCTGCGGCAGGGCCTGCCCGAGGCCGTCTACGGCCCCGGCAAGACCGCTGAGCAGTGCGCCGCCATCGTGGTGGAGCTCCTCTCGGGCGGCGGCGGGCCGGTACTCCTCACCAGGGCCCGGCCCGAGCAGGTGACGGCGGCGCTCGCCGCGGCCGCCGAACTGGGCGAAGAGGGCGGCCGGGTGGTCCAGCCCGGCGAGCTGGCCACGGTGATCTGGCGCCCGGCTCCCCGGCGAGCCGGGCGGGTGGTGGTCATCAGCGCGGGCACCGCCGACCTCCCGGTGGCCGAAGAGTGTGCCGCCGTGCTCGACGCCCTCGGACTGCCGCCGCACGTGCTGGCCGACTGCGGGGCGGCCGGGGTGCACCGGCTCCTCTCCGTCGGCGACGAGCTGGCCCAGGCCGACGCCATCGTGGTGGTGGCCGGCATGGAGGGCGCGCTCGCCACCGTCGTCGGCGGCCTCACGCCTGCGCCCGTCGTGGCGGTGCCGACGAGCGTCGGCTACGGCTCGGCCTTCGAGGGGGTGACCGCGCTCCTCGCCATGCTCTCGTCCTGCGCCGCCGGAGTCACCGTGGTCGGCATCGACAACGGCTTCGGCGCAGCCTGCGCCGTGGCCCGGCTCCTCCCGTGAGCCCGTCCACCCCGGATGGGGTTCCCAGGAACGGCCGGACCACCGTCGCCTGGTTCCACTGCTTCTCCGGCATCGCCGGCGACATGGCCCTCGGCAGCCTGGTCGACGCCGGGGCCGACGTGGACGAGGTCGTGGCGCTGCTGCGACGGATCCCCTTCGGTGGCTGGCGACTGCGGGTGGAGCACGTCCTCCGCGGCGGCATCGACTGCACCCGGGTGGTCGTCACCGGGGCCGACGATGTGGTGGTGCGCACGCACGCCCACATCGTCGGACTGCTCTCGGAGGCCCGTCTGCCCGAGCGCGTGACCTCGCGGGCCCTCGCCGTCTTCGGGGCCCTCGCAGAGGTGGAGGCCCGGCTCCATCGCCGGTCGGCCCAGCAGGTGCACTTCCACGAGGTCGGCGGGCACGATGCCATCGTCGACATCGTGGGCACGGCGGCCGCGCTCGAGGTGCTCGACGTGGACGAGGTGACGGCCTCGGCCGTGGCCACCGGGACCGGCACCGTGCGCAGCGCGCACGGCCTGCTGCCCAACCCCTCGCCGGCCGTCGTCCGGCTGCTCGAAGGCGTCCCCACCTACGGGCGGCAGACGACCGTCGAACTGACCACGCCCACCGGGGCCGCCATCCTCGCCGGTCTCGCCACCTCGTTCGGCCCGCTGCCCCCGATGGAGGTTCGCTCGACCGGCTTCGGCGCCGGTCACCACGACCTGGCCGACCTGCCCAACTGCACGCAGGTCGTGGTTGGCGCGGCGCAGGCCCGGTCGGCCGGCGACGGTGGCCAGCCGGTCGTCGTGCTCGAGGCCAACCTGGACGACGCCACGGGCGAGCAGCTGGCGCACGCCGTCGCCACCCTGCTGGAAGCCGGCGCCCTCGACGCCTGGGTCACCCCGGTGGTCATGAAGAAGGGCCGCCCGGGTCACATCGTCCACGCTCTTTGTGACCCGGTCGCCGTGGCTCCGCTGCGCCAGGTCTTCCAGACGACGACCGGGACGTTCGGTGTCCGCGCCGTCGCCGCCGAGCGTTGGCCGACCTCGCGCTCGATGGACGCGGTCGACGTGGACGGCGAGACGGTGCGGATGAAGGTGGGGCCGCATCGGACGAAGCCCGAGTTCGACGACGTCGCCCGGACCTCCAACCGCACCGGGCGCCCGTTGCACGAGGTGGCCTCGTTGGCCGAAGAGGCGTGGCGCCGTTCCGGCGCGTCGTCCCCGGAGGGCCCCGGTGACACCGAGGATCCCGAACCGGCCTGACGTGCCTGTTCGACGGCGCGCCCGCTGCGCCACGAGTGTCCTGGTCAGCGTGACCTTTCTCGCCGGCTGCACCGCGGTGGCCTCGTCGAGCGATGTTCCGGCTTCCGCCACGTCACCGACCTTGTCCTGGGTCCCGTGCCCGGGCGCCGGCGGTGACCAGTGCGCCTCGGTCGAGGTACCCGTCGACTACCGCCATCCCGGGCACGGCGTGCTCTCGATCGAGGTCATCCGCCATCTCGCCACGGATCCGTCGGCCAAGAAGGGGGTGCTCATCTTCAACCCCGGTGGTCCGGGGGAGAGTGGCGTGCAGATCTTCCCGCTGTTCGTGGCCCTCGTCCCGCCCGCCGTCCAGCAGGACTTCGACCTCGTGTCCTTCGACGTGCGGGGCACCGGTCAGAGCGGTCAGCTGCGCTGTGGCCCAGGTCCCGGTGCAGTGGCCGCCGTGGCGCCGGCCCCCGATCGAACCGGCTCCCCACTGCCCGGCACCGCCGTGTTCACCCGGCTGGCCGGTCGGTGCCTGGCCGACGACCCGCTGACCCGCACGGTCGGCACCGTCGACACGGCTCGCGATCTCGACCGCATCCGGCAGGCACTCGGCGTCGACCGCCTCGACTACTACGGCCTCTCCTACGGGACCGAGCTCGGCGCGGTCTACGCCACGATGTTCGGGTCCCACGTCGGGGCGATGGTGCTTGACGGCGCGGTCGACCCGCTGCAGTCACTCAGTGTGCAGGCCACCGAGGAGGCGCCGGAGATCGACGCGGCGCTGAGCCACTTCTTCACGACCTGCGGGGCCGACCCGACCTGCCCGCTTCGCCCGGACCCGAAGGCCCTCTATGACGGGCTCCTGGCCCGCCTGGCCAAGGCCCCCCTCCCCGCGCCGGGCGGCGGCGACGCGACGCCGGTCACGCTCGGCGACCTCGAGACCGCCACCCTCCTCTACCTGAGCGTCCCCCGGTACACGCCGGCCTTCCCGGCCGCGGTGGCCGCGGCGGCCCGGGGCCACGGCGGCCCGCTCGCCAAGGTGGCGGCCTCGTTCGAGGAGGACATCGACGGTGCCCCGCTCGCCGCGGCCCAGTGGGCCATCACCTGCCAGGACGCCCCCCGCCATCTCGGCCCCGTGGCCGCCGGCACGCTCGCCGCCCGGTTGGCCGCCCGCTTCCCGCCGCTCGGCGCCGAGGCGGTGAGCAACGACCTGGCCGGCTGCGTGGCCTGGCCACGGGGCGCGTCACCGGTCACCGCGGTCCACGGCCCACCCACCCCGGCGCTCGTGATCGGCAACACCGTCGACCCGAATACGCCGCACGTGGCCGCGGTCCAACTGGCGCGGGCGCTCGGCTCGGCCCGCCTCGTCACCTGGGAGGGCGTCGGCCACACGTGGCTCCTGAACGGCACCGACGACCCGTGCATGCAGGACCTCGTCACCGCCTACCTGGTGGACGGCCGGGTCCCGTCGCCGGGGACGACCTGTCCCTGACCCCCGTAGAGTCCGCCTGTGCCGGCGATCGGGGTGTTCTGCGGCTCGAGCCCGGG
The DNA here is from genome assembly GCA_035297265.1 of Acidimicrobiales bacterium. GTDB lineage: Bacteria > Actinomycetota > Acidimicrobiia > Acidimicrobiales > RAAP-2 > DATGZH01. The sequence continues at coordinate 14,537 of DATGZH010000002.1, read as the reverse complement.
GATCGACCAGCGGTACGCGGCGGAGGCGGAGGAGGTCGCCCGGCTGCTCGTCGAGCGCGGCGTGCGCATCGTCTACGGCGGTGCCCACGTCGGGACCATGGGGGTGCTCGCCGACACGGCCCTCGCCGCCGGCGGCGAGGTGGTCGGCGTGATCCCCGAGCACCTCGTCGGCCGGGAGGTGGCCCACCCCGGACTCTCCGAGCTCGTCGTCGTGGGCTCGATGCACGAGCGCAAGGCCCTCATGGCCGAGCTGTCCGACGGCTTCGTGGCGCTGCCCGGTGGCCTCGGCACGCTCGACGAGTTCGCCGAGATCGTGACCTGGTCGCTCCTCGGCCTGCACGACAAACCGACCGCCGTGTTCAACCGGTCGGGCTACTTCGACCAGCTGCTCTCGTTCTTCGACCACGCAGTGGCCGAGGGGTTCCTTCGCCCACACCACCGGGCCCGCGTGCTCGAGGCTCGGACCCTCGACGAGGTCGTCGGCCTCGTACTCGGGGCGGTGGGCGTCAACCGGCGAGGTGACGGGCGAGGAACGCCTCGCTGAATTCGAACTCCTCGAGGGGCACCGCGCCGTGGCGGCCGGGGTTGGCGTGCAGCCGCTTGTCAGCGGCGCCGAGGGCCCCGAACAGGTCGAAGGCCGTGGCCTTGTCGAAGAGCTCGTCGTCCCACTGGACGAGGAAGAGGATCGGGCAGACCACGTTGGGGGCGTCCGCCGCCACCCGGGCCTTCGTGGGCCCGGTCAACCCCATGAGGCCGAGCACGGCGACGACGATGCGGGGCTCGGCCGCCACGAAGGGGAGGCCGAGGATCGTCCCCATCGAGAGGCCCCAGTAGCCGGTCGGGCCGGGACCCACCTCGTCGAGGCCCTGGAGGTGGTCGAGCGTGGCCCGCCAGTCCCCGACCATGGCGTCGGTCATGCCGTCGTCGCCCGCCCAGCGCTGGGAGAACTCGAGGAAGGTGAGGGCCCGGTCGTCGCCGAGGTCGGCCCGCCGGTGGCCGTGCACCGGTCCGTCGATGGCCGCCGCGGCGAAGCCCCGGTGGCGGACGACCCGGCGGGCCAGCCCCACCACGTAGGCCTCGCGCTTGGTGCCCGAGGCCCCGTGGCCGATGAGGACGAGCGGCCGCGGGCCGCGGGCGCCGGACGGCGTCCAGAGGAGGCCGGGGACGAGCCGCCCCTCGTGCTCGTGCTCGAAGCGTCGCTCGAAGACGCTCTCGCTCTCGGTTTCCTCGAGGAAGCGCACGGTCGCGACGACGTCCGCCGGCGGCCTATTCGGCCGCCTCGGCCAGCGACTCGGCCAAGGACGGATGCACGAGCATGCTCTCGACGATGTCGCCCACCTTGAGGCCGGCCGTGACCGCCACCGCGATGACCGAGATCAGCTCGGCGGCGTTTTGTCCGACGATGGACCCGCCGAGCACGACACCGGTGTTGGGATCAGAGACGATCTTCACGAAACCCCGGGGGTCGTTGTCGATGAGGGCCCGGGCGTTGGCGGCGAACGGGACCTTCGTGACCCGGATCTTGCGGCCCTCGGCGAAAGCGTCCGCCTCGGCCAGTCCGACGTCGGCGATCTCGGGTTCGGTGAAGATGGCCGAGGGCGCCTTGTCGTAGTTGAGGTGCCGGTGGGCCACGGTGTGCCCGATGGCGATGTGCTCGGCGATCTTGCGCCCCTGCATCGAGGCGACCGACGACAGCGGCAGCTTGCCCGAGAGGTCGCCGGCCGCGTAGATGTGGGGCACGTTCGTCTGGCAGTGGTGGTTGATCGGGACGTAACCGGCGCCGTCGACGTGCACCCCCGCCGCCTCCAGGCCGAGGTGCTCCGAGTTCGGGATGAGGCCGATGGCAAGGAGGGCGTGGGAACCCGGGGCCACCCGGCCGTCGTCGCAGCCGACGAGCACGCCCGACTCGGTCCGCTCGACCCGCTCGGCCCTCGCCCCTTTGAGGAGGCGGACGCCGCGGCGCAGGAAGTTCTGCTCGAGCACCGCGGCCACCTCGGGGTCCTTGGTCGGCAGCACCTGCTGGCGGCTGACGATGAGCGTCACCTCCGAGCCGAGCGAGGTGAACATGTGGACGAACTCGACGCCGGTGACACCCGAGCCGATCACCACGAGGTGCTCGGGGAGCTCCTTCGGCGGGTAGGCGTCCCTCGTCGTGAGGACCCGGTCGCCGTCGAGCGGCGCCCAGTCGGGGACCCGGGGCCGGCTGCCGGTGCTGAGCAGGACGGCGTCCGCCTCGATCGTCCTCGTTCCCTCGGCCGTCTCGGCCACCACGGTGTGGGCGTCGACCAGCCGGCCGGTCCCGTGGAGGAGGTCCACCCCCTGGCTCTCGAGGATGGCCACGGTGGCCTGCTCCAGGCGCTGCTCCACCGAGAGGATGCGCTCCCGCAGGACGTCGAGATCGAGGCGGGCCGCCACGTCGGCCAGGCCTATGCCGGGGGCGCGGCCGAGGAAGGACATGGCCGCCCCGGTGGCGATCATGGCCTTCGAGGGGATGCAGTCGAGCAGGTTGGCCGAGCCCCCGACGATGTCGCGCTCGACGAGGGTCACCTCGACCCCGAGCCGGGCGGCGTGGGTGGCCGCCTGGTTCCCGGCGGGGCCACCGCCCAGGATCACGAAGCGCACGGCACGCCTCCACCCTGTTGCACGAAGGAGAGCGTAGGGGATGGCCCTCCGCCACCCGCCGCGCCGGATCGCCTGACCCCTCGGTTGAGTGCGATCCTGGCGACGAGGAGGTGTCCATGCGCAACCCGATGTTCGTCCCCGACGAGCGCACGACCGAGCTCATCTTCGACTACTGCCGCCGGCGGCTCTCGCAGGACCCGGTGTCCCTCGACTACGGGGGCACCCGGGACCTGGGCTCGGTGCTCGAAGGGCTCCTCGGGTCCGAGGGACACGACCCGGCCGCGGTGCTCACGCTCTTCGCCGAGCATCTCGCCACCGCGGTGATCTCGTGCGACAGCCCCCGCTTCTTCTCGTTCATCCCGGCCGCCCCGACCAAGTCGTCGCTCCTGTTCGACATGGTGGTCTCGTGCTCGTCGCTCCACGGCACCTCGTGGCTCGAGGCGGCCGGGGCGGTGGCCGCCGAGAACCAGGCGTTGGCCCTCCTCACCCGCCTGGCCGGTCTCCCGGCCGGGGCCGGCGGCTGTTTCGTGTCGGGTGGGTCGCTCGGCAACCTGTCGGCCCTCGTCGTGGCCCGGGACACCGCGGCCAAGCGGCTCGGGCGGTCGGTCGACCGGCCGCGCATCGCCGTGAGCAGCGAGACGCACTCCTCGGTGGCCAACGCCCTCTCCATCATCGGCGTCGCCCCCTTCCTCGTGCCGACCACCGACCACCGCCTCACCGGTGCGGCCCTCCGGGCAGCGCTCGACGCCGACCCGACGAGCGACGACGTCGTGGGGGTGGTGGCCACCGCGGGGACCACCAACGCCGGCATCGTCGACGAGCTGTCCAGCGTGGCCGAGGTGGCGGGCGAACGGGCACTCTGGTGCCACGTCGACGCGGCCTACGGCGGGGCCGCGCTCTTCGCGCCGTCGGCCCGTCACCGCTTCAGGGGCATCGAGCTGGCCGACTCGTTCATCGTCGACCCCCACAAGTGGCTCTTCGCCCCGTTCGACTGCGCCGCCCTCCTCTACCGCCAGCCCGAGCTGGCCCGGGCCGTGCACACCCAGCACGCCTCGTACCTCGACGCGATGCACGACGAGACGGCGCCGGGGGCCGGGGTGTGGAACCCGGCCGACTACGCCTTCCACCTCACCCGTCGGGCCCGGGGCCTCCCGCTGTGGTTCTCGCTCGCCGTCCACGGCACCGACGCCTACAAAGACGCCGTCGAGACCGTGCTCGAGCTCACCCGGGCCGTGGCCCGGCGCATCGAGGCCGCGCCGCACCTGCGGCTCGTGCGCGACCCGGAACTCTCGGTCCTGCTCTTCGAGCGTGACGGCTGGGGGGACGAGGACTACCGGGCGTGGTCGGCCGAGCTGCTCAGCCGTCAGCAGGCCTTCGTCATGCCGTCACGCTGGGAGGGCCGCCCTGTGGCCCGGATGGCCTTCCTCCACCCCGACACCACCTTCGAGATGGTCGACGACGTCCTCTCCCCCATGGCCTGAGCTGCGGCTTCAGGTCCGCGACGGGCCGGCGCTGCCGGCCGGGCGGTCGGCGAGCAGCGGGTCGCTCGGCCGACGCACCGCCTCACCGGCCTGCTGCCGCCGGCGCCAGGCCAGGCCGGACAGGGCCTCCAGGACGACCCGGTTGGCCAGGTAGGCCGTGACCTCGGCGTGGTCGTAGGGCGGGGAGACCTCGACGATGTCGAGCCCGGCCACCGGCAGCTCCATCGTGATGCGTCGGACCGCGTCCAGCAGCTGCCGTCCGGTCAGGCCACCCGGCTCGGGGGTGCCCGTCCCCGGGGCGAGGCCCGGGTCGACCACGTCGACGTCGACCGAGACGAAGACGGCGTCGCAGTCGTCGGTGGCGATGGCGAAGGCGTCGTCGAGGCAGGCGTCGAGGCCCCGCGCCACGACCTCGGTCATCTCGAAACTGCGCATGCCCTGCTCGGCCATCCAGTCGAGCGTCTCGGGCTCGGGCCAGTAGCCCCGGAGGCCGATCTGGAGGAAGCGGTCGCCCCGCGTGGCCCCCGACTCGATCAGCCGCCGCATCGGGGTGCCGTGGCCGTAGAGCGAGCCGAACTGGGTGTTGCCGGTGTCGGCGTGGGCGTCGAAGTGGATGACCGAGACCCGGCCCCACCCGACGTGTCGGGCCACGCCGGTCACGTCGGGGAGAGCGATGCTGTGGTCGCCACCGAGGACGACCGGCACGGTCCCCGAGCGGGCCAGCCGCTCGACGGCGGCCTCGAGCGCGGCCAGCGCCGTCTCGATCTCGCCCGGGACCATCAACACGTCGCCCACGTCGACCACCGGCAGCTCCAGGAGGGGGTCGACGCCGAGCGCGAGGTGCGGGCGGCTGCCGTTGTGGGGGAGGTAGTCGGTGGCCCGGATGGCCCCTGGGCCGAAGCGGCAGCCCGGGCGGTGCGACGTGCCGCCGTCGAACGGGCCGCCCACGACGACCGCGCCGGCGGCGGCGTAGGTGGCGGGGTCGTCCAGATCGGCCGCCGGCACGCCGCAGAAGGTCACGTCGGGGCCGAAGAAGTTGGTCCGCATGCTCGACATCCTGGCCCAAGGGGCCCGGAGGTGCGCCCGTCAGCCGGCCGGCAGCCCCACGAAGCCGGCCATCGCCGCCGTGGCCCGGTCGAAGAAGGTCACCCGGTCCTCGACCACGTTCTCCAGGTGCCCGAACAGCTCGAAGCTCACCAGACCGAACACCTGGGTCCAGGCCACGAGGGCCCGGAAGACCACGTCGGGCGGCGAGCCGGGCAGGGCGACGTCGGCCACCCGGACGAGCTCGTCCCGGAGGGCCGGTGGGAGCGCCGGTGCCGGCGACCCGGCGGTGAGGTCGCCGGCCCGGGCGGCGTCGGCCACGACCGAGGCGAGGGCGCCGGTGACCCGGCTGGCCGGCCCGATCGTGAGCTCGGGGGCCCGGTAGCCGGGCACCGGCGAGCCGTAGAGGAGGGCGTACTCGTGGCGGTGGGCGAGGGCCCAGTGCCGTATGGCCCGGGTCACCGCCCGCCAGCGGGCCGCCGGGTCGTCGGCCGGCGTGGCAGCGAGGGCCTCCTCGGCCGCCCGGCCGATGTCGTTGTAGGCGTCGACGAGGAGGGCGGTGATGAGGTCGTCGCGGGAGGGGAAGTAGCGGTAGACGGCCGACGACACCAGGCCGACGTCGCGGGCCACGGCCCGGAGCGAGAGGCCGACCGCGCCCTGCGCCGCGATGCGACGCCGGGCGGCCTCTTTGATCTCACCTGTGATCTCCGCCCGCGCCCGCTCACGGGCCGTCTTGGCTGGCACACCCCCATACTGGCACTCCCGAGAGCAGCGATCTCGTCCGGATGCGCTGCTCTCGTCCGCTCAGGGCCAGGCCGGCGGGGCCGTCGAGAAGCCCGGCGGCGGTGGGGGCGGCGGCTCGGCGTCCCAGCGGGGCCGGGCGAGCGCCCGGGCGGTGATGGCCCCGAGGAGCCCGGCCACCGCGAGCACCACGAAGATGACGTGGGACGGGACGCCGCTCTGGTAAATGGCCGTGGCCACGCTCTCGCCGGCGCCCCGCTTGGAGGAACGCAGGACCAGCCACGGCACGAGCCACGTCGAGAGGATGGCCATCACGCCGATCACCGCCGCCCAGCGGCCGACCCGGCCGAGCACCAGGTCCCGGCGACCGGCGACGAGCAGGGCCAGCGCCACCAGGGCGAGGGCCGCCAGCGCGGCGCCGATCGCCGCTTCCCGGAGGTCCTTCGCCACGAGGGCGACGTCGTGGCGACCCGTGTCGACCGACAGGGGGTGGCCGGCGAGCACCGGCCCGAGCGAGGGGTCGAGGCTGGAGAGCTCGCGTTGGAGCTCGCGCGAACCGCTCGGCGACTGGGCCACCGACTGGTCGACCTTCGGGTTCTTGAGGGCCGAGCTGATGGCGCCCTTCACTTGCGGGTCGTGGGCCAGGCTCGGATCGACGCCCTCCAGCTGCTGATAGAGCGACTGCGTCGACTGGCCGAGCACGAGCGAGCTGATCTCGGTCTCGATCCGCTGGATCAGCAGGGACCCGAACCAGGCCGCGAGCCCGGCCCCGGCCATCAGGATGGCGATCCCGACGAGGAAGCCGGCGAGCACGTCACGCCCGGTGCGCGGCCGTGGACTCAGCACGACCAGCTCTCGGCCTTTGACCGGCAGACCGCGATATCGTCCACCCGCACGTCGCCCCTCCTCCCCCCATTCTCCCACGAGGACCGGTCGGAGCCGCAGCCAAGCCCGGCGTAACACGGCGGAGCGGCCTGTCGTTCTAACTTCGGCGGCCGGTATCGCACCGGTTGCCATCCCGGAGAGGAGACTGCCATGGGCCGTCGTCACCCGTCCTCGTCCATCCGCCAGCTCGCCCGCGCAGTGTCGGCCGCTGCGGTGGTCCTCGCCGCCAGCTGGGCCGTCGCCGTGCCGGCTTCGGCAGGGGCCTCGGGGCCGAAGGTCGGTCCGGACCAGTACTTCGGCGGGCTCGTCAACGGCTCGACCGGCGACCCCCAACCGGCGGTCATCCAGATGGCCTGCTTCGGCCCGATCAGGACGGGCGAGACCGGTCACCCTCTGCCGGGCCAGACCATCGGCATCTTCCTCGGCGAGGATGCCGCGCCGTTCCTCGGCTTCACCGGCGCGAACGCCAACCAGATCGGCGTCTTCTTCAACGCGCCACCGCCGGTGGGCGGTCCGGTGGCCGGACGGATCACCTTCACCCACTACGGCACGAAGAAGCTGCGGACGAGCCTCGTCCTGCCCTGTGCCGGCTCGGGCAACGTGTTCTTCGTGCCCCTCCCGATGGACCCGCCGGTCTCCAGGGCAGCCGTGGTCCCGGTGATCTTCGTCGGGCAGCCCTGAGCCGGACGAGGGCGGGGGACGGGTGGCGGAGGACCCGGCAGGCACGAGCCTGACCTGGGACGAGGTGGCCCGTCGCCTCGCCCGGCCGGCGAACTACTGGCTCGGGACTACCGGCGACGACGGCGCGCCCCGCGCCGTGCCGATGTGGGGCGTCGTGCTCGACAACCTCTTCTACCTCTACGCCGAGCGCCGGTCGGTGAAGGCCCGGCACATGGCGGCCGAGCCCCGGGTGGTGGTGCACCCGGAGAGCGCCGAGGACGTGCTGATCGTCAGGGGCACCGTCGACGACCTCGGGCCGCCGGGCCGGGCGCCGGCGGTGGTGGCCGCCTTCGCCGAGAAATATCCGGCGGAGGACGACGCCCCCTACCTGCCGTCAGCCGAGCGCTTCGACGTGCTCTACGCCCTCAGACCGACGAACGCGATCACCTGGCTGATCGAGGACCCAGAGGGCACGACCCGACGCTGGCGGGTCGACGCTCCTTGAGCGACCGCCGACCCGTTCGTCCTGCCGCGGCGGCTCACCGGCCCCGCCACTGCGGCGCCCGCCGCTCACCCGCCGCCGCCATGCCCTCGGCCGCGTCGTCGGTCGCCCCCACGACGAGCCGCAGGGTCTCGCCGAAGCGCAGCGCCTCGAGGGGCGGCAGCGTGGCCGCCCGGGCGGCCGCCTCCTTCATGGCCCGCTGCGCCAGAGGAGCCCCGGCCACGAGTCGGGCCGCCAGGGCCCGGGCCTCGTCGAGCAGGTCGTCGTGGGGCACCACCCGCCAGACGAGACCCATCTCCTTGGCCCGCGCCGCGTCGACCTGCTCACCGGTCAGGAGCAGCTCCATGGCGTCGGCCCAGTGCAGGCGGCGGCTGAGGCGCAGCGCGCCCACGATGGCCGGGACGCCGAGGCGGACCTCGGGATAGCCGAACCGGGCCTGGTCGCTCGCCAGCACGAAGTCGCACCACGTGACGAGGGTGAGGCCGTAGCCCAGGCAGTAGCCGTTCACCGCGGCGATCACCGGCTTCCAGATCTCCCAGCCGCTCTCGAAGGAGTTGAGGGTGGGCTTCTCGAAGAACGTGCCGGGGAACTCGCCGGTCGACCCGGCCCCGTCGCGGAGGTCGGCCCCGGCGCAGAAGGCCCGGCCGGCCCCGGTGACAATGGCCACCCAGGCCTCCTCCTCGTCCCGGAAGCGGGCGAAGGCGGCGTTCAGGTCCCGGCGCAGCTCGCCGTTGATGGCGTTGAGCGCCTCGGGCCGGTTGTAGGTGATGGTGGCCACGTGGCCATCCAGCTCGTAGAGGACGGTGTCGGGCATGGCCGCACCGTACCGGTGACCTCCGGCTCGCGCCTCAGGGCCGGGCCAGGACCTCGACGTGCACAGTCACGAACACCCCGTCGTCGTCCTCGGTCCAGCGGGTGAAGGCGTCGGCGATGGCCGCCAGCTCGTCGGGCGTGCTCAGCCCGTACTCCACCGACTGCCGGGCGAACTCGCTCTCCACCACCCGGTCGGCCCACAGACCGCCCCAGAAGGCCCGGTCCTCCGGTGCGGCGAAGGTCCACGTCGAGGAGGACACCTCGACCGAGCCGAACCCGGCGGCCCGGACCCAGGCCGGGAGGTGGCGGCCGGCGTCGGCCTCGGTCCGGTTGGCCGCGGTGAGCTCGTGGTAGAGGACCAGCCAGCGGTCGAGCATCTCGTCGGCCGGCGACCAGAAGAACCCCCCGTAGTCGCCGTCGCGCACCGCGAGGAGCCCGTCCGGCTTGAGCACCCGGCGCATCTCGACGAGCGCCCGCACCGGTTCGCTCAGGTGCTGCACCACTTGGTGGGCGTGGACGACGTCGAACGACGCCCCCTCGTGATCGAGCGCGTACACGTCGCCGACCTCGAACGAGAGGTTCTCCAGGCCGGCAGACCCGGCCGCGGCGCGAGCGAGCTCGATGACCTCGGCGGACGCGTCGACCGCCGCCACCCGCCCCGGGGCGACCCGATGAGCCAGGTCGACTGTGATCGAACCAGGGCCGCAACCCACGTCGAGCAGTGCCATCCCCGGTCGGAGATGGGGCAGCAGATAGCCCGCCGAGTTCTCCGCCGTCCGCCACCGATGGCTCCGGAGCACGGACTCGTGATGGCCGTGGGTGTACCGGTCTCTGGGAGGTCTCATCGTTTCGCCGGCCGACAAGTCCTTCGATGACTCACTGAGCGGCCATCGATGGATGGGTCACACCGACTCAGGCGACGTGGTGCCTCAGTAGGTCACGATGGTCATCAACGGGTCCTGGCAAGGGTCGCACGCGGACAATGTCACCGTCGATCTCGACCACCTGAGCAACAGCTGTCGCCGAACCCTCTCCTACGACCAACCAGGCACCCTCGACCACCAGGCTGGGATCACGAGCTTCATCGATGAAGGTCCACGGCAGACCGGAATCGTCCTCGCTGTTCAGGTCGACCACAAGATCGACTCCGACCTCGGTCTCGTCGCTCATCCTTCTTCCACCTTCTCCCGATGGTACGGGTTCACCAGAATTCTATGCTCGCAGGAGCTCGGCGACGCCTACCGCCAGTTCGCCGCCACTCGGAAGCGCCTCGTGCCCTTCGTCTGGTGACGGCCGGGCGCGGTCCCGGTGGCCGCGTCGCTCAGAGATTCAGGCGGTAGACGTTGGTCTCGCGCTGCTCGAAGCCGAGCCGCTGGTAGAGGCGGTTGGCGTCCTCCCGGCTGGCCCGGCTGGTGAGCTCGACCGTGCGGGCGCCGCTCTTCTGGGCCAGGTCCACCGCGGCGTGGACGAGCGCCGCGCCGGCCCCCTGGCCCCTCGCCTCGCTGTCCACGACGACGTCTTCGATCCAGGCCCGCACCCCGGTCGGCACCCGGAAGAGAGCCAGCGTGAGCGAGCCCACGATCCGGCCCTCGTCGTCGCGGGCCACGAACATCGTGGTGGCCGGGGAGTCGACGATGTTCTCGAGCTCGTAGGCGGTGGGCAGGCTGGCCGTCGAGGAGAGCTGCGGCATGAGGGCGTTCATGGCCCGCTGCAGCTCGGGATCGGCCACCACGACCTGTTCGACCTCGATGGCTGGTTCCTCGCTCACGCGGTGGTAGGTCCGGCGCTCAGCGCTCGGGTTCTTCGGTGCCCCGCCACATCGGCTGGCGCACCCGGTCGTAGAGGACGTCGCGGTGCTCGCCGCGCACGGCCGCGAACACGTGGGGGCCCCACCGCTCCGCCCCCACCAGCGGCTCGGGCAGGTTGTCGGGCGAGAACCAGCCGGCGTCGCGGCATTCGAGGGGGTGCGGCTCGAGCTTGCCGCCGGTGGCCCGGCAGTGGAACACGAGCGAGTAGAGCGGGACCCGGGTGAAGCCGAGGCGCAGACCGTCGAGGACGGCGATGAGGCGGACCGTCTCGGCCTCGATGCCGGTCTCCTCCTTCACCTCCTTCACCACCACCTCGGCGGCCGAGTAGCCCACGTCGCACCAACCGGTGGGGTAGAGCCACACGCCGGAGTCGGCCCGCTGGATGAGGAGGAGCTCGCCCTTGTCGTTCCCGACCGCCGCCCCGACCGCCACCTTGGGGGTCACGTAGCCCGGGATGCCCTGGCCCACCTGGCCCAGCCACTCCTCGACCAGCCCCGGGGCGTCCTCGAGCTCCTCGGCCCCGTCGGCCGCGGCGACCCGGATGTCGGCCGCCACCTTCAGGATCTCCTCGAACCGCTCGCGCTCGTAGAGGCTCTCGGTGAACCCGAGCCCGGTCCGGGCGATCGCCGCGAGGCTCTCGCTCCAACGCAAGAGGGTCCGCAGCGGGACCGGTCGCTCCACGCCGCCGACGCTACCTCGCCCGGACGGCGCGCCGGACGCCCTGGCCGGCGCCCCGGTCCCGCCTGCACCACAATGTGACGTGGCCGTGAACGAGGACTGCCGTCACTACGTGATGCAGAGCACCAGGACCGGCGAGCGCCTCGAGCGCTGCAAGGTCGGGGCCAACGACCCCCTGCCCTTCGCCTGTCCGGAGGGCTGCCTCTTCTACGAGCCCCGGCGGGTGTCCTCGGCCGGCTGGCAGGTCCCGAAGGAGGACACCCCGCCCAGCCGGGGCTGAACCTCAACCCTCGAGGACGTCCCCCAGGAGGTCCACCTGGACCCCCTCGGCCCGCAGCCACGCCAGGGCGGCCTCGACCGGACCGGGCTCCCCGTCGATCTCGCAGACGATCCATCCCTGGTGCTCCTCGACGTTGGCCCGCCGGATGTTGGGCTCCACGTCGAACTGGCGGACCATCCGGGCGAGAAGCGGGGTCCGTACGAGGGCCTCGGGGAAGGTCAGCTTGACCCGGACCTGGATCACCGACCGCCGCCGGCCGCCAGGTCGAGCGAGCGGTTGAGGCTGCCCGACCGGAACCCCTCGAGGTCGAGGGCCACGAAGGCGTAGCCGGCCGACCGCACCGCGGCGACCACGTCCTCGCGCCGGACGAGCACCTCGGCCAGGTCGTCGGGCTCGAACTCGAGTCGGGCCACGTCGCCGTGGTGGCGCACGCGCAGCTGGGCGAAGCCCAGCGCCCGGAGCGCCGACTCGGCCTCGGCCACCGACCGAAGGGTGCCGAGCGTGACGGGCGTGCCGTAGGGGACCCGCGAGGCGAGGCACGCCGCGGCGGGCTTGTCGGCGGTGCGCAGGGACAGTCGGGCCGACCACGCCCGCACGTCGGCCTTGGTGAAGCCGGCCGTGACGAGCGGGAACGTCGCGCCGAGGGCCGCCGCCGCCTGCTGGCCCGGCCGGTGGTCGCCGAGGTCGTCCACGTTCACCCCGAGCACCACGGCCGACCGCTCGGTCGCGGCCAGCGGGCCGAGCGCGGCCATGAGGGCCGTCTTGCAGCGGGCGCAGCGGTCCGGGCCGTTGGCCACGTAGGTCGGGTCGTCGAGCTCGTCGGTGGGCACGCCCCGCCACCGCAGCCCCCACTCCTCGGCCAGGGCCCGGCAGTCGGCCTCCTCCTCGGGCCCGAGCGACGGCGAGAGGGCCGTGACGCAGAGGACGTGTTCGGGCCCGAGGGTGTCGGTCGCCACTTTGGCGAGGAAGGCCGAGTCCGACCCGCCGCTAAAGGCCACGACCACCCGGCCCAGCCGACGGAGCTCCACCTCGAGGTCGGCGAGCGTCGCGGTCACGCCGGCCCCGCGGCGGCCAGCACCTCGTCGAGGTCGGCCACCATCCCGGTGTAGAAGGGCCCGAACTCGGCGTAGCGGGCCGAGGCCTCGTCGAAGCGCATCTCGTAGACGCACTCCTTCAGGTCGTCGGGGTGGACGCCGAAGAGCGTGACGCCCCACTCCCAGTCGTCGAGCCCCGCCGAGCCCGTCACGAGCTGGAGCACCCGTCCCCGGAAGGTCCGGCCCACCGCGCCGTGGCCGCGCATGAGCTCGGTCCGGTCCTCGAACGGGAGCGTGTACCAGTTGGCCTCGGGCCCACGGCGCTTCGACATGGGGTAGAAGCAGAAGGCCGGCATGCCCTCCGGCGGGAGCTCGGGGTAGAGCCGGGCCCGCTGCAGCTCCTCGGGCACCCCCGCTGCGTACTCGGAGACCTCGGTGAGCGAGACGTAGGAGGCCACCGGTTCGAGGCCGGCCCGGGTGACCGCCGTTTGGAAGGCCCGGAGGCTCCAGAGGTCCGGGCCGACGACGACGAGCCCGACGTCGGCCTTGTGGCCGAGGAGCGCCACCGGCACCACCTGGTGGCCCTGCTTCCTGGCCGCCTCCTCCGCCCGGCGCAGCGCGGCGGCGTCGAGCGCCGGCGTCGCCTTGCAGAAGAGGTGCAGCACCCCCCAGCCGGTCGAGGGGCCGAGCGGACCCGGGCCGGTCTCGGTCGTCACGGCCCAAGTCTACGGACGCCGGGCAGGGCCGCCCTCGGGGCGCCCGCCGACGCGACGAGGGGCGCCCTCCCGGGCGCCCCTCGCTCGTCCGTTCACCTTTCGGCCGGCGGGTGTCCCGCCGGGGAGGAGGCTCAGAAGTCCTCCATGCCGCCGCCGGGCATGGCGGGGGCCCTGTCCTCGGGCTTGTCCACGATGACCGCCTCGGTCGTGAGGAACAGCGCGGCGATCGAAGCGGCGTTCTGCAGCGCCGAACGGGTCACCTTGGCGGCGTCGATGACACCGTCCTTGAACATGTCGCTGTACTCACCGGTGGCCGCGTTCAGGCCCTCCGAGGGGTTCTTCAGGTGGCGCACCTTGTCGACGACGACGCCGCCCTCGAGGCCGGCGTTCACGGCGATCTGCTTCAGCGGCTCCTCGACCGCCCGGGCCACGATGCGGGCCCCGGTGGCCTCGTCGCCCTCGAGCTTCTCGGCCTGCTCGAGGATCGCCGACTGGGCCCGCAGGAGGGCCACGCCGCCCCCGGGCACCACGCCCTCCTCGATGGCCGCCTTGGTCGTCGACACGGCGTCCTCGATGCGGTGCTTCTTCTCCTTCAGCTCGACCTCGGTGGCCGCGCCGACCTTGATCACCGCCACGCCGCCCGAGAGCTTGGCCAGGCGCTCCTGGAGCTTCTCCCGGTCGTAGTCCGAGTCGGTGTTCTCGATCTCGGTCTTGATCTGGTTGATCCGGCCCTTGATGTCGGCCTCGGTGCCCGAGCCCTCGACGATGGTCGTCTCGTCCTTCGTCACAACCACCTTGCGGGCCCGGCCGAGGAGGTCGAGGCCCACGTTCTCGAGCTTCAGGCCGACCTCTTCGGTCACGACCTGGCCGCCGGAGAGGATGGCGATGTCCTGGAGCATCGCCTTGCGGCGCTCGCCGAAGCCCGGGGCCTTCACGGCCACGCTCTTGAACGTGCCCCGGATCTTGTTGACCACGAGGGTCGCCAGGGCCTCGCCCTCGACGTCCTCGGCCACGATGGCGAGCGGCTTGCCGCTCTGGATGACCTTCTCGAGCACGGGGAGGAGGTCCCGCACCGCCGAGATCTTCGAACCCACCAGGAGCAGGTAGGCGTCCTCGAGGACGGCCTCCATGCGCTCGGGGTCGGTCACGAAGTAGGGCGAGATGTAGCCCTTGTCGAAGCGCATGCCCTCGACGAGGTCCATCTCCATGCCGAAGGTCTGGGACTCCTCGACGGTGATGACGCCGTCCTTGCCCACCTTGTCGATGGCCTCGG
>DATGZH010000001.1:0-188638 GCA_035297265.1 Acidimicrobiales bacterium | reverse complement strand
GGCCGTCCTTCACGGCGCCGGCCACCTCGGCCATCGCCACGGTGGCTTCGACGGGCAGCTCAGCCACCCGCGCCGCCTCGTCCGCCGGGGCGACGCTCACAACAGCTACCTTCTTCTTCATTGGTGGTCCCCTTTCTAGGTGGTTCTTGGATTGGTCTCCTGAACACCTACCTCGCGGCAGGGCTCAGGAGGGGGACCACCACCTCACTTCAACAACTTCGGGGACACCGTCGATAATCGCGCTTTGTACCTTCGACCGGAAAGGAGTACCAGTGTGGTTCGGAGAAGTGGATCACTGCACTTGCGCTGCCATTGAAGTTAAGCCCGTCGATCCGGAAGAGGCGTTTGCCAGTTTCAAGTTCGACGAGTTCCCGAGGGCTTCGCATGTGATTGTTACGACGCTTTCCCAGCAAGCGCTCCTCGAACACCCTTCCAGCCACTGTAACTTGTGGGTTTGGGTAGAGAGGGTTCTTTCGCCAGCGGGTTCGTCGTGCGACCAAGACCGTCCCATCGCTCCGGACATATTCACGCTTCGTTCCCCCTAGAGATCGGACGTGGACGTGCGTCCCAGGAAGATTCGTGAAAGCGGTTTGCCGACGGTCGGTCTCATCCTTGTCGTCCTGGCGCATGGGTTAAGTCTCGATTCAGCTCGAATAGTCCGAGGCTCAAGCTATGGCTACCGCCGACGAGGCGGCGCCAGTCCCCGCCGTGCTCGCGGTGGCGTGGGTCGTGATCCTGGCCGTGGAGGTCGTTCGGCATGTCCGGGCCGCCCGTCGCCACGCTCGTCCTAGCGACCGAGCCTCAGCAGCAGGGGAAGGGTAAGGAGGTGCCTAGGACTTTCCCCTTTGAGTTCAGAGCTGTTGGGTCGTGGAGATTGGTGAAGTTGTGGATTGGGAATGCCGCCCAACCATTGACAGGAACCATCCGATCGCCAAGGGGAGACGCTCCCCTCGGACCTGATGGAGCGAGTCGCACCTCAGCGACTGCCGACCGGACGTGCAGAATGATCAGGTCGGCCAAGTGGTTGCTCCTGCTGAGGTCCGACCCGAACAGCGGGTTCATGATCCCTGGTTCTGTGATTCTGGGGTCACCATCGAATATGAGCGTGCGATAGTGCTGGTTGTCGACCGTGTAGATGAACACGATTACCCCGACGAACTTTGGGTGTGACCCGCAGTAGCTGGCGCCCGACCCCACCATCGTCGTGCACGTTGATGAAGAGACAATCGACTCTGTCCTCGCGATGACGCTGCTGCCGTCGGGTGACCTGTGCGTGAACAACAGTCTGCTCGCCGCGGGACGGCTTGAGGTTGAACCGGAAGCTGCGGAGGGATTCGACGAGAGCGCTGACCCAAACCCCACGAGGAGCAGACCGAGAGTCATGGCCGCAACAGCCGTCGAACACTTCGTTGCCTTCGCCACTAAGTGCCACCGTACTTCCCGCCGGTTGTCTTCCCTCAGCCCCTCCCACGCAACCACCCCTCCCCCCGACCTGCCCTTTCGCGCAACCACAGCCCCTACTTCTGCGCCCCTGCCCCGCGCGCTGACGCCCAGCTCACCGCCCTGCGGTAGGTCCGCGTCTTCTGCGCCCCGGCCCTGCCTCCTGCCTGCGCCCTCGGCGCCTCCGGCGCCTCGGGGGCTGGCTGGCTCCCCTCGTCCGTCCCGGGGCCTCGGTCCCGTTTCGTTCTCCGGGTCCCCTCGCGTCGCCCCTGGCTCCGGCTCTTCGCGTCTCGCGTGTCCCCGGGTTCCGGGCTGTTTCCCTTCCCGGGTCCCTCTCTCCCCCCCGCTCAGTGTGCGCGATGTGGGATTCGAACCTCGATGGTCGTCCCGCGGCCTTAACAGCTGTGTCCTCGTGGTCACCTGTCACCAGGTCGTGGTGGCGACCTACTCCGTTCGCGGTTCCCAGGCGAAGTAACGGACGCCGAGAATCAGACCGGCGAGACCCCAAAGGGCGACGAAGAGCACGTCGCTCCAGTGGAACGGGGTGCCGACGAAGCCGGCCAACATGCCCTGGGCGAAGTGCCGGACGGGGAAGATCTTGGCCACCCACTCGATCCAGGCGGGCGTGTTGTTGCCGAACGGAATGAAGATCCCCGACAGGAACAGCAGCGGCAGGATGCTGGCGTTGACGATGGCGGGCGCAGCGTCGGCGTTGGGGATGACCGCGGTGACCGCCAGGCCGAGGGCGCAGAAGGCCGCAGCGCCCACGATGAGCATGACGAGGAATTTCACGAGCTGGAGGCCGCTCGGGATGTGGGCGTTGTAGAAGATCCGTCCGAACGCCGCCGTGACGGCCACCAGCAGGATGGCGATCAGGATCGAGTGGAGCACTCGAGAGGACAGGAACGATCGCCGAGGCAGCGGTGAGCCGTCGAGGCGCTTGAGGATGCCGGCGTCCCGCTGGAAGGCGATCGTGATGGCGATGTTCGTGTAGCAAGCGGTGATCACGGCGAAGGCGGCCATCGCCGCCACGTAGTAGGTGGAGGACTTGACCGTGATCGGCCCCAAGTGGACGGTGTTGTTCCCGAGGAGCGCGGTGAAGATCACGAGGAACATCAACGGGAAGGCCAGCGTGAAGAAGGCCCTCGAGGGGTTCCGCCAGAAGGCCTTGTTGACGTAGCGGACCTGGGAGAGCGTGAGGGTGAAAGCTCTCATCGGGTCTCGTTCTCCGGAGCGGGAGCCAAGTCGCCACCCGAGGTCGGGTCGGTGAGCGACAGGTAGACGTCCTCCAGCGAGGGCCTCGTCACCTCGAAGCCGTCGAGGTCGACGCCCTGTTCGATGGCCCACGTCAGGAGCCGGTGCACGTCGGTGACGGCGTCGTCGACCGAGATCTCGACGAAGCCGTCGGACCCGGGCGGCCCGGTGAGGTCGGCCGGCGGCGCCGCGCCGTCGGGGATCCGGTAGCGGACCCTGACCTTGGCGTGGTCGCGAAAGCCCAGCGTCGAGGGGGGTCCCTGGGCCACCACCCGGCCGTTGGCGATGACCACCACGTCGTCGGCCAGGAACTGGGCCTCGTCCATGTAGTGGGTGGTGAGGAGGACGGTCTTGCCCAGCGCGGCGAGGCTCTTCACCACTTCCCAGGCCTCCCGCCGGGCCGAGGGGTCGAAGCCGGTGGTCGGCTCGTCGAGGAAGAGAAGCTCGGGGTCGCCGGCCAAGGCCACGGCCATGTCGAGCCGGCGCTGCTGGCCGCCGGAGAGGTGGACGACCCGCTCGCCCCGCTTGGCGGTGAGGCCGACGAGCTCGATGATCTCGTCGACCGGCCGGGGGTGGGGGTAGAAGTCGGCGTACATGGTCACGGTCTCGTCGACCGTCAGGTAGGGGTCGATCCCGGTCGACTGCAGCACGATGCCGATGTGGCTCTTGAGCTGGGCGCGCTGGTGGCCCGGGTCGAAGCCGAGGACGTGGACGTCCCCGGCGTCGCGGGTGCGGTAGCCCTCGAGGATCTCGACCGTGGTGGTCTTGCCGGCGCCGTTCGGGCCGAGCAGGGCGACGATCTCGCCCCGGCGGATGGCGAGGTCGATGCCGGCCACCGCCGGCACGTCGCCGTAGGACTTCTCGAGGCCCCGGACCTCGACCGCGAGCGAACCCTCGCCCGCTGGAGCTGTCGGTTCCTTCCCGTCGCCCTCGGTGGTCACTGGCACCTCGTCGCGTCCCATGGCGTGCCCCACCCGCAGACCCAGGGCCGCCGTCGCGTCTAGGCCCTCACGTTGGCACAGCCGTCGGCTCGGTCACCAGAGCCGAAGGGCCCGGTGGCGAGGCGAGGGGGCTCAACCCCGGGTCATGGTCCACTGGGTGATCGTGAGCGTCCCCTTGGAGTCGGTCATGGCCACGTGGAGCTGGTACACGCCGGGAGCGCTGCCCCCGCTCACCCGCACCGTCGTATCGAGGAAGGCGCCGGTCAACGTGCTGCCGCCGACGACGAGGGTCGGGTTGACCTGCTGCGGGTAGCCCGTGATGGCGGCGTGCTCGAGGGGTTGGGCGGCGGTGAGCGGGACGGAGCCGGCGATGGCGGCCCACCAGCCCGGCTGGACCTGTTCGGCGCTGCGCAGACCGGCGAAGTAGGCGGCGAGGACCGACGACTCGTCGGTGAGCGGGTCCGGGCTCTCCTGCCAGATGACCGCCGGCGAGCCGGTCAGGTCGAGCCGGCCGAGCGGCACGTCGTTGGTGGCGAGCGTCAGGCCCTGGGCCGCCAACGGGGCTGGGGCGGGGACCGTCGGGGCCGGCGGCCCGCCGGCGATGGCGGGGATGGACTCGCCGGTACGGATCACCCCGGTGTACTGCGCCGTCACGAGATAGCGCTGCGGCGTGAGGAAGAGGGCGTTGAGCGGGTAGCAGGTCTCGAGGACGAGGATCGACTGCTGCTTCGGGGAGTAGAGGGGTGAGCCGCGGGCCACGACCTGGTGGCCGGTCACCCGGTAGGTGTAGGTCTCGCACGGGGTGACGAACTCGATGCCGTCGCCGGCGTGCAGGTTGTCGATCTCGCTGAAGTAGCTCACGTCGTGGGCGGCCAGCACCGCCGTCCCGTACTGCCCGGGCCAGGCGCTGCCCGTCACGTGCCCGACAGCCACGTTGAGCTCGGCGTCGGCGTCACCGGCGAGCACCGGCGCCTGCAGCGAGATCCCGGGCGCCTCGACCAGGCCCTGGGGGTCGTTCGAGCTGTCGCTGAACGGCGGGCAGACCTTGGCCGCCGGCGCCTGGCCCTTGGCCACGTACTGGCCGGCGGCGGCGATCGCCGCGTGCTCCTGGCGGACGAGCGCCGCGCCCTTCGTGTCCGAGCGGTAATAGAACCAGGCGATGTTGCCCACGATGAGGAGGCCGACCCCGATGCAGGAGAGGCCCAGGGCCACGTAGAAGCGGTCGCGCGAGCGACGCTCGTGGCGCGCCCGGCGGGTCCCGCCGGCGCGGATGAAGACCTCGTCGCCGTCCAGCACGTCCCCGAGCACCCCTCCATTGCTCGTGCCGCCATCCAGTCTGCCACGCTCACCAGGGAGTTCGACGGGCACCCCCTGCTCAGGACGGTCGTCGGGTCCCCGTCGGGGCCGTGGCCAGGGCCCTCGCCACTACCCTTGGCCGCGTCCGCCCCACAGGTAGGGGCAACGAGGAGGCTGTTGAGATGGGCGCACTGGATGGCCGGGTGGCCGTGATCACCGGCGCAGGTCGGGGCATCGGGCGGGAGCACGCCCTCTTGTTCGCGGCGGAGGGGGCCAAGGTGGTCGTGAACGACCTCGGCGGCGCGGTCGACGGCAGCGGCGGGGACCGGACGCCGGCCGAGCAGGTGGTCCACGAGATCGAGGCGGCGGGCGGCGTGGCGCTGGCCAACGGCGACAACATCGCCGACTGGGAGGGCGGCCAGCGCCTGATCGCCGCGGCGATCGAGGCCTTCGGCGACGTCCATGTCCTCGTGAACAACGCCGGGATCCTGCGCGACCGGGTGCTCGTGAACATGACCGAGGAGGAGTGGGACAGCGTCATCCACGTCCACCTGAAGGGCCACTTCGTCCCGACCCGGCACGCCGCCGCCCACTGGCGCGAGCAGGCCAAGGCGGGCCAGGAGGTGAAGGCGTCGGTCATCAACACCTCGTCCACCTCGGGACTCCTCGGGAACCCGGGGCAGACGAACTACGGCGCGGCCAAGGCCGGCATCGCGGCTTTCAGCGTCATCGCCGCCCAGGAGCTCGGGCGCTACGGCATCCGCGTGAACGCCATCGCCCCGGCGGCCCGCACCCGGATGACCCAGTCGACCCCGGGCCTGACCGACGCAGTGGCCCCACCACAGGACCCCTCGCAGTTCGACATCTGGGACCCGGCGAACATCTCGCCGCTCGTGGCCTACCTCGCCACCGAGGACTGCCCGGCGACGGGGCGGGTCTTCTTCGTCCAGGGCGGGGTCATCCGGACCTTCCAGAACTGGACGATGACCGACACGCTCGAGCAGAAGGAGCGCTGGACGGTGGCCGAGCTGCAGTCGGAGATGCACCGACTCGGGGCGTGAGCGCGGCCCCGTCCGGTCGGGCGGGGCCACCCCCCGAAGGACTGGCGCCCTACGACGACCCCTCCGTCGTCCTCGACGCCGCAGCCGACCCCGGGGCGGCGGCGCTCGGAGCGAGCGGGGCCGAGGCGACCGTCGACCTGCCGTGGCCCGTCCTCCTCCGGCGACGGGTCCAGCGACGGGCCGAGCGGAGCCCCCGCTACCAGTGGTGGGTCCTCTTCGCCCTCCTCGCCGGGCTGCTGGCCCTCAACATCACGTTCACCGTGTTCGTCGTGGCCCTGCCCACGGTGGCCGGGCAGCTGCACACCAACATCTCGGTGCTCACGTGGTCCTCCACCGGGCCGCTCCTCGCCTTCGGCCTGGCCGCGCCGGTGTTCGGGAAGGCCGGCGACCTGTTCGGCCACCGACGCCTCTACCTGCTCGGCCTGGCCGGGGCGATGGTCTCGGCGGTGGTGACGGCCACCGCGCCCAACGCCGCGGTGCTCCTCTTCGGCCGGGCCCTCGACGGGGTGCAGGGGGCGGCGACCGGCACCGCCTCGATGGCCCTCATCCTCCGGATGTTCTCGAAGGAGGACCGGGTGAAGGCCCTCGGCTGGTGGTCGCTCGTCGGCGCCGGGGGGCCGGTGATCGGCATGGCCGTCGGGTCGCCGGTCATCCAGTTCCTCGGCTGGCGAGCCCTCTTCTGGGGTCAGCTCGTCCTGCTCGTGCTCTCGACCGTCGTGGTGGTGCTCATCCTCCCGGCCCACGGCCGGCACTCGCTCGAGGAGACCCCGGCCGAGGAGGAGCCGCAGCCCACCGGCTGGAAGGGGTTCGACTGGGTGGGCTCCTGGAGCTTGTCGGGCGCGGTGGTGGCCCTCATGCTCGGGCTCTCGATCGCCCCCCACACCGGGTGGTCGTCAGGCGCGGTGGTGGTGCCCTTGGTGCTCAGCGTGGCTTCGGCCGCCGTCTTCGTGCACCGTCTGCGCACCGCGGCCCACCCGCTCATCCCGCCCCACTATTTCCGGCGGCGCAACTTCGTCCTCCCGATGGGCGTGCGGACCTGCAGCAACTTCGCCTACTTCGGCGCCTTCTTCCTCTTCCCGCTCCTCATGGAGGAGGTCTACGGCTACCGGGTGACCCAGGTCGGGATCATCTCGATCGCCCGGCCGCTCCTGTTCGCCGTGAGCGCCCCGGTGGCCGGCTACCTCACCGTGCGGGTGGGGGAGCGGGTGAGCGCACTGGCCGGGTCGAGCGCGGTGGTGCTCTCGATGGCCCTCTTCGCCGTGCTCAGCCCGGGCTCACCCCTCGTTGTCATCGTGCTCGCCCTCTGCCTGGCCGGTGCCGGGATGGGTGTCGCCCTGCCGCCGACGAGCTCGAGCATGGCCAACGAGGTGACCGCGTCGGAGTACGGGGTGATGAGCGCGGCCCAGCTGCTCGCCACCCAGGTCGGGGAGGTGGCCGGGATCCAGGTGCTCCAGACCATCCAGCTGTCGTCGGCCCACCGCCGGGTGGCCGGCGGTGCGGCCCACGGGGCGGCGCTCCTCGGCTCGTTCCGCACCGCCTTCGTGGTGGGCGGGCTCGTCGGGGCGGTGGGGGTGGTCTGCGCGGCGGGCATCCGGGACACCGTGCGCACCGGGAGGACCCAGCCGAGCGGCTGACGACCCCCTGACGCTGGCAACGGTCAGCGCCCGCCCAGGTGGAGCACGCTGCGCAGCGTCCGGGCGAGGATCCTCGTGTCGAGCATCGGGCCCTGGTGCCGCAGGTAATAGAATTCGTACTGGAGCTTCTCCAAGGCGTCGGACACGCTCGCCCCGTAGGGGAACTTCACCTGGGCCCACCCGGTCACCCCGGGGTTCACGAGGTGACGCACCTCGTAGAACGGGATCTTCTCGGTGAGCTCGGCCACGTAACGGGGCTGTTCGGGCCGGGGCCCGACGAGCGAGAGCTCGCCGCGCAGGATGTTGAGGGCCTGGGGCACCTCATCGACGTGCACCCGACGGAAGAAACGACCGACCCGGCCGAGCCGCGGGTCGAGCGGCTCGGTCCAGTCCGACTCGTCGGGCTTGCCCAGCGGCATCGTGCGGAACTTGTAGATCGTGAAGTGGCGTCCGCCCTTGCCCACCCGGGTCTGGGTGAAGAACAGCGGCCCCCGGTTGCCGAAGCGGTCGAGCAGCCACACGGCCGGTACGAGGAACACGAGGAGCACGAGACCGAGCGTGGCCGAGACCACGTCCACGATGCGCTTGAGCCGGGCGTAGCGGGGGTAGTGGAGCTCTTGGATGTCGAACATGAGCGAGATGCGCTCGAGCTCGACCACCGGCAGCTTGCCCAGCCACTCGTCGTAGAACAAGGAGAGCGTGCGCACGCGAACGCCCCGGCCGTGGAGGAAGGCCAGCTGGGCCACGACCGACTCGTCGACCTGGGCCTCACGGCCGAGGACCACCACCGATGCCTGCGCGGCTTCGGCCGCCTCCACGAGGGGCGTACCCCCGTTGCCCACGGTGGCCGAGGCGGCGAGGGGGTCGAGGAGGCCGACGAGGGCGGCCGGGCGCTCGGGGGCCGAGCCGAGGTCGGTCTCCAAGGTGGCGGCCTCGTCGGGGCGCAGCACCGCCAGCACCCGGTCGCTGCTGCCGGCGGCCCGGGTGCGCTGGTCGACGATCGTGACCGCGGCGTAGACGACGGCCAGGAGACCGGCGGAGCCGAGCACCACGAACCGGGGGAGCAGAGGGGAACCGGCCAGCAGCTGGAGGACCGAGACCCCCGCCGCGCCGGCCACGACCGCGCCGAGGGCCGACCAGCAGGCCCCCATGGCCGAGCGGGGGGTGTGGGGCAGCCCCATGGCGTAGGCGGCGAGCTCGAGGAAGAGGACGTAGACGACCGTCCAGCCGAGCCGGGAGGAGCCGAACAAGCGGTAGTGACCGATGACCCGGGCGTGCAGCTCGGCCATCAGCCCCACGATCACCACCGGGGCGATCGCCACGATCCATGAGGTCCCCCTCCTCATGGCGCCAATTCAACTACGCCGGGGGTGCCGGTGCTGGACACGGCCGGACCCGGGACGCCCTCGTCAGGGGAAGCACTTGCCGGGCTTCGTGAAGGTGTCACGCCCCGGCTCGGGCGGCGGGCACTTGCCGGAGAGCACGGCCTTCAGGTTCCCCTGCTCGGGGTCGGCCCGGAGCGAGCGCACCAGCCAGGCCCGACCCTCAGCCGGGTGGTGCTCCTGGTAGGCGATGCCGGAGAGGAGGTTCATCGCCTGGCTCCAGTAGGGCGAGTGCTTGAGGGCCAGGAGGGCCTCGGCCTTGGCCTTCCCGAGCTGGCCGTTGAGGGCGAGGGAGTTGGCGTAGGCCGTGAGGAGGTAGGGGTTGGTCGGGTCGCGTTCGGCCGCCACCTTGGCCCAGGCGATGGCCTGCAGGGCCTGCCTCTTCTTGTGCCCGAGCGACAGGTACTGGTGGATCTGGCTCAGGTGGGTGGCCGGCTCGGGCCAGGGCGAGAGCATGGTCTCGGCCGTGCCGGCGCTCGAGAGCGCGGCCGGGTCCTGGGCCACGGAGAACTGGGCGGCCGAACGGGTGAGCGACTCGTCGCCGATGACGAGCATGAGGGCCGGGATGAGGGCCAAGGCCGCGGTGACCACCGCGGCGGGGGCCACCCAGCGCGGTGTGGCCCTCGGCGACGGCTCGGCCGCCTTGCGCCGCCCGGCGACGGCCACCGCCGCCCCGCCGAGAGCGAGGAAGGCCAGCGGGGTGAGCGCGAGGTTGATGGGCTCGACGAGCTCGGTGACGAAGATGGCGGCGGCGAAGCCGAGGAGCCGGCCGGTCCGGTTGCGGAAGGCGAACACCACCCAGGCCACGATCAAGAGGAGACCGATGATCCCCGTGGTCGTGGCGAGCTCGAGGAAGATGTTGTGCGAGTCGGTGAAGACGGCGCCGGGGTCGAGCAGCCAGCTGTGCAGCGAGAAGTGCGTCGCGGTCGCCGACCGGAACTGCCCGGGCCCGTAGCCGAAGAGCCAGTGGTCGCCCGAGCCGATGGCCCGGAGGGCGGCCTGCCAGGCCCCGAAACGCTGGCCGTAGGTGCCCTCGGCGCTCGTCGCCGCGAAGTGGCCGGCCACGCCGCCGCCCGAGCCCTTGTAGCGGCTGATGAGCGAACCGGCGATCAGACCGCCGACGACGAGGGCGGCGAAGCCGAGGGCCCGTTTGCGCTGGTTCCCGGTCGCCGCCTCGGGCGGGGGTCGGCGCGACCGGAAGGCGATCCACAGCTCGAACACGACGACGGCGACGGCGACCACCGCGCCGAGCCGTTCGCTGCCCACCCCGAGGCCGAGGGCGATCAGGCCGACCACCAGCCACCACTGGCGGGGCGAGGAGCGGAAGCGCGGGCCGAGCAACGTGAGCGAGGCGGCCAGGAGCGAGCACAGGTAGACCGGGTTGCCGAGCAGGCCGTCGGGGATGCCGCTGTAGCTCGGCAGGGCGATGTTGCCGGTGTTGACGAACTGCTGGAGGAGGGCCATCAGCGCGTTCACGAGCGCGGCGGCGATGAGGGCCCCCTCGAGGAGGCGGCGGTCGTCGTCGGAGTCGATGGCCGTGCCGAGGGCCCAGCACCCGGCCAGCGCCACGAGGAAGAACCACCCGTCGAACTGGTTGTAGAGACCGACCATCGCCAGCACGGGCCGCACGGCGACCGCGGTCGAGATGCCCGAGGCGACGACGAACGCCAGGGCGAAGCGCGAGGCGATCGTCTCGCTCCTCGAGCGCCGGGCCAGGCCGAGGGCCCGGGCCACCAGCATCGGCAGGCCGGCCGCCCCGAGCACGGCGAGCACGGCCGCCTTCTCCGGGTCGATCGACGTCTCGAGCTCGGGCAGGACCGCCGTGGCCACGAGGAAGGCCCCGATCCCGATGGCCCAGGCGCTGGGCGACGGCCGGCGCAGGCCCACCGGCCGGGCGGGTGGCGCGACGGGGGGAGCCTCTTCCTCCGCCTGGTCGAGCACCTGCTCGCTCACCTCATCCCCTCCCCGGGCGCCCCGGCGCCCCCTCCGGCCGGAGGCGTCGCTACTCCGTGATCTCCCGCAGCCGGGTGGCGAACTCCTGGGCGGAGGGGTCGGGCGGTGCACCCTGGAGCGCCATCATCAGCTTCGACATGTCGCCTTCGATCTGGATCTGTCCGTTCATGAAGGCCTGCATCGCTGCTCCCGTGTTGCCCTCGACGAGAATGGCCTTCGCCGTAGCGTAGGGGACGGTGACCTTCAGATCGGGGTCATCAAGGTGCCCCCGGTCGATCATGAGCGAGCCGTCGGTCGAGTCCATGTGGGCCTCGATGTCGCCGTCGCCGAAGGGCACGTCGGTGACCAAGAGGTTGAGCCGCATGGCCTGCCCGACGGGTGGGCCCTTCTCGCCGTACTGGGCCCGTAGCTCATGGGCGGCCTCCACCCACTCCTCGCTCAAAAAGGGGAACGCCATACCCTGCAGCTCCTTCGTGGCCGGTCGGCGGGGCGGCCCGCCGGGACGTGATCCGTCGGCCAGTAGCATGCCCCGGCATGATCGCTCCCGTGACGGCAGCTCCGGACGCGGGCGCGGTGACCGGAGCCCGGAGATGACCGCACCGGTCATGGCGGGGGCCGAGCCCTTCTCGGCCCCGGGCGGCAACGTGGGGGCCCTCGTGCTGCACGGCTTCACCGGCAACCCCTTCGAGATGCGGCCGGTGGCCGAGCGGCTGGCCGCCGCGGGCTACGCCGTGGAGCTCCCCCGCCTGCCGGGGCACGGCACGGCGCTCGAGGACATGATCCCGACCCGCTGGGCGGACTGGTCGGGCACGGTGGAGTCGACCTACGCCGAGCTGGCCGGGCGCACGGAGAAGGTGGTCGTGGTCGGGCTGTCGATGGGCGGGGCCCTCGCCCTCTCCCTGGCCGAGCGCCACCCCGAGATCGCCGGCATCGTGGCGATCAACCCGGTGGCCGAGCCGCCCGGCGACGAGCTCCGGGAGGCGGTCCACGAGTTGCTGGCCTCCGGTGACGAGGTGATGGCCGGCATCGGCTCGGACATCGCCCGGCCCGACGTCACCCAGCCCGCCTACGAGGGGACCCCGTTGGCCCCCGCCCTCTCCCTCTTCGAGGCGGTGGAGGACGTGGCGGTGGGCCTCCCCTCCATCCACTGCCCGGTGCTCCTCTTGTCCAGCCGGGAGGACCACGTCGTCCCGTCGAGCAACGGCGACCTCGTCGCCGCCACCGTGAGCGGCCCGGTCGAGCGCATCTGGCTCGAGCGGAGCTACCACGTCGCCACCCTCGACTTCGACGCCGAGCTCATCGAGACGAAGACCGTCGAGTTCGTCGGCAAGGTCACGGCCGGGACCGCGCCATGAGCGGGGCGGGGACGCCGCCCATCTCGCGCGAGGACGTGGCCCACGTGGCCAAGCTGGCCCGCCTGGACCTGAGTCCCGAGGAGCTCGACCTCTTCACGTCTCAGCTGGCCTCGGTCCTCGACCACGCGGCGGACATCGCCGCCCTCGACCTGTCGGGCACGCCCCCGACGGCCCACCCCCTCCCGGTGCGCAACGTGCTGCGACCCGACGAGCCGAGGCCGTGCCTCGACCGTGAGGAGGTGCTGGCGGCGGCGCCCGACGTGGAGGACCACCGCTTCCGGGTGCCCCGGATCGGCGGGCAGGAGCCGTGAGCCCGACCCCGGGACCGGCCGGCGCCACCGCCGAGGCGGTGCGGACGGGCGGGCGCTCCGCCCGTTCCGTCGTCGAGGAGGCCCTGGCGGCCATCGCCGCGGCCGACGGCCCGTTGCACGCGTTCTTGGACGTCCACGCCGACGCCGCGGCGGCCGACGCCGCGGCGGTCGACGCCGCGGTCGAACAGGGGCGGGACCCCGGACCGCTCGCCGGCGTGCCCGTGGCGTTGAAGGACAACCTCTGCACGAGGGGTCGCCCGACGACCTGCTCGTCGCGCATCCTCGAGGGGTGGCGACCGCCCTACGACGCCACCGTCGTCACCCGGCTACGCGAGGCGGGGGCGGTCGTCGTGGGCAAGACGAACATGGACGAGTTCGCCATGGGCTCCTCCACCGAGAACTCGTCGACCGGCCCGACCCGCAACCCCCGCGACCCCTCAAGGGTGCCCGGCGGCTCGAGCGGCGGCTCGGCCGCCGCGGTGGCCGCCGGGGTCGTGCCGCTCGCCCTCGGCTCGGACACCGGCGGGTCGATCCGCCAGCCCGCGGCCTTCTGCGGGGTGGTCGGGATGAAGCCCACCTACGGGGTGGTGTCGCGCTACGGCCTCGTGGCCTTCGCCAGCTCCCTCGACCAGATCGGGCCGTTCGCCACCACCGTGGGCGACGCCGCGCTCCTCCTCGAGGTGATCGCCGGGCACGACCCCTGCGACAGCACCTCGCTCGACCGTCCCGCCCCCGACGTGACCGCGGCGCTCGACGACGGCGTGGAGGGCCTCCGGGTGGGGCTCTGCCAGGAGCTCCTCGACGAGGGTGACGCCGAGGTGGTCGGCCGGGTCCGGGCGGCGGCCGAGGCCCTCGCCGGGGCCGGGGCCAAGGTGGACGAGGTGTCCCTGCCCGAGCTGCGGCTCGGCCTGCCGGCCTACTACCTGCTCGCCCCGGCCGAGGCCTCGTCCAACCTGGCCCGCTACGACGGCGTCCGCTACGGGCTGCGGGTCGACGCCCCCGACGCCGAGGCCATGAACACGGCCACCCGGACGGCCGGGTTCGGGGCCGAGGTGAAGCGGCGCATCATGCTCGGCACCTATGCGCTGTCGGCCGGCTACTACGACGCCTACTACGGCAAGGCCCAGCGGGTGCGCACGCTCGTGATCGAGGCCTTCGGGCGGGCCTACGAGAGCTTCGACGTCCTGCTCGGGGCGACCACGCCCTCCACCGCCTTCCCCATCGGGGCCAAGGTGGACGACCCCTGGTCGATGTACCTCTCGGACCTGTTCACGGTGCCCTCCAACCTCTCGGGGCATCCGGCCATGAACGTGCCGTTCGGCGCCGACGGCGAGGGGTTGCCGATCGGCGTGCAGCTGCTCGCCCCGGCCCTCGGCGAGCGGGTCCTCTTCGCCGCGGCGAGCGCCCTCGAGTCGCTCGCCCCTGCACCGGGAGGTGCGTCGTGACCGAGACCGCGCTGGCCCCGCCCGAGACGGGGGCGTGGGAGACGGTGATCGGCCTCGAGGTGCACGCCGAGCTGCAGACGGCGACCAAGCTGTTCTGCAGCTGCCGCAACGCCTTCGGGGACGAGCCCAACACCAACGTCTGCCCGGTGTGCCTCGGTCTCCCCGGCTCGCTGCCCGTGCTCAACCGGGAGGCGGTGACCTTCGCCATGCGCATCGGCACCGCGCTCCACTGTGAGATCCGGCCCTCGATCTTCCACCGGAAGAACTACTTCTACCCGGACATGCCGAAGGACTACCAGATCAGTCAGTACGACGAACCGATCAACGTCGGCGGCTGGCTGGAGCTCCCCGACGGCGAGCGGGTGGGCATCGTGCGGGCCCATCTCGAAGAGGACACCGGGAAGACCTCGCACCTCGGCGAGGGCGGCCGCATCCACGCGGCCGACGAGTCGCTCGTCGACTACAACCGGGCCGGGGTGCCGCTCGTCGAGATCGTGAGCGAGCCCGACCTCCGATCGGCCGCCGCGGCGCGGGCGTACGTCACCGAGCTGCGGGGCCTCCTCATCGCCACCGGGGTCTCCGACGGGCGGATGGAGGAGGGCTCCCTCCGGGTGGACGCCAACGTCTCGGTCCGCCCGGTCGGCTCGTCGGCCTTCGGCACCCGCTGCGAGGTCAAGAACCTGAACTCCCTCCGCTCGCTCGGCCGGGCCGTCGAGCACGAGGCGGCCCGCCAGGTCGCCCTCCTCGAGGCCGGCGGGGCGGTGACCCAGGAGACCCGGCACTGGGACGAGGAGGCCGGGCGCACCGTGCCGCTGCGCTCGAAGGAGGAGGCCTTCGACTACCGCTACTTCCCCGAGCCCGACCTCGTGCTCCTCGAGCCGGACGAGGCGTGGCAGCGGGAGGTGGCCGCCTCCATCGGCCCGCTCCCCGCGGCCCGCCGGGCCCGCCTGGCCGAGCTGCTCGGGGGGGAGGCCACCGAGTCCCAGCTGGAGCAGATCCGCTCGGTGGTCGAACAGGGGCTCGACCACTTCGTGACGGAGGCCAGCCCGCCGGCCCCGGCCGCCCTGGCCCTGGCCCGGGCGGGGAACGAGCTGGCGGCCGAGCCGGAGGCGGCGACCAGTCTCGACCCGGCGGCCTTCGCCGGCCTCGTGGCCCTCGAGGCGGGCGGTGAGCTCTCGGCCACCCAGTCGAAGAAGGTGCTCGCCCGCCTCTTGGCCGACGGCGGGGGCGACCCGTTGGCCGTGGCGGCCGAGCTCGGCTTCGAGGCCCTGGGCGACGACGCCCTCGCCGCGGCGGTGGCCGAGGTGGTGGTGGCCAACCCCGACGAGTGGGCGGAGTACTGCTCGGGGGACGAGAAGCTGCAGAAACAGAAGGGTGGCTGGCTGGCCGGCCAGGTGATGCGGGCCACGAAGGGCCAAGCCGACGGCAAGGCGGTGGACGAGGAGCTGCGCCGCCTGCGGGCGGCGCAGGGGTAGTCGGGCGAGCACAGACAGGGGCGTGCGATGAGCGGCGAGGAACGGCCGGGGATGAAGCCCCGGAGCTACGAGGTCACGGAAGGGCCGTCGAAGGCGCCGGCCCGGGCCATGCTGCGGGCCGTCGGCATGACCGACGAGGACTGGGACAAGCCCCAGATAGGGGTGGCCTCGAGCTGGAACGAGGTCACCCCGTGCAACCTGCCGCTCGGCCGGCTGGCCGCCCGGGCCAAGGAGGGGGTGCGCGCCGCGGGCGGCTTCCCCCTCGAGTTCGTGACGATCGCCGTCTCCGACGGCATCTCCATGGGCCACGAGGGCATGCGGGCCTCGCTTGTGAGCCGCGAGATCATCGCCGACTCCGTCGAGATCATGATGCACGCCGAGCGCTTCGACGGCATGGTGACCCTGGCCGGCTGCGACAAGTCGCTGCCCGGCATGCTCATGGCCGCCGCCCGCCTCAACCTGCCGAGCGTCTTCCTCTACGGCGGGACGATCCTGCCGGGGCGCCTCCGCGACCGGGCGCTCGACATCGTGAGCGTCTTCGAGGCGGTGGGCGCCCACGCCGTCGACGCCCTCTCCGACGAGGAGCTCAGCCTGATCGAGCACAACGCCTGCCCCACCGAGGGGTCGTGCGCCGGGATGTTCACCGCCAACACCATGTCGTCGGTGGCCGAGGCCCTCGGGATGTCGCTCCCGGGCAGCTCGACCGCCCCGGCCGTCGACCGGCGGCGGGAGGACCTGGCGCGCGAGAGCGGCCGGGCCGTCGTCGCCCTCCTCGAGTCCGGGATCCGGCCCCGCCAGATCATGACCAAGCCGGCGTTCCTGAACGCCGTCGCCGTCGTGATGGCCCTCGGCGGCTCGACGAACGCCGTCCTTCACCTCATGGCCATCGCCCACGAGGCCCGGGTGCCCCTCGAGCTCGACGACTTCAACGCGGTGGCGGCCAAGGTGCCCCACCTCGCCGACATGAAGCCCCACGGCAAGTACCACATGGTCGACCTCGACCGGGTGGGCGGGGTCCCCGTGGTGCTGCAGGAGCTGCTCGGGGCCGGGCTCATCGACGGCGACTGCCTCACGGTGAGCGGGAAGACGGTGGCCGAGAACCTGGCGGCCCTGGGAGCGCCGGCGCCGGACGACGACGTCGTCCATCCGCTCGGGCGTCCCATCCACCAGCGCGGCGGCATCGCCATCCTGACCGGCTCGCTCGCCCCGAAGGGCTCGGTGGTGAAGGTGGCCGGCCTCGACGGGCTGCACTTCGAAGGGACGGCCCGGGTCTTCGACGGTGAGCAGGCGGCGTTGGCGGCCATCCTCGCCGGGAGCATCGAGCCGGGCACCGTGCTCGTCATCCGCTACGAGGGCCCCAAGGGCGGACCCGGCATGCGCGAGATGCTGGCGGTGACCGGTGCCCTCACCGGCGCCGGCCGGGGCAGCGACTGCGCCCTCGTGACCGACGGCCGCTTCTCGGGCGGAACCCACGGGTTCTGCGTCGGCCACGTGGCCCCCGAGGCCGTCGACCTCGGGCCCATCGCCCTCGTGGCCGACGGTGACCGGGTGGTGATCGACGTCCCCGAGCACCGCATCGACCTCCAGGTGCCCGAGGACGTGCTCGCCCGCCGGGCCAGCGAGCTCAAGGCCTTCGAGCCCCGCTACACCACGGGGGCCCTCGCCAAGTACGCCCGCCTCGTGACCGGGGCTGAGCGCGGCGCGGTCACCGAGCCCTAGTCCGGCCGTGGTCAGCTGGGCCGAGTTCGAGGCGGCGGCCCCCGACCTGGCCCAGCTGGGGCGGGCCCGCTTCCAGGCGACGGGCCTCTCGCTCGTGGGCACCCTGCGGGCGAACGGCTGGCCCCGGATCACCCCGGTCGAGCCCCTCCTCCACGACGGCCGGCTCTACCTCGGGATGATGTGGCAGTCCAAGAAGGCCCTCGACCTCCTCCGCGACCCCCGCTGCGTGGTCCACTCCACCGTGAGCGACAAGGACGGCACCGAGGGCGACGTCAAGATCTACGGCCGGGCCGAGCCGGTGGCCGACGCCGAGGAACGGGAGGGCTACTGCGTGGCCCTGGAGGCGGCCATCGGCTGGCGCCCGCAGGGGGACGAGTGGCACCTCTTCGCGGTCGACATCACCGAGGTCGGCTTCTTCCGGGTGGTCGACGGCGGCCACGACACGCGCCACTGGGCCCCCTGACCGGGGCGGGGTTGTGGCCCGCCGCGGCGCATGCCACAATGAGGGCACCATGAAGACCGGGACGCCTCCCCAGACCACCCTGGTAACGATCTTGTAGCGCGCGGCCCGACATACGTCGCGCGCTCTCGGCCTCCCGCAAGGGGGGCCGTTGCAATTCCCGGACGAGACGACGAGCAGGACGAGCCAACCGCAGGACGAAGCGAAAGGAGCAGGGGGACCATGCAACTGACCGGGGCCCAGGCCCTCATCAAGAGCCTCGAGCTGCAGGGGGTCGAGGTCATGTTCGGCCTGCCCGGCGGGGCCATCCTGCCGGTCTACGACCCGATCCTGGACTCCTCGATCCGCCACATCCTCGTGCGCCACGAGCAGGGCGCCGGCCACATGGCCGAGGGCTACGCCATGACCACCGGCCGTCCCGGGGTGGCCATGGTGACGAGCGGCCCGGGGGCCACCAACGTGGTCACCCCGCTCTCCAACGCCTACATGGACTCGACGCCCCTCGTCGTGGTGTCGGGCCAGGTCAGCACGGCGGCCATCGGCACCGACGCCTTCCAGGAGTGCGACATCACCGGGGTCACGATGGGCATCACCAAGCACAACTGGTTGGTGAAGGAGGCGGCCGACATCCCCCGGGTCGTGGCCGCCGCCTTCCACGTGGCCACCACCGGCCGGCCGGGACCGGTCCTCATCGACGTGCCGAAGGACGTCTCGAACGCCCAGATGGAGTGGTACTGGCCCGAGTCGCTCGACGAGCTCGACCTCCCCGGCTACCACCCCGTCACCGTGGGCGACCCGGCCAAGGTGCGCCAGGCGGTCGCGCTGCTGCTGGCGGCGGAGCGCCCGGTCATCTACGCCGGCGGCGGGATCCTGAAGGCCCGGGCGGCTCAGGGGCTCCTCGAATTCGCCGAGCGGACGGGCATCCCGGTCGTGACCACGCTCATGGCCCGGGGGGCCTTCCCCGACTCGCACCCGCTCTGCCTCGGCATGCCGGGCATGCACGGCAACTTCACCGCGGTCACCGCGCTCCAGCGGTCCGACCTGCTCCTGGCCCTCGGCTCGCGCTTCGACGACCGGGTGACCGGCAAGATCGACGCCTTCGCCCCGGAGGCCAAGGTGGTGCACGTCGACATCGACCCGGCCGAGCTCGGGAAGGTGCGCGTCCCCGACGTGCCCATCGCCGGGGACTGTCGCCTCGTGATCGACGAGCTCCTCGTGGCGCTCGACGCGGCCGGCCTGCCCCACGACGACGCGGCCACCCGCTCGGACCGCGGGGCGGCGGCCCGCCCCGGCACGGCGGCCCGCCCCGGCACGGCGGCGGCCGGGCGGCCCGACCTCGGTCCGTGGTGGGCCCGCCTGCGGGACTGGCAGGCGCGCTTCCCCTACTACTACGTCCAGGAGGACGGGGGACCGCTCAAGCCCGAGCTCGTCGTCGAGACGCTGCGCGACCTCTCGCCGGTCGACACGGTCGTCGTGGCCGGCGTCGGACAGCACCAGATGTGGGCCTCCCAGTACTGGCGCTTCGACCACCCCTACACCTGGGTCAACTCGGGCGGGGCGGGCACGATGGGCTTCGCCGTGCCGGCGGCCATCGGGGCCAAGGTGGGCCGGCCGGACCGCACGGTGTGGGCCATCGACGGCGACGGCTGCTTCCAGATGACGGCCCAGGAGCTCGTCACGGCGGCGGCCGAGCGGATCCCGGTCAAGATCGCCATCTTGAACAACGCCTACCTCGGCATGGTCCGCCAGTGGCAGGAGATGTTCTACGCCGAGCGTTACTCGGAGGTTTACCTCTCGCCCGACCTGCCCGACTACGTGAAGTGGGCCGAGGCCATGGGTGGCGTCGGCATCCGGGTGGAGACGCCCGAGGAGGTGGCGCCGGCCGTCGAGAAGGCCAACGGCATCGACGACCGGCCGGTCGTCGTGGACTTCCGCATCGACGCCTTCGAGAAGGTGTTCCCGATGGTGCCGGCGGGGGCCTCGAACGACGCCATCGTCGTCCACCCGGACCAAGCGGACCGGCCGCGGTGAGCACCCAGCCGCTCAGCCTGGTGCCGGGGTCGGCGGCCGCGCCGCGCCACCACATCCTCTCGGTGCTCGTGGAGAACAAGGCGGGCGTGCTGGCCCGGGTGGCGGGGCTGTTCTCCCGCCGGGGCTTCAACATCTTCTCGCTGGCCGTGGCCCCGACCGACAACGAGCGCCTCAGCCGGATCTCCATCGTGGTGGACGTGGAGTCGGCCCCGCTGGAGCAGGTGGTCCAGCAGCTGCACAAGCTGGTGAACGTGGTGGCCATCTCGGAGCTGGCGCCGTCCGAGGCGGTCGAGCGCGAGCTCCTGCTGGCCACGGTGGCCGCCGGCCCCGACGTCCGCTCCCAGCTGATCGAGCTCGTCGGCGTCTTCGGCGGCGAGGTGGTGAACGTGGGGCCCGACCGGATCACGGTGATGGTGGCCGGCCACCCCGAGAAGGTCGACGACTTCGAAGGGCTCCTCCGGGACTACGAGAGGGTGGAGCTCCAGCGGACGGGCCGGGTGGCCCTGCCTAAGCTGGAGCGCCGTCCCGGCCGGGACCAGGGCGTCGGCTAGGACGGCGCCGAGCCGAGACAGCAGAGAGCGAGGAACGATGGCCACCATGTACTACGAGGCGGACGCCGACCCCACCCTCATCCAGGGGCGCAAGGTGGCGATCCTCGGCTACGGCTCCCAGGGGCACGCCCACGCCCAGAACCTGCGGGAGTCGGGGGTCGACGTGCGGGTGGCGCTGCGGCCCGGGTCGGCCTCGGCGACCAAGGCGAAGGAGGCCGGCCTCCGGGTCACCTCGATCGACGAGGCGGCGGCCGAGGCCGACGTGATCATGATCCTCCTGCCCGACACCGAGCAGAAGGCCGTCTACGACAGCCAGGTGGCCCCGCACCTGGGCGAGGGCGACTGCCTGATGTTCGCCCACGGCTTCAACATCCGCTTCGGCCAGATCGTCCCGCCCGAGGGAGTCGACGTGGCCATGGTGGCCCCGAAGGGCCCGGGGCACCTCGTGCGCCGGACCTACACCGAGGGGGGCGGCGTCCCCACCCTCATCGCGGTGGCCCAGGACGCCACGGGCAAGGCCCGGGACCTGGCGCTCTCCTACGCCCACGCCATCGGGGCCACCCGGGCCGGCGTGCTCGACACGACGTTCGAGGAGGAGACCGAGACCGACCTCTTCGGCGAGCAGGTCGTGCTGTGCGGGGGCGTGACCGCCCTCGTGACCGCGGGCTTCGAGACGTTGGTGGCCGCGGGCTACCAGCCCGAGTCGGCCTACTTCGAGTGCCTCCACGAGCTGAAGCTCATCGTCGACCTCATGTACGAGCAGGGGATCGCCGGCATGCGCTACTCGATCAGCGACACCGCCGAGTACGGCGACCTCACCCGGGGCCCGATGGTGATCGACGACCACGTGCGGGCCGAGATGCAGCGGATCCTCGAGGCCATCCGGGACGGCTCGTTCGCCGAGGAGTGGATCGCCGAGAACCGGGCCGGCCGGCCCCGCTTCAACGAGCTGCGCCAGGCGGGCAAGCAGCACCAGATCGAGCAGGTCGGCGCGGAGCTGCGGGCCATGATGCCCTTCATCTCCGCCGGCCGGCAGCGGGTCCAGGACGTCTCGGGCGGCTGAGCGCCCGGTCTCAGCCGGCCCGCCGGTGGCGGGCGCCGTCGACCGCCGCCTCGTAGGCCTCCTTGAGGCCGCCGGCGATCTCTTGTGGGTCGTGCCAGCGCTCGACGTAGGCCCGTCCGCGCCGGCCGAGCTCGGCGAGCTCGCCCCGCCTCGTCGTGAGGAGCTCGCGCAGCACGGCCCGGACGTCGCCGGGCTCGGCCCGCACGATCGGGATCTCGGCCCGCATCTCGGCCGGTAGCGGCCCGAAGTCGCCGTCGCGGAGGTAACAGACGACCGGCCGGCCGAGGGCCATGAGCTCGACGGCGAGCGCCCCGTACCAGCCGACGAGGAGCTGGTCGACGAGGACGTCGGCCCGTTCGTAGAGGCGGCGGGCGTCTGCGTGGCTCACGCCCTCGACGAGGAGGAGCTCCACCGCCACGCCCTCGGCCCGTAGCCCCTCGACCGCCTCCATGAGGTAGCGGGTGCCCTTCACCCCTCGGTGTGAGGGCGCGTGGAGGAGGACCGGGACCGGCCCGCCCGGGAGCGGGCCCGGCGTCCAACGCCTCGGGTCGACGCTGGCGTAGGGGACGAAGCGGGCCCGGGCGGGGAGCACCCGCAGGAGGTCGGGGTTGAGGGCGAAGATGCCGTCGACGTAGCGGTCGAAGGTGGCGATCGAGCGCCGCTTGGCCGCGTCGTCGGCCGCGGTGTAGTAGCCGGGCTCCACGTCGAAGACGGGGGTGACCCGGTCGTGGGCTGCCAGGTAGTCGCCCTGCCGGGCGTCGTCGCCCTGATAGGTGACGAACAGCGCCTTGCCCGCCGCCTTGAGGAGCGGCAGGTCCTTCAGCCAGAGCGAGCGCAGGTAGAGGTCGATGACCCGGCCCGCGGGGCCGCCCCGCCCGGCGGCGGCCGAGGAGCCCCAACCCTTCCACGGCGGCATAATCGTCCGCCCGAAGTTGAAGTGGACCACGTCGGCTCGCCGCAGCGCCCGGACGAGGAGCTCGAAGCGGCGCCGCTCCTGGCCCACGTAGCCGGTGCCGTCGCCGCAGAGCACCTCGTCGATGTGGTGACCGCTCGGGTTGGCCCGGAGGGCCACCGCGGTGCTCTCGAGCCCGAGCTCCCGCTCGGCCTCGGCCAGACCCTCGGCGTTGCCGGCCACGTCGTAGAGGCAGTGGAGGACCCGGAGCGGGCGGCCGGAGCTCACCGCCCGGGCGCCGGCCGCCCGGCGGGGCTCACCAGTCGATCCCGGGGTCGAAGGCCTCGAACCAGAGGGCCACCGAGACGGCCACCCACAGGGGGTAGGTCATGGGCAGCGGCGTCTTCTGGTGCAGGTCGAGGAGGGCCCGCAGGTAGCGCGGCGCGAAGACCCGGCGGGCGGTGAAGTCCGGCCCGAGGAGAAGGTCGCGGGCCCACCCGCCGAGGGGGCCGCGCACCCAGGGTCCGAACGGGGTGGGGAAGCCGGCCTTGTCCCTGCGCTCCACGATCTCGGTCGGCACGACGTCGGCCACCGACTGACGGAGGAGGCCCTTCAGCCGGCCGTCGGGCATGAGCGTGGACGAGGGGATGGAGGCGGCCAGCTCGACCAGACGGTGGTCGAGGAGGGGCAGTCGGGACTCGATCGACATGGCCATGCTCATGCGGTCTTCCACCTGGAGGAGGGCCGGCAGGTAGTAGCGCAGGTCGAAGTACATGGCGTCGGCCACCGGGTCGGCGAGAGCGCTCGGGCGGGTCGGCCGGAAGTCGCCGAGCCGACGGGCGAGGTCGGGGTGCAGGCCGGTCACCCGTCGGCCGAAGCTCCCGTCGTAGAGGCGTCGCCGGACGTGGGCCTTCATGACCGGGAGGTCGAAGGCCTGCCGGAGGGCGCCGGCCCAGCCCGGCTCGGTGTGGCGGAGGTAGCGCGGGTAACCGCCGAACACCTCGTCACCGCCCTGGCCGCCGTTCACGACCTTCACGCCGCTGTCCTTCACCAGGCGGCAGACCTCGTACTGCGAGAAGGCGGCCACCCCCACCGACGGCTCGTCCAGCTGCCAGGCCACCTGGCCGATGTCGTGCCGGAAGGCCTCGTCGTCGGGCACCACCTCGTGGTGGACGGTGTGCCAGCGGTCGACCACGAGTCGCACGTAGCGCCGCTCGTCGTAGCGCTCACCCTCGGCGAAGGCACCCGAGAAGGTCCAGACCGGGTCGGGGAGCGTCTCGGCGACGAGACCGACGACGAGACTGGAGTCGAGGCCCCCGCTCAGGTAGGCGCCGAGCGACACGTCGCTGCGGACGTGCAGCGTCACCGCGTCCTCGAGCTGCTCGCGGACCTCGTGCACGAGGTCCGGTCCCTCGGCCGGCGATCGGCGGTAGCAGTCGACCGGGTCCCACCAGCTCGTCACCTCGAGGCGGCCGTCGTTGACCCGGCCGTAGCAACCCGGGGGCACGGTGTGGACGTCTTTGAACCACGTCGTGTCGCGCTCGAGCGGGTGGGTGTAGGCGAGGTACTCAGCGAAGGCCTCGGCCCGCATCTCCTTGTGCACGTCGCCGTCCAAGAAGAGCGTCTTGATCTCCGACGCGAACACGAGGCGTTGCCCGTCGCACGCGTAATGGAGCGGCTTGATGCCGAGGCGGTCGCGGGCGAGCCAGAGCGTGTCGTCCCTTGCGTCCCACAAGGCGAAGGCGAACATGCCGACGAACCGTTCGAGGCAGGCGATGCCCCAGGCCTCGAAGGCGGCGAGGATCACCTCGGTGTCGGTCCCGGTCTTGAAGACGCGGCCCGCCGCCGAGAGCTCGGCCCGAAGCTCCTGGTAGTTGTAGATCTCGCCGTTGTGGGTGAGCCACAGCGACCCGTCGGGCGAGCCCATCGGCTGGTGACCCTGCGGGGTCGGGTCGAGCACGGCGAGGCGCCGGTTGACGAGGCCGAGCGGACCGGCGGTGTACACGCCCTCGTCGTCGGGTCCCCGGTGGGCGAGCGACCCGGCCATGCGGCGCAGGAGACCGAGGTCGACCTCCGCTCCGTCGAAGCGGAGGACTCCGCCGATGCCGCACATAATCCGGTCGAGTCTACGGCAGGGCGTCGTCGACGCCGCGACGCGTGCGACGCGCGGCCGTTCAGGCGAGGGCGCCGACCACGTAGTTGATGCAGGCGCAGAGCGCGGCGACGTCCTCGGGGTCGATCGCCGGGAACATGGCGATGCGCAGCTGGTTACGCCCGAGCTTGCGGTAGGGCTCGGTGTCCACGATGCCGTTGCGCCGCAGCACCGCGGCCACCGTCGTGGCCTCGACGGCGTCGACGAAGTCGATCGTCCCGACGACATGGCTGCGGTCGGCCGGGTTCTCGACGAAGGGTCGGGCGAAGCCCGACTGCTCCGCCCAGGTGTAGAGGATCTCGGCCGACCGGTCGCAGCGCGAGGCCGTCCACTCGAGGCCCCCCTGCCCGAGCATCCAGTCCAGCTGCTCGGCGAAGAGGAACAGCGTGGCCAACGACGGTGTGTTGTAGGTCTGGTCGAGACGCGAGTTGTCGAGGGCGATCTTGAGGTCGAGCGAGGCCGGGACCCAGCGGCTCGCCGCCAGCTGCTCGACCCGCTCGATGCCGGCGGGCGAGAGGAGGGCGGCCCACAGCCCGCCGTCGGCGGCGAAGCACTTCTGGGGGGCCAGGTAGTAGGCGTCGAACTCCTGGGGGTCCACCCGCAGGCCTCCGGCGGCCGAGGTGGCGTCGACCACCACGAGCCCGTCGCCCGTCGCCGGGTCGGCGCCCGGCGGCCGGCGGATAGTCATGGCTACGCCGGTCGACGTCTCGTTATGGGTGAGGGCGTAGGTGTCGACGGCGGGGTCGGCCGACGGCAGCGGGTGGGTGCCGGCCGGCGACTCGATGACCTGGGGTTCCTTCAGGTGGGGCGCGGCCTTGACCGCGGTGGCGAACTTGGAGGAGAACTCGCCGAAGGAGAGATGCTGGCTCTGCTGCTCGATCAGGCCGAAGGTGGCGGCGTCCCAGAAGGAGGTGGTGCCGCCGTTGCCGAGCAGCACCTCGTAGCCGTCGGGAAGCGAGAACAGCTCGCGCAGCCCGGAGCGCACCCGGCCGACGACCGCCTTCACGGGCGGCTGGCGGTGGCTCGTGCCGAGATAGGTGGGGGCGGCCTCGGCGAGGGCCGCTACCTGCTCGGGTCGGACCTTGGACGGACCGGAGCCGAAACGACCGTCGGCCGGCTTGAGCGAGTCCGGAATGGCTATGTCGGTGGCTTCGGTCACGTATGGAATCATGGCATCGATGACGACGACCTCCGCACACGTCACCGAGCAGCGCCGCATCTCGGCCCGGGCGGCCGCGGTCGCCCCGTCGGCCACGCTCGCCGTCGACGCCAAGGCCAAGGAGCTGGCCGCCGGGGGTGCCCACGTCATCGGCTTCGGGGCCGGCGAGCCTGACTTCCCGACGCCGGCCCACATCGTCGAGGCCGCCGCGGCCGCCTGCTTCGACCCCGTCAACCACCACTACACCCCGACCGGCGGGCTCCCCGCCCTCCGTCAGGCCATCGCCGAGAAGACGAGACGGGACTCGGGCTACGACGTGGCGCCGTCCCAGGTGCTCGTGACGAACGGGGCCAAGCAGGCGGTGGCCGGCGCCTTCGCCGTGCTCTGCGACCCGGGCGACGAGGTGCTCGTGCCCGCCCCCTACTGGACGACCTACCCCGAGGCCATCGCCCTGGCCGGCGGGGTGCCGGTCCCCGTGCCGACCGACGAGTCGACGGGCTTCCGGGCGCCCGTCGAGCGCCTCGCCGCGGCGATCACCCCGCGGACCAAGGTGCTCCTCTTCGTGTCCCCGTCGAACCCGACGGGCGCCGTCTACCCCCGTGACGAGGTCGAGGCCATCGGCCGGTTCGCCGCCGAGGCGGGGCTGTGGGTGGTCACCGACGAGATCTACGAGCACCTCGTCTACGGCGGGGCCGAGCAGCACTCGATGCCCGTCCTCGTTCCCGAGCTGGCCGAGCGCTGCCTCGTGATCAACGGGGTGGCCAAGACCTACGCCATGACGGGGTGGCGGGTGGGGTGGCTCTTGGGCCCGCCCGACGCGGTGGCCGCGGCGACCAACCTCCAGTCCCACCTGACCTCCAACGTGGCCAACGTGTCCCAGGTGGCGGCGCTCAGCGCCGTCACCGGGGACCTCTCCGCGGTGGCCATGATGCGCGAGGCCTTCGACCGCCGTCGACGGACCATCCACCGCATGCTGAACGAGCTCGAGGGTGTCAGCTGCTTCGAGCCGGAGGGCGCCTTCTACGCCTTCCCCTCCGTCGAGGGGCTGCTCGGGCGGGAGCTGCGGGGCCGGCGGCCCACGACGAGCGCCGAACTGGCCGAGCTCTGCATCGACGAGGTCCAGGTGGCGGTGGTCCCCGGCGAGGCCTTCGGGGCCCCGGGGTACTTCCGCATGTCCTACGCCCTCGGCGACGACGACCTGGTCGAAGGGGTGCGCCGCCTCGGCGCCCTCTTCGCCGAGGCCGGCCCGCGCCGCTAGGCCGGCTCGACCAGCGACGACGGAAGGGGAGTGCCAGGTTGGCCCGTGTGCTCGTGACCGAGAAGATCGCCCAGTCGGGCCTCGACATGCTGACCGCCGCCGGTCACGAGGTCGACGTGCGCGAAGGGCTGAGCCCCGACGAGCTCCTCGCCGCGGTGCCCGGTGCGGCGGCCCTCGTCATCCGCTCGGCCACCCAGGTGACCGGGGAGGTCCTGGCCGCCGGTACCGACCTCGTGGTGGTCGGTCGGGCGGGCATCGGCCTCGACAACGTGGACGTGGCGACGGCCACCGAGCGCGGCGTCATGGTGGTCAACGCCCCGCAGTCCAACATCCTCTCGGCGGCCGAGCAGGCGATGGCCCTCCTCTTGGCCCAGGCCCGCAACGTCCCGCAGGCCCACGCGGCCCTCGTGGCCGGCAAGTGGGAGCGGTCGAAGTGGGAGGGCGTGGAGCTCCACGGCAAGACCCTCGGCGTGATCGGGCTCGGTCGGGTGGGGGCCCTCGTGGCCCAGCGGGCCCTCG
Source organism: Acidimicrobiales bacterium (assembly GCA_035297265.1). Lineage (GTDB taxonomy): Bacteria > Actinomycetota > Acidimicrobiia > Acidimicrobiales > RAAP-2 > DATGZH01. The sequence continues at coordinate 161,287 of DATGZH010000001.1, read as the reverse complement.
CCTTCGGGATGCGGCTTATCGCCCACGACCCCTACGTCTCGGCCGACCGGGCGAGGGCCATGGGGGTCGAGCTCCGCCCGCTCGACGAGCTCATGGCCGAGGCGGACTTCGTGACCGTCCACCTGCCGAAGACCCCCGAGACGATCGGGCTGATCGGCGCGGACCTCCTCGCCAAGGCCAAGCCGGGCCTGCGCATCATCAACACCGCCCGTGGCGGGATCGTCGACGAGGCGGCCCTGGCCGCGGCGATCCGCGACGGCCAGGTCGAGGGGGCCGGCCTGGACGTCTTTGCCGTCGAGCCGACCACCGAGTCCCCCCTCTTCGAGCTGCCCTCGGTCGTCGTGACGCCGCACCTCGGGGCCTCGACGGTCGAGGCGCAGGACAAGGCGGGCGTCACGATCGCCGAGCAGGTGCTGCTGGCCCTCGCCGGGGACTTCGTCCCGTACGCCGTCAACGTGGCGGCGACCGACGTCTCCGAGACCGTCCGGCCGTTCATGCCGCTGGCCGAGCAGCTGGGCCGGTTCTTCGCCTGCCTCCACGACGAGCTGCCGGACCGGCTCGAGATCGAGTTCCACGGCGAGCTGGCCGGGACGGGCACCGGCATCCTCACGCTCTCGGCGCTGAAGGGCCTCCTCGGCACGGTGTCCGACGAGCCGATCTCCTACGTGAACGCCCCCCAACTGGCCGAGCGGCGGGGCCTCGAGGTTCGGGAGGTCTCGACGGTCACCTCGCACGACTACAAGAGCCTCGTGACCCTGCGTTCGAGCCAGCACGCGGTGTCGGGCACGCTCACCGGCCCGGGGGTGACGGTGGAGCCCCGGGTCGTGATGGTCGACGACCACAACGTCGACGTGCCCCCGACGCCGCACATGCTGGTCGTGCGCAACGACGACCGGGCGGGGATGATCGGGTTCGTGGGCACGACGATCGGCAACGCCGGCGTCTCGATCTCGAACATGCACGTCGGTCGGAGCCCGACCGGTCCGACCGCCCTCATGGTGCTGGCCACCGAGGGCCCCGTCCCCGACGAGGTGCTGGTCGTCCTGCGGGCCGACGACGGGATCCTCGACCTCAACCGGGTCTCGCTGTAGTGCCCCGGACGCGGGGTTCAGGCCGACCGGGCGCGGGCGCCGGGGGCCCGGGGGACGGCGGGCCACTGGTCGAAGCTGCCCCGGAGCCGGCCGTGGCCGTGCCGTTCGGCCGAGGCCGGCCGGCTCAGTCGGACCCAGAGCGCCCCGGCCGCCGCGGCCAAGAGCGCCAGGAGGACGATGCGGCGCAGTGTCCGAGCCGGCGTCACGTGGTCAGGGTAGCAACGTCGCGTCGCACGCCTGCCTTGACGACATACCCGCGGTGCTGTCACCATGGTGGGACCATGAACGGAGCCACGATCTCGGTCCTGCTGCTTACCTGACGGCGAACGCCACATCGCGTTCGCCCGCCACCTCCTGCGCCGGTTCGGCCAGGAGGTTTTTTCTTGGGCGGGCGGCGGTGGGCGGATGTTCGAAAGGGAGCGTCAGGTCGGGGAGGCCGAGGGCGGCCAAGAGGAGACGGAGCGATGAGCAACGACAGCGTGACCACGGCACGGGGGGCCGGACGGCCCGCGGTGCCCGTCCGCAAGATGCCCTTCGAGCGTTACCGCGACCACCGGCCCGTCGAGCTGGCCGACCGGACGTGGCCGGGCCGACGGCTGACGAAGGCGCCCCGTTGGTGCAGCGTGGACCTGCGGGACGGCAACCAGGCCCTCGTCGACCCGATGGACCCCGATCGCAAGCTGGAGCTGTTCGAGACGCTCGTGGCCGTGGGCTTCAAGGAGATCGAGGTGGGCTTCCCCTCGGCCTCCCAGGCCGACTACGACTTCATGCGCCGGATCATCGACGAGGACCGCATCCCCGAGGACGTGGCCATCCAGGTGCTCGTCCAGTGCCGTGAGGACCTCATTGAGCGGACCTTCGCCTCGTTGGACGGCGCCCGCCGGGTCCTCGTGCACTTCTACAACTCCACCTCCGAGCTCCAGCGCCGGGTGGTGTTCAAGCTCGACAAGGCGGGCATCACCGACATCGCCGTCCAGGCCGCTCGGCTCTGCAAGAAGCACGAGGCCGGATTGCGCGGCACCGACGTCAGCTACGAGTACTCGCCGGAGAGCTTCACCGGCACCGAGCCCGACTACGCCGTGGAGATCTGCGAGGCGGTCATGGACGTGCTCGAGCCGACGCCGGAGCGGCCGCTCGTCGTCAACCTGCCGGCCACCGTCGAGATGTACACGGCCAACGTCTACGCCGACGTGATCGAGTGGTTCGGCCGCAGCGTGCGCGACCGCGACTCGCTCGTGCTCAGCCTCCATCCCCACAACGACCGCGGCACCGCGGTGGCCGCGGCGGAACTCGGCCTCCTGGCCGGGGCCGAGCGGATCGAAGGGACGCTCTTCGGCAACGGCGAGCGGACGGGCAACGTGGACGTCGTCACCCTGGCCATGAACCTCTTCGCCCAGGGCGTGGACCCCGAGCTCGACTTCACGGACATCGAGAAGGTCCGCCGGGTGGCCGAGCACGTCACCCGCCTGCCGGTGCACCCCCGTCACCCCTACGCCGGCGACCTCGTGTACACCGCGTTCTCGGGGTCGCACCAGGACGCCATCAAGAAGGGTATGGCGGCCATCGGCGACGACTACGGCGAGTGGGAGGTGCCCTACCTGCCCATCGACCCGAAGCACACCGGGCGCACCTACGAGGCGATCATCCGAGTGAACAGCCAGTCGGGCAAGGGTGGCGTGGCCTACGTGATGGACACCGAGCACGGGCTGGACCTGCCGCGCCGGCTGCAGATGGAGTTCTCGAAGACCGTCCAGCAGATCACCGAGGCGAGCGGCACCGAGATCCTCCCCGACGAGATGTGGGACGTGTTCGCGGAGACCTACCTGCCCGACGACGCCGGCCTGCGCCTCCTGTCGAGTGAGGTCACGACCGGTGGCCACCGGACCAAGGTCACCGCCCAGGTGACGAAGGACGGGCAGCACCACACGCTCCTGGGCGAGGGCAACGGACCGATCGATGCCCTCGTGACCGCGCTCCGCTCCGAGTTCGACATCGACTTCGAGGTGAAGGACTACAGCGAGCACGCCCTCACCTCGGGGAGTGGCGCCTCGGCGGTGGCCTACGTGGAGGTGGAGTCGCCCGAAGGGGCTACCTGGTGGGGCGTGGGCATCGACTCGAGCATCCTCGACGCCTCGCTCTCGGCGGTGATCAGCGCGGCGAACCGCATCCCGGCCGCCGACGAGGGGCCCGCCGCCGAGTGAAGAGCGACCCGGCGGGCGGGGTCCGGTGACCGTCCGCGAGGCCACGGTCGCCGACCTCCCCGAGATCCTGGCCCTGACCCGGGAGCTGGCCGTCTATGAGGAGCTCCAGGAGGCCCTCGTGGCCACCGAGGAGGACTTCGCCAGGGCGCTCTTCTCACCCGGGCCGGTGGCCCGGGTGAGCCTGGCCACCGAGGAGGACGGGGCGGTGGCCGGCCACGCCCTCTGGTACCCGACGTTCTCCACGTTCCTCGGGCAGCCGGGCATCTGGCTCGAGGACCTCTTCGTCCGTCCGGCCCACCGCCGCCGGGGCCACGGCCGGGCCCTCCTCGAGCACCTGCGGAGCCGGACGACGGGCCGGATCGAGTGGGACGTCCTCGACTGGAACGAGCGGGCGATCGCCTTCTACCAGGAGCTCGGGGCCCACCCCGTCACCGGCTGGACGAAGTACCGCTGGCGCTGACGGCACCGGCCGCCCGGGTTGTCACGAACCGGGCCGTGGGAGCTGAGATGATGCCCCAGCCGACAAGGAGGGGACAGGTAGGGATGCACGCCGCGCAGTCGGGTGATCTCGTCGACCCGCGCTCCGGGCGACCGCTGCGTCTCGAGACGGTCAGGACGGCGGCCGACGGCGAGGTGTTCGAGGGACGGCTCGTGGCCGACGACGGGACCGCCTATCCCGTGCACGACGGCGTGGCCGACTTCGTCACGGGGCTTCCCGGTGCCGACCCCGACCAGGGACAGACCGCGGCGAGCTTCGGCTTCAAGTGGGACAGCTGGGAGGACGTCGAGGGATCCGGCGCCTACCGCGAGTTCCGCACCTGGTACATCACCCGCTACTTCGACGACGAGGACGCCATGGTCGAGTTCATGGCGGGGCGCCGGCGCATCCTCGACTGCGGCTGCGGCTCGGGCTACTCGAGCTCGATCTACCTCACGCCGTCCTTCGCCGGCGAGCTCTGGGCCGGGGTGGACATCTCGGCCGCCGTCCACCAGGCCCGGCGGCGGTTCGCCGACGTCCCGAACACCCTGTTCGTGCGGGCGGACATGATGGCCATGCCCTTCCCCGAGGGTTCCTTCGACACGGTGGTGGCCGAAGGGACGCTCCACCACACCCCGTCGACGAGGCAGGCCCTGGGCGCGGTGGCCCGGCACCTCCAGCCCGGCGGGACCATCCTCTTCTACGTCTACCGGAAGAAATCAGCCATCCGGGAGTTCACCGACGACTACATCCGGGAGCGGGTGGCGCCGCTGTCGCCGGAGGAGGCGATGCAAGCGGTCGAGCCGTTGACCGAGCTCGGCCGGATCCTCGCCGAGCTCGGCATCGAGATCGAGGTGCCGGACATCCCCGTCCTCGGCATCACCGGCGGGAAGTACGACCTGCAGCGGTTCATCTACTGGCATGTGGCCAAGATCTACTGGAACGACCAGAGCAACTTCGAGGAGAACAACCACACTAACTTCGACTGGTACCACCCCCGCTACGCCCACCGGCAGACGAGCGACGAGGTGCGGGCGTGGTGCGACGAGCTGGGGCTCGTGGTCGAGCGCCTCTACGAGGACGAGGCGGGCATCACGGTGCGGGCCACCCGCAGCGGGTGAGCTTCAGCCAGCCACCGGCATCCACGCCGGGCGGCCCTGCTCGAAGACGTCGATGTCGGACTCGTGGCGGAGCGTGAGGCCGACCTCGTCCCAGCCGTTGACCAGTCGCTCCCGGGTGAACTCGTGGAGCGGGAAGGTGCTGCTGATGCCGGCCGCCGGCGCCTCGACCGTCCCCCTGGCCACGTCGATCGTGATCTCGAGCGACGGGTCGTCGGTCACCGCTGACATCAGGGCCCGCTCGATCTCCGGTGTCACCTGCACGGGGACCAGACCCTGGTTGATGCTGTTGTTGCGGAAGATGTCGCCGAAGGCCGAGGCGACCACGGCCTCGAAGCCGTAGTCCATGAGGGCCCAGACGGCGTGCTCCCGCGACGAGCCGATGCCGAAGTTGTGTCCGGCGATGAGAATGGTGGCCCCGACGAACCTCGGGTCGTTGAGCACGAAGTCGCGATCGTCGCGCCACTCGCCGAAGAGCCCGGCCCCGAAACCGGTGCGCTCGACCCGCTTCAACCAGTCGGCGTGGATGATCTGATCGGTGTCCACGTCGGAGCGGTCGAGGGGCACCGCCCTTCCCGTGATGACGACGACCGGCTTCACCCGTCCAGCTCCCCGGGGGTGGCGAAGCGGCCGGCCACGGCGGTGGCCGCGGCGACGGCGGGGGAGACGAGGTGGGTGCGCCCGCCCCGGCCCTGCCGCCCCTCGAAATTGCGATTCGACGTGCTGGCACAGCGCTCGCCGGGGGCCAGCTTGTCGGGGTTCATGGCGAGGCACATCGAGCACCCTGGCTCCCGCCACTCGAAGCCGGCCGCCCGGAAGACCTTATCGAGGCCCTCGGCCTCGGCCTGCACCTTCACCCGGCGCGAGCCCGGGACGGCGAGCGCCCGCAGGCCCTCCCGGACGTGGCGCCCCTCGAGGACGGCCGCCGCGGCCCGGAGGTCCTCGATGCGCGAGTTCGTGCACGAACCGAGGAACACGGTGTCCACCGCGATCTCCCGGATGGGCGTCCCGGCCTGGAGGCCCATGTAGGCGAGGGCCCGGGCGGCGGCGTCGCGGTTCTCGGCCCCCTCGAAGGAGTCCGGGTCCGGCACGACACCGTCGAGTGGCACCACGTGACCCGGGTTGGTGCCCCAGGTCACGTGGGGGGTGAGACGGCCGCCGTCGAGATCGACCTCCTTGTCGAAGGTGGCGCCGTCGTCGGTCGGCAGCGTCCGCCAGTAGGCGAGGGCCTCCTCCCATTCGCTCCCCTTCGGCGACTGCTCGCGCCCCTCGAGGAAGGCGAAGGTCTTCTCGTCCGGGGCCACCATGCCGGCCCGGGCGCCGCCCTCGATGCTCATGTTGCAGACGGTCATCCGACCCTCCATCGAGAGGGAGCGGATCGTGGATCCCCGGTACTCGATGACGTGGCCGGCGCCGCCGCCGGTGCCGATCAGCCCGATCACCGCGAGCACGACGTCCTTGGGCGTCACGCCGGCGGCCAGCTCGCCGTCGACGTTCACGGCCATCGTCGCCGGCCGCCACTGCGGAAGCGACTGGGTGGCCAGGACGTGCTCCACCTCGCTCGTCCCGATCCCGAAGGCCAGTGCACCGAAAGCGCCGTGGGTCGAGGTGTGGCTGTCGCCACAGACCACGGTCATCCCCGGTTGGGTGAGACCGAGCTCCGGACCGATCACGTGGACGATGCCCTGGTTGGCGTGGCCCATGGGGTAGCACGTGATCCCGAACTCCGCGCAGTTGGTCGCGAGCACCTCGAGCTGGCGGGCGGAGATCGGGTCGGCGATCGGTGCGTCGATGTCGACGGTCGGCACGTTGTGGTCGGCCGTGGCCACCGTCAGGTCGGGGCGACGCACCCGGCGACCGGCCAGGCGGAGCCCGTCGAAGGCCTGGGGCGAGGTCACCTCGTGCACCAGGTGGAGGTCGACGAAGAGGAGGTCCGGCTCGCCGTCCGCCGACCGGATGACGTGGGACTCCCAGACCTTGTCGGCCAGCGTCCTCGGCCGGCCCCGCTCGTCTGCGGTCACTGCTCGACTTTCACCACGACGACCCGGAGGGTGCCGCCAGGTGCGGCGTACTCCACGACGTCCCCCTCGGTGCGCCCGAGCAACGCCTGGCCCAACGGGGCGTCGGGGGAGGCGACGGGGAGGCCCTCCCGGCGCTCCTCGATCGAGCCCACGAAGAACTGCTGGACGTCGTCCTCGTCGTCGTCCTCGTAGCGGAGCGTGACCACGGCACCGTGGGCGATGGACCCGTCACCCGCCCCGCCCTCTTCCACGATCACCGCCGAGCGGAGCAGGGCCTGCAGCTGGCGGACCCGGGACTCCATCTTCCCCTGGGCGTCCTTCGCCGCGTGGTAGTCGCCGTTCTCCGACAGATCGCCGAGGGCCCGCGCCGACTCGATGGCCTGAGCGATCTCGACCCGCCCGCGAGTGGTCAGGTCGGTCAGCTCGGCCTGCAGCCGCTCGTAGGTCTCCCTGGTCAGCCGGGTCTCCTCCGGCGGTTTGGTCCGTGAAGGGGGCACCGGTGCCTTCCTTGTTCCGGGGCGCCGCGGCCGCGACGCGGTGCTCCAGGCTACCTGGTGCCAGACCGGCCGAGGCCGGGTCGGCGGGCCCGCTGCGCTCAGCGGCACCGAGCGCGCCACGGCGGCTGCTACCCCTGCGCCGTGGTGCGTATGGGAGACTTTGACCTGGTGCCGGGCAGCGCCGGTCAGGTTGGTCCCGCTCGGGCGAAGCAGCTGGTGCAAGACTGAAGAGCCAGCGGGCGATGTCCCGACGAGCCACCGGCGGAGCACGGAGGGGAGGGTCAGCGCACTTGGAGGAGGAGCTGAGCAGGCGACGGGAACCCCCCGCCGCCGAGCCGGCGCCCCCTGGTGCGTGGCCCACTGCCTGAGGACGGACGGGGCAAGCGTGGACATCCAAGGGAAGCGGCTCGCGGTGATCGGGGGCGCTGGGCTGATCGGCTCCCACACCGTCGATGCGCTGTTGCACGAGGACGTCGCCGAGGTCCTCGTCTACGACAACTTCGTTCGGGGGACCGAGGAGAACCTGGCCCAGGCCCTCGTCGATCCGCGGGTCCGGGTCTTCGAGGCCGGTGGGGACATCCGCGACCCCGACATCCTCGGCGCCGCCCTCGAGGGCGTCGACGGGGTGTTCCATTTCGCCGCCCTCTGGCTCCTCCAGTGCTACGAGTACCCCCAGGCGGCCTTCGAAGTCAACATCCGGGGGAGCTTCAACGTCTTCCAGGCCTGTCTGGCCGCGGAGGTGCGTCGGTTGGTGTTCTCGTCGTCGGCCTCGGTGTACGGGGACGCCATCGAGGAACCGATGACCGAGGACCACCCGTTCAACAACCGGAACTTCTACGGCGCCACGAAGATCGCCGGCGAGGCGATGGCCCGTGCCCTGCACGAGCGCTACGGCCTCGAGTACGTCGGGCTCCGGTACATGAACGTCTACGGGCCCAGACAGGACTACGAGGGCGCGTACGTCGCGGTCATCATGAAGATGCTCGACGCCATCGACCGGGGTGAGCCTCTCAAGGTCTACGGCGACGGCAGCCAGGCGTACGACTTCATCCATGTGCAGGACTGCGCGGCGGCCAACATCTGCGCCATGAAGGCCTCGATCGTCGACGAGTACTACAACGTGGGCACCGGTCGGCGGACCACCATCCTCGAGCTCGCCCAGCTCCTCTTGGAGGTGACCGGGAGCGACCTCCCGATCGAGTTCGAGCCGGGCGGCCTCACGTTCGTCCGCAACCGCATCGGCAGCCCCGACAAGGCGAGCAAGGAGATCGGGTTCGACGCCGAGGTCGGTCTCGTGGAGGGACTCGAGTCCCTCGTGACCTGGCGCAAGGCCCACAAGAGCCAGGTCGAGGCCCGACGGGGGCGGCACCTGGCGTGACGGAGCGACGTATCGACATCGCGTCGCCAGTGACCGGTGACGAGGAGTGGACGGCGCTGCGCGGCTCGCTCGAGTCCGGTTGGCTCACGCAGGGTCCGAGGGTGGCCGAGTTCGAACGCCTCTTCGCCGAGTACCAGGGCGTGCCCTACGCCAAGGCGGTCACCTCCTGTACGACCGGCATGCACCTCGCTCTTCGGGCGCTCGGCATCGGGCCGGGCGACGAGGTCATCGTGCCGGCCTTCACGTGGGTAGCGACGGCCAACGTCGTGATCTACTGCGGGGCCACGCCGGTGTTCGTCGACGTCGACCCCGTCACCTACAACCTCGACCCGACCAAACTCGTCGACGCCCTCTCCGATCGGACGAAGGCGGTCATGGCCGTGCATCTCTTCGGGCTCTGCGCCGACATCGACGCCATCCGGGCAGTGGTGCCCGACGACGTCGACATCGTGGAGGACGCGGCGTGCGCCATTGGGGCCTCCTACCGCGGCCGGCCGGCCGGCGGGCTGGGCCGCCTCGGGGTGTTCTCGTTCCACCCCCGCAAGGTCATCACGACCGGCGAGGGGGGCATGGTGACGACGGCCGAGGAGGAGCTGGCCGAGGTGGTCGAGGCGCTCCGGAACCACGGGGCCAGCCTCCCCGAGGAGGTGCGCCACGTCGGCAGCCAGCCGTGGCTGCTGCCCGACTTCGACCTCCTCGGGTACAACTACCGGATGACGGACCTGCAGGGTTCCGTCGGCATCGCCCAGATGGCCCGCCTCGACGGACTCCTGGCCGAGCGGCGGCACTGGGCCGAGTGGTACTCGAAGGCCCTCGGCGAGGTGGCCTGGCTCCGACCGCCCGTCGTGCCCGAGGGCTACGTCCATGGCTGGCAGTCCTACGTCGTGGTCGTCGACGAGTCGGCGCCGGCGCCCCGCAACGAGTTGATGGAGCAGCTCCACCGACAGGGCGTCTCGACCCGTCCCGGCACCCACGCCGTGCCGGACCTCGGGTGGTACCGCCGGGAGCTCGGCACCTCCATGGAGGCCTACCCGGCGGCCACGTGGCTGCGCGACCGGTCGATGGCCATTCCGCTGCACAACCGCATGGACGACCACGACTTCGAACGGGTCGTGGACGCCCTCATCTCACTCTGATGTGTGGCATCGCCGGTGTGCTGCAGCTGGACGGCGAGCCGGTCCCGCCGCGCCTCGTCGAGCGGATGACCGACGTGCTGGCCCACCGGGGACCCGACGGCGAAGGGGTCTTCGTCGACGGCTGCGTCGGCCTCGGCCACCGGCGGCTGGCGGTCATCGACCTCAGCCCGGCCGGCCATCAGCCGATGGCCACGCCGGACGGCCGCTTCGTCATCTCCTACAACGGGGAGGTCTACAACTTCCGGGAGCTGCGGACCGAGCTCGAGTCCTTGGGCTGGCGCTTCCGGTCGCGCTCGGACACCGAGGTCGTCCTCTACGCCCTGGCGGCGTGGGGGACCGAGGCCCTCCTGCGGTTCAACGGGATGTTCGCCCTGGCCCTCTGGGACCGTGACCGGGAGGAACTGCTCCTCGCCCGCGACCGGTACGGCATCAAGCCCCTCTACTACACGGGCCAGCGGGACACGGTGCTCTTCGGCTCCGAGGTGAAGGCCATCCTGGCCCACCCCGGCTACCGGGTGGCGATGGACACCGAGGCCCTGCTCGAGTACTTCACCTTCCAGAATTTCTTCACCGACCGGACACTCTTCGCCGGGGTCCGGCTCCTGCCGGCCGGCAGCCTCCTGCGCCTCCGTCGGGGCGAGCCGATCGCCCACCCCGTCGCCTACTGGGACTTCGACGTGCACGAGGAGGAGCGCGGTCTCTCCGACGACGAGTACACCGAGGAGCTCGACCGCCTCTTCCGTCAGGCCGTGGGCCGTCAGCTGGTGGCCGACGTCCCGGTCGGGGCCTACCTGAGCGGCGGCCTGGACTCCGGTTCCATCACCGCGGTGGCCTCGCGACAGCTGCCGGAGATGAAGACGTTCACCGTCGGCTTCGACCTCTCGTCAGCCTCTGGTGTCGAGCTCAACTTCGACGAGCGGACCGGGGCCGAGCACATGGCCTACGTGTTCGGCACCGAGCAGTACGAGATGGTGCTGAAGGCCGGCGACCTCGAGCGGGTGATGCCCCAGCTGACCTGGCACCTCGAGGAGCCGAGGGTCGGTCAGAGCTACCCGAACTTCTACGCCGCCCGGCTGGCGAGCGGCTTCGGCAAGGTGGTGCTGGCCGGCACCGGCGGTGACGAGCTGTTCGGCGGCTACCCCTGGCGTTACTACCGAGCCGTGGTCAACTCGAGCTTCGAGGACTACATCGACAAGTACTACGTGTTCTGGCAACGCCTCATCCAGAACAAGCTGATGCCGTCGGTTTTCGCCCCGGTCTGGCCGGAGGTGAAGGGCGTCTGGACGAGGGACATCTTCCGGGACGTCTACGCCCACCGGGAGGAGGAGCTGGTCCGACCGGAGGACTACATCAACCACTCCATCTACCTCGAGGCCAAGACCTTCCTCCACGGGCTGTTGGTGGTCGAGGACAAGCTCAGCATGGCCCACGGGCTCGAGACCCGAGTCCCGTTCCTCGACAACGACCTGGTCGACTTCGCCCTCCGGCTGCCGGTCCGCCTCAAGCTGGGCAACCTGGGCGACGTGGTGAAGCTCAACGAGAACGAGGCCGGCCACAAGGTGGCCCGCTACTTCGAGCGGACCCGTGACGGCAAGCTGCTCCTGCGCCGGGTGATGGAGCGCTACGTGCCGGCTCTCGTGGCCCAGCGGGAGAAGCAGGGGTTCTCGGCGCCCGACGCCAGCTGGTTCCGCGGGGAGAGCATCGACTACGTCCGACGCCGGCTCTGGTCCGATGCCCGTATCTACGAGTTCTTGAACCCCGACGCCGTCCGCGACCTCGTGAACGAGCACCTCGAGGGACGTGAGAACCGGCGGCTCCTGATCTGGTCACTGCTCTCCGTGGAGCAGTGGTGCGAGACCTTCCTCGACGGCGCCGGACGAGCATCGTGAGGAAGCTGCACAATCCCCGCCGAGTGGAACGACTGCTCCGTTCGGCGATCGACGCGTTCGAGCTGGATCTCGAGGACACGCCGGTCCTCACCGAGGCGGCCTCGGGGCCATTCGTCGTCACCCCGCTCCTCGCCGCGCTGGCGGGGTCCCCGCGGGTGGTGGCCTGCACCCGCGATTCGCCCTACGGCGGAGCGGCCGAGGTGGCGTCGAACACGCAGGAGTGGGCGCAGCGTCTCGGCGTGGCGGCCGCGCTCGACGTGTCGAGCGCCCCGGCCGCCGACCATGCGCCCGATGCCCTCCTTGTGACCAACCTCGGCTTCGTGCGCCCGATCGACGAGGCCTTCGTCTCCCGCCTCCCGCCCGGTGCCGCGGTGGCCCTCATGTGGGAGACCTGGGAGCACCGTCCGGGCGACGTGGACGTGGCGGCCTGCCGGGCCCACGACGTCCCGGTCCTCGGCACCGACGAAAGCGACCCCCGCCTCGAGCAGTTCGGCTACGTCGGCCTCGTCGCCGTCAGGCTGCTGCTCGAGGCCGAGGTGGAGGTGTACCGGAGCCGGGTGGCGGTGGTGGGCACGGACCCCTTCGGCGCCGCCGTGGCCCAGGCGGTCGAGTCGCTCGGCGGGGAGGTCGTGCGACTGGTCCCCGAGCACCCCGGCTGGACGGCCCCGTTGGCCGCGGCGCCGGGTCCCGTCGACGCGGTGGTGCTCGCCGAGCACCGCCTGGCCACGGGGCTCGTCGGGGGGGCGGACGGTCTCGACCCGGCGTGGCTGGCCTCGCTCGGCACCCCGCTCGTCCACCTGAGCGGCGCCGTCGACGACAGCCTGCTGGAGGCGGCGGGCGTCCCGAAGCTGCCGGAGCGCCGCGTGCCGCCCCGGGTCATGACCGTGACCACCGACCTCGTTGGCCCCCGCCCGGTCGTGGACCTCCACGCCGCCGGCCTGCGGGTGGGCCAGGCCCTCGTCGAGGGCATGCGGCGCTTCGGCGATCCGGCGAAGGCGGAGGCCTACGCCCTCGAGACCAGCCCGGCGATGGGTTGGGAGCCCAACCCCGGCCGATGAGACTGGTCGACGCCAACGAGGCCCAGCTGCGGCGCTGGGACGAGGCGGTGGAGCGTTCGGTGAACGGCACGCTCTTCCACCGGCTCGACTTCCTCGCCTACCACGGCGACCGCTTCGCCGACTGCCAGCGGAACCTGGTGCTCCTCGACGGCGAGGAGCCCTTCGCCCACCTGCCGATGGCCGTGCGGGACTCGAACGAGGGCCGGGAAGCCGTGTCGCCCTTCGGCGCCAGCTTCGGTAGCTTCGCCTTCACCGCCGTCCCCACCTACGCCCGGAGCGCCGAGGCGGTGGGGGCACTGGTGGAGTTCCTCGTCGCCGAGGGGATCGAGCGCTGCCGGCTGACACCGCCGATCGCCTGCTGCGCCGAACAGGCGCTCGACACGTTCCACTTCGCCCTGCTCGAAGCGGGCTTCCGTTCGGTCAACCGGGACGTCTCGAGCGTGGTCCCCCTCCCGGCGTCGGGCGACGTGGCGTCGTCGGTCACCTCGCGGGCCCGGTCGACCGCCAAGAAGGCGCGCACCGCCGGGGTCGAGGTGGTGCGGAAGGCGCCGATCGGTGACTTCTGGCCGGTCATGGAGGCCGGCTACGTGTCCCGCGGCCGCCAGCCGACGCACACGAGGGACGAGCTGGAGCTCCTGGAGAAGACACTGTCCGACCGGGTCTTCTTCGACGTGGCCACGTTGGCGGGTGCGCCCGTGGCCGGACTGGCCCACTTCGTCGTGAACGAGAGGGTCGACAGCTCGTTCTACCTGTGCCAGGACCCCGCGCACGCCTCGACGCAGGCGCTGAGCCTCCTCGTGCTCGAGGCGCTCGAGCACGCCGCCGCCGACGGCTACCGGTGGTTCGACTTCGGCACCTCGACGGCCGCCATGGTGGCCCGCCCCAACGTCTTTTTGTTCAAGGAGTCGTTCAGTCGGGCCGGCATGTTCCGCGAGACCTTCGAGTGGACGAAGGAGCCCGGCCGGTGACGGGCCGGACGCCCCTCCCGATCCTGCCCCTCGCCGCCCTCACCGAGGCGACCGAGGCAGAGCTCCTCTCCGTGCCCGAGACGGACCCCTTCGGCGCGGACGAGCGCCACTCCCACTTCGGCCCGAGCGGCAGATGGTTGCTCGGAGCCTGGCTGTCGACGGTGGTCGGCCGGCGGAGCGAGGAGATCGCCATCCTCACGACGAGCGACGAGACGTACGTGTCGACCTGCGTCACGATCGCCGCCTTCAACCACGGCCGGGTGAGCCGGCTCGTCACCGGGGACACGGTGGCCGTGGTCGTCATCCACGAGTTCGGCTACGTGTTCGCCGACATCGCCGAGCGGTGTGCCGAATGGCGGGCCCGGGGTCTGGCCGTGCTGGAGGACTGTGCCCACCTCGTGGGGACGACGCCGGAGGGCGAGCGGGTGGGTATCTACGGCGACGCCGCGCTCTATTCCTTGCCGAAGGTCCTGCCAGCGCCGAGCGGCGGGTTGCTCCGGACCCGAGGGGCCTTCACGGTGCCGTCGATGGACGCCGGGCTGACGGCGTGCGTCGCCGCCGGCCGGGAGGCGGCCGAGCGCCACCTGGGTCGGACGTGGTGGTTGAACGAGCGGCGGCTCCGCCGTCACGCGCTGCTGGCTGAGCGCTGCCCCACGATCGAGCTGGCCGCCCAGGCCGTGCCGTGGGCCACGTCGGTCGCGGTGCCGTCCCGGGCCGAGGCCGAAGAGACGGTCACCGGTGTGGAATGGGTGGCGACGCTGCGCGACGACCGGGTGGTCGTGCCGACCAACCCGTGTGTCGAAGAGGTCGAGTTCACCCGGGTGGCCGACCGGTTGGCCTCCCTCACCACCCCCGAGGTGCTCTCGCCGCGTGGCTGAGGGTCCCTTCACGATGGCCGCCTACGAGCGGTTCCTGACGCAGGCAGAGGCACTCGGTTTCCGTTTCCTCCCCTTCGTCGAGCCACCGGGTCCTGGCGCCACGATCCACCTGCGCCACGACGTCGACAACCTGCCGAAGGCGGCCGTGCCCATGGCCGAGCGGGAACACGATCTCGGCGTGCAGTCCACCTACTTCTTCATGCTCCGCCACGAGAACTACAACCTGTTCGACGCCGAGTCGGGCACGGCGGTCCGCCGGGTACTCGAGCTCGGCCACCGATTGGGCCTCCATGTGGTGCTCGGCCCGGAGGAGATCGGCCGACGGGGCGGACTGGCCGAGGCCATCCGGGCCGACGCCGAGCTGCTCGGCACCGTCGCCGACACGAAGCCCGAAGCGTTCTCGTTCCACAACCCGGGACTGGCCGACGGGATCACGGTGGAGGTCGCCGGGCTCGTGAACACGTATGCGCCACCGTTCTTCGGTGACATCACGTACCTGTCGGAGTCCAACATGACCTGGCGCCACGGACCTCCTGAGGAGGTACTGGCCTTGGGTGGCCCCGTCGCCTACCAGATCCTGGTGCACCCGTACTCCTACGTGGACGACCTGCGCGACGACCGCCAGCTGTTGCTCCATTTCCTGGCGGCCCGCCTCGTCACGATGCTGGACGTCAATCAGGACCACCACCCGACCCTCGGTCCGGCCCCGGTCGATCTCGCCGAGGTGGGGCGCTACCTCCAGACGCCGGGAGCGGGGACGTGAGCGGGGCGACGGAGGACGACGGGTCCGCGGCGGAGTGGCGCCTCGCCGAGAACCGTGACCGGGCCGACGCCTACCGCAAGGACGAGGCGGCCGAGGCCGCGCTGCTCCGCATGAACGAAGCGTTGGCGCCGCTCGAGCCCGCGGCGTGGTCCGGGGTGGTCCGGCCGACCGTCTTCGTCCTCGGCCTGCCGAGGTCGGGCACCACGCTCCTCGGCCAGCTGCTGGCCGCCACGCTCGAGCTCGGCATCATCGACGGCCTGGCCGCGAGGTTCTGGCTCGCCCCGTGCCAAGGGGTCGTCCTCTCGCGTCAGGTGCTGGGCGAGACTCGCGACAGCTCGTTCGTCTCCGACCTCGGCCGCGGCGCCGACCTCCGGAGCCCCCACGAGTTCTCCTACTTCTGGCAGCACTGGCTCCGCATCGAGTCGACGGACGACCTGCTCTCGTTCGGCTCGCCGCGCCGGACCGTGGACTGGCCCGGCCTCCGCCGGGTGGTCGGCGCCATCGGTGACACCTGGGACCGGAGTCTCATGTTCAAGACCAACTACGCCGGCCAGTTCAGCGGGCACTTCGCCGCCACCTTCCCGGCGCCGCTGTTCGTCTCCATCGAGCGGCCACCGGCGGCCGTCGCCTTGTCCATCCTGCGGGCCCGCCGCCGTTACTACGGCACCTCCGAGCGGTGGTGGGCGACGCTCCCGCCCGACTACCAGGAGCTGGTCGGGTGTCCGGTGCCCGACCAGATCGCCGGGCAGGTGGCGAGCCTCCGGTCGGCCTACCGGGAGCAGCTCGAGGCGGTGGACCCCGAGGCCGTCGTCCGCCTCGACTACGACGAGCTGTGCGCCAACCCCTCGGCCGCGGTGGCGGCCGTCCGGGAGCGCCTGTGGACGCGTCACCGGGCGGCGGTCGACCTCTTGGTGGCCCCGCCGGCCCGCTTCGAGGTGAGTCCCAGCCAGCCGGCCGACGCCGAGGAGCGGGCGGTGGTCGAGGCCACGCTGGCGACGGTGCGGACGCCGTGAGGGTGGCCATCCACCAGCCGAACTTCGTGCCCTGGCTCGGGCTGTTCGACCGGATCGCCCGGGTGGACCGCTTCGTTCTCTTCGACCACGTGCAGGCGATGCGGGGAAAGAGCTGGTTCTCACGCAACCGCCTGCTCATCGGAGGCGAGGCCCGCTGGTACACGGTGCCCGTGGAGCGGGCCGGCCAGGGTCTCCAGAAGGTCTCGGAGGTCCGGATCGACCCGAACGGCCGCTTCCCCGAGCGCCACCTGAAGACCCTCAGCCTGGAGTACGGGCGCCACCCTCACTTCGACGAGACGTTCGAGCTCGTGGCCGGGGTGTTCCGCCGGGGCCACGAGCGGCTGGCCGACCTGAACAGCGACTTCGTCACGACGCTGAGCGGAGCCCTCGGGCTCAGCACCGGGTTCGTCACGAGCACCGAGCTGGCCCGCACCCATCCCGAGCTGCTCGAGGTCGCCGGGAACGAGCTCGTCCTGCGGACCTGCCAGGCGGCCGGCGGCGACGCCTATCTCTCGGGCGACGGCTGTCTCGACTTCATCGAACCGGCCGCCTTCGAGCACGAGGGTGTCAGCTTCGCCTTCCAGGCCTACGACCACCCCGTGTACCCCCAGCACGGGCGAGGGGAGTTCGTCTCGCATCTCTCGGTGGTCGACGCCCTCTGCAACGTCGGCGTGGCCGGCGTCCGCCACCTCGTGGCCGGGTGCCCGTGACGGTGGCTCGGGGCCGGAGCGGCCTGTGACGATCCTGCTCCTCGTGCTCCTGGGGGCGGCGCTCGCCCTCGCCGAGCGCCTTGTGGCGCTCCGCTGGTACGGCGCCTGGTTCGCCCAGGGCATGAACGGGGACGCCGCGGTGCACTACACGATCATCCGGGCCCTGAAGGAGAACTGGCGGACCCGGTGGATCGACCAGTACCTCATCAGCTTCGAGCCGATGTCGTACCCGACGGCCTTCCACCGTTACGCCGGCCTCTTCTCGTTGGCCGCGCTCCGCCGGCGCCCCTGGCTGCCCAACCTCGTGCTCGCGGTGGTCGTGCTGCCCGCCTTCCTCGTCTACGTCCAACACCTGGTGCCGGTGGCCGGGACGGCACGGGACCACTTCCTCGTCGTGGCCGGGGTGGTCTTCGCCTTCGCCACGGCCAACCTCGTGTTCCACGGTCCGGCCATCGCCTATCTGGGCCTCTCGGAGCGCTACCTCGGGCGGGTCGCCTGTGCCGCCACCTTCGTCTTCATCCTCGGCGGGCACGGCTTCGGCGACGCCGCCTCGTGGTGGCTGGCGGTGGCCGCCGGCACCGTGGCCGTGCTCTCGTCGGTGTTCGCCCGCCAGGCCTTGCTCTTCTCGAGCCCCGTGCTCAGCCTGGTGTGGCTGGACGCCGGCCCGGTCCTCGTCGTGCTGGCCTCCTTCGCCCTGGCCCTCTTCATCGCCCCCCGGCACCTCACGGCCAGCATGCGCCACACGGTCCGGCAGTGGCGGCTCTACGCCACCCACACGAAGCGGGGGCGGCTCCAACGCGGCGTCCTCTCCTACTACGTGCGTCCCCGGTGGCTGTGGCAGCACCGCCACCAACCGGTGGACGTGGCCGAGGAGCTGGTCCGGCGGGAGCCGACCCGGAGTATTCTCGCCTATCCCGAGCTCACCCTCGTGGCGGTGCTCCTCGTCGTGACGGCGGTGTCGGGCCACGTCGGCCGCCTGGTCCTGGGCCCCCTGATCGCCTCGGGCGCCGTCTACGCCGCCACCTCCACCGACTGGCTGAACCACCTCGGTGAGTCCTACCGCTACCTCGAGTACGAGCTGTACTTCACGGTGCCCGTGATCGTGGCCATCCAGGCCCAGTGGGTGAGCTGGGGGTGGGACCTCGTGCTGCTGGGCTGTTACCTCGTGGCCGTGGCCGGCGCCATGGTGCTGTGGATCCGCGTCGTCCCGAGGTACTCACGGCCGGTGCACCCCGACGAGCTCTCGGCCTTCATGGACGACGTCGACAAGCCCGTCGGCTCCGTGGTGTACCCCATCCCGATGCTGATGGCCCCGGACATCTGCGCCCGCTACGAGACGTGCCAGTCCTTCTGGTGGCAGCCCGGGATGATGACGGTCAAGATCTACGACGAGTTCATGGAGGAGTTCCCGTTCCTGAAGCGTGACTTCTGGCCCCTCTTCGACAAGTACGGCGTGACCCTCGTCGTCTGTGACAAGTCCCAGCTGCACCACATCGACTGGTCCTACGACATGAGCGGGCTCGTGCACGTGAAGGAGAACGACCGCTTCGCCGCCTACCGGGTGCCCTGTCATGACGCGGCCTGACCTCCCGGCGACCGAGGCCACCCCGGCGGCCGACGGTTCGGCGCCGGTGCCGCCGCCCGCCCCGGCGCCGGTGCCGCCGCCCGTCCCGGCCCGGCGCGGGCTCTTCGCCGACTACTGGTCGGCCCTCGGGCACCTGCGGGGACGGGCGATCGGCGCCGTCCTGCTGGCCACGCTGGCCGGACTGCTCGAGGCGGCGGCCCTCGCCATGCTCATCCCCCTGCTGGGCGAGGTGCGCTCCGGCGGGGGCGTGACCGAACGGCTCACCCACTGGCTCAACGACCTCGGGTTGCACGGCAGCGACCTGCTGTGGGTGTCCCTCGCCGCCTTCGCGGTGTTCGGGACGCTGGCCGCCTGCGCCAACTTCGGCTCCGACCTCATCTCGAACCGGATACGGGCCCGGGTGGAGGAGTCGCTCCGTCGCGACCTGTCGGTGGCCCTCCTGCGCACCGACTGGCCGACCTACATCGGCCTGCGGCTGGGCGACGTCAGCTCGGCCGTCATGATGGAGGGGGGTCAGACGAGCATCGGGGCGCAGGCCCTCGTGAAGGGGCTCGGTGCGGCGGCCATCGCCGTGGTGTTCTTCGCGGCCGGCCTGTTCCTCAGCTGGCAGGCCACGCTGTTCACCGTGGGCTTCGGGGCGGTCCTCATGCTCGTCTACCGGTTCACCGGCCGCCGGGCCAGCGACCACGGCCGCCAACTGGCCACCCGGTCGGCCGAGATCGGCAACCAGGTGACCGACGTGATGGGGAACCTCAAGTTCTTCAAGTCGAGCGGGGCCACCGAGCCCTCGGCGAACAAGCTGTCGGGTCTGTTCGCCTCGTTCGC
Organism: Acidimicrobiales bacterium; assembly: GCA_035297265.1. Lineage (GTDB taxonomy): Bacteria > Actinomycetota > Acidimicrobiia > Acidimicrobiales > RAAP-2 > DATGZH01. The sequence goes on along the minus strand of DATGZH010000001.1, from coordinate 141,678 downwards.
GGCGAGCGACTTCGCGGCGATGTTCTACCGCGGTCTCACCCGGCTGCTCTACGAGGGGGGCGGAGTCCTCCTCGTCACCGGCGTGGTCGGCCTCTCCATCGCCATCTTCGGCCGGCTCACCGCGCAGACGCTCGTGTTCCTGGCCCTCTTCTACCGGCTCCAGCCGCGACTCCTCATGGCCCAGGACAACCTGCTCATCGCCCGGACGCAGCGGCCGTGGTACGAGCGGTGGGCCGACCGGATGGCCCTCGTGGCGCCGCACCAGGAGCGCCCCGAAGGGGGACGGCTGCCGACCTTCGACGACGAGCTCCGTCTCGAGGGCGTCACCTACCGCTACCCCGGTGCCGACCGGGCGTCGGTGGCCGACCTGACCCTCTCGGTCGGGCGGGGGGCGTTCGTGGCCGTGGTCGGCGAGTCGGGCTCGGGCAAGACGACCACGCTCGACCTCGTGAGCGGGCTGCTGCAGCCGACCGCCGGCCAGGTGACGCTCGACGGGGTGGACCTCGGCCAGCTGGACCGCACCGCCTGGCAGGACCACATCGGGCTCGTCCTCCAGGAGAGCCCGCTGTTCCACACCACGGTGGCCGAGAACATCGCCTGGCTGGCCGGCCCACCCGACCCCGAACGGGTCCAGGTCGCCGCCGAGCGGGCCTTCGCCCGGGAGTTCGTCGAACGCATGCCCGAGGGGTTCGACAGCGTGATCGGCGAGCGGGGTGGTCGGCTGTCCGGCGGGCAGCGCCAGCGCCTCGCCCTGGCCCGGGCGCTCTACCGCGACCCGTGGCTGCTCCTGCTCGACGAGGCGACGAGCGCGCTCGACGCGGCGTCCGAGGCCGAGGTCCAGCGGGCGCTGGCCCGGCTGCACGGGAGCTGCGCCATCGTGATGGTGGCCCACCGGTTGTCCACCGTGCGCGAGGCCGACCGCATCTACGTGCTGGAGGAGGGCGCGGTGGTGGAGGTCGGCACCTGGACCGAGCTCATGGCCTCGTCGGGCCCACTCGCCTCCATGGCTGCCCGCCAGGGCCTCTTGGGGCCACGATGACGGCCACCGCCTCCCGGACCGACGGGCCGCGCCGGATCCTCGTCACCGGGGCCGACGGGCTCATCGGCTCGGCCCTCGTCGACGCGCTCGCCGGGACGGCCGACGTGTACGCCCTCAGCCGCCGGCCGACCCCGGCGGTCGACGACCTGGCCCACCTCGTGCCCTGCGACCTCGCCCGACCGGGTTTCACCGAGTCGCTCCCCGAAGGGGTGGACACCGTCGTCCACCTCGCTCAGTCCCGGCGCTACCGCGAGTTCCCCGAGGGTGCCCCCGACGTCTTCGCCGTCAACGTGGCCAGCACGGCGGCCCTCCTCGACTGGGCCCGGAGGACCGGCGTGGCCCGCTTCGTCCTCGGCTCCTCGGGTGGCATCCAGCGCCTCCGGGCCGACCGCGACGTGGACGAGGCGTCGCCGCTCGACTTCTACCTGGCCTCCAAACAGGCGGCCGAGCTGTTGTCGGCCGCCTACGGGGCCGCGCTCACCGTCGTGGTGCTTCGGTTCTTCTTCGTCTACGGCCCGGCCCAGCGCCCGAGCATGCTCCTCCCGCGGCTCGTGCGCTCGGTGGCCTTGGGGGACCCGGTCGTGCTGGAGGGCGAGGACGGCATGCGCTGCAACCCCCTGCACGTGGACGACGCGGTGCGCGCCATCAGCCGCGCCGCGCTCCTCGACGCCGGGGCGTCGATGGACGTGGCCGGTCCCGACACCTGGAGCCTGCGGCGGATCGCCGAGCGGATCGGGGCCGGGCTCGGTCGGACGCCGGTCTTCAAGACGGTGCCCGACGCCGCCCCGAAGGACCTCGTCGGCGACGTCGGGCCGATGACGACGCTGCTCGGTCCACCCGAGGTGCCGCTCGAGGACGGGCTCGTGGAGCTGTGTCGGTCCTACGCCGAGGAGCCCGGCCGCCCGGCGGCCGGCTGAGCTCAGCCTCCTGGACGCCAGCGGTCGGGGGCCGCCCCGGCGGCCACGAGCTCGTTGATCGCCGCCACGACGTGGGCGGCGGCCCGCCCGTCGCCGAAGAGGGCCGGGGGCGGGCCGGCGGGCCGCGGGAAGTCGTCGAGGAGGGCCGCGAGCCGCTCCACGTCGTGACCGATCTCGACCGCCCAGCCCGACTCGACCAGTTCCCGCCAGGGGGTGGAGGCCAGCGGGACGATGCAGGGGGTGGCGGCGAAGTAGGACTCGCGCATGAGACCGCCCGAGTCGGTCACCGTGTGGCGGGCCCGGGTCAGGAGCGTGACCATGTCGAAGTAGCCCACGGGTTCGACGAGGTGGAGTGACCGGCGCGGCGCCCACCCGAGTTCCCGGCAGCGGCCGGTCAGCCGGGGGTGGGCCGGCAGGACGACCGGGCGGGGCCCGGCGTCCAGGGCCTCGAGCAGGCCGACGAGCAGATCTTCGTCATCGGTGTTCTCGGCCCGGTGGATCGTGGCCAGGTCGAAGGTCGCCGGGTCGACCCCGTCCGGGAGGAGCGGCGTCACGGGTCGCTCGTCGACCTCCGCCCGGGCCCACAGGAAGAGGTCGTACATGACGTCGCCCACGAAGACCACCCGCGACGGTCCGAGGCCCTCCTCGGCCAGGTAGCGGGCGGCCCGCTCGGTGGCCGTGAGACAGAGCGAGGCGAGGTGGTCGGCGAGCACCCGGTTGGTCTCCTCCGGGTAGTGCGCCCGGCGGTAGGCCCGCTCGCCCGCCTCGACGTGGACCACCGGGATGTCGCGGTAGGCGGCAGCGAGCGCCCCGGCGAGCGTGGTGGTGGTGTCGCCGTAGACCGCCACCGCGGCGGGTGACAGCTCGTCGAGGACCGCAGTCAACCGTTCGAGGATTTGCCCGAACTGGACGGCCATGGGGGCCTCGCCGACGCCGAGCTCCCGGTCGGGGCGGGGGAGCGGCAGCTCCCGGAAGAACACGTCGTTCAAGAGGTCGTCGTAGTGCTGCCCGCTGTGGACCAGCACCGGCTCGAAGGCGGCGGCCGACGGCTCCTCACCGAGATAGCGCGACAGCGCCGCGGCCTTGATGAACTGCGGGCGGGCCCCGACCACGAAGACGACGCGGGGTCGTTCGCTCACCGGTCGGCTCCCGACGCGACGTTCCCCCGTACCGAGGACGCCCACACCTCGGCTGAGCAGGGCCGACCCCCATCGCGCACCGTTCGGTGCAGTAGCGTGAGGCGGGAGAGGGGTTCGTTAGTCGGCACCGTGCGCATCCAGCTGATCACGCATTACTTCCCGCCCGAGATCGGCGCCGCGCCCCGTCGTCTGGGTGCGTTCGCCCGGCATTGGTCTGCGGCCGGCCACGCGGTGACGGTCATCGCCCCGCTGCCACACTACCCAAGCGGTCACCTGGCGACGGGATGGCACTGGCGCGATCTGCGCCGGGCCACCGTCGAGGACGGTGTCACCGTCGTGCGCGTGCCGTTCGTCCCGACGAGGCGCGGTGGTGCGGTGAAGCTGGCCGACCACCTCGCCGTGGCCCTCGCGGCGATCGGGCCGGCGACAGCCCGACGCGAGCGACCCGACGTCGTCGTGGCCTCGATCCCGAGTGTGCCGACGCTCGGCACGGGCCTCGTGGCCAGCCGGCGCTGGCGGGCGCCGCTCGTCCTCGACATGCGCGACTCCTGGCCGGACCTCATCGAGGAGACGGGCTTGCTCCCGGGCGCCCCGGCCCGCTGGCTGACCAGGCTGGTCGCCGCCGGGCAACGTCGGGCCGAGGCCATCGTCACCGTCCCTCCGGCCTTCGCCCGCTCGCTCGAACGGCGGGGTTACCCGGCCGAGCGCATCTTCCACATTCCGAACGGCATCGACGTGGCCTCGGTCCCCCTGCAACCCGCCCCGCCGAAGGAGCGCTCGCGCCTCCGGGTGCTCTACCTCGGCACCATCGGCGTCTCGCAGGGCCTCGAGACCGTCGTGGGGGCGCTGGCCGACCTCGGGCCCGAGAGGGTCGAGGCCCGCTTCGTGGGCGACGGCACCGAGAAGCCGGCCCTCGAGGAGGCGAGCCGCCGCCTCGGCGCACCGGTCAGCTTCGGCGACCCGGTGACCGGTCAGGACCTCACCGACGCCTACGCCTGGGCCGACACGTGCCTCGTGCCCCTGCGGGACTGGCCCTCGTTCAACGACGCGGTCCCGTCGAAGCTCTACGAGATCATGGCGGCGGGGCGCTACGTCACGGCGTCGTTGGCCGGGGAGGGGGCGACGGTCGTGCGGGCCGCCGGGGGCGGCACGGTCGTCCCGCCGGAGGACCGGGCCGGGCTGGCCGAGGCGCTCGGCCACCTCGCCGACCACCGGGAGGAGCTCGACGTGGGCGCCGGGCCCCGGACGTGGGTGACCGAGCACGCCGACGTGGGCCGGTTGGCCGACCGCTACCTGGAGGTGCTCGAGCGGGCGGTGGGCGGCACCGCCTGAGCGGCGTCGGTCCCGACCCCGAGCCGTCGCACCGCCACGTCGCCGAACCGGTCCGGGTCGAGCATGGCCCGCCCGTCCACCACGGCCTTGGCACCGGGGAGGTCGGCCGGTCCGAGGGCCCGATAGGCCTCGTGGTCGGTCTGCACGACCGCCGCGTCGACCTGGTCGCCCAGGTGGTACGGCGCGAACCCGAGGGCCCCGAGCTCCTCGTCGGTGTAGAGCGGGTCGTGCACCCGCGGCCGGGCCCCGGCGGCGGCCAGCGCCTCGACCACCGCGAAGACCCCGGAGAAGTCGGTGGCCTTGACCCCGCCCCGGTAGGACGCGCCGAGGACGGCCACGGTCCGTCCGCCGAGGCCCCCGAGCATCGAGGCGAGCACCCCGACGGCGTAGGCCGGCATGGCCTCGTTGACCCCGAGCGCCTGCCGTACGAGGACCGCGTCGGGGCGGCCGGCGAGGAGGAAGTAGGGGTACACCGGGATGCAGTGGCCGCCCACGGCGATGCCCGGTTGGTGGATGTGGCTGAAGGGCTGGCTGTTGGCCGCCTCGATGACGGCCCGCACGTCGACGCCGACGGCGTCGGCGGTGACGGCGAGCTCGTTGGCGAAGGCGATGTTGACGTTGCGGTAGGTCGTCTCGGCCAGCTTGGCCATCTCGGCCGCCTCGGCGCTGCCGAGGTCCCAGACCCCGTTCTCCCTCTCGAGGTCGGGTCGGTCGTCGAACTCCAGCACCGCCTCGTAGAAGGCCACGGCCCGGGCCGCCCCCTCGGGCTGGAGCGCGCCCACCAGCTTCGGATAGCGGCGCAGGTCGGCGAAGATGCGCCCGCTGTAGACCCGCTCGGGGCTGTGGCAGACGAAGAAGTCCCGGCCCGAGGTCAGCCCGGAGACCTCCTCGAGCAGGGGGGCGAGCCGGTGTCGGCTCGAGAAGACCGGGAGCGTGGTCTCGTAGACGACGAGCGTGCCCGGTCGCAGGCCCTTGGCGACGGCGGTGGTGGCCGCGTCCATGGCGCTGAAGTCGGGGCTGCGGTCGGCGTCGACGACGAGCGGCACCACGACGACCACCGTGTCGCTCTGCTCGACCGCGTGGCTCGTGTCGGTCGTCGCCTCGAGCCGGCCGGCCGCCACCACCTCGGCCAGCCGCTCGTCCAGCCCGTCCTCGCCGGCGAAGGGCGCGGTCCCGGTGGTGACCTTCTCGACGACGGCTCCGTCGATGTCCGCCCCCACGACCCGGTGGCCGCGGCCGGCGATCTGGACGGCGAGGGGCAGGCCGATCTTGCCGAGCCCGACGACGACGACGTTCACGGGGCCACCACGACCACTTCGCCGGAGGCCGCCGAGGCCAGGACCGACTCGGCGACCCGCAGCGTCCGCAGCCCCTCGGAGAGCGTCACCACCGACCCCGGCTCGCCCCGGGCCGCCTTCGTGAACTGCTCCAGCTCGACGAGGAGGGGCTCGGGCTTGTCGAGGGCGTAGCGGATCATGTCGCCCTCGCTCACCCCCCGGAAGCGCGAGATGTCGTCCCACACCGCGCGCACCTGGCCGTTGGCGTTGAAGGTGAGGTCGGCCGTGAGGGTGTCGGCGGAGAGGCAGCCCTCCGACCCGCTCACGACGATCCGCCGCTCCTTGACCGGGCTCAGCCAGTTGACGAGGTGGTTGGTGATCGTGCCGTCGGCCAGCGTGCCCACCACGACGACGAGGTCCTCGTGGGGGCGCCCGGTGCGGCGGGCCACCCGGGCGGCCACGGTCACGTAGGGCGAACCCACCATCCACTCGGTCAGGTCGAGGTCGTGGGTGGCGAGGTCCTTCACCACGCCGACGTCGCGCACCCGCCCGGGGAAGGGACCCTGGCGGCTCGTCACGACCTGGTAGACGACGCCCAGCGAGCCCTCCGACAGGCGCTCCTTCATGGCCTGGGTGGCCGCGTTGAACCGCTCGATGTGGCCGACCGCCGCGGGCACGCCGGCCTGCCCGAAGGCCTCCACCAGCCGGAGGCCGGCGGCCGAGTCGGCGGCGAGCGGCTTCTCGATGAGCGTGGCCACCCCGGCCGCCGCGAGCTCGAGACCGAGCTCCTCGTGGACGTCGGTCGGCGTGGCCACGACGCAGAGGTCCAGGTCGAGGGCCAAGAGCCCGGCGAGGTCCGCCAGGACGGGCACGTCACCGGCCACCCGGGCCTCGTCGCCGAGCGGGTCGGCCACCCCGACGAGCTGGACGTCGGGCAGCGAGCGCAGCACCCGCACGTGGTGCCGCCCCATCTGGCCGAGCCCGATCACGCCGGCCCGTAGGAGGTCGCTCACCCTGCCAGCACCTTGAGCACGCCCTCGGCGACTCGCGACACGTCCTCGTCGGAGAGGTGGGGACCGACGGGCAAGGAGAGCACCTCGCCGGCCGCCCGGTCGGTCTCGGTCAGCACACCGGCCGCCCGGGCGGCCGATCCCCGGTAGGGGGTGAGGAGGTCGACGGGGACGGGGTAGAAGACCCGCGCCTCGACGCCGAGCTCGGCCAGGCCGGCCTGCAGCTCGTCGCGGCGCGGGGTCCGCACCGTGTACTGGTGGTAGACGTGGACGGCGCCGGGCGCCACCGCTGGCGTGATCACGACGTCACCGAGCGCCTCGTCGAGCACCGTGGCGTTGGCCCGGCGTCGGGCATTGCGCTCGTCGAGCCGGCCCAACTGGACCCGGCCGATGGCCGCGGCGACGTCGGTCATCCGCATGTTGAAGCCGACGATCTCGTTCTCGTACTGGCGCTCCATGCCCTGGTTGCGGAGGAGCTTCAACCGACGGAGGGCCGCCTCGTCGGTGAGCACCACCATGCCGCCCTCGCCGGTGGTCATGTTCTTCGTGGCGTAGAAGCTGAACACCGCGGCGTCGCCGAAGGCCCCGACCGGCCGGCCGGCGAGCGACGCACCGTGGGCCTGGGCGGCGTCCTCGACGAGGGCCACCTGGTGGCGCCGGGCGACCTCGGTCAGCTCGGCCATGCGGGCCGGGTGGCCGTAGAGGTGCACGGGCATCACCGCGGCCGTCCGCGGCGTGATCGCCGCGGCGACGGCCTCGGGGTCGAGGCCGAACGTCTCGCCCTCGATGTCGGCGAAGACCGGCTCGGCGCCGGCCAGGCGGACGGCGTTGGCCGTGCCGGCGAACGTGAACGAGGGGACGACCACCTCGTCGCCCGGGCCGATGCCGAGGGCCATCAGGGCGAGCTGGAGGCCCGAGGTCCCGGCGTTCACCGCCACGCAGGGTCGCCCGTCGACCAGGTGGGCGAACGCTGCCTCGAACGCCGCCACCTCGGGTCCCTGCGCCAGCTGGCCCGACCGCAGGACCGCGGTGACCGCCTCGATCTCCTCTTCGCCCACGGAGGGGGCCGAGAGCCGGATCACCGTTGCGGCCCCAGCCGGCCGTCCCGCTCGACGAAGTGGTCCCCGGTCACGGGGCACCGCCAGCGCCCCGGCTCGTCGGTCGGCTCGAGCGGCCGCCCGGCCGGTCCGACCCATCGGAGGTGCCGGGCCGGGACGCCACCCACGAGCTCGTAGGCGGCCACGTCACGGTGCACGACGGCGCCGGCGGCCACCGTGGCCCACCGACCGATCCGGACGCCGGCCACCACGACGGCCCCGGCCCCGATGGACGCCCCCTCGGCCACGACCACGCCGTCGGGCCGCCAGTCCCGTGCCCCGAGGACCTCCCCGGCGGGGGAGACGGCCCTCGGGTGCCGGTCGTTGGTGAGGATGGCCCCGGGACCGACGAAGACGCCGTCGCCGAGCTCGGCCGGCGCGTAGATGAGCGCGTTGTTCTGGATCTTGCAGCGGGCGCCGATGCGGACCCCCTGGTCGATGAAGACGTTGCGCCCGATCGTGCACTCGGCGCCGACCGAGGCCCCGGCTCGTATCTGGGCGAGGTCCCAGACCCGGGTCCCCTCGCCGACGGTCGCTCCGGGCTCCACCGTGGCCGACGCCACCACCTGGGGAGCCCCAGGGGAGGCGGTCTCGACGTCGCTCCGCCGCGCCGCGCCCGGCCCGCTCGGCGCTTGGCCGAACGTCAGGCTCGACTTCCCCTCCATCGGGCACGAGGGTAGTGCCCCGGAGTTTGCAATTGGCGTCTGTCCCCGTGCGGCGCCGGGGGCGCTGTTGACGCCGCCGCCCGCTCCGGCGACAATGTGTGGTGGTGACAGCCCGGTACAGCTCGGTAATCGTCATTTTGTAGGCACGCACCAGCCGGTGCGTGCCTCCTCGACCGTCCACTCGTGTGGGCGGTTTTTCAATTCCTGGGCCGTGACGACGAGAAGGAACGTGAACGTGAGACAAGCGAGGGAGGCACCGTGGTGAGCGCCGCCACGCCGCACCGGGTGGCGGTCATCGGCGGTGACGGCGTCGGCCCGGAGGTCCTCGCCGAGGCCCTGAAGGTGGTCCACGCCGCCGGGGTGGAGCTCGCCACGACGACCTTCGACCTCGGGGCGGCTCACTATGTCCAGACCGGCGAGGTCCTCCCCGACGCCGTCTTGGACCAGCTCCGGGCGGTCGACGCCATCCTGCTCGGCGCGGTCGGACCGCCGGTCGGCGACACGTCGGTGCCGCCCGGCACCCTCGAGCGGGGGCTGCTCCTGCGGCTCCGCTTCGAGCTCGACCTCTTCATCAACCTCCGCCCGTTCCGCGGGGTGCCCGGCTCGATCGGGGCCGACGCCGACTTCCTCGTCGTGCGGGAGAACACCGAGGGCACCTACGCCGGCGAGGGTGGCTTCCTCCGGAAGGGGACCCCGCACGAGGTGGCGACGCAGGGCTCGGTCAACACGAGGATGGGCGTCGAGCGCTGCGTGCGGTACGCGTTCGACCTCGCCCGGGCCCGGCACGACCACAAGCTCACGATGGTGCACAAGACGAACGTGCTCACCTTCGCGGGCGACCTCTGGCAGCGCACGGTCGACGAGGTGGCGCCGGAGTACCCCGACGTGACCCACGACTACCACCACGTGGACGCGGCAGCCATCTACCTCGTGGAGCAGCCGTCGCGCTACGACGTGATCGTCACCGACAACCTGTTCGGCGACATCCTCACCGACCTCGCCGGCGCGGTCACCGGGGGTATCGGGTTCGCCGCGTCGGCCAACCTCAACCCGGCCCGCAGCGGCCCGTCGCTCTTCGAGCCGGTGCACGGTGCGGCCCACGACATCGCCGGCCAGGGAGTGGCCAACCCGCTGGCCGCCATCCACTCGGCCGCGCTCATGCTCGACTTCCTCGGCGAGGGAGACGCGGCGGTGCGCATCGGCAAGGCCATCCAGACCTACGTCGACGCCACCTACGCTGTCCCGGGGGGTGGCCCCCAACGTTCTACCGCCGCCGTCGGCGACGCCATCGCAGAAAGGCTCTGAACCGTGCCCATCACACCGACCGAGAAGATCTGGATGGACGGCGAACTGGTCGACTGGGCAGACGCCAAGGTGCACGTGCTGAGCCACACCTTCCACTACGGCTCGGGCTGCTTCGAGGGGATCCGCGCCTACCCGACGCCGAACGGGGTGGCCGTCTTCCGGCTGCGGGACCACATCCACCGTCTCTTCACGTCGGCCAAGATCCTCATGATCGACGTCCCCTTCAACGAGGAGCAGATCGTCGAGGCCTCGCGTCAGGTCGTGCGGGTGAACAACCTGACCGACGGCTGCTACCTGCGACCCCTCGTCTACCTGGGCTACGGGGAGATGGGGCTCAACCCGCTGCCGTGCCCGGTCAACGTGGCCATCGCCGCCTGGCCCTGGGGGACGTACCTCGGCGACGAGGGGATCGCCAACGGCGTCTCCGTCAAGGTGAGCTCCTGGCGTCGCCACGACCCGAACGCCGTCCCCACCGCGGCCAAGAGCGTCGGCATGTACGTGAACTCCTCCCTGGCCAAGGTGGAGGCGCTGAAGGGCGGCTACGACGAGGCGATCCTCCTCGCCCCCGACGGCAACGTGAGCGAGTGCACGGGCGAGAACGTCTTCATCGTGCGGGACGGCCAGCTCATCACCCCACCGACCTCCGACGCCGGCGCGCTCGACGGGATCACCCAGCAGACGGTCGAGAGCATCGCGGCCGACATGGGGGTCGAGGTGGCCCACGAGCAGATCATCCGCACCGACCTCTACCTGGCCGACGAGGCCTTCCTCACCGGCACGGCGGCCGAGGTGGTGCCGATCCGGGCCGTCGACGACCGGGTGGTCGGTGACGGGCGGCCCGGTCCGCTCACGAAGGAGATCCAGCAGACCTACTTCTCGCTCGTGCGTGGACAGATCGACCGCTACAAGGACTGGTTGGACTATGTCGAGTGACCGTCACCAGGCCCACGGCCACTCGACGGGGGCCCACGACTACGAGCTCCCGAGCCTTCCCGAGGCGGTCGACATCTTCGACACGACGCTGCGCGACGGCAGCCAGCAGGAGGGGCTGTCGCTCACCGTGGACGACAAGCTCCGGGTGGCCGAGCAGCTGGACCACCTCGGCGTGGCCTACATCGAGGGTGGCTGGCCCGGGGCCAACCCGAAGGACGACGAGTTCTTCTCCCGCGCCCCGACCGAGCTCCACCTGAGCACGTCCACCCTCGTAGCCTTCGGGTCGACCCGCCGGGCGGGGGTGGCGGCGGCGACCGACGACGTCCTCGGGAAGCTGGTGGCCGCCCAGACCCCCGTGGTCTGCATCGTGGCCAAGTCCTGGGACCGCCACGTCATCGACGCCCTGCGGACCGACCTCGACGAGGCCGTGGCCATGGTGGCCGACTCCGTCGCTTTCCTCCGGGCCCACGACAAGCGGGTCTTCCTCGACGCCGAGCACTTCTTCGACGGCTTCTACTCGGACCGCGACTTCGCCCTCCGGGTCCTCGACGCCGCCGAGAACGCCGGGGCCGAGGCCCTCGTGCTCTGCGACACGAACGGCGGCCGGCTGCCCGACGACATCGGGCGGGCGGTGGCCGAGGTCCGTGACCGGACCGACGCCCAGCTGGGCATCCACTGCCACAACGACGCCGGCTGCGCCGTGGCCAACTCCCTCACCGCCGTCCAGGCCGGCGTCACCCAGGTACAGGGCTGCATCAACGGCTACGGCGAGCGGGCGGGCAACGCCGACCTCTCGGCGGCCATCGCCAACCTCTCGCTCAAGTTGCAGGTGCGGACCATCCCGCCCGAGCGCCTCGAGCTGTTGACGCCGGTCTCCCACCACATCGCCGAGGTCGTCAACATCGCCCCGAGCCCCCAGCAGCCCTATGTCGGCTCGTCGGTGTTCGCCCACAAGGGCGGCCTGCACGCCAGCGCCGTGGCCCGGCGCCGCGACCTCTACGAGCACGTCCCTCCGGACCGGGTGGGCAACGGGACGAGAGTCGTCGTCTCGGAGATGGCCGGTCGCTCGACGCTCGCCATGAAGGCGGCCGAGCTCGGACTCGACCTCGACGGCGAGGTGCTGGGGCAAGTGCTCGAGCAGCTGAAGCAGCTCGAGCACGAGGGCTACCACTTCGAGGTGGCCGACGGCTCGCTCGAGCTGCTGTTGCGTCGGGCGACGGGTTGGCAGCCCGACTACTTCACCGTCGAGTCCTTCCGGGTCATCACGGACCGGCCGGCGGACGGGCTCCTCGCCAGCCCGGGTCTCCCCTCGCCGGACACGACGACCGAGGCCACGGTCAAGGTACGCCTGGGTGACGAGCGGATCGTCCGCACAGCCGAGGGGAACGGTCCGGTCAACGCCCTCGACGGGGCCCTCCGGCAGGCCATCGCCCCGCACTTCCCCCAGCTGGCCGGCGTGCACCTCACCGACTACCGGGTGCGGGTGCTCGACAGCGGCCGGGGCACGGCCGCGGTCACCCGGGTCCTCATCGACACGACCGACGGCGAGGACGTCTGGACGACGATCGGCGTCTCGGACAACATCATCGACGCCTCGTGGCAGGCGCTCCTCGATTCGATCATCGTGGCGCTCGTGCGGGGCGAGACGCCGGCCGAGACACGCGACGCCGTCGGTCAGGTCGGCCAGCCGGCCTGAGCTACCGGGTCCCGTCCCTCGGGGACACCCGCCAGGTGGTGGTGACGCACTAACCTGCCGGTCGCATGGCCCAACCGAGCTTCGTGCCGATCACCGACGCTGACCAGGTGCGCCCGGCGCTCCAGTTACGGGCTCCGGGGAGCTGGCAAGCCGACCGGCCGGCCGAGCTGCAGCTGCCCCGCGGGCCGTCGGCCCGTCGGCGGGGCACGCCCGGGCCGGACCAGGGCTACGCCCTCCGGCTGGCCCGTCGCTTCGAGGACCGTCTCGTTCTCACCGAGGGCGAGGCCGCCGACGACGTGCTGGTGGGCTGCGCCTTGCTGGCGTCCCGGCGTTCCGCCCTCCTCGGTCGAGCCCCGGCGGTGTACGACCTCGAAGTGGCGTTTGGCCTCTTCGGCTACCTCGCCGCCGCGCCGTCCGACCTGGTGGCCTTCCGCGCCGCCGGGTTTCGTGGGGCCGCCCACGACTACGACCTCCAACGCGAGCTCGTGGACCGGGTGCCCGAATCGGCGCTGCTCCTTTCGCCCGATGAGATCGCCGGGAGTGCGGCGCGCTGGCCGTCGTTCCTCGACCGCGGGGCCGAGGCGGCAGCGCCAGCTCCGACGACCTGAGGCCGGTCGGTCGCCGGGCCAACGAGCTTCCATGAGAGCGATCGGCACGTGAACATCGAGCGGCTCGAGATCGACGCCAACGGCCTCACGTTCACCGCCCGGGCCGCCGGCCCCCACGACGGCCGCCCGGTGCTGCTCCTGCACGGCTTCCCCGAGACGTCGTGGTGCTGGCGCCGCCAGCTGGCCGACCTGGGCGCCGCCGGCTACCGGGCCGTGGCCCCGGACCAGCGCGGCTACTCGCCAAAGGCGAGGCCCGACGGGGTGGAGGCCTACCGCATGACCCATCTCGTCGACGACGTGCTGGCTATCGCCGACACGATGGAGATGCGGGCCTTCGACCTCGTGGGGCACGACTGGGGCGGCTACGTCTCCTGGGTGGTCGGCGCCCGTCACCCCGATCACGTGCGGAGCCTCTCGATCGTCTCGGCCCCGCACCCCGGGGCCCTGCGCAAGGTCCGGGAGGCCGGGGACCAGGAACAGGCCGAGGCCTCCCGCTACGTCGAGGTCTTCCAGCAGCAGCCGAAGGCCGAGGATCTCCTCCTCGGTGAGGACGGGTCGGGCAGCGGCCTCACCCGCATGTTCGAGACGAGCGGCCTCGACCCGTCGCTCACCGACGAGTACCTCGCCTGCCTGACCCAGCCGGGGGCCATGACCGCCGCTCTCAACTGGTACCGGGCCCTCCGGGACGAAGACGTCGACGACCTGCCGCCGATCGTCGTCCCCACCCTCTACGTGTGGTCGACCGGTGACCCGGCGCTCCGCCGCGCGGCGGCCGAGGCCACGGCCGAGCGGGTGGCCGGCCGCTACCAGTTCGTGGTGCTCGAGGGCGTGAACCACTGGATCCCCGAGGTGGCGCCCGAGCAGCTGAGCCTGCTCCTGCTCGACCACCTGCCGTCCATCTGAAAGTCTCCACTGGTTCGTGGCCCCGGTCCGGCCGGTGGTACGTTTATAGAACAGGTTCTAGGAATTGACTCGCCGCGCCGGGTGGTCCTCACGCCGAGCGGCGGCCACACGGAAGAGCGAGGTGCGCCCATGCCAGAGCCAGTGATCGTCGACGCGGTGCGGACGCCGATCGGGAAGCGCAACGGGTGGCTCTCGGGCCTGCACCCGACCCAGCTCCTCGGGACGGCCCAGGTGGAGCTGCTCAAGCGCTCGGGGGTCGACCCGGGATCGGTCGAGCAGGTGGTCGGCGGGTGCGTCACCCAGGCCGGTGAGCAGGCCTCCAACGTCACCCGGACGGCCTGGCTCGGACAGAACCTGCCCTACGAGGTGGCCGCCACCACGATCGACTGCCAGTGCGGCTCGTCCCAGCAGGCCAACAACTTCGTCAACAACCTGATCGCCGTGGGGGCGATCGACGTCGGTATCGCCTGCGGGATCGAGGCGATGAGCCGGGTCGGCCTCGGGGCCAACGTCTACAACGGCCCCGGTTCTTCGCGGCCGGACGACTTCCCGTGGGACATGCCCGACCAGTTCGGCGCGGCCGAGCGCATCGCCGAGCGCCGGGGCATCACCCGGGAGGACGTGGACGCCCTCGGCCTCGCCTCCCAGGTCCACGCGGCCACCGCGGTGGCCGAGGGCCGCTTCGAGCGTGAGATCGTCCCGGTGGAGGCGCCGGTGGTCGGCGAGGAAGGGCCGATGGGCGAGCACGGCGATCAGCGCATCGTCGTCTCGAAGGACCAGGGTCCCCGGGAGACGACGGCCGAGGGGCTGGCCAAGCTGCAGCCGGTGCGCGAGGGCGGCATCCACACCGCCGGCAACTCGTCGCAGATCTCCGACGGCGCCGCCGCGGTGCTCTGGATGTCCGAGGAGCGGGCGAAGGCCGAGGGCCTGCAGCCGCGGGCCCGCATCGTCGCCCAGGCCCTCGTGGGCTCCGAGCCCTACTACCACCTCGACGGTCCGCCGGACGCCACGAAGCGGGTGCTCGACAAGGCGGGCATGACCATCGGCGACATCGACCTCTTCGAGGTGAACGAGGCCTTCGCCTCGGTCGTGCTCAGCTGGGCCCGGGTGGTCGAGCCGGACATGGACAAGGTCAACGTGAACGGCGGGGCTATCGCCCTCGGTCACCCCGTGGGGGCGACGGGCAGCCGCCTCATCACGACGATCCTGCACGAGCTCGAGCGACGGGACGCCACGCTCGGCCTCGTGGCGATGTGCTGCGGCGGGGCCCTCGCCACCGGGACGATCATCGAGCGTCTCTGAGTCCGGGGCCGGGCGAGATGGTCACGACCGAGCATCTGAGCTTCGAGGTCGAAGGGGCGACGGCCATCGTCACGATGAACCGCCCCGAGGCCAAGAACGCCTTGAGCTTGCCGATGCTCGTCGGCATGGCCGACGCCTGGGTGGAGATCAACACCAACGACGAGATCCGCTGCGCCATCCTCACGGGGGCCGGTGGGACCTTCTGCTCGGGAATGGACTTGAAGGCGATGGGCGGCCCGGAGGCCGAGAAGTACCGCCACCGCCAGCAGGAGGACGGGGACCTGCACTGGAAGGCGCTCCTCCGCCACTACCAGGTGAAGAAGCCCCTCATCGCGGCGGTCGAGGGATGGGCGGTGGCCGGCGGCACCGAGATCCTGCAGGCCACCGACATCCGCGTCGCCGGCGAGAGCGCCAAGTTCGGCATCTTCGAGGCGCGACGGGGGCTCTTCCCGCTCGGCGGCTCGACGGTGCGGCTGCGCCGCCAGATCCCCTACACGATGGCCATGGACCTCCTTCTCACGGCGCGCGAGGTCTCGGCCGAGGAGGCCCTCCGCATCGGCCTCATCGGCCGGGTGGTGCCCGACGGGACCGCCCTCGACGAGGCGAAGGCGGTGGCCGAGGTGATCTGCGCCAACGGTCCGTTGGCCGTCGAGGCCATCAAGCGTTCGGTGCAGGAGACCGAGGGCCTGTCCGAGATCGACGGTCTCGCCCGCGAGCTCGAGATCGGCTGGCCCATCTTCGCCACCGAGGACGCGCAGGAGGGGCAGAAGGCGTTCGCCGAGAAACGGCCGCCCGACTACCGGCGCCGGTGAGCGAAGCCGAGCCGCGGCGGCGCGACGACATCTCCGGGGGCTGGCCTTCGGCCAGCGAGGCCGTTCCCCCCGGGGCCACCGCCCATTCGAACCGCGACAGCCCACGCAACCGCCTCGCCGCCAGCACCCGCCGGCTCCTCGACGTGGTCGTCGGGCGCCGGCTCTCGAACGCCGAGATGTCGGCGGCGGCCGAGGACGTGGCGGCCATCGCCGACCGGCTGGCCGCCCTCCCCGGAGGGAAACGGCCCCGCCGCCTTCCGCAGGCCGGCGACCACCCGCAGGACCTCTTCCCCTCGAGCCCGGTCATCGGCTTCGCCAATCCGCTCGCCCCGCCGGCCGAGCTCTGGGCCGTGTTCGGGGAGGACGGCAAGTACGAGCTCCGGGGCAAGGTCCGCTTCGGCTACCCCTACGAGGGACCGCCGACGATCGTGCACGGCGGGGTGCTGGCCGAGCTCCTCGACGAGGTCCTCGGGGCCCAGACGCTGATCGCCGGCCGGCCCGGCATGACCGGCACGCTGACCGTTCGCTACCGCCGGCCGACACCGCTGCTCGCCGATCTCGACATCGAGTCCCGGGTCTTGAAGGTCGAGGGTCGTCGCACGACGACCTGGGGTGGCGTGTTCTTCGAGGGCAAGCTCACCGTCGAGGCCGAGGGCATCTTCGTGGCCATGGCCCCCCAGCAGATGGTCGAGGTGGCGGCCAGGAACGCCGCCAAAGTCGACGGTGAGGTGGTCGACGACCAGCTCGCCGAGCTCACCGACCAGGTGGATCTGCCAGAGTAGGTGGTCGGGAGTCGCTGGACTGTCTTGCCGCATTCCTTCCGGATCCTCCCGGTAGCGGTGGCGGCAGGTGTCAGATGATCGGCTCGAACGGTGTGACGACCGGCTCCTCGCCGGCCCGTACCGTCACGAGCGACCACTCCGGCACCTCCACCCACCGCTGGTCCCGGTAGCCGAGCTCGAGCGGCTCGGAGACGACGATGCGGCCGTCCGCCGGGAAGGACTCTTCGCCGCCTGCCACCGTGCGGATCGAGGTCACCCCTTCGGAGTGGTACAGCGTCTTCGATTGCTTGTCGCTCGAGTAGCGGAAGGCATAGAGGGTCTTGCCGTCGGTCGTGGCCCCCGTGGCCCGGAACGGCGCCTCGACACCGCGGTCGCTCCGGGCCCGCTCGACCCGGCCCACCATCTTGGCGAGGGCGGTCGGTGCGTCGTCGGCCAGCCCGTAGGTGAGGGCGAGGTGGAAGCACAGCTCGGTGTCGGCGTTCCCCTCGATGTGAGGGTAGAGCTCGGGGGCGACGTCGAGGACGAGGTCGCGCTTCACGTCGTGGAAGCCGTTGATCTCCCCGTTGTACTGGAACAGCCAGTTCCCGTAGAGGAACGGGTGGCAGTTGACGTGGGAGATCGTGCCATGGATGGCGGCGCGCACGTGGGCGAGGAACATGGCCGAGCGGATCTGTTCTGAGATCCGCCGGAGGTTCGCGTCGTTCCAAGCCGGGCGGGTGTCCCGGTACTGTCCGGGGAACTCACGCTCGCCGTACCAGCCGACGCCGAACCCGTCGCCGTTCGTCGGCAGGGCGTGGTGGCGGAACATCGAGGTGATCGCGGCCCCCGGCACGTAGTTCTGCCTGGCCTCGAGGCTCTGGTCGATGAGCGAGTGGTCCGGCTTGAGCAGGAGCGTGTCGAGGAAGATCGGGGGGCCGGTGTAGGCGAGCCATCGGCACATGGCGTTCCTCCTGTCCGAGACGATGGGAAGGACGCTCGGACCTTACGGGGTCGCCCAGCTGGCGGACCCACCCGTCCGGGCCCGGCGAGAGGCCCGGGGCACGGCCAGGTCCGGCGGGTCGGCCGGCCGGGACGGGCCTGCCCGGCTCAGCTCAGATGGCCCGCTCCCGGCCCGCCCAGTAGGGGTCCCGGAGCTTGCGCTTGTAGAGCTTGCCGTTCGGGTCCCGGGGCATCTCGGTGGTGAAGTCGACGGACTTGGGCGTTTTGAACTTGGCGAGCTTGTCGGCGCAGTAGGCAAGGATGTCCTCCGCCAGTTCGGGGCTCGGCTCGACGCCGTCCACCGGCTCGATGACCGCCTTCACCTCCTCGCCCCAGTCCTCGTTGGGGATACCGAAGACCGCGGCGTCGCCGACCTTCGGGTGGCCGAAGAGGACGCCCTCGATCTCCGCCGGGTAGATGTTGGCCCCGCCGGAGATGATCATGTCGGTCTTGCGGTCGCAGAGGAAGAGGAAGCCGTCCTCGTCCAGGTAGCCGATGTCACCGACCGTGAAGAAGCTCCCGATGCGGTTGCGCTCGGTCTTCTCCTTGTCCTTGTGGTACTCGAAGCCACCTGACTGCATCGACATGTAGACGGTCCCGATCTGACCCGGCTCCTCGAGGCGGTGGCCCTCGTCGTCGAAGACGCCGATCTCCGAGATGGGCCAGGCTTTCCCGACCGTGCCCGGCTTCTCTAGCCACTCCTCGGTGTTGACGATCGTCCCGCCGCCCTCGCTGGCCGCGTAGTACTCGTCGATGACGGGGCCCCACCACTCGATCATCTTGTGCTTCACGTCGATCGGGCAGGGGGCGGCGGCGTGGATCATGTGGCGCAGCGACGAGAGGTCGTACTTGGTCCTGGTCTCCTCGGGGAGTCCCAGCAGCCGGTGGAACTGCGTCGGCACCATGTGCGACGTCGTCACCCGGTGGCGCTCGATGAGAGCCAGCATCTCCTCGGGCAGCCACTTGTCCATGAGGACCACCGTGTGGCCGAAATGGAGCGAGGCGCCGCCGAAGCGCAGGACGGCCGTGTGGTAGAGGGGTGAACCCACGATGTGGACGTTGTCGTCTCCCGGGTTGATGCCGAAGAGGAGCAGCAGCCCGCCGAGGCCGAGGGCCGCCTGCTCCGGGGTGACGCCGAGGAGGTCGCGGTGGACGCCCTTCGGGTTCCCGGTCGTTCCCGACGTGTAGTTCATCGTGTCGCCGAGGGTGCGGTCGGCCGGGAGCGTGGTCGGCTGGTTGTTCCGGGCGGCGGCGAACGACGAGAAACCGGTGATCGCGCCGACAGCCAGACAGGCGGTCGACGGGAGCTCGGCCTCGTCGGCCGCCTCGAGGCAGGCGTCGGCGAAGCGCTCGTGGGCCACGAAGACCTTGGCGTCGGCGTCGGCCAGGATGTAGCCGATCTCCCGCCCGACGAGGTGGTGATTGATCGGCACGAGGTACCAGCCGGCCTGGAGGGCGGCCAGGTACACCTCGACCGCCTCGATCCCGTTGGGCAGGACCGTGGCGACGACGTCGCCCTGCCGGATGCCGAAGCCGCGCAGCGCGTGGACCACCTGGTTGGCCCGCCCGAGGAGCTCGCCGGCGTGCAACTGCGTGCCGTCGGGCGCGACGAGTGCCAGGTGCTCCGGATCCTCCTGCGCGAGGGCCCAGAAGCCGAGGTCGCCCATGGGTGGTTCCTTCCGTGCCGTCGTCGCCCTCAGGGGGCGGGTCGGGCCAACCTAGAACGTGTTCTATCCGTCGTCAACGGAGGCCGGGGCGGCCCGCCGGCTCTCGACGGTCGCCTCCTCGTCGCCCTCGGCCTCCTCGTCGGGGCGGTGCGTGCCCACCTCGGGGTCGTGGCCGCCCGGCGCTCCGGCGGCCAACCAGGCCCGCCAGCGCCGAAGGGCCACGACGAGGACCACTGCGCCGGCCAGGGCGAGGGCCACCGCGGCGATCTGGACGAGGAGCGAGCCGACGCCCTGTTCGGTGAGGAAGAGACGTTGGTCGAAGAACCGCTCGATCCCCCAGAGAAGCATGGCCGTGCCGATGACCGCGCCGGAGGGGTAGTTGCGCCGGGGCGACCCGTCGGGCCAGCGCTCGAGCCGCCGTTCCAGCCAGATGAGGACGAGGAAGACCACGAAGTCCGCCAGGGCCTGGAAGATCGGCACCGGGAGGCGCCGGCCACTCTGTCCTGCGTAGTACATGCCGAACCACTGGTTGGTGCGGTGGCCGCCGCCGGCGTACATGAGCTGGGGGCCGAGGAGCCGCCCGAGGGCCCAGGCGGCCACGAGCACCGGGGCCACGAGGTCGAACGCCCGGGGGATCGGGAGCTCCGGGCAGCGCTGCTTGGTCACGACGAGGCCGACGGGGACGGCGAGGAGGAGCCCGCCGAACGACGAGAGGCCGCCGTGCCAGATGGCCAGGATCTCGCTCGGGTGCGACGTGTAGGAGGAGGCGTTCGTGAGGACGTGCATCGCCCGGGCCCCGACGATGGCCGCGGCGACGACCCAGAGGAACATCCCGACGAGCCAGTCGGTGCGGTAGCCATGCCGCTGCAGTCGCCGCTCGAAGTACCAGTAGGCGAACAGGAAGGTGACGGCCAGGCCGATCCCGTAGATGTGGATGTCGAGAGGGCCGATGTGGAAGTCGACAGGGATGGGCTTCATGGGTCCGTTCCGACGACGGTAGCGCCGGCCCGCGCCTCGTTCAGGCCGCCGGTGGACGGTTGAGGAGGGTCGCCCTCCTCGGGGTCAGGGCCGGCCGGCCCCGGCGAAGCCGTCCCCGAGGCGGAGCCCGGTGATCCACACGCTCGCCCCGGTGTAGGGCGCCTCGATCATCTGGCCACCGCCCACGTACATGGCCACGTGGTCGGCGCCGCCCGGGCCGTAGAAGAGGAGGTCACCCGGCTCGAGGTCGGAGATGGGCACGGGCGTACTGTCGGCCATCTGGGCCCCCGAGAAGTGGGGGAGCCCTACGCCGACCTGGCCCCAGGCCCAGGCCGTGAGGCCCGAGCAGTCGAAGCCGACACCGGGGGTCTCACCGCCCCAGACGTAGGGAACGCCGATCTGGGTCTCGGCCGCCTGGACGGCGCCCTCGCCGCCTGGGGCCGAGGGGGGTGGCGGGTCGGCGGCGGCACTGTTGCCCCCGGACCCGGTCGCCGCCGCGGCGCCCGACTGGGCCGCCGCCTGGGCCTGGGCCGCGGCGATCTTCTGCTGGGCCGCCGCGGCCTCGGCTGCCGCCTGGGCTGCCTGCTGCTGGGCCACGAGAGTGGCGATCTGGCCCTGCACCTGGGACAGGGCCGAGTTCTGGGCGTTCTGCTCCTGCTGGGCCTGCTGCTGGGCCTGCTGGGCCGCCTGGGCCTGAGCCTGGGCCTGGTTCTCCTGGCTCTGGAGGGAAGCCTCCTGCTGGTTCAGCTGGGTCTGGGCGGTGTGCAGGTTGGCCACGGCGCTGTTGATGTCGCCCTCGGCCACCTGGTTGTACTCCTCGGCCACCGCCTGGGTGTGCTGGTTGTTCGAGAAGAGCGGGTTGGAGGAGGCGGTCGACCCCCCGTCGACGTAGGCGTTGATGGCCGCCTTGCGCAGGGTGCTCTGGTCCTTGTTCACCTCGGCCTGGTCGGCGGCGATCTTGCCCTTGGTGGCGCTGATCTGCTGGTCCAAAGAGGCGATCTGGCTCTGGGCCTGGTCGTAGGCCTGGCCGAGGGCCGAGATGCGGGCCCCGTCGGCCTGGATCTCGGCGTTGAGCTGGGCCGCCTTGGCCTTGGCGTCGCTCAGCTGGTCGGCGCCGGCAGGGCGCGCTGAAGAAAGCACAGTGCACGAGCACACTGTGACAGCGGCCAGTGCCGGGCCCAACGCCCTACGGAGAATCCGTGCCCTCCGCACCGACCATGGCGTCGAATGGCGCCGGGGGCGCTCGACGTCAGTCACGATGGGAAGGTTTCTTAGTCGTTCCCCGCCGCCGGGTCAAGGATCCTCCCCCGTCGGGGGCCCCTCCTGGGTCGTACCTATGGTACGAACCTCCTGCTCAGGGTACTCAGAGCGCCTCGTTCAGGAATTCGTCACCCGTGGCGGCCCTTGGTCACCGAACGGTCGTCGGGTTAGCGTGGGTCTCCATGGGTGAGATGATCGAATTCGCGAGCAACGGCGGCACCGGTCAGGGCTACCTGGCCCTCCCGGAGGGCGGTCAGGGTCCCGGGTTGGTGGTCATCCAGGAGTGGTGGGGCCTCGTCCCGCACATCAAGGAGGTCGCCGACCGCTTCGCCGGGGCCGGCTTCGTGGCCCTCGCCCCGGACCTCTACCACGGGCAGGCCACCACCGAGCCCGACGAGGCGGCGAAGGCCATGATGGCCCTCAAGCTCGACACGGCCGGGAAGGACCTCGGCGGGGCGATCGACGAGGTGGCCCGGCGGTCCTCGACCGCGGGCATCGGCGTGATCGGCTTCTGCATGGGCGGCGGGCTGGCGCTCCTCGTGGCCTGCCAGCGGCCGGACAGGGTCAAGGCCGTCGTCCCCTGCTACGGCGTGATCCCGTGGCCCGACGCCCAGCCCGACTACTCGGCGCTGTCGGCTGCCGTCCTCATCCACTGCGCGGCGTCCGACGGCTCGTTCCCGCCCGAGCAGGCCGAGGAGCTGCGCGACCGCCTGAAGGTGCTCGGCAAGGACGTCGAGGTGATCATCCACCCCGGGGCGGACCACGCCTTCTTCAACGACGCCCGACCCGAGGTGTACCACCCGGAGGCGGCCCGCCGGCTGTGGGACTCCTCGGTGGCCTTCTTCCTCAACCACCTGAGCTGAGCTTGCCGGGAAGCCTCTGCACGGAGGCGCGTTAGATTCTCGACGTGTCCGACCGCTCCCGCGACCTGCCCCGCCGCTCCTGCCTGTCCACACCGGGCTCGAACGAGAAGTTCCTCGCCAAGGCGCCGACGGTGGCCGCCGACATGACCTTCCTCGACCTCGAGGACTCGGTGGCCCCGGCCGAGAAGGTGGCGGCCCGGGCCAAGGTGGTCGACGCGGTGAAGAACCTGGACTGGGACGAACGGGTCCTCTGTGTCCGGGTCAACGCCTGGGACACCGAGTGGACCTACGGCGACGTCATCGAGGTCGTCGGCGGTGCGGGCGAGCGGCTCGACGAGGTCATGCTGCCCAAGGTCCAGTCGGCGGCCGAGGTGGTGGCCCTCGACCTCCTCCTCACTCAGGTCGAGAAGAACGTCGGGCTGCCCGTCGGCCACACGGGCATCGAGGCCCAGATCGAGACGACCCGCGGCCTCATCAACGTGGAGGAGATCTGCGCGGCGTCGCCCCGACTGGAGACGATCATCTTCGGGCCGGCCGACTTCGCCGCGTCGATGGAGATGCCGGTCCTGACCGGCGGGGTGGAGATCCCCGAGTACCCGGGCGACCACTTCAACTACGTCTTCTCGAAGATCCTCATGGCCGGGCGGGCCAACGGCCTCCAGGTGATCGACGGGCCGTTCCTCAAGGTCCGCGATCTCGACGCGCTGCGGGCCTTCTCCCAGCGGACCCGGGTGCTGGGCTACGACGGCAAGTGGGCCCTCACGCCGGACCAGGCCGCCGTGCTGAACGAGGTCTACTCGCCCACCCAGGAGCAGTTCGACCGGGCCTGGGACATCCTCGACGCCTACCAGAAGGCCACCGAGGAGGAGCGCCGGGGCGCGGTCATGTTCGGCGACGAGATGATCGACGAGGCCAGCCGCAAGATGGCCATCAAGTTCGTGTCCCGGGGGACCCGGGCCGGGCTCAGCCGCTCACCCGGCTGAGCTACCAGTCCGTCGGATCGTTCCAGGTCACCATCGCCGTCTCCCCGTCGGTGGCGCTGTCGGGCAGGAGGAGGACAAGGTGGACCCACCGGAGATCAAGGGCTTCACCCACGTCTCATTGTCCGTACGGGACCTCGAGGAGAGCCTCCGCTTCTATAGGGACGTCCTCGGGTTGCCCGTACTGAGGGAGCCCTACGACGGGACGGTCTTCGCCGGCCGGGAGGCCATGTTGCTCGCCGGGCGCACGGCGCTCTGCCTCCAGGCCCACACGGCCCACCGCGACGAGGCCTTCGACCCGGCCCAGACGGGGCTGGACCACGTCGCCTTCGCCATCGGCTCGGAGGAGGACCTCCATCGTTTCTCCGAGCATCTTTCGAGGGCCGGTGTGTCGCACTCGGGTGTCAAGGTGCTGCCGGGGTACGGCCACTTCATCGAACTGCGCGACCCAGACGGCATCCAGGTCGAGCTGCACGCAATGCCGAGAGGGTGATCGTCACACCACGACGTCGACCTCTGGCCACTCGAACGGCCATTCGAGCCAGTGGTCGATGAACGGTCGTTTGTCGCCTTCCCAGCGGAACGCTTCCACCTGCCGGCGAGACCGGCGACCAACGAGTGAGCGCCAGAGTTCGTAGGGCTCTCCGGCCACGAGGGCGAGGGCATCCCCCTGACCGATCCGCTGGCCTGGGAGCTCGTCCGGACGCAGGTCGAGGGCCGGCGCGCTCGCCTTGGTGAGCTTCCTCTCGAGGCGACGGATCGCACCCCGAAGCGCCAACGCCACGGCCTCGTCGTCACTCGGCACCCGCGCCCGTAGTGCCTCTCGCACGTCGTGCTCGTGCACGACGAGGTCGCCGAAGACGATGTTGGGCATGAACGCAGGGTGGCCGAACGTCGTGGGTGCCCGCATGATCGGGAGCAGTTCATCGACGAGCGCCGTCCACTCGCCAGCGACTGCGTCGAGAGACTGCCCGGCACGCCGTTTGATCTGGGCTTGCGTCCAGCGGCGACTGGCGTAGCCGTCGAGGTCGTTGTGCACCCAGGCCTCGGCCACCCCCGTCAGGTGGGCGGCGACATCGCGCCCGGTCCATCCGGGGCAGGAGGGGATCTCGACCGCTGCTGCCTCATCCGAGATCAGGCCGATGAGCCTGGCCTGTGCCGTCCGGTAGGCCTCGTCGTAGGCCGACCCTGGTTCAGTCGGGGTCATCGTGCTTGCCCGTCCGGGCCCGGCAATGACCGGTCGAGGAACTTGGCGATCTCCCCGACGGCCTCTTCGGTGTTGCCAGCGAAGAGGAAATGGTCCTCCCCGTCGAGCTCGACGTAGCGCGACCCCCGAATGTGCGACGCCAGGTAGTGGCCGTGCGTCGGCCGGACGAAGCGGTTCCCGAAGCGTTGCATGACCAGCGTGGGAGCTGCGACGGCGGCGAGGTCGGCGCGGACGTCGACACCGAAGAGCATCGAGAAGTACTCGTGGCTCACCCGTGGGGTCGCCGACTGCTGGCCCGACCGCTCCCACCAGCGGACGAAGTTGGTGTCGTCAGCGAGGCTGGGCATGAGGAACCGGACGTCGGCACCGGCCGCGTCGTCGGGCGACGGCGTGCGGCTGGTCACCGTGTCGCGGAAGCGCTCGATCATCGACAGCTCGATGCCCTCCGGGTAGCCGTCGGCCCTCGCCAGGCGGGCGAACCCGTTGAACAGGACCACCGCCGCCACCCGGTCGGGGTAGTGAGCGGCCAGCCAGAGCGCGCTCGGTGCGCTCCACCCGGCCCCGAGCACCACGGCGCGCTCCACCTCCGCCGCGTCGAGCACGGCCAGGCCGGCGATCGACCATTCCTCCATGGTGGGCGTACCGCCGTGCTCGGGGGCGTCGGAGAGGCCGATGCCGGGTCGGTCGAAGCGCAGGAGCCGGCCGAGGTCGGCGAGGCTCTCCTCGCACCGCGCGACGTGTCGCTCGTCGTCCAACGTGGCGATGGACAAGTAGGCGCCGGCGCCGAAACCGAGGATGTCCGGGGTGCCCGAGCCTCGCACGGAGTAGGCGACGCACTCCCCGCCGGTGGTCTGCGCGTAACGGATCTCGGGGTGGTCGGGCCGGTGCCATCCGTCCGCCGGCCCGGTCGATCCGTCGCCCGTGGTGAGGCGGTACACGGTCTCGGGCCGTTCGAGGTCCCGTAGCTGCCTCGTGCCCACCCGATGCAGGACGAGCCCGTCATCGAGGTGGTCGGCGACCAGCTCAGCGGTGGCGTGGCTGACGAGCACCTCGCCCGGACCGGCGATGCTGCGGAGTCGGGCGGCCCGGTTCACGGTCCGCCCGTAGTAGTCACCCTCGCGCTCGGTCGCCTGTCCGGTGTGCAGGGCGATCCGGATGGTGATCGGTGACCTTTCGGGCCAGGGCTCGACGCCGAGCGCTTCCTGGATGGCCCGAGCGGCCCGGACGGCCTGGCTCGGGAGCCCGAAGACGCTGAAGGTGGAGTCGCCCTCGCCTCGGGCCTTCAGCAGACGGCCGTCGTGTGTTCGCACCAGCTCCTCGACCAGCCGGTCGTGACGGGCGAGGGCGACGTTCATCGCCGCCGGGGCCGTCTCCCATAGCTGTGTCGACCCGACGACGTCGGTCAGGAGGAAGGTCACGACGCCCGACGGCAGCGCACCCGGTCCCGGAGAGCTCGCCGCGTCCATGGGCGTCGTCGCTCACCCCGACTGTTCGAGCAGGCGCCGGGCGATCACCTTCAGGGCGAGCGTCTCGTCGGCGCCCTCGAAGATCGAGAGCACCCGGGCGTCGACGAAGTAGCGGCTGACCGCGTACTCCTCGGCGTAGCCCATCCCGCCGTGGATCTGCATCGCCTCCCTCGTCACCCATTCGGCCGCCCGGCAGACGTAGGCCTTCACCATCGAGGCCTCGAGGGTCCCTTCGCCTTTGGCCATGAGCCGGGCCACCTGGTAGGCGCACTGGCGGGTGGCCTGGATGACCACGGCCATGCGGGTCAGCTTGGCCCGGGTCAACTGGTAGTCGGCGATGGGGGAGCCGAACACCACCCGGTTGGCCGCGTAGTCCCGGGCCGCCTCGTAGGCGGCCTGCATGAGCCCGACGGCCCGGGCCGCCGTCTGGAGGCGGCCGTTCTCGAAGCCCTGCATCTGGAGGTAGAAGCCCCGGCCGAGGCCGTCCTCGCCGCCCACGAGGTTGGCGTCGGGCACGAACCAGTTCTCGAAGGCGAGCTCGTAGGAGTGCATCCCCCGGTAGCCGAGGGTGTCGATGGGCCGGCCCTCCATCCGCCCCGGCGGGTCCATGCGGCCCTCGGCCGCCGGGTCCTGGGTGAAGAGGAAGCCCTTCCCGTCGCCGACCGGCTTCTCCACGACGAAGAGGCTGAGCCCCCGGTGGCCCTGTGTGCGGTCAGGGTCGGTCCGGGCGAGCAGCATCAGCACCTCGGCGCGCGCCGCGAACGTGCACCACGTCTTCACGCCGTTGACGAGCCAGCCGCCGTCGGTGCGCGTGGCCGAGGTGACGACGCCAGCCACGTCGGAGCCGAAGTCGGGTTCGGTGACGGCCACCGCGGCGAGCACCTCGGCGCTCGCCAGACGGGGGAGCCAGGCGTGCTTCTGCTCCTCGGTGCCCCCGAAGACGAGGGCCCGGGTCAGGATCTCCGGTCGGGTGATGAGCGACCCGCCGATGCCGAGCGAGCCCCAGCTCAGCTCCTCGGTGGCCACGACCATCCCGAGGTAGTCGCTCTCGCCACCGGTGGCGAACCCACCGTAGGCCTCGGGGACCGACAGGCCGAAGCCGCCGAGTTCGGCCAGGCCGTCGATGATCTCCTCGGGGATGTCGCTGTTCGTGCGGTGGATGTGCTCGGCGTGCGGCCGGACGCGCTCTTCGGCGAACCGGTGGAACGTCTCGCGCACGAGCTCGAAGTCGGCATCGAGGTGCCGCGGTCCTTCCTCGCCGCAGAGCTCGGCCAGGACCGCCGGGTCGCGGTGGGCGGCGACGAACGGCAGGGCCGGGGCCAACCAGTCCGGGGCCACGCCGAAGGCCCCCTCCCTCCCGGTGACCCGGGCGGCCAGGTCGGCGAGGGCGTCGGCCACGAAGGCGCAGGCCAGTCGGCTCTCGAGTTCGCCACGCTCCCCGTACTCGAGCGCCGCCCTTGCGGTCGCCGCGGCGGCTGCCGCGTGGGCCAGGTCGTAGGCCACGACCTGGTTGGCATCGACACCCCCGGCGGCGGCCAGGTGTCCGGCAGCCCGTCGGACCAGGTCGTCGGCGGCGGCGAGGGCGGGCAAGGCCTCCGAGAGATCGGCTCCTGCGGTCGGTGCCACGAGGCCCGACCATACCGCCCACTTGAGCGGCCTTAGTCCTGGTCGGGCTTCTTCCCGAGGACCGTCACGAGGGGCGGGAGGACCACCGGGTCGTCGCCGGGGTCGACGCCGGTGAGCGAGGCCAGGTAGCCGCTGACCGGTCCGGGGCCTACGCCGGCCGGGGCCTCGGCCCAGGCGTCGACGAGCTCGAGGCCGACGTCACGCACGAAGGCGGGCAGGACGGCTCCCACGTCGGGGTGGGGCGGACCGGGCATGGAGAGCGGCGAGCCGCCGACCCGCCCGGCCGAGGTGATGGGCTCTTGGGCCACCACCCAGCCGCCCGGGCGCACCGCGCGGGCCATGCGCTCGAGCACCAGCCGGGGGTCGGCCACGTGGAGCAGGAGGAACCGGCAGAAGGCCAGGTCCACGGGCTCGGGCAGCAGCAGGTCCTCGCCGGCCTGGGTGATGGCGATGACCTGGCTGTAGGCCGCCGCGGCCCGAGCCACCTCGTCCCTGGCCGCGGGATCGCTATCGACGGCGTAGACCCGGCCGCGCTGGCCGACCACCTCGGCGAGGGCCACCGACACGTCGCCGCCGCCGGCGCCGACGTCGACGCAGCGCCAACCGGGGCCGAGCCCGAGCCGGTCGATGGCGGTGGCGAGCGGGCGACGGTAGACGTCGTCGCGCAGGCCCTTCAGCGTGGCCAACGACGCTTTCCGGTCACGAGACGGCGACGCCGGGCGCCTCGACCGCGACGTCCTCCTCGCGCAACGCGGGCCCCTCGGGCGGCCGAGGCTTCGGGGACTCCCCGAGACCCCCCGGCGGCGGTGGACCCTCGGGCCCCCTCGTCGCCGCCGAGGGCGCCGTGTAGCCGAGCCACGAGAGGACGACGAGCACGGCGAGCGTGAGCATCATCGCCGTCCACCACGGCCACATCCCCGACCACTGCTCGTTCGAGAGCCAGGTGGCGAACACGGCGACGACAGAGGTGACGGCCAGGAGCCTCGCGCTGCGCCGGGCCGCCAGGGCCAGGCAGATGGCCAGGACGGGCCACACGTAGTACGAGTCGAGGACCGACTCGAAGAGCACCCGGAGGAAGAAGGCCAGCCCGAGCACGAAGACGATGTCGGCCAGCCGGTGCCGGACCCGGCACCACAGCACACTCACGAGGACGACGGCGGCGATGGCCACCAGCCGGCTCGGGCCCTCGTTCACGCCCAGGACGTGGCTGTACTGGTAGAAGAGGACCTTGCCGGTGAAGGGCGAGAAGGTCGGCACCTTGACGGCGACCTGGCCGGCGAACGAGGTCCACGGCGTGAAGTGGTTGTAGGTTGGGAAGTTGGGCTGGTGGCGGAGCCAGTAGCTGAGCTGACCCCAGTCGGCGATGAGGGCCGGTCCGAGCACGACGACGGCCGGTAGCACGGCGCGCAGCGCGAAGTCGACGAAGCGCCGCCACCCGGCCACCACGACGACCACGGTGGCCAGCGCCGGCAGGGCGAGGACGGCCAAGGGTTGGATGACCACGGCCACACCGAGCAGCCACCCGCAGCGCTTCCACTTGCCGTCGGCGGCGGCGATGGCCGCGAAGAGCGCGAGGCCCACAGCGACGGCGTCCTCGGGGTGGCCCCCCTTGATGGTCACGTTGGCGAGCACGAAGGCGCCGACGAGGGCGAGGCCGATCCGCCGCGGCGTTGACAGGCCCCAGCGACGACCCATGGTGTCGACGGCGAAGATCGGCACCATCGAGACGAGGAGCTCGAATGGCCCGACGAGCACCCAGCCGGTCGGGGCGGTGAACGCGGCGAATTCCGGCCCGACCTCGAGGTGGAGGGCGTGACCGACGGCCGCGACGGGGGCGAAGAGGAGGAGGGCGCCGGGGTAGGCGGCGTAGGCCGCGGTGAGCTGCCCGTGGAGGACGAGCGCCATCGAGTTGAGGTAGGTGCCCCAGATGTCGCTCGGCGTCATCCACCTGGTGAAGTCCCCGTGGGCCACCCCCGCCCAATCGATCACGTAGAGCATCCCGAGGACGAGCGTGGCCACCGTGGCGATGACGGGCGCGACCCGGACGGCCAGCCACTGGCCCGGGCGCGACCGCATCAGCGGGCTCTCGTTGAGCACCACCCCCACGGAGGCAGTCTCCCACGGCTCACCCGCCGCGAAGGCGCAGGGTGCGTCGCCGAGGGCGGCATTCGGACGGCGGTCGCCCGGTAGCCTCGGCCAGGTGAACGTGACCATGCTCTTGTGTGACGCCGCGCAGGTGGCCGACGGCAAGCTCTACATCCTGGGTGGCGGGTGGTCGATGACCGGGCCCGACCCGGTGCCCTCCGCCGTGGCGCTGAAGATCGACGTGGACTGGCACGAGACCGAGGTGCCCCACCACTGGGAGCTCTTCTTGGAGGACGCCGACGGCCAGCCGGTGATGGTCGAGACGCCCGAGGGCAAGCAACCCGTCGAGGTGCGCGGCGAGTTCACGGTGACCCAGCCCCAGGGCGTCCCCGAGGGGTCACCCATCGACGTGGCCCTGGCGGTGAACCTCGGCCCCATCCCGCTGGCCGCCGGCTCCCGCTTCGCCTGGCGGCTCATGATCGACGGCGAGGCCCTCCCGGGTGCCTCGCTCGGTTTCACCACCCGCCCGCGCCCGCCGGCCTGAGGGCGCTGGACGCCCGCCCCTCCTCCCGACGACACTCGCGCCATGACCACCCACGAGCGACCGTTCGGCCGCTACTTCGAGGACTTCACCGTGGGTGACGTCTACCGACACTGGCCGGGCAAGACGGTCACCGAGTACGACGACCACCTCTTCTGCCTCATCACGATGAACCACCACCCGCTCCACCTGAACGAGTGGTTCGCCGAGCACGAGACCGTGCACGGCAAGAACGTCGTCGTGGGCAACCTCGTGTACTCGCTGGCCCTCGGCATGAGCGTCCCCGACGTGAGCGGCTCGTGCATCGCCAACCTCGAGGTCGAGTCGCTCGTCCACCGGTACCCCACGTTCCACGGCGACACCATCTACGCCGAGACGAAGGTCCTCGACAAGGTGGCCTCGACCTCGAAGGACGACCGGGGGATCGTGACGGTGGCCACGAAGGCCTTCAATCAGCGGGGCGAGGAGGTGTGCTCGTTCCGGCGCAAGGTGATGGTCTGGAAGCGTGACGCCGCCCCGCCGCGCCAACGCCCCTACGGCGACGACGTCTGGGACTGACGGGCCGAGCGCCGCCCGGGTGAGGGCGGTACGCCGCTCGGTCCTCGCCTTCGGGGAAGCCCACCGACGCGACCTCCCGTGGCGCAGCACCCGTGACCCGTGGCACGTGCTCGTGAGCGAGGTGATGCTCCAGCAGACCCAGGTGGCCCGGGTCGTCGAGCCCTACAACCGCTTCGTCGCCCGCTACCCCACACCGGCCGCCTGTGCCGCCGACCGACCGGGCGAGGTGGTGCGACAGTGGGCCGGCCTCGGCTACAACCGCCGGGCCGTCCGTCTCCACGCCGCAGCGACCGCGGTCGTGCGCCGACACGGCGGGTTCGTCCCCGACGACGAGCCCGCGCTCGTGGCCTTGCCCGGGGTCGGCCCCTACACGGCCCGGGCGGTCCTCGCCCTCGCCTTCGAACGGCCGGTCGGTCTCGTCGAGACGAACGTGGTGCGCCTCCTCTCTCGCGGCGTGATGGGCCGACGGCTCGGTCCCGCCGAGGCCCAGCGGTTGGCCGACCGGCTCGTGCCCCCCGCCGACGCCTGGGCTTTCAACCAGGCGCTGTACGACATCGGGTCGCGGCACTGCACCTCGCGCCGCCCGGACTGCCACCCCTGCCCCCTCCGTCGGCATTGCGCCTGGGCGGCGGGCGGGTGGCCCGCACCGGACCCGGCGGCCCGGCGCCACGCAGCCCCGCCCTTCGAAGGCTCGGACCGTCAGGGCCGGGGCCGGCTCGTCGCCGCGCTCCGGGCCGGCCCGGTGCCGGCGTCTCACCTGGGCGAGGTGGCGGGCTGGCCGGACGACCCGGCGAGAGCCCGACGGGCGGCCGACGCCCTGGTGGTCGAGGGTCTGGCTCGCCACGGGCCGAAGGGCACGATCGTCCTCGTCTGAAGACGAACGTTCGGGTGGAAGCCCCGACCCACCGCGGCAGCACTACGCTGCCCCCTGATGCAGGTGACCTTCTACGGTGTGCGCGGCTCGTGCCCGTGCGCCGGCGACACCTACAACAAGTACGGCGGGAACACCTCGTGCATGCTCGTCGAGATCGACGGCGACCCCCCCCTCATCGTCGACCTCGGCACGGGCCTACGGGCACTCGGCCAGGACATGGCCCCGGTGCTGGCGGCCGAGGGGCGGGCCCTCCAGGCCAACGCCCTCCTCTCCCACCTCCACTACGACCACATCCTCGGGCTCCCCTTCTTCGGGCCCCTGACCGACCCCCGGGCCCGGCTCGACATCTACGGGCCCAACCAGCCCGACGGGACGCTCCGCGAGGTGCTGCCGAAGGTGGTGAAGCCGCCGTTCTTCCCGGTGCACCTCATGGACTTCGAGGGCGAGATCTGCCTGCGTGACATCGGCGACGAGGACTTCGCGGTGGGCTCGGCCAAGGTCCGGTCACGGTCGATCCCCCACGTCGGCCACACCCTCGGCTTCCGCCTGGAGGCGGACGGCGCCAGCCTCGCCTATCTCTCAGACCACCAGGCGCCGACCGACGGTTGCACCGTGGCGGCGACGGTGCTCGAGCTCTGTGACGGCGTCGACCTCGTCATCCACGACGCGCAGTACACGACCGGCGAGTTCGTCGACAAGGGGACGTGGGGGCACTCCACCGTGGACTACGCGGTCCGGGTGGCGGCCGAGGCGGGCGCCCGTCGGCTCCTCATGTACCACCACGACCCGGCCCACGAGGACGCCGACATCGACGCCATGCTGGCCTGGGCCCGGTCGCTACCCGAGGCCCGCCGCCTCGAGGACGTCTCGGCCTCCAACGACGGCATGGTCCTCACCCTCGCCGGCTCCTGAGCCTGGAGGCGCGGGTGGTGAGCGACGGCGCGGACCCCGCCGCCCTCGGGGCGCCGACCTTCGATGAGGCCCGCTTCCGGGAGGTGCTCGGCCACTTCCCGACCGGGGTCACGGTGGTCACCGCCATGGAGGAGGGCACGCCGGTCGGCTTCACGTGCCAGGCGTTCACGTCGCTCTCGCTCGAGCCCCCGCTGGTCGCCCTGGCCCCGGCCAAGACCTCGACCAGCTGGCCCAGGATCGCCCGGGCCGGCGCCTTCTGTGTGAACGTGCTCCGCCACGACCAGGAGGCCCTCGCCCGGCTCTTCGCGGTGTCGGGTGGCGACAAGTTCGTCGGAGTGGACTGGCACATCGGCCAGTCGGGCACGCCGGTCCTCGAGGGCTGCCTGGCGGTCGTCGAGTGCGAGCTCGGACTGATCCACGACGCCGGCGACCACGAGCTCGTGGTCGGCCGGGTGCTCGCCCTCCAACTCGGTGAGGGCCGTCCGCTCGTCTTCTATCGGGGCGGCTTCGGCACCTTCACCTCCGCCCTGGCCGAGGCGGCGACGCCCCCGGGCGGCTCGAACGCCGGCGAGTAGCCTGCGCCGGTGCCCACGATCGACTCGTCGCCGCGCATCGCCGACGTGGTGCTCGTCCGGCCCGACGTCCACGGCGACGAACGGGGCCGCTTCGTCGAGACCTACCGCCGCCAGTGGTTCCCGCTCGGCCGGGAGATGCTCCAGGCCAACCGCTCGGAGAAGGCGGCCGGGGCCGTGGTCGGCCTCCATTACCACCGGCACCAGGCCGACTACTGGTACGTGCTGCGGGGCCGGGCCCGGGTCGTCCTCCACGACCTGCGCGAGGGCTCGCCCACCGACGGCGTGACCTGGACGCTCGATCTCGACGGGGACGAAGACTGCGGGCTCTTCATCCCTCCGGGGGTGGCCCACGGCTTCGCCTCGCTCACCGACCTGCTGCTCTTCTATCTCGTCGACGGCTACTACAACCCCGACGACGAGCTCGGCCTCGCTTGGGACGACCCGGACGTGGCCGCCGACTGGGGCATCACCGAGCCCTTGCTCTCGGCGCGCGACCAGAAGAACCCGAGGCGCCGCGACATCTCGCCGGGCCTCCTGCCCGGCAGCCGCCCGCGGACCTGAACGGCCGCGTCAGGCGAGCGGTCCCGCGGCCCCGCGGAGGAGACAGGCGACGCCAGCCCGCATGATCTGGCGGGCCACCTTCACCCCGATGCCGGCGTTGCGGAGATGGTCCCAAGCGGCCCACGTCGTGACGACGTCGAGCGCGCCGAGGAGCACCGCACGCTCCGGCGGTTCGAGCATGCTCAGCTCGGGGGCGAAGACCCGCGTGAGCTCGTCGCGGATCTCCTTCTCGATGAGCAGCCGGCTCTCCCGCAGCGCGGGCGAGGCCGGCTCGATCAACCGGGAGGCCCGGCTGAACGGCGTGAGCTCCTCGAGCACCGCGCTCCGCTCGGCCACGAAGGCGTCGATGCGCCGCTTGAGCGGCCACGTCTGGTCGATGTCCACGACCATCGCCATGGCCCACTCGTAGTTCCGACTCGAGGTCTCCTGGAAGAGCCCCTCGACGTCGCTGAAGTGCTGGTAGACCGAGCGGACCGAAACCCCCGCCCGGTCGGCGATCCGCTGGGCCGTCGGCGACAGGTCGCCGCCCGCCACCAGCTCCATCAGTGCCGCCACGATGGCGTCGCGAGTCCGCAGGCCGCGCGCTCGGCGGCCGTCAACCTTCAGTGCTGGTTCCACCCCGTTCCCCTCCTCCGGTTCCCGCCGTGACGATACCGAAGACCGTGGCCTGCTCGCCCGCAAACTGGGCCTTTGCAACCCTCGTGGCGGACCGGTCGCCGACGGGTGCGGCCGATCACCCGCGAGACCGCAGGTCCCCGCACGACGGTGGCGGACCGGGAGCAGGCGTGGCGCGCCTCCGCGACGCCCGGGGGGCCGCCGTCCTGTTGAATAGAGAGGGTGGAGTTGATCGTGGTCGCGGTCGTGGTCGTGTTGGTCGCGGCCGTCGCCTTCCTGGGCCTGCGGCGACGCTCCACCGACGACGTCCACTCGGTCGAGCACTACCGCCAGACGCTCACCACGCTCCAGAGCGTCCGGACCCGGTCCCAGGGATCGGGTGTCCGGGTGATCGGCGGCCCGGAGAGCCCGCCGACCGGCTCGGGCGAGGGGGCGGACGGCGGCCTGGAGACGGGCACCCGCTACTTCGAGGACCCCTCGGTGGCCGGCACGGCGTCGGACCGGGAGCTTCGCTCGTCCCGGCGCCGACAGGACCGGGCCATCGCCAGCATGAACCGCCGACCCCGTCGGTTGGCCGCTCCGATCGCCTCGGCGGTGGTGGTGATCGCGGTGGTCGCCGCGCTCGCCGTCGTCGGGGCGCGCCAGCGGCACCACGCCACGACGACCACCACAGGAAGCCACGTCACCAACACGCTCCATGCCACGACCACCGGGGCGGCCGGGGCGGCCGGGGGGACCACCGCTTCGACCACACCACCGAGCACCCACCACCGCCGGGGCGTGACGACGACGACGACGCTGCCGCTCCGCTTCGCCCCGCAGTCTCCGACGGCGACCACCGCGACCTACGTCCCGCCCACGGACAACTACACGCTGACCGTCGGGGCCACGACCGCCAACTGCTGGGTGTCGGTCACCGAGCAGGCCAACGGCAAGGTCCTCTTCGCCGGCACCCTCACCGCCGGCCAGCAGCAGTCGGTGCAGGCGAGCGGCGTGGCGACGATCGCCATCGGCGCGCCGAGCGTGGTCGCCGTGAGCCTCGATCAGACGCCGGTGGTCCTCCCGGAGGGCTACCAGTCGCCCTTCGTGATGACGTTCCAGCCGTCGACGGCGGGGTCGACCGCGACGACCGCGGCGACCGGCTGATCAGGCCAAAGGCCCGCCCGAGGCCAGGCTCGGAGGGCAAGATCGAGGTCGTCCATGGCGGCCGGGCCCTCGGCATAAGGCGCCAGCCGCCAGCACCCGCCGTATCTCGACCTTGGCCGGAGAGCCGATTCGGCCGTCGCCTCGGTCAGTTGTGGTCGACGAAGTTCGCCTGGCCCGACGGGCCGTCTGCGCCCGGGCTGCCGTTGCCTCCTCCGGCGCCGTTGTTCCCGGCCGCGCCGTTCGTGCCGCTCGGTGCAGGACCGCTGCCGTCAGCGTTCAGGCCACCACCGCCACCGAGACCGCCTGTTCCGGCGAGGCCCCCGACGCCACCGGGACCGAAGGTGCTGCCCGGTCCACCTGCTCCAGCTTGCACGCTGTCCGAGGAGAACGTGTCGGTCGAGAACGACGTCGCCGCGGTGGCGTTGTACCCGGAGCGATCTTGCGCGGTACTACGCGTCTCAGCGGGGTTAGCGGTGGCCTAAGCCTCAGTCGTTCCGGCCCGCGTCGGGCCGCCCCCGGGCGGCGCGTCCCACCGCGTCGAGCACGAAGGCCAGGGTGACGGCCTCCTCCCGCCAGGCGTCGTAGCGCCCCGAGAGGCCCCCGTGGCCCGCCCCGAGCTCGGTGCGCAGGAGCACCCGGTTCTCCGGGTTGGCGGCCCGCAGCTTGGCCACCCATTTGGCGGGCTCCCAGTAGCCCACCATGGCGTCGTGGAGGCCGGCCGTGACGAGGATCGGCGGGTAGACGAGCGCGCCGCCGTCCTCCTCGGTCGAGGCCACGTTGTCGTAGGGGGAATAGGACTTGATCACCTCGTAGAGGTGGGGGTCGGTGACCGGATCGCCCCACTCCTCCCACTCGCCCACGGTGAGCGGGAGGGTCTCGTCGAGCATGGTGGTCAGGCAGTCGACGAAGGGGACCTCGGCCACGAACGCCCGGAAGAGGTGTGGCGCGAGGTTGGCCACCGCCCCGATGAGGAGGCCGCCCGCCGAGGCCCCTCGGCCCACGAGGCGGTCCGGGGCGGTGAAGCCTTCGTCGACGAGGTGCTCGGCGCAGGCCACGAAGTCGGTGAAGGTGTGGGGCTTGTGGACGAGCTTGCCCTCCTCGTACCAGCGCCGGCCGAGCTCCCCCCCGCCGCGCACGTGGGCGATGGCGAACACGAAACCCCGCTCGAGGAGCGAGAGGCGGAGGGACGAGAACACCGGGTCGATCGACGCCTCGTAGGCGCCGTAGCCGTAGAGGAGACAGGGCGCCGGGACGGCGGGCGGCGTGCCGTCCGGGGCGACCGGATCGTCGAGCAGGTCGACGTGGTGCACCAGCGAGATCGGCACCTGGCGACCGTCATCGGTCGGCGCCCAGAGCCGGGTCGTCCGGTACCGGGCGGGGTCGTAGCCGCCCAGCACCGGCTGGCGCTTGCGCAGCACCGGTTGGTGGGTGGCGAGCTCGAGGTCGTAGACCGAGCGCGGCGTGACGAGTGAGCTCTCCTCATAGCGCAACCAGCCCGACGTGAAGTCGGGGTTCGGCCCGAGCGTCGTCGTGGCCGGGTGCTCCTCGGCGGGGAGCAGCCAGCTCTCCTCGAGGAGGGGGCCGGTCGGCCCGCCGGGGCCCGGGACGGGCAGCAGACGGAGGCGGTGCTCGCCTTCGAGGCGCTCCGCGGCGACGAGCCACCCGGTGAGGACGTCGATGCCCTCGAGGCGGGTCCCCGGGCGATGGGGGAGGAGCTCCCGCCACCCGCCCCCGCCGAATCGCCCCGGCGCCGCCACGTCGTCGGGGGCGGTCAGGAGACGGAAGTCCCGGGCCCCGTGGTTGGTCACGGCCAGCCACCACCCGGGATCGCCGGCGGCCCCGGGGTAGTGGTCGAGGGCGTACTCCACCCCGGCCTCCCGCGGCGCCACCACGACGGCCTCCGCCTCGGGCCGGTCGGCCGGGATGGCCCAGACCTCGCTCATCGTGAAGCTCGCCAGGGTCACGAGGACGAAGGCCTCGCTCTTGGTCCGCCCGACCGACAGGGTGAACCGCTGGTCCGGCTCCTCGAGCACGAGCACGTCGTCGCCGGGGTCGGTCCCCAGGCGGTGGCGCCAGAGCTGGTAGGGCCGCATCGCCTCGTCGACCCGGGTGTAGAAGATCGTCTCGCTGTCGCTCGCCCAGGCCAGCCCGTAGAAGGTGTCGGGCAGCGTCTCGGTGGCCGGCGGGACGTCGCCGAGCTCGCGGAAGGACAGCTCGAAGCGCTCGCCACCGGTCGTGTCGACGGCGAAGGCCAGCCGGTCGTGGTCCGGGCTCACGGCCAGGTTGCCGACGTCGAAGTACTCGTGCCCCTGGGCCAGCCGGTTCTCGTCGAGGAGGATGCTCTCCTCCCCCGGCCCGGCCGGTCCGGACGGGGGATCGTCGCCGTCGGCCGGCCGGCGGCAGTGGAGCGGGTAGCTCTTCGCCTCCTCGGTGCGGATGTAGTACCAGAAGGGGCCGTGGCGGACCGGCACCGAGAGGTCCGTCTCCTGGATGCGGGCCACGATCTCGTCGAACAGGGTCTTGGTCAGGCCCTCCAGGGGCCGGAGCACCTCCTCGGCGTAGGCGTTCTCGGCCCGGAGATGGGCGATGACCACAGGGTCATCGCGGTCCCGCAGCCAGTACCAGTCGTCCACCCGCCGGTCACCGTGGGCGGTGAGGACGGTGGGGCGACGGACCGGGCGCGGGGGGAGGCGCCACCGGCTCGTCTCGGGATTCACGCCGTCGTTCTCGTCGCCCGCTCCGCGTCGGCCGCCCTGAGGAGGACCAGGCTCGCCGCTCGGGCCCCACCTTATGGCCTGGAAAGGGCCCCGACCGGCCGGTCCGGCCCCCGACCAGGGCTGGGGCGTCTTGGGTGGGGCCGCCAGTTGTTACTATCCAGATAGGGGAAAATCCGGCCCCGGAGGCGGAGCCGGCCGACCCGTGGCATTCGAAGGAGATCATGGCCGTCGACCTCGACCTCGGTCGCTACCAGCTTGGATGGAGCGACGAGGAGAATTACGTCTTCAAGCCGAAGAAGGGGCTCAACGAGGACATCGTCCGCGAGATGTCGGCGATGAAGAAGGAGCCCGACTGGATGAGGGACTTCCGCCTGAAGTCCCTCCAGCGCTTCGACAAGAAGCCCATGAAGGAGTGGTTCGCGGTCAACATGCCGAACCTCGACTTCGACGACATCTACTACTACGTGAAGCCCACCGAGGGGCAGGTCGACGACTGGAACGATCTCCCCGAGTCGATCAAGTCGACCTACGAGAAGCTCGGTATCCCCGAGGCGGAGCGCAAGTACCTGGCCGGCGTCACGAGCCAGTACGAGAGCGAGGTCGTGTACCACCGCAACCGGGAGGACTTGGAGGCTCAGGGCGTTCTCTTCTGCGACATGGACACGGCCGTGCGGGAGTACCCGGAGATCGTCCGCAAGTGGTTCGGCACGATCATCCCGCCGAACGACAACAAGTTCGCCGCGCTCAACTCGGCCGTGTGGTCGGGCGGCTCGTTCATCTACGTGCCCCCGGGCGTGAACGTCGACATGCCGCTGCAGGCCTACTTCCGCATCAACACGGAGAACATGGGCCAGTTCGAGCGGACGCTCATCATCGCCGACGAGGGGTCCCAGGTGCACTACATCGAGGGCTGCTCGGCCCCGGTGTACAGCACCGACTCGCTCCACTCGGCGGTGGTCGAGCTCGTCGCCCTGCCGGGCAGCCGCATCACCTACACGACCATCCAGAACTGGTCGACCAACGTGTACAACCTGGTCACCAAGCGGGCCCGGGCCGAGGCGGAGGCCCACGTGGAGTGGATCGACGGCAACATCGGCTCGCGCCTCACGATGAAGTACCCGTCCGTCTACCTCATGGGGCCGAAGGCCTCGGGCGAGGTGCTGTCGGTGGCCTACGCCGGGCCCGGCCAGCACCAGGACGCCGGGGCCAAGATGTTCCACGTGGCCCCCGAGACCACCTCGACGATCATCTCCAAGTCCATCTCGAAGGACGGGGGGATCACCACCTACCGGGGCAAGGTCCACGTGGACGAGGGGGCCCGGGGGGCCAAGTCCTTCGTGCGCTGCGACGCCCTGCTGCTCGACGAGCGGTCGGTCTCCGAGACCAAGCCCTACATCGAGGTGGGGGAGCGCGATGCCCGCATCGGTCACGAGGCCACCGTCTCGAAGGTCGGCGACGACCAGCTCTTCTACCTGATGAGCCGGGGCCTCTCGGAGAGCCAGGCCATGGGGATGATCGTGAACGGCTTCATCGAGCCCGTGACCCGGACGCTGCCGATGGAGTACGCCGTCGAGTGGAGCCGGCTCATCGAGCTGCAGATGGAGGGCTCGGTCGGCTGAGCCGGGGCGGCGCGCCCCGACCCCGGAGCAGTGGCACGATAAGCCCATGCCGATGCGCGAGGAGTGCAAGCACTTCCAGAGCCGGACGTACGCGTCCGGTGAGGTGGCTCGCTTCTGCCAGCTCGACCTGGCCCCCGAGGCCCCGTGGCGCTGCCCCGACGACTGCCCCTCCTACGAGCGCCGACTGGCCGACGTCGGCTGGGTGCACGGGAGCCTCGTCGAGCCGCCCATCGAGGAGCAGCCCGACGTGCCTGCCGGGGAGGCGGTGGCCGTCCTCGACTCGGCCGAGGAGATCGTGAACGAGGTGGCCCCCGGGGTCCTGGCCGACGTCAAGCGGGAGGACGCCAAGCGCGAGGCCCGCGACGGCCGCTGGTGGCGCCGTCGGCGCTGAGCCGCCGCCGGTCGTCGGCAACTGCCCCGGGTGGCCCTCCGTTCCCACCCCCGGTCCTGCCGGACAAGCCCCTCGGTCAGGACCGAACGAGTATGTCGTCCCGCAGTTCGGTGGGCGGGGCCGCCGCGCCGGTCTCCCGCTCGATATTCCGCTTGAGCACGACCAACGTGCGCGCCTGCATGATCCAGACGACCGGGACGTAGAACCAGTAGAAGACGAGGCGCCCGATCCATCGGGGGCGTATGGCCTGGTACCCCCCGATGACGAGGCGGGTTCTCCGATTCGGCAGCTCCTTCAACTGGAAGCCCCACAAGCCTTCGATGTAGGCGGAGGGCCGTGGCCGACTTGGATCGAGGTTACGGCCCCTCAGGTCGGTCAGCCCCCGCAAGCCGAGGAACCGGTTCGCCTCGAGGGCGGCAACCTGCCAAGCGTCCACGGGGCCTCGGCTCGGTGGTGACCAAGCCTGGAGGTAATCTCCGAGGGCGAGGTCCTGCCACTCCGGGTGGACCTCCGATGCGCTCGGGCAGCCGTTGTTGTCGAGTCGGTCCCAGGAATACCAACCGCCACGGTCCCAGCCCATCTGCACGAGCCACGGCCAGACCTGCTCGGGTGACGCCTCGATCGTGACGGCCATCGTCGCCGCCCTCTCGCCCTCGGGGACGAGCGCCGCGCCGGGGAACGTTTCGTCGAGCTCCTCGTCGGTCGCCCCCCACCGCATGAGCCGAGGGCGCACCCAACAGGCATAGGCGGCCGCGGCGATGCCGGCCGACCCGACGATCTTGCGTGCGAGGGGCACCAGACGATCATGGGTGCCCCGTCCAGGCGTCGCCAGAGGCCAACGGCACCTTCGCCGGACCGGCGGTGGCGCCAGCCGCTCCCGTGCCGCCGTCGGTGGGAGCTCAGCCGCCGGTGAACTTCGGTTGCCGTCGCTCCAGGAAGGCGGCCAGGGCCTCGCCGAGATCGTGCGAGG
Organism: Acidimicrobiales bacterium; assembly: GCA_035297265.1. Taxonomy (GTDB): domain Bacteria; phylum Actinomycetota; class Acidimicrobiia; order Acidimicrobiales; family RAAP-2; genus DATGZH01. Next base: position 100,272 of record DATGZH010000001.1, on the reverse strand, counting down.
CGATCATCCCGGCGTTCCACGTGGCCACGTACTCGAGGCCCTCGGCCACCGACCGCCGGTTGGCCGCCATGAGCACCTGCTTCGTCCCCTGGACGGCGAGCGGCGAGTTGGCGGCGATCTCAGCGGCGAGCGCCTGGGCGGCGCCCAGGGCCGCGTCGGCGTCGGGCAGCACGTCGTTCACGAGCCCGATCTCCTTCGCCCGCCCGGCGCCCATGTCCTTGCCGGTGTAGGCGAGCTCGGCCACATGGCCGAGGCCGATGATGGCCGGGAGGCGCTGCAGGCTGCCGAGGTCGGCCACGATGGCTATCTTGGCCTCTCGCACCGAGAACACGGCGTCCGCCGACGCCAGACGGATGTCGCAGGCGGCGATCAGGTCGACGCCGCCGCCGATGCAGTAGCCGTGGACGCAGGCGACGATCGGTTTCGGGCAGTCGGCCACGGCGTTGACCGCCCCCTGCAGCCGCAGCACGTCGAGCCGGGCCGCCCGAGCCCGGGCCGCCGTGGACGGACGGCCCTCGGCGTCGTCGTCGGCCAGCATCGACGGCAGCGCCTTCAGATCGAGCCCCACCGAGAAGTGCGGTCCCCGGGCGGCGATGACGACCGCCCGCACGGCCGGGTCGTTCGACAGCTCCGCCACCGCGTGTGGCAGGTCGCTGAAGAACGAGGGCCCCATGGCGTTGCGAGCCTCCGCCCGGTCCAGCCAGAGGGTGGCCACGTCCTCGTCTCGCTCGACGGTGAGGACCTCCGACGAGAAGGACCGATCTGCGGGCATGTGACGACTCCTCGGTGGACGACGGGACGCGCTTCGAGCGTAGAGCACCTGGCTGGGATGGGATTCGGCCCCGGTACACTCGAGGTGCTGCCGAACCGCCCGGAAGGGGCCTCGCGCGGCGTCCGGTACTCCCGAGAAAGGCTTTCGCCCTGTCCACCTTCACCGAGCAGGCCGCCGCCGAGCTGGCCGGACCGGACTGGCTCCGCCGCCGTCGGGTGGAGGCCTTCGGCGCGTTCGAGTCCCTCCCCCTGCCGAGCGAGAAGGAGGAGGTCTGGCGCTACTCGCCGATCGACGAGTTGCGGCTCGAGGACTTCGCGCCGACCGGTCCGTCACCGCGGGAGGACGGCCGGGGGACGGTCGGCCTCGCCACCCAGCTCGACCCGACCAGCGCCGTGGTGACGGTCCGCGACGGCCGACCCGTCGCCTACGACGTGAGCCGGCTGCCCGACGGCGTCATGGTGGGACCGGCCACGAGAGAGGCCGTCGGACAGGAGCTCGTCGGTGCCGTCCAGCAGGGTGGGGACGCCCTCGTGCGGCTGAACGACGCTTTCGTCCCCGATGTCGTGCTCGTCGACGTGGCCCCGGGCGCCATCGTCAGTGCGCCCATCGTCATCATGCATGTCTGCTCATCGGCTCAGGCGACGTCGGCGACCGCCCCGGCCAGCTTCCCTCGGACGGCGGTACGCGTCGGTCGGGGGGCGGCCGTCGAGGTGGTGGAGATCATCGCTGGCGACGACGGCGGGGGGCCGTCCCTCGTCGTGCCGGTGACCGAGCTCTTCGTCGAGGACGCCGCCATCCTCTCCTACGTCACGTGGCAGGTCCTCGACGAGGCGGCCTGGCACGTCGCCCGACTGGCCGGGCGGGTCGGACGCGACGCCACGCTGCGCATCTTCACCGCCGGGTTGGGTGGCGCCTACGACCGCTCACGCACGGACGTCGAGCTGGCCGGCCAGGGTGGCTCGAGCGAGCAGCGCTCGGCCTACCTCGGGACGGGTGACCAGGTCCACGACATCCGGACCAAGCAGGACCACCTGGCTCCACGGACCACGAGCGACCTCCTCTGCAAGGGGTCGGTGAGCGACCGTGCCCGTTCGATCTACACCGGGCTGATCCGGGTGGAGCGCGGTGCGGTGCGGGCCGACGCCATGCAGACGAACCACAACCTCGTGCTCGACGAGTCGGCGCACGCCGACTCCGTGCCGAACCTCGACATCTTGGAGAACGACGTCCGGTGCAGTCACGCCTCGACAGTGGGTCCTTTGGACGAGGACCAGCTCTACTACGTCGAGTCCCGGGGGGTGGCGCCCGAGCGGGCGCAGGAGCTGATCGTCCGGGGGTTCTTCGACGACATCGTCGACCGTGTCCCGGTCCCGTCCGTCGCCCCGTTCCTGCGTCAAGAGGTGAGGGGTCGTCTCGCCCGGGTCTTGGCCTCCGGGGAGTCGATTCCGTGACGACGCAGACCACCGTGTGCCGCCGGGACGACCTCAAGCCCGGCGAGGCCCGACGCTTCGACGTGGACGGGCACCGCATCGCCGTCGTGCGGATCGGCGACGACTACTACGCCGTCGGCGACCGTTGCAGCCACGAGGACTACTCCCTCGCCGAGGGCGAGGTGCTCGAGGACGAGTGTGAGATCGAGTGCCCGCAGCACGGGAGCACGTTCGACCTGCGGACCGGCCAGCCCTGTACGCTGCCGGCCACCCAGCCCGTGCCGGTGTACGAGGTCGACGTGGTGGGCGACGACGTCATGGTGAGGCTGTCGTGAGCCCCGACCCCCACGTGCTCGAGGTGACCGGACTGCACGCCGAGGCCGGCGGCCGGGAGATCCTGCACGGGATCGACATCGTCGTGCGCTCCGGCGAGGTGCACGCGGTGATGGGCCCGAACGGCTCCGGGAAGAGCACGCTGGCCCACGCGCTCATGGGTCGGCCCGGCACCACGGTCACCGCCGGCTCCGTGGCCCTCGACGGGGTCGACCTCCTCGACCTCCCGAGCTGGGAGCGGGCCCGGGCCGGCCTGTTCCTCGCCCACCAGCAGCCGGTCGAGGTGCCCGGGGTCCGTCTGGACGACGTCCTCGCCGCGGCGCGAGACGAGCCCGTCCCCGACGTCGACGACCGCCTCCGGGCCGAGGCGGCGGCCATCGGTTTCGAAGAGCGCTTCTTGTCCCGGCCGCTCAACCTGGATCTCTCGGGCGGGGAACGCAAGCGCAACGAGATGGTCCAACTCGGGGTGTTGCGCCCGCCGTTCTGCGTCCTCGACGAGATCGACTCGGGGCTCGACGTCGACGCGTTGGGGGCGGTGGCCCGGCGCCTCGAACGGGCCACGAAGGAATGGGGGCTCGGCGTGCTCGCCATCACCCACTTCCGCCGGCTGCTCGACGAACTGCGGGCCGACCGGGTGCACGTCCTCGTCGACGGGCGGATCGTGGCCGCCGGCGGCCCCGAACTGGCCGACGAGCTGGAAACCACCGGCTACGGGGCCTACGCCAGCTGAGCGTCTGAACAGCTAAGAAATCGCTAAGACGTGGCGTCGGCGCGTCGGAGATGACGCGGTCGGAAGTGGCCGCGCCGCTACCGTGAATGCCATGGCCAGCGGTCGTCCACCGGGCGACGGGCCCGACCCCGCTCGCCGGCAGCGCGGCAAGCTCCCGAACGAGGAGGGGTTGCGCGCCCTCGGGTCGCAGATCGACGGGGGAGTCCCCCCGTCGACCGGTCCCGTCGCGAACGAAGGCGGCCTGAACGCCCTCGGCCAGCAGATCGACCGTTCCGGCGGCCGGCGGGGTCGCAAGCGGCGCCGCCCGCGCCGGAGCCTGCGCCGCCGGATCGTCACCGGCGTGGCGGTGGTCGTCGCCTTCCTCGTGCTCGTGGCCGCCGGGGGCTACGGCTACCTCCAGTACCGGTACAGCCAGCTGAAGAAGATCCACGTGGCGGCGGACAGGCCCGAGATACCCGGACAGCCGTTCAACGTGCTCGTCCTCGGCTCGGACTCCCGGGTGGGGGAGAGCAGCCAGGCCTTCGGTGCGGCCTCGCTCGTGACGGGCCAGCGCAGCGACGTGATCATGATCTGGCACGTCAATCCGGCGACCAACCAGGTCAGCCTCATGTCGATCCCCCGGGACACGCTCGTGCAGATGATCGGGTCCGACGTGAACAATTTCGGCCAGTTCAACCGGATCAACGCGGCCTACAACTCCGGGGCCAACCAGCTCGTGAAGACGATCGAGGCCAACTTCGGCATACCGATCAACCACGTGGTGCAGGTGGACTTCGCCGGCTTCCAGGGGGCGGTGAACGCCCTCGGCGGCGTCTGGATGAACTTTCCCTACCCGGCCAAGGACGTCTGGTCCGGGCTCAACATCACGACGCCCGGCTGCCAGTTGCTCAGCGGAGCCCAGGCCCTGGCAGTGGCCCGCAGCCGGCACTACCAGTACTACGCCGACGGCTACTGGCAGTACGACGGGACGAGCGACTTCGGTCGCATCACGCGCCAGGACGCCTTCCTACGGTCCCTCATCGATGCCGCCAAGTCGAAGAACAACCCGTTCACGTTGAACGCCTTCCTGGGCTCTCTCCCGCAGGGCCTCGTGATCGACGACGGGTTCAGTCTGCCCGAGCTCGTCGACCTGGCACTCCACTTCCACGGTTTCTCGGCCGAGAGCCTGCAGGGCCAGACGTTCCCGACCACCTCGGTCGGCTACGTCTCGCCCTGGGGTGACATCCTCTTCGCCGACCAACCGGCCGCCCAGCAGATGCTCGTCTCGATGTTCGGCAACGAGCTCATGACGCCGACGAACCCGCCGCCGAACACCGACCTCCAGCCGGCGCCGCCGCCCGTCGTCACGCCGACGAGCGCCCCGGCGGCCACGGGCTCGGCCGGCGGTGCCGGGACCGGGTCGACCGCCGCCTCGCCGCCACCGCCCCCGGACACCACGACCACAACGGCGCCGCCTTCGTTCGACCCGACGTCCTGCACCCCGCACTAAGGGCGTCAGGCGGTGGCCGCCTCCAGCTCGTCGAGGCCCTGAGCCAGGGCGTTCCAGCTGAGCGTGGCGCACTTGATACGCACGGGGAACTTCACGACTCCCTGCAGGGCGGCGAGCTCGCCGAGGCTGGCGGGGTCCACGTAGCGGTCCGCGTCGTCGACGGGTTCGGGCGAGAGGTCGGCGAGCGAACCGTCGTCGTCGACCACGTCGTCACCGAGCGTGGCCTCGTGGATGGACATCATCGCCTTGAAGGCCCGGATCAGCCGTTGCACCTCTTCGAGCGGCTGGCCCTTGACCGCGGCGGACATGAGCGAGGCGGAGGACTGGCTGATCGAGCAGCCCACGCCGGCGAACTTGATGTCGGTGAGCTTGCCCCCGTCGACCTCGATGGTGACGACCACCTCGTCGCCGCAGAGGGGGTTGTAGCCCTCCACCCGGTGGGCCGGCGGCGACGGCAGCTCGCCGCGGTTCCTCGGCGACCGGTAGTGGTCGAGGATGATCTCGCGGTAGAGGTCTTGGAGGTCGGGCATCGCTCGCTTCCCGTCGAGGTGGGCCGTCAGGAAAACAATCTACCGGCCTCGGTCAAACCCTCGATCAGGACGTCCACGTCGTGTTCGTCGTTGTAGAGGGCAAGCGAGGCCCGGGCGGTGGCGGGCACACCGAGTCGGCGCATGAGCGGCTTGGCGCAGTGGTGGCCGGGACGGACGCACACCCCGAACTGGTCCAGGACCTGAGCCAGGTCGTGGGCGTGGATGTCGCGGTAGGCGATCGAGATGACGCCGCCCCGGTCGAGACCGGCCGGCGGTCCGAACACCCGGCAGTCCTCTCCGAATTCGTCGTCGAGGCGCTCGAGCGCGTATCGGGTGAGCGCCACCTCGTGCGCCCGGATGCGCTCCATGCCCACGCCTTCCAGGTACTCGACGGCGGCCGAGAGGCCGACCGCCTCGGCGATGGGCGGCGTCCCTGCCTCGAAGCGACGGGGGGCCTCGGCCGGCACGAAACGGTCGAGCCGGACGTCGAGGATCATGCCGCCACCGCCGAGGAACGGCGGCATCGCCTCCAGCAGCTCGGACCGGGACCAGAGCACCCCGATCCCGGTCGGACCCTGGGCCTTGTGGGCGGAGAAGGCCAGGAAGTCCACCCCGAGCTCGGTCACGTCGACCGGCAGGTGGGGCACCGACTGGGCCCCGTCCGCCACGACCAGGGCACCGGCCCGGTGGGCGGCCTCGGTCAGCTCGGCGAGCGGGGTGATCGTGCCGAGCACGTTGGACATGGCGGTGACGGCGAGCAGCCTCGCCCCGTCCAAGAGCCGGTCGAGGTCGGCGAGGTCGAGCCGGCCGTCGCTGTCGACCGGGATGTAGCGCAGCTCGATGCCCCGCTCCTCGGCCAGCATCAGCCACGGCACCAGATTGGCGTGGTGCTCCATCTCCGTGAGGACCACCACGTCGCCCGCATAGAGGTTGGCCCGGCCCCAGGCGTGAGCGACCAGGTTGAGCGACTCGGTGGCGTTCTTCGTGAAGACGATCTCGTGCTCGGGGTCGGGCGCATGGAGGAACCGGCCGACGTTGACCCGAGCCGACTCGTAGAGCCGGGTGGCCTCCTCGGCCATCGAGTACACACCCCGGTGCACATTGGCGTGGGTCGTCTCGTAGTAGCGCTCCATCGCCGAGAGGACCTGGCGGGGCTGGACGGAGCTCGACGCCGAGTCGAGATAGACGACCGGGCGGTCGTGCACCGTCCGCGACAGGATCGGGAAGTCCTTGCGGATGACTTCCGGGTCGAGCGGGCCCTCGGGCACGGTCATGAGCGCCACTCCTCGTAGCCCGCGGCCGCCACCCGCCGGGCCAGTTCGGGGCCGCCGCTCTCGACGACCGCGCCGTCGAGCATCAGATGCACCCGGTCGGGCACCAGATCCTCCAGGATCCGCTGGTAATGCGTCACGACGAGCACCGCGAGGTCGGGGTGGGACTCACGCACGGCGTGGACGCCGCGACCGACGACGCGGAGAGCGTCGATGTCCAGCCCCGAGTCGGTCTCGTCGAGCACGGCCAGGTCCGGCTCGAGGAGGGCCATCTGGAGGATCTCGTTGCGCTTCTTCTCCCCACCGGAGAACCCTTCGTTCAGGTACCGCTCGGCGAACGCGGGGTCCATGCCGAGGCGCTCCATCCACTCGTTCATGGCGAAGCGCACTTCGAGCACCGAGATCTCCTCGCCCCGACGGGCCGACATCGCCTGGCGGAGGAACTGGGTGACCGAGACGCCGCTGATCGACTCAGGGTACTGGAAGGCCAGGAAGAGGCCGGCTTTGGCCCGCACGTCGGTGGGCCACCGGGTGATGTCCTCGCCGTGGAAGCGCACCGCCCCCGACGTCACCTCGTAGGAAGGGTGGCCGAGGAGCGTCTGGGCCAGCGTCGACTTGCCGGCGCCGTTCGGGCCCATGAGGGCGTGGACCTCGCCCCGGCCGACCTCGAGGTCGACGCCCCGCAGGATTGGCTCGCCCTCGACCGCCACGTGCAGGTCGACGACCTGGAGGAGGGGACCGCCGGCGGGGGCATCGGGTCCGGTCGGCGTCGGGGTGGCGGCCACGACCAAAAGTCTACCTGTGTGGTCAGGTTTTCCGGACAGGCTCGGCCAGGTGGTCCCCCTGGTCAGGGCGTGGGAGGCGGGTCCCGGGGGGTACCGGGAAGGCCGGTGGGGCGGCAGTACAGTCGCAAGTCCAATGGCCACCGACCCGTGGAACGCCGGCGTGATGGTGGCGAGCGACGCGGCCGGCGTGGTCACCCTCGTCGACGAGTCGACGTTCGCCATCAGCGGGCGCCGGGGAGACTTCCTCCCGAACTTGGCCCAGGGCCTCTTCGTGCGGGACATGAGGGTGCTGTCGCGCTTCGAGCTCCTGGTGGACGGCCGCCCCGTCGAGGCCCTCGCCGCGATGGCCACCGACCCCTTCAGCGCCACCTTCGTCTCGCGGGCCGCCCCCCGCGGCGGTCGGGCCGACTCGCACATCATGGTGGTGCGCTCCCGTTACGTGGGCCAAGGGATGCGCGAGGACGTCGTGCTGCGCAACTACGGCGCAGAGTCGACCGTGGTGCGGGTGGAGTTCATCGTCGACGCCGACTTCGCCGACCTGTTCGCCGTGAAGGAGGGCCGGACCGAGGAACGGGAGGGGGAGGTGGTCCGTTCGGTCGACGGCAACGTGCTCGCCCTCTCCTACAAGCGTGGCGGCATCGACCGGGGCGTCCAGCTGCGCTTCACCTGTCCGACCGGGGACGGCGAGTTCCGGCTCACCGAGGACCTGGCGAGCTGTGAGGTCCTCGTGCCGGCCAGCGGGAGCTGGAGCGCCTGCGTCGAGGTCGTCCCGGTCATCGAGACCTCGCTCGTCGTCCCCCGCTACCGCTGCGGGCAGCCGGTCGACCGGGCGACCCCCTCGGAGCGGCTCGCCGTCTGGCGGGCCCGGGTCCCCAACGTGGCGAGCGACTACGAGGACCTCTGCACGGTCGTGCGGCGCAGCGCCGAGGACCTCGGGGCGCTGCGGATCTTCGACCCCGACTTCCCCGACCGGGTGGTCGTGGCCGCCGGCGCCCCCTGGTTCATGACGATCTTCGGCCGGGACTCGATCCTCACGGCCTGGATGGCCCTCATCGTCGACCCCGAGCTGGCCCTCGGGGTGCTCCAGACCTTGGCCCGCTTCCAGGGGACCGAAGTCGATCCCCGCCGCGACGAGCAGCCGGGTCGCATCCTCCACGAGATGCGCTTCGGCGCTGACTCCTCCCCGATGTCGCTTGGGGGCGGCGACATCTACTACGGCTCGGTCGACGCCACACCGCTCTTCGTGATGCTGCTCGGCGAGCTGCGTCGCTGGGGCCTGGCCACCGAGCTCGTCGACGAGCTCCTGCCGAACGCCGAGCGGGCGCTCCAGTGGATCGCCGAGTACGGCGACATCGACGGCGACGGCTACGTCGAGTACGCGCGGGCCACCGACCGGGGCCTGGCCCACCAGGGTTGGAAGGACAGCTGGGACGGGATCCGTTACGCCGACGGCCGGGTGGCCCAGGCCCCGATCGCCCTCTGCGAGGTGCAGGCCTACGTCTACGGGGCCTACCTGGCCCGGGCCCACTTCGCCAAGGAGGCCGGCGACGACGCCACCTACGAGGACTACCAGAAGAGGGCGGCCGAGCTGAAGGTGGCCTTCAACCGGGACTTCTGGCTGGAGGAGCGCGGATGGTTCGCCGTCGGCCTCGACGAGGACAAGCGCCCGATCGACTCGCTGGCCTCGAACATGGGGCACTGCCTCTGGACGGGGATCGTCGACGAGGACAAGGCCGAAGCGGTGGCCAGGCACCTCGTCGGCCCGCAGATGTTCAGCGGCTGGGGCATCCGCACGCTCGCCACGAACATGGCCGGCTACAACCCGATCAGCTACCACTGCGGCTCGGTCTGGCCCCACGACACGGCGATCATCGCCTCGGGGTTGGGCCGCTACGGCTTCGACGTGGCGGCGGAGCGTCTCATCCTCTCGCTCTTCGACGCGGCGATGGCCCAGAGCGGCCGGCTGCCCGAGTTGTTCAGCGGGCTCTCCCGGAGCGAGCTCCCGCTCCCGGTGGCCTACCCCACCTCGTGCTCGCCGCAGGCCTGGGCCGCCGCCTCGCCGCTCCTGTGCCTCCGCACCCTGCTCCGCTTCGACCCCTGGATCCCCTACGGGAAGACCTGGCTCTCGCCGACCGTCCCCCCCGAGATCCGCCATCTGCGGGTCGAGGGCATCCCGCTCGCCGGGTCGAGGGTCGACGTCGAGTACGACAACGGCACCGTGCAGGTCGACGGGCTGCCCCCGGGCATCGAGCTCATCGAGCGGCCCCGGGACCCCTCCACCGCGGTGATCGGGACGCCGGGCTGAGCGCCCCTACCAGCCCCGGTCGATCCACTCCTGGAGGTGGGGGGACTCCGAGCCGATCGTGGTGGAGGCCCCGTGCCCGGGGAGTACCAGCGAGTCGGCCCCGTAGCGGGCGAAGAGGCGGTCCTCGATCGAGCGGATGATCGTCGGGAAGTCGCCCCCTTCGAACTGCGTGGCCCCCGGCCCGCCCGGGAAGAGCGTGTCGCCGGAAAGGAGGAGCGGGGTGCCCTCGACGGCGAAGCACATGGAGCCCGGGGTGTGGCCCGGGGTGGCGACCGTGCGGACCCGGAGCTTGCCCACATCGAGCACCGCGTCGTCCTCGAGGAGCAGGTCGTAGGAGGGCAGCATGCCGGCGTCGGCCTCCGTCACCGAGACCGAGATCCCGGCGTCGCGGATGGCCGGCACGGCCTGGATGTGGTCCCAGTGGCCGTGGGTCTCGACCACGAAGCGCACGCCCAGGCGCTCGCAGACCTCGAGGAGGGCGTCGTGCTCGTTGGCCGCGTCCACCAGCATGGCGTCGCCGGTCCGCCGGCACCGCAGGATGTAGACGTTGTTGTCCATCGGGCCCACCACGATGCGGTGGACCTCGCAGGCCGCGTCCTCCCAGATCCTCGTCAGCTCGGGCATCCCCCCACGTTAGACACTCAGGGTTGGGTGCCGTCCGACAGCCGGGTGGCGGTCGGCGACGGAGCGCCTGGTGGTCGGGCCCTCGGCCCATCTGGTAGACAGCCTGGTCGGGCGCCTCCGACGGGACAGCGCGGGCGGCGTCCGGTGGACGACCCAGGGGAGAAGGACCGACCGGATGAACTTTGCCTTCAGTGAGGAGCAGGAGGAGCTGCGGCGGGCCGTCCGGCGCTTCCTCGAGGAGAAGTCTCCGGAGACCGAGGTGCGGCGCCTCATGGAGACCACCGAGGGCTACGACCCCGCCGTCTGGTCCCAGATGGCCGACCAGCTGGGCCTCCAGTCGCTCATCATCCCCGAGGAGTACGGCGGCTCGGGCTTCTCCTACGTGGAGCTCATCGTGGTCCTGGAGGAGATGGGTGCGGCCCTGCTCTGCGCGCCCTTCTTCTCGACGGTGGCCCTGGCCTCCAATGCCGTCCTCACGTCGGGCGACGAGTCGGCCAAGAAGTACCTCCTGCCCGGGCTGGCCTCCGGCGAGACCACCGGCACGCTGGCCATCACCGAGGACAACGGCCGTTGGGACTTCGGCGGGGTCACCCTGGCCGCCAAGCCCTCGGCCGACGGCTGGGTGCTGAACGGCCACAAGATGTTCGTCCTCGACGGCTACACGGCCGGGCTGGTGCTGGCGGTGGCCCGCACCGACTCGGGGCTCAGCCTCTTCGGGGTGAAGGGTGACGCCGAGGGCCTGACCAAGACCCCGCTCACCACGATGGACCAGACGAGGAAGCAGGCCCGGCTGGAGTTCGCCGACACCCCGGCCTGGCTCATCGGCACGGAGGGCGGGGCCGAGCCGGGGTTGGCCAAGACCCTCGACCTCGCCGCGGTGGCCCTGGCGGCCGAGCAGGTCGGCGGGGCGCAGCGCTGTCTCGACAACGCCGTCGAGTACGCCAAGACCCGGATCCAGTTCGGCCGGCCGATCGGGAGCTTCCAGGCCATCAAACACAAGTGCGCCGACATGCTGCTCGAGGTGGAGTCGGCCAAGTCCGCCGCCTACTACGCCGGCTGGGCCGCGGCCGAGGACTCCGACGAGCTCCCCGTGGTGGCCAGCCTGGCCAAGTCCTACTGCTCGGAGGCCTATTTCCACGCGGCGGCGGAGAACATCCAGATCCACGGGGGCATCGGCTTCACGTGGGAGCATCACGCCCACCTCTACTTCAAGCGGGCCAAGTCCTCCGAGCTGCTCCTCGGCGACCCCGCCTATCACCGCGAGCTCTTGGCCCAGCGCATCGGGATCTGACACACGACGGTGGCACCGAGGCCCTGCCCGGGCCGGACGACGGGGCGGGGCACGAGACGCCGGGGGAGCGCGCGGGCCTGACGCCGTCGGGTGTCCCCTCGAACGAGCCGGCCGGAGACGACGACGACCTGTCGGGCGCCGAGCGCCTGGCCCGTCGGATGGCCGAAGGCCGCCACCGGACCTCCCCCCGCCCGACCGCCGAAGACAAGGAGATCTTCTTCTCGCTCCTCGCCTACCACTACGGCAAGGGCACCCTCGACGAGGAGGAGTTCTCCGAACGCTGGACCCAGGTGGAGTCGGCCACGTCGATCGCCGAGCTGTACACCAAGACGGCCGACCTGTCCTTCCCGCCGCCCCTCGAGGACTTGGGCCAGCGGGCCGAGCGCCGCCGCCGCCGCTGGCTCTGGTTCCGTTGAGCCGATCGGAGCTCGGCCGGTGAGCGGTCCCTTCCGGGTGGTCGACGGCCCCGCGGGATCCCTCCGCGTCTACACCTCGCCGTCACCCGGCTCGCAGGGGGCGCCCGCCCTCTTCGTCTCCCACGAGCTCCCGCTGGCCGAAGGGGCCGCGCCCGAGGTGGGGCGGACGTTCCCGGCGCTGGCCGACCGCCTGTCCCACGAGTCCGGCTGGGCCGTTGTCACGGCCACGTTCCGGGGGGCCGGCGCGTCGAACGGCGACTTCTCGATCGAGGGCTGGCTCGAGGACCTCCGGTTCCTGCTCGATCTCGAGGTGGAGGAGGCCACGCCCCGCTGGTTGGCCGGCTTCGGCCTGGGCGGCGCCCTCGCCCTCAGGGTGGCGGCCGAGGACGAGCGGGTCCGGGGCGTGGCCTGCCTCGGCACGACATCGGACCCCTCCGCCTTCGCCGTCGACCCCGAGGCGCTCCTCGAGCGGTGTCGGCGGAGCGGTGTGGTCCGTCGGCGGGACTTCCCGCCCGATCTCGAGCGCTGGGCCATCGAGTTCGCCGAGCTCGACCCGGTCGCCGCGGCCGCCGCGCTCGGTCGTCGTTCCCTCCTCGTCGTGCACGGGGCCGAGGACCGCGAGGTGCCGGCCCTGGCCGCCCTGGAACTCGCCGACGCGGCGATCGGCCCGGTGGACCTGCGGATCGTCCCCGGGGCCGGTCACCTCCTGCGGGCCGACCCCCGGGTCGTGGCCACGCTCATGGGGTGGCTCGAGCGCCAACGCTGAAGCGGTCGGCGGACGGCCACCTCTCGCTGGAGCACCGGCCGGACCTTGCGCACCCGTGGCAGGGGTGCGCCATCCTGCGCTTCCACGGACCGAGCCGAGTCAGGACGAGCCGAGCGCCTCCTCGATCGCCCCCCGCAACGCCCTGGCGGCCGCTTCGGGCCGGTCGGACTCGGTGAGGTATCGCACGACGACGAAGTGCCGGGCGCCGGCCGCCGCGAGTTCGGGCACCCGCTCGGGGGTCACGCCGCCGGTCACGAACACCGGCTTGTCGGCACGACGGTTGGCGAGCGTCACGTAGGCCAGACCGGTTCCGGGGCGACCGGGCTTTGTCGGGGTGGGCTCGACCGGCCCGGCTGAGAGGTAGTCGACCGGGGCGTGGACGGCCGCCTCGAGCTCGGCCGGCGCGTGGGTCGAGAGCCCGACGATGGCGCCGTCGCCGAGGATCTGCCGGGCGGTGGCCGGCGCCACGTCGTCCTGGCCCACGTGGACCCCGTCGGCTCCGGCCTCGAGGGCCACGTCCGGTCGGTCGTTCACGATGAAGGGCACCCCGGCCGCCGCGCACACCTCGCGGATGACCCGGCTCCGGGCCACGAGCTCCTTGGCCTCGAGCTGCGGATCGCGCAGCTGCACCACGTCCACCCCGCCGGCCAGGCAGGCGGCCACGAAATCCGCCAGATCGCGGCGATCGGGCGTGCAGAGATAGAGCCGGCGCTCGGCCAGCGCCGAGCTCACCCCGACGGCGATGGGCCGGCCTTCATCGCCTTCTTGGTCGCCCGCACCTGGGCCAGGCTCGGCTCGTCGACGATGTCGGCCACCGAGCGGTGCGAGCCGGGGTCGCCGAAGGGGGAGGCCATCTGCTGCCAGCCCGACGGCCGGACGCCGAGCTGCTTGCCGAGGAGGGCGATGAAGATGCGGGCCTTCTGGTCGCCGAAGCCGGGGAGCGCCTTCAACCGGTTCTTGAGCTCCTTGGCGTCGACCACGTCGTCCCAGACGGCGTCGGCCCGGCCCCCGTAGCCCTCGACGATGGTCTGGCAGAGGGCCTGGACCCGGCGGGCCATCGAACCCGGGAAGCGATGGAGGGCCGGCGGCCGGGTGAACAGCTCGGCCAGCCGCTCCGGGTCCATCGCGGCGATCTCTTCGGCCGAGAGCGGTCGTCCGGTGCGGGCGACGAGCTCGGCCGGTCCCCGGAAGGCCTTCTCGAGGGGGATCTGTTGGTCGAGCACCATGCCGATGAGGAGGGCCAGCGGGTCCTCACTCAGCAAGGCATCCGCCTCGTCGTCACCGGCCAGGTGGAGTGCTGGTCTTGCCACCGTTCGATCTTCGCACGGGCGCCGGGCGTCAGGCGAAGGCGGCGGAGCACCCGCGCCACGCCGTCAGGGGGCAGAATCCAAAGGTGCACATCCCGGCCAAGGTGGACTACGGCCTTCGCGCCCTGCTGTCACTGGCGGTGGCCGGCGTCCCCCAGACAGCCGAGACGCTGGCCGCCGACCAGGGCCTGCCGCCCCGCTTCCTCGGGGCGATCCTGGCCGACCTGCGCCGTTCGGGGCTCGTCTCGAGCCAGCGGGGCGCCGAGGGCGGCTACCGCCTGGCCCGGGACGCCTCGGACATCACCCTCGCCGACGTCATCCGGGCCCTCGACGGGCCGCTCGCCGAGGTACGGGGCTTCCGCCCCGAAGCCGCCCACTACGAGGGGTCGGCCAAGCACCTTCAGGAGATCTGGGTGGCCGTGCGGGCGAGCCTCCGGTCCGTGCTCGAGAACGTGACGCTGGCCGACGTCGCCACGGGTCGCCTACCGAAGCAGGTAACCAAGCTCACCTCGGATCCCGACTCCTGGTCGCCGCACTGACGCTCGGCGGGGTGTCGCGAGCGTGAGCTAACGCGAGGCGGCGCCCACGTCTTTCCACGCCGACTCTGAGTCCGAGTACCTGGTTGGCGCAGTGGGCATACGAAGAACCGCGGCAAGCCTCGGTTGGAGCCAGGATCGAATCACGGTCCAAGGATTGCGGTGACGTGACAGCGCGCCCCCTTGTGTTGATTCGCCTGCCGCGTCGGCAAGCGCATCCACGAGAATGCCGACCAGGCGGGGAACGTCCGTCAATCGGATGGGCGTGGTGGCGACACAAACGTCGCCCCGCCAGTGGCTGAGAACAACCCTCGACGGCTCGCGATGAACCGACACTCGCAGATGGGCGTCTTGCCCTCGTGCGTCTGGGATATGAACCCCGAGTGGTCTGCGAAGAACCATTGGTTGGAGTATGAACCCTTGAGGTCCGGGCGTCCACACTCCATGCAACGCGCCAGAGCGATGTTGACGCCACCCCTGACCTGGCTGCGCTGGCCGTCCGCTCAGACGTCGAAGGGCGGACGTGCTTCGGGGTCGATGCCGAAGCGCTCGATGGCCTCCTCGACCTCCCTGGCCTCGCCCTCGCCCGCCCGGACCAGCCCGGAGAGCACGGCCACGACGACGTGCGCCGCGTCGACCTCGAAATAGCGGCGGAGCGCATCGCGGGCGTCGGAGCGTCCGAAGCCGTCGGTGCCGAGCGAGAGGAAGGGGCGAGGAACGAAGCGGGCCACCTGGTCGGGGACGGCCCGCATGTAGTCGGTGACCGCCACGACAGGGCCGCGGCCCGGCCCGAGGAGCGAAGTGACCGACGGCAGCTTGGCCTCCTTGCCCGGGTGCAGCCGGTTCCAACGCTCCACCGTCAGCGCCTCCTGGCGGAGCGACGTCCAGGAAGTCGCCGACCAGGCGTCGCAGGAGACGCCCCAACCATCGGCCAGCAGCTGACGGGCCTCCATGGCCGCCCGCCACATCGGGCCGGAGAAGCAGAGTGTGGCCCGTCGGCTCCCTCCGGTCTCCGCCGGCCCGGCGAAGCGGTAGAGGCCGTCGATGATGCCCTGGCGGATGGACTCGCCGTCAGGGCCCTCGGGTAGCCCGGGCATCACGTAGTTCTCGTTGTAGAGCGTGAGGTACCAGAAGCGGTCCTCGGGCTCGGGCCCGAGCATCCGCCGGATGGCGTCTTCGACGATGACGGCCAACTCGTAGCTGAACGCCGGGTCGTAGATGAGGGCCGCCGGGTTCGACGAGGCGAGGAGCGGCGAGTGGCCGTCGTTGTGCTGCAGGCCCTCGCCCTGGAGCGTCGTGCGCCCGGCGGTGCACCCGGCGAGGATCCCCCGGCCCCGCATGTCGCCGAGGGCCCAGATGAGGTCGCCGACCCGCTGGAAGCCGAACATGGAATAGAAGAGGAAGACCGGCAGCATCGGCCGTTCCCACGTGGCGTAGGAGGTGGCGAGGGCGGTGAACGCCGCCATGGCCCCGGCCTCGGTGATGCCTTCCTCCAGGAACTGCCCGGAGGCCGACTCGGCGTAGTTGAGGGGGAGGCCGGCGTCCACCGGCACGTAGCGCTGCCCGCCCGGGGCGTAGATCTTGGCCTCGGCGATCAGCGGCTCGAGGCCGAACGTGCGGGCCTCGTCCGAGACGATCGGGGTGACGAGCGGGCCCACCGTGGGATCGCGCACCAGGTTGCGGAGCAAGCGGGCGAGGGCCATCGTCGTCGAGGCGGCCTGGGAGCCCGAGCCGGCCAGCAGGTCGGCATACACCTTCGGGTCGGGTACGGCCGGCGGGGCCGGCTGCACCACCCGGGTGGGGAGGGCGCCGGCGAGCACCTTCCGGCGGGCCGTGAGGTACTGGTAGGCCTCGGAGCTCTCGGGCGGCCGGTAGTAGGGGGGCAGCTCGGCGTCGAGCGCCTCGTCGGGGATCTCGTCGGCCAGGTAGAGCCGGTCACGCAGCGCCCGCAGCTGGGCCTTGTTCATCTTCTTGATCTGGTGGGTGGCGTTGCGGGCCTCGATCTCAGGGCCGAGCGTCCACCCCTTGATGGTCTTGGCCAGGATGACCGTCGGGGCGTCGTGCTGCTCGGCCGCCAGCTTGTAGGCGGCGTAGAGCTTGCGGTAGTCGTGGCCGCCCCGGGGGAGGGTCCGCAGCTCGTCGTCGCTCAGGTGCTCGACCATCTTGCGCAGGCGGGGGTCCGGGCCGAAGAAGTGCTCGCGGATGTAGGCGCCCGACTCCACGGCGTACTTCTGGAACGCGCCGTCGACGGTGGTGTTCATCTTGTCGAGCAGCACGCCGTCGACGTCTCGGGCCAAGAGCTCGTCCCAGCGCGAGCCCCAGATCACCTTGATGACGTTCCAGCCGGCGCCGCGGAAGACGGCCTCGAGCTCCTGGATGATCTTGCCGTTGCCCCGTACAGGGCCGTCGAGGCGCTGCAGGTTGCAGTTGACGACGAAGATGAGGTTGTCGAGGTGCTCGCGTCCGGCCACCCCGAGGGCGCCGATCGATTCGGGCTCGTCCATCTCGCCGTCGCCCACGAAGCACCACACCCGGCTCTGGCTGGTGTCGACGAGCTCGCGCTGGTGGAGGTAACGGTTGATGTGCGCCTGGTACACCGCGCCGATAGCCCCGAGGCCCATCGACACGGTGGGGAACTCCCAGAAGTCGGGGAGGAGCCTCGGGTGCGGGTAGCTCGGCAGGCCGTTCCCCGCCACCTCGTGGCGAAAGTTGTCGAGCTGCTCCTCGCTCAGACGGCCCTCGACGAAGGCCCGGGCGTAGATGCCCGGGCTGGCGTGGCCCTGGAAGAAGATCTGGTCGCCCGCGCCGCCGTCGCCCTTCCCCCGGAAGAAGTGGTTGAAGCCCACCTCGTACAGGGCGGCAGAGCTGGCGTAGGTGGAGAGGTGCCCGCCGATGCCGTCGGTCCGGGCGTTGGCCCGGGTGACCATGACCGCGGCGTTCCAGCGTATGTAGGCCCGGATCCGGCGCTCCAGGTACTCGTCGCCGGGGAACCAGGGCTCCTCGTCGGCGGCGATCGTGTTCACATAGGGGGTCGAGACGGTGGCCGGGAAGCCGACCTGGAGGGCCCGCGCCCGCTCGAGGAGCTTCATGAGCAGAAAGCGGCCCCGGGTGCGGCCCCGGGCGTCGACGACGGCGTCGAAGGAATCGAGCCACTCGGCCGTCTCCCCGGGGTCGATGTCGGGGACCTGGTGCGAGATGCCGTCGAAGAGCACCTCGCCATCGTAAAACCCCGGGCGCCCCAACAAAGACAGGGGGGATGAACACCCCCGTAGTACGAATGTGCCTCGTGGCGACCAAGGGTCTCACCGTGTACACCGACGGCGCCTGTCTCGGGAACCCCGGGCCGGGCGGCTGGGCCTGGGCGGTGCCCGACGGCCCCTACGAGAGCGGGGCCGAGGCCCAGACGACCAACCAGCGGATGGAGGTCACCGCGGTCCTCCAGGCCCTCCGGTCCCTCCTGGACGACGACACCGAGATCCACGTGGTGAGCGACTCGACCTACGTCGTGAACTGCTTCCGCCAGCGGTGGTGGGAGGGCTGGCGCCGGCGGGGCTGGCGCAACTCGGCCGGCAAGCCGGTGGCCAACCGGGACCTCTGGGAGCCGCTCCTCGCCCTCGCCATCGACCCGACCCGGCCGGTCGACTTCGCCTGGGTGAAGGGCCACTCGGGGGACCGCTGGAACGACGTCGTCGACGCACTGGCCACCGGCGCGGCCGGCACGGGGGAGGGGACCTCGGGACCCTGACCCGAGGACCGCCGCCAGGAGCACCATTGGTGGTCGGGTCCCGGCGGCTCGTACCATCGCCACATGGAACTGCAGGGGATCTCGGCCATCGTGACCGGCGGCGCCTCGGGCCTCGGGGCGGCCACCGCCCGGGCGCTCGCCGCCGAAGGCGCCGTGGTCACCGTCTTCGACAAGAACGGCGACGGGGCCAAGCAGGTGGCCGAGGAGGTCGAGGGGCGGAGCGTGGCCGGCGACGTCACCGACCCGGCGGACTGCCAGCGGGCGGTGGACGAGGCGGCCGGGGCCGGACCGCTCCGCGTGGCGGTCAACTGCGCCGGCACCGGCCACGTCGGGCGGGTCATCGACCGGGACGGCAAGCCCCACGAGCTCGCCCCGTTCGAGTTCATCCAGCGCCTCAACGTGATCGGCACCTTCAACGTGATGACGAAGGCCGCCTCGGCCATCGCCGCCACCGAGCCGCTGGAGGACGGGGAGCGGGGCGTCATCGTGAACACGGCGTCGGTGGCGGCCTTCGACGGCCAGATCGGCCAGCTCGCCTACTCGGCCTCCAAGGGGGCGATCGTCGGCATGACGTTGCCGGCCGCCCGGGACCTCTCCGTCGTCGGCATCCGGGTGGTGACGATCGCCCCGGGCCTCATGGACACCCCGCTCCTCGCCATGCTGCCCGAGGAGGCCCGTAAGAGCCTGGGCGAGTCCGTCCTCTACCCGAAGCGCCTGGGCCGTCCCGAGGAGTACGGCAAGCTCGTCGTCGAGATCGCCAACAACCGCTACCTGAACGGCGAGGTCATCCGGCTCGACGGCGGCATCCGCATGCCGCCCAAGTGAGACGGCCGTGAAGTACGTCGAGGTCGGTGGCGTCCGCCTCTCGGCGGTCGGGCTCGGCTGCTGGCAGTTCGGCGCCGGTGAGTGGGGCTACGGCTCGGAGTACGCCACCGTCACCGCACCGGCGATCGTCCAGCGCTCCCTCGACCTCGGGGTCAACCTCATCGACACGGCCGAGATCTACGCCTTCGGCCGCTCCGAGCGCATCGTCGGCCGGGCCCTCGCCGGGCGGCGGGACGAAGCCTTCGTGGCCACCAAGCTCTTCCCGGTCCTGCCGGTCGACCCCGTCGTCGGCTGGCGGGCCAGGCTCAGCGCGGCCCGCCTCGGCGTCACTGCGATCGACCTCTACCAGGTGCACTGGCCCAACCCGGTCGTCCCGGTGGGGCCGACGATGCGGGCGGTGGCCAAGCTCGTGGCCGACGGGCTCGTGCGCCACGTCGGCGTCTCGAACTACTCGAAGAGCGGCTGGCAGGAGGCCGAGCAGGCCCTCGGCGGGCCGGTCCTCTCCAACCAGGTGCAGTACAGCCTGTCCCACCGGATGCCCGAGGCCGACCTCCTCCCGTGGGCCCAGGAGCACGACCGGCTGATCATCGCCTACAGCCCGCTCGGCCAGGGGCTCCTCTCGGGCCGCTACGACGCCGAGCACCTGCCGAAGGGGATGCGGCTCAACACCCCGGCGTTCCTCGCCGAGAACCTCCGTCGGTCGGCGCCGCTCGTCGACACGCTGCGGGAGGTGGCGACGGCCCACGACGCCACCCCGTCCCAGGTGGCCCTGGCCTGGCTGGTCCGCCGACCGAACGTGGTCGTCATCCCGGGCGCCTCGTCGGTGGCCCAGGCGGAGGCCAACGCCGAGGCGGCCGACCTCGAGCTCGCCGACGACGAGGACGAGGCGCTGACCGCGGCCTCCGACGCCTACCGGCCGATCACGGGCGCCGCCGCCGTGCCGTCCCTCGTGAAGGCGCGGGCGGAGCGCTTCGCCGGGAGGGTGAAGGGGGCGGCCGGTGCGACCAGGGCCTGACGGCGCGGTCGCGCCGGTAGGCTCGGATCGGTCCGCTCCGCCGACGCCTCACCATCGGGTCGGTGCAGCCACCACGGGGATCGGGGGGCGCAGCACGGGGTCGAGGAGATGACGGCGACGAACGAGGTCAACGAGTACGACGTCGTCATCATCGGCGGTGGCCCGGGCGGCTACGCCACGGCGCTCTACGGTGCGGCTGCCGGTCTCTCGATGGCCATCGTGGAGCGCGAGAAGGTCGGCGGGACCTGCCTCCACCGAGGCTGCATCCCGGCCAAGGAGTTCCTCGAGACGGCGTCGGTGCTGCGCACGGTGAACTCGTCGTCGGTCTTCGGCATCTCGAGCGGCACGCCGGCCGTCGACTTCGCGGTGAGCCAGGCCCGGAAGAACGCCGTCGTCGACCAGCTCTACCGGGGCCTGGTAGGGCTGCTGAAGGGCCGGCACGTGACGACGCTCTCCGGGACCGGCATGCTCCTGCCGGGTCTCCGGGTGGCCGTCGTCGACGGGGACGACGCCGGCACCGAGCTGCGAGGGCGTCACGTCGTGCTGGCTGCCGGCTCCGTGCCCCGAACCATCCCGGGCTTCGAGGTCGACGGGCGCTACGTCCTCACCTCCGACGAGTTCCTCGACCTCGAGCGCATCCCGTCCTCCACCGCGGTGGTCGGAGGTGGGGCCATCGGCTGCGAGTTCGCCTCCCTCCTCTCCGACCTCGGGTCGAAGGTGACCGTGCTCGAGGCGCTCGACTCAATCCTGGCCGGCTGCGACCAGGACATGACCGCCACCGTCGGCCGCTCCTTCCGCAAGCGGGGGATCGAGGTCCTGACGGGCGTCGAGGTGAAAGGTCACACCCCGAAACCCGACGGGACGAGCACCGTGGTGGCCCTGGGCGACGGTCGCATGATCGAGGTGGAGACCGTCGTCGTCTCGGTGGGTCGGCGCCCCCGCACCGAGGGTCTGCTGGCGACCGACACCGGCGTGGTGCTCGACGAGCGCGGCTTCGTCGTCACGGACCGCTGGCAGCGCACCCACGCCCAGCGGGTCTGGGCCGTCGGCGACCTCGTGGCCGCTTCGCCTCAGCTCGCCCACGTGGGCTTCGCCGAGGGGATCGTGGTGGTGAAGGCCATCCTCGGCGAGCCGGTGGTGCCCGTCGACTACGACCGGGTGCCCTGGGCCATCTACTGCCACCCCGAGGTGGCCTACGCCGGGCTCACCGAGGACCAGGCCCTGGCCCGCGGCTACGACATCGTCGTCAAGAAGGACCCCTTCGGCGGGAACAGCCGGGCCCGCATCCTCGGGGACACCGAGGGCCTGGTGAAGGTGGTCGCCGAGCGCCGGTCCGACGGCCGGGCCGGCCGGATCCTCGGCGTCCACCTCTGCGGGCCCTGGGTCACCGAGCAGCTCGGCTCGGGCTACCTGGCGGTGAACTGGGACGCCACACCCGAGGACGTCGGACAGTTCATCCAGCCGCACCCGACACTGTCCGAGACGTTCGGCGAGACCGTGCTGGCCTTGACCGGAAGGGGGCTCCACCTTGCCTGACGTCACGATGCCCCAGCTCGGTGAGACCGTCACCGAGGGGACCATCACCCGATGGATGAAGAACGTCGGCGACACCGTGGCTCGCGACGAGCCGCTCTTCGAGGTCTCGACGGACAAGGTGGACTCCGAAGTGCCCTCGCCGGCGGCGGGCGTCCTGCAGGAGATCCTCGTGCCCGAGGGCGAGACCGTCGACGTCGGCGTCCGCTTGGCCGTCATCGGCGAGGCCGCCCTCGCTGGGTCCCCGGCGCCCGCCGACGCCCCGGCCGAGGTCGCGCCCCCGGCGGCGCCACCACCACCGCCAGCACCCGCCGCGCCGCCGCCGGCCGCCCCCGCGCCGCCCCCAGCCGCCGCCGCTCCCCCCGCACCGCCGTCAGCGGCAGCGCCGCCCCCCGCACCGACTGTGGCCGCCGAACCTGTGCAGCCCGCGCCCGTTGCGCCGGCACCTCCAGCACCCGCGCCGGCCGCAGCCGTGCCGCCGGCCGCGTCGGCCGAACCCACCCTCACGCCACCGCCACCGCCACCGGGGTTCGCCACCACCACCCAGCCGGTGCCGGTGCCTGAGGCCACCGACGGCGACGACCCCCGTCTCCTGTCGCCCGTCGTGCGGCGCCTCCTCTCCGAGAACGGGATCGCCGCCTCCGAGATCACGGGCACGGGGGTCGGCGGTCGCATCACCCGCGAGGACGTGCTGGCCGAGATCGACGCCCGCCGGGCCGGCTCCGTTCCTGCCGAGCCCCCGAAGCTCGTCGTCGACGCGGTAGCTGCCGCGCCGCCTCCTGTCGCGCCCCCGGTAGCGGCGACGGCACCTCCACCGCCCGCGCCAGCAGCCCCGGCCGCACCGCTACCGGCCGCACCGCCACCGGCCGCACCGGCCCCTGTGCCGCCCGCACCGGCCCCCGTGCCGCCCGCGCCGCCGCCCGCCGCCACACCACCCCCTCCAGCCGTCGCCGCGGTGCCCGGTGCGCCGACCACACCGCCGACGCCACCGGTGCCGGCCCGTCCGAGCATGGCGCCGAACCCGGTGCAGCCGGCATCGCCCGTCCTCCGGCCGACGGGTGACCAGATCATCCCCTTCTCCAACATGCGACGCCGGACGGCCGAGCACATGCTGCGGTCCAAGGCCACCTCGCCCCACGCCTACATCGCCACCGAAGCCGACTTTGAGAACGTCGAACGAGTGCGCCGTCAGTTCGGCGAGCGCTTCCGGGCGGAGGAGGGCTTCTCGCTCACCTACCTGCCGTTCATCGCCCGGGCCATGGTCGAGGCGCTCCGCGACTACCCCCGGTTGAACGCTTCCGTGGCCGAGGAGTCCCTCGTCGTGCACCAGGAGATCAACCTCGGGATCGCCGTCGACCTCGAGCACGAGGGTCTCATCGTCCCCGTCGTGCACCGGGCGGAGGAGGTCACGCTGCGGGGGATGGCCCGGCGGATCCGCGACCTCGCCGACCGGGCGCGCACCCGGCAGCTGCGGGCCGACGACATCGCCGGCGGGACGATCTCGGTGACGAACGACGGTCCCTTCGGCACCTACTTCACGGTGCCGATCATCAACCAGCCCCAGGTGGCCATCCTCGCCACCGACGGCGTCCGACGGCGCCCGGTGGTGGTCACCCTGCCCGACGGTACCGAGTCCATCGCCATCCACTCGACCGGCAACATCGGGATATCGTGGGACCACCGGGCGGTCGACGGCGCCTACGTCGCCTCGTTCCTCGGCCGGGTGGCCGAGCTCCTGACCACCCGGGAATGGACCTCAGAGCTGTAACGCCCGTGCTCCGGGTTCGACGGCTGGGCCGGGTCCCTTACGAGGAGGCCGACGCGCTGCAGCGGGCCCTCGCCGCCCGCAGCCGCGACGACTACCTGCTCGCCCTCGAGCACCCCCACGTGTACACGCTCGGGGTACGGGCCGACCCGGCCCACGTGCTCGTCGACCCGGCGAGCGTGGGGGCGGCGCTCGCGGCGACGGACCGGGGCGGCGACGTCACCTACCACGGGCCCGGCCAGCTGGTGCTCTACCCGGTCATCACGCTCCCCGACGCCCCTCGGGTCGGACCGGAGCACGTGCACCGCTTGGAGCAGGTGGTCATCGACGCGCTCGGCGACCTCGGCGTCGAGGGCGTCGGCCGCCTCCCCGACTACCCGGGCGTGTGGCTCGGGACGGACGGGACGAGCCCGGCCAAGGTCGGCGCGGTCGGGGTCCGCACGGTGCGCTTCGACGGGGTCCGCCGGACGCTGCACGGGCTGGCGCTGAACGTCGACTGCGACCTCGCCATGTTCGGTCACATCGTGCCGTGCGGCATCACCGACCGGCCGGTGACGAGCCTCGCGGCCAGCGGCCACGCCCTCTCGATGGACGAGGTGACCGAGGCCGTGCTGCGCCGGGCCGTCGCCGCCTGGGCCGGCGAGGGGGCGGTCGACCGCCAGGACGTGACGGCTGCCGCGTCGGGCGAGGGGCCCGACGAGCGCCCGCTCCTGCGACGCCTGCGACGGGCCGGCGTGGACCCCGACGCCGGCCTGGCGATCTCGACCCGCAAGCCCGAGTGGCTACGGGTGCCGGTGCGGCGGGAGGACGGCTTCCGTCGGGTCGACCGGACGCTGCGCGACCTACGACTCACGACCGTCTGCCAAGAGGCCGGCTGCCCGAACATCTCGGAGTGCTGGGCCGACGGTACGGCCACGTTCATGATCAACGGCGCCCGCTGCACGCGAGCCTGCGGCTTCTGCCTCGTCGACACGCGTCATCCGCTGCCGCTCGAGCCCGATGAGCCCGAGCGCGTCGCCGAGGCGGTCGAGCGGATGGGCTTGGGCCACGCCGTGGTCACCTGTGTGGCCCGCGACGATTTGGCCGATGGGGGCGCGGCGGCCATGGCGGCCACCGTCGAGGCGGTGCGGCGCCGGCAGCCGGCCACGACGGTCGAGGTGCTCATCTCGGACTGCCAGGGCGACGAGGCCTCGCTGCAGACGGTCTTCCTCGCCCGGCCCGACGTGCTCAACCACAACATCGAGACGGTGGCCCGGCTGCAGCGGGCCGTCCGCCCGAACGCCGGCTACGCCCGCAGCCTCGCCGTGCTGGCCCGGGCGGCCGACGCCGGGCTGGTCGTGAAGTCGGGCCTCATGGTCGGCCTGGGCGAGACGGCCGACGAGGTCGTGGCCACCCTGGCCGACCTCCGGGCGGTCGGGGTGTCGATCGGCACGGTGGGCCAGTACCTGCGCCCGAGTCGCGACCACCTCCCCGTGGCCCGCTACTGGACGCCCGAGGACTTCGACGCGCTACGGGCGGCGGGGACGGCACTCGGCTTCGACCACCTGCAGGCGTCGCCCCTCACCCGCTCGAGCTACCACGCCCGCGAGGCGGCGGTGGCCGCCGGAGGTGGCGCGGCGGGGGTGCCGGTCCTCTTCTCCTCCCGCCGCTGAGCGCGGCGGGGCTCACCCGCGCTTCAGGAGCGCTGGGCGACGTGCTGGGTCCAGCCGTTGCCGTCCCAGTAGCGGAGGGTGTTGGGCGCCCCGCTCGGGTCGGGCAGCCAGCCCGCCGGCGTGCCCGGGGGCGGCCCGGCCGGGGCCGGCGGTGGGGCCGGCGGTGGGGCCATCGGTGGGGCCGCCATCGGTGCCGGGGCGGCCGGAGCCATGGGCGCGGGCGCCTGGGGCGCGGCCGGGGCCGTGGCGAAGCCGGCGAATTGGTCGGGCTGCGTGCCGCCGGCGTAGCCACCCGGCGCCGCCGCGGCCTGCTGGGGGTTCTGCACCGTCGCCAGGTCGCCGTAGTAGTTCGTCGCCTGGGCGGCCTCCCTCGGCTTGGGTGGCGCGTTGCGGCGCCGGTAGAGCAAGAGGATCGTCACGAGGAGGCCGATGACCACCACGAGGATCACGATCTCGAGGATCACCGTCGACCCGGTGAGGGCGCCTGACACCGCCCCCGCCGAGGACGAGACCGCACTGAGCGAGGTTCCCATGGGGCGAAAAGTAGTTGCCAGCGTATGCCCAGGTCAACGACGCCCCCCCGGAAGGCCTGGTCGGCGGCCTTCGGGGGGGGCCGTCAGGTCGTGAAGTACTTCGCCTGGGGGTGGAGACAGACGATGGCGTCGGTCGTCTGCTCCGGGTGGAACTGGTACCCCTCGGACAGCTCCACCCCGATGCGCTCGCCGCCCAGCAGCTCGACGACCTTGGCGTTGTCCTCCAGGTCGGGGCAAGCCGGGTAGCCCCATGAGTAGCGGCCGCCCCGGTAGGCCTGGTGGTTGAGGATCCCGGGCAGGTCGCCGTCCTCGTCGGCGAAGCCGAGCTCCTCGCGGATCCGGAAGTGCCAGTACTCGGCCAGGGCCTCGGCCATCTCGACGCTGAGGCCGTGGAGGTGGAGGTAGTCGGTGTAGTGGTTCTCGGCGAGGAGCTCGTGGGCCCGTTCGGAGGCCCGGGACCCCATCGTGACGAGCTGGAAGCTGGCCCAGTCCTCCTCGCCCGAGTCGACCGGGCGGTAGAAGTCGGCGATGCAGAGCCAGGGGTCCTTCGGCTGTCGGGGGAACGTGAACCGCAGCCACTCCGAGCTGCGAGCGTCGTCCTTCCACACGACGAGGTCGTTGCCCTCCGCGTTGACCGCGAAGTGGCCGTAGACCACCTGGGGCACGAGGAGGTCACCCTCGCGGGCCTTGGTCAGCTCGTCGCGGAGCGTGGCCCGGAGGCGCTCCCGGAAGGCCGGATCGCCCTCGCCCTTCTCCGGGAGGTAGCGCCACTGGTTGCGGAAGAGCGCCGTGAGGTTGAGGTAGGCGGCGATGTCGTCGAGCGGGATCCCCTTGGCCAGGCGGCTGCCGACGAACGGCGGCCGGAACACCGGGTTGTCGGTGGCGACGCTCGGGGCCCGGGCCGGCTGTCCCTCCGCCGGCACCTCGACCGGGTCGAACCGGCTCTTCCTCCCGGCCCGACCCTCGACCACCTCGCGTCCGAACGCGGGGTCGTCCTCGCCGCTCCGCTGCAGCTCGGCCAGCCGGTCCATCGTGCGGAGGCCCTCGAAGGCGTCCTTGCCGTAGAAGAGGCGGCCCTCGTAGACCTGGCGCAGGTCGTGCTCGACGTAGGTGCGGGTGAGGGCGGCCCCGCCAAGCAGCACCGGCAGGTCGGCCTGGCCCCGGCGGTTCAGCTCCTCGAGGTTCTCGCGCATGATGAGCGTCGACTTCACGAGGAGGCCGCTCATCCCGAGGGCGTCGGCCTGGTGCTCGTCGACCGCCTCGAGCATCTCGGCGATACCCACCTTGATGCCGAGGTTGACGACCTCGTAGCCGTTGTTCGTGAAGATGATGTCGACGAGGTTCTTGCCGATGTCGTGGACGTCGCCCTTCACCGTGGCGAGGACGACCGTCCCCTTGCCGCCCTGGTCGATCTTCTCCATGTGCGGCTCGAGGTGGGTGACGGCGGTCTTCATCGTCTCGGCCGAGCCGAGCACGAACGGCAGCTGCATCTCGCCCGAGGCGAAGAGCTCACCGACGGTCTTCATGCCGGCGAGGAGGAAGTCGTTCACGATGTCGAGCGGGGCGTGGCCCGCCGCCATGGCCGCGTCGAGGTCGTCGGTCAGGCCGTTGCGGTTGCCGTCGACGATGCGCTGCTCGAGCCGCCGCTCGACCGGCCAGTCGAGGTGCTCGTCGGGCGCGGCGGCCGCCGTCGACACCCCCTCGAAGAGGGCGAGGAGCTCCTGGAGGGGGTCGTAGCCGTCGCGGCGCCGGTCGTAGATGAGGTCGAGACAGACCTCCCTGGCCCGCTCGTCGATGCGGGAGAGCGGGAGGATCTTCGAGGCGTGCACGATCGCCGCGTCCAGGCCGGCCTCGACGCACTCGTGGAGGAACACGGAGTTGAGGACCTGGCGGGCGGCCGGGTTGAGGCCGAACGAGACGTTGGAGAGGCCGAGGATCGTGGAGACCCCGGGGAGCCCGGCCTTGATGCGGCGGATCCCCTCGAGCGTCTCGATGCCGTCGCGGCGGCTCTCCTCCATCCCGGTCGAGAGGGGGAGGGCCAGCGGGTCGAAGAGCAGGTCCTCGGCTTCGAGCCCGTAGCGCTGGACGGCCACGTCGTGGATGGCCGTGGCCGCCCGCAGCTTCCATTCGGCCGTGCGGGCCTGGCCTTCCTGGTCGATACAGGTGCAGACGACCGCCGCCCCGAACTCCCGGGCCAGGCGGAGGAAGGTGTCGAGACGGGTGCCCTCGCTGTCGCCGTCCTCGAGGTTGACCGAGTTCAGGATGGGCCGGCCGCCCAGCCACTCGAGGGCGGCTCGGGCCACCGGGCCCTCCGTCGTGTCCACCATGAGGGGCACGCTCGACTGGGTGGCGAAACGGCTGGCCACCTCGGTCATGTCGGCCACGCCGTCGGCCCCCGTGTAGTCGACGCAGACGTCGATGACGTGGCTGCCTTCTTTCACCTGGTCCCGGGCCATGGCCACGCAGGTGTCCCAGTCGCCGGCCAGCATGGCCTCCCGGAACTTCTTCGAGCCGTTGGCGTTGGTGCGCTCGCCCACCACGAGGAACGAGGTGTCCTGCTTGAAGGGGACGGCCGTGTAGATGGAGGAGGCGGCCGGCTCGTGCACGGGCCGGCGCTCGGCCGGCACCAGGCCGGCGCAGCGCTCGACCACCGCGGCGAGGTGGGCCGGCGTCGTGCCGCAGCAGCCGCCGACGACGCTCACCCCGAGCTCGGTCACGAAGCGGTGGTGGTAGTCGGCGAGCTCCTCGGGGGTGAGGTCGTAGTGCATGTGGCCGTCGACCACCGAGGGCAGCCCGGCGTTGGGCACGCAGGAGATCGGGATCCTCGAGTGGGCGGCGAGGTGCCGGAGGGGCTCGCCCATCTCGGCCGGGCCGGTGGCGCAGTTGAGGCCGATCACGTCGACCTGGAGGGCGTCGAGGGCGGTGAGGGCGGCGGCGATCTCGGTGCCCGGGAGCATGCGCCCCGTCAGCTCGATGGTCACCTGGGCCTGGATGGGGACCCGTCGTCCGGTCGCGGCCATGGCCCGCCGGCAGCCGTTCAGGGCGGCCTTCGCCTCGAGCAGGTCGAAGACGGTCTCGACGACGAGCAGGTCGACACCGCCCTCGAGGAGGGCCACCGCCTGCTCCTCGTAGGCGTCGCGGAACTCGGCGTAGGGGATCTGGCCGAGGGTCGGGAACTTCGTGCCCGGCCCCATCGAGCCGGCCACGAACCGGGGCCGGTCGGGGGTGGCGTAGTCGTCGGCCATGCGCCGGGCGATGCGGGCGGCGGCCAGGTTCAGCTCGTGGCTGCGGTCGGCCAGCCCGTACTCGGCGAGCACGACCGAGGTGCCCCCGAACGTGTCGGTCTCGATCACGTCGACGCCCACGTCGAGGAACGAGCGGTGCAACTGCTCGATGACGTCGGGCCGGGTCACCGCCAGCACCTCGTTGCACCCTTCGAGGGCGGGGCCCCCGAAGTCGTCGGCCGAGAGCCCCGCGAGCTGGAGGTTCGTCCCCGTGGCGCCGTCGAAGATGACCACCCGTTGGTGGAGCGCGGCGAGGTAGGGCGAGGACGCTGGGTCGAGACGGCCCGGGAGGGGCGTGGGGGACATGATCCCCGTAAGGCTACCGGGGGCGACCACTACGATCCGCCACAGTGTCCAGGATCTACACGCGCAAAGGCGACGACGGGACGACCGGGCTCCTCTACGGCGGACGAGTCCCGAAGCACTCGCCGCGCATCGAGGTCAACGGGGCGGTCGACGAGGCGCAGGCCGCCCTCGGCCTGGCGAGGGCCGAGAGCGAGCCCGGCTCGGAGCTCGACCGGCTGCTCGTCGACCTGGAGCGCGAGCTCTACGTGCTCATGGCCGAGGTGGCCGTGGCCCCCGAGCACCGCTCGAAGCTCGTGGCCGGGACCACGCTCGTCACGCCCGAGATGGTGGGCGCGCTGGAAGCCCGCATCGACGAGCTGACCGAGCGGACGGCGATGCCGAAGGAGTTCGTGGTGCCCGGCCAGAACCGCGCCGCGGCCGCCCTCGACGTGGCCCGGACGGTCGTGCGACGGGCCGAGCGGCTCGCCTCGGCCGAGGTCACCGAGGGCTCCCAGGTCGGCCCGTACCTCAACCGCCTGTCCGACCTCGTCTGGACCATGGCCCGCTGGCAGGAGGGCGACGAGCACCTCGCGGCCCGCCGGCGGGACGGCGCCACCGAAGGCGGCACGTGAGCCTCCGGGTCGAGGCGACGACGCTCGAGGAGGTCCCCGAGGGCCTGGCCGCGGTCGGGGTCCCGGTGCGCAAGGGGGCCGAAGGCCCCGAGCTCGCCCCCGGCCTCCCCGAGGCCGTGGGCGGCGTGGCGCTCCCGGGCGAGCTCGACCGCGACTGGTGTGAGCGACAGGGCTACACGGCCCGGGCCGGCCAGACGCTCGTCCTCCGTCCGCAGGTCGGCGGGCCCGAGCTCGTGCTCGTGGGCCTCGGTCCGATCGAGGGGCTCGGCCCCGACCGTTGGCGGCGCGCCGCGGCGGGCCTCGTCCGGGCCGCCCCCGAGGGGGGCACCGCCGCGCTCGTCCTGCCCGCGGCCGAGGAGGTGGACCGGGCGTCGGTCCAGGCGGCCACCGAAGGAGCGCTGCTCGCCGCCTACCGCTTCGACCCCTACAAGTCCAAGCCCAAGGACAGCGCGCTGGACCGGCTGCTGATGGTGTCGGGTCCGGGCGGCCCGAGCGGGGCCCTGCTCGACGAGGGCGTCGAACGGGGGAGCACCACGGCGGGCGCCGTCGTCTTCGCCCGCGACCTCATCAACCGCCCGCCGAGCGACCTCACGCCCGACGAGCTGGCCCGTCGGGTGGTCGACCACCTGGGCTCGCAGCCGGGCCTGACGGTCGAGGTCTGGGACGAGTCCCGGATCGCCGAGGAGCGGCTCGGCGCGCTCCTTTCGGTGAGCAAGGGCTCGACCGAGCCGCCCCGCCTCGTGCGGGCCACCTACGACCCGCCCGGCCCCTCCGACCAGCCGCTCCACCACGTCGTGCTCGTCGGCAAGGGGATCACGTTCGACTCCGGTGGGCTGTCCCTCAAGACGGCCGACGGCATGACGCAGATGAAGACCGACATGAGCGGGGCCGCCGACGTGCTGGCCGTCCTCGGTGCCCTGCCCGGCCTCGGTGTGCGGACGAAGGTCACGGCGATCGCCCCGGTCACCGAGAACATGCCGGGTGGACGGGCGATGAAGCCGGGCGACGTCCTCACGACGAGGAGCGGTGCCACGATCGAGGTGCTGAACACCGACGCCGAGGGTCGTCTGGTGCTGGCCGACGCCCTCGTGCTCGCCACCGAGCTCGAGCCGGACGCCATCGTGGACATCGCCACGCTGACCGGCGCGGCCACCGTGGCCCTCGGCACGGGCATCGGCGCACTGTTCGGAAGTGACGAGGGTCTCGTCGAGCGGGTGCGGGCGGCCGGTGAGCGGGCGGGGGAGCCGCTCTGGCCGATGCCGCTCCCCGAGGAGTACGCCGACCACATCGACTCCGAGGTCGCCGACATGAAGAACACCGGCAAGGCCGGCCAGGCCGGGGCCATCGCCGCCGCCATGCTGCTCTCGCGCTTCACGGGCAGCGTCCCCTGGGCCCACCTGGACATCGCCGGGCCGGCCCGCTCGGCGGAGTCGTCGGGCTACGTCACGAAGGGCGGCACGGGCTTCGGCGTCCGCACGCTCCTCGAGCTCGTCGAGGCCTACGGCACCACCTGAGGGGAGCTCAGGTCGTCGGCACCGCCCCGACGACGTTGTTCACCACGACCCCCAGTTGCGGCAGGGAGCCGAGGAACGGCGCGTTGTACCCGAAGATCCCGCCGTCATCCCCGATGAGCCAGTAGCCCGTGTCGTTGCCGTAGGGCACCAGCGAGACGATGTTCGACGGCTGCGCCGCGCCGAGCGTCGACAGGTCGCCGTAGAACGGTGCATCCCCAAGGTTGTACACGTTGCCGAACTGGTCGACGACCCAGACACCCTGGCCCGTGTTGTCGGCCACGATGGCCACCAGGTTGCCGCACTGGCCGGGGCCCGCCGGGCAGGTCAGGGAGGTGATGGCCGGTGCGGTGCCGAAGTTCGTGATCGTCCCGTTGTTCTCGAGCACCCAGTATCCCTTGTTGTCCGGCGTGGCGGCGATGCCCACCACGTCGTTGACCGAGACACTGTTGCCGGGGAGCGAGCCGACATAGACGGCGTCGCCGAAGGTGAAGACGCCGCCGTCCGCCCCGACGAGGAAGTAGCCGAGCCCGTCGGACGTCGGGATGATCCCCACGATGTCGTTGACGTAAATCTTCATGCCGGGGAGCGAGCCGGCGAAATTGGCGTCCCCGAAGGCGAAGACGCCGCCGTCACTGCCCACGAGGAAGTAGCCCTTCCCGGTCGGCGAGCCCACCATGCCGACGATGTTGTTGATGTGGATGTTCATGCCGGGGAGCGACCCGTAGTAGCCGCTCGTCTGCCCGCTCGGGAAGACGAAGACCCCGCCGTCGGTCCCCACCATGTCGTAGCCCGTGGCGTTGATGGCGACGTGACTGTGCATCGCCGGGGCGACGTGCCGGTCGACCGCCACCCAGCGGTGGGCCGTCGAGGCACCGGCGGTGGCCGAGAGACCGGCCGAGCCCAAGAACGACGTCGCGGCCACCGCGGCCGTGCCGGCGAGCAGCCGGGCGACTCGGGCTCGCCGCGAACGCCCGTGACGCGGCTGGTGGGCTCGTCGTTCGGTTCGCTTCTGCACCGGGCGCTCCTCCTCGAACTCGGGGGCCGGGCCCTCAGGACCCGGACCACGGCAGATCACCTGCGGCAGCCACCGGAGCGCAGTACCGGCGACCCCGGGGGTCGTCGGTACTCTGTCTGCCAGGACCCCGACGGTCACCGAAACCGCACCGACAGCTAACTCTTTGCGCACTATACGAGAGGAGTTTGTCGGCTGCTCGGACCGTCGACGTCGGGGGACGTCGTCGGTGGTCAGCGTGGCGGGGGCGCCGCGCCCGTGAGCGAGGTCACCCAAAGGGCGGTCTCGTACGCCAGTGCGGGGTGGACGCCCCACGACGTCAGGCGGAGCTCGACGGCCGCCGGCGGCTCGCCGAGCCCGGTCAGGTCGAGGGCCAGGAGCCTCGCCCGCCGTCGGACGACGTCGGCGGAGTCGGCCGACCGGGGCCAGCCGAGGTGGAGCTGGCGAAGGTCGCCGGGGAGTCTCGACGCGAAGCGCTCGGGGAGACGGCCCACCATGGGTCGCACCGCGAGCAGCTCGGGGTTCGGCTGGCGGACGAAGCCGAAGCGCACCGACCGGCGGACCGCCCGATGAAATGGCGCGTGCTTCCCTTCGCTGGCTCCGAGACCGAGCGAGCGGGACCAGGTCTCGACGTCAAGCGTGAAGCCCGTGGGCTCGGCTTCGAGGTGGTCGACCAACCTTCGGAGCAGCCAGGTGGCCGACGGGCCGAGGAAGGGCAACCAGAACGTCTCGACGTAGGAGGATCGAACGTCGAACCCGACGGCATCGAGCGACCGGTCCTCCCAAGCGACGACGTGGATCTTTCGCCCCGGCCGGGCGGGGCGTCCGGAAGGCGCGGCGCCGACCGTCGCGTGGTGCACCCGTGCACGATGACGTCGGCACCTTGCTCGGGACCTTGCCCGGCCTGGCCGGCTCCCTACCAGCCACCCCGGTGCATGCTCTGGTGGTCGGCCCGGGGGCTCCGGTCGAGCGACCGCGACCGGTGGTCCCCGCCGTCGGGGTGGCCGACGACCACCGCCCCGAAGAGGCGCCAGCCCTCGGGGACGCCCAGGGCGGCGAGGACCTCGTGCTCGCCGCGGAAGTTGCCGAGGAAGACCGCGCCGAGTCCCGCCTCGGTCGCCGCCAGGAGGACGAGCATGGTGGCGAAGGCGGCGTCGCCGAACCAGTAGGGCACGGGCCAGGCCTCGGCGCCCCCCTCGGCCCGCCCGAGCCCCGACCCCGCCTTGTCGGGCTCGTCGTAGCGGTCGAGATAGGCGGCGGGGGACGCGAGGGACAGGAGGACGAGGGGAGCCCGGGCCAGGCCGGCGAAGCGCCGGGCCTCGGCCCGCCACTCGGGGGTCGTGGCGTGGTCCCAGTAGCGGGCGGTCTCGGTCTGGCCGGTCAGCACCACCCAGGTGGTCCCCCCGGCGTTGCCGGCCGAGGGGGCCCGGCGGGCGGCGTCGAGGAGGCGGTCGACGAGGCCGGGGTCGACCGGACGCTCGGAGAAGCTCCGGACCATCCGGCGGGCCCGGACCACGTCGTTCAGCTCCATCGAGACTCCACGTCCGGCCGTTGCTCGGCCCCGGGGAATGTTGACCCAACTGGTACGGTTTTACCTGAGGACAAGGTACGACAGTTGTCCGGAGGTGCAGGTTGCCCACAGCGAGAGAGCTCCTGGCGGAGGCCAAGTCGGCCATCCGTGAGGTGGACCCGGCCGAGGCCGAGACGTCGCTCGGCCAGGCCATCTTCCTCGACGTTCGCGAGCCCGACGAGTACGAGCAGGGCGCCCTCCCGGGCGCCGTGCACCTGCCCCGGGGCCACCTGGAGTTCCAGGTGGAGGGGCGGCTCCCCGACAAGACCAAGCCGGTCGTCGTCTACTGCGCCGGCGGCGTCCGCTCGGCCTTCGCCGCCAAGACCATGGGCGACCTCGGGTACACCGACGTCGTCTCGATGGTCGGCGGCTTCAACCGCTGGAAGGACGAGGGCCGTCCCTGGGCCTCGCCCCGGACGCTCACGCCCGAGCAGCGGAACCGCTACCAGCGGCACCTCCTCCTCCCCGAGGTGGGCGAGGAGGGCCAGCTGCGACTGCTCGACTCGAAGGTCCTCCTCCTCGGGGCGGGGGGCCTCGGCTCGCCGGCCGCCCTCTACCTGGCGGCGGCGGGGGTCGGGACGATCGGCATCATCGACATGGACGTCGTCGACGAGTCCAACCTGCAGCGCCAGGTGCTCCACAACATCGAGCGGGTGGGGGAGCGCAAGGTCGACTCGGCCAAGAAGACCCTCACCGCCCTCAACCCGGACGTGACGGTGGCCACCTACGACGTGCGGCTCGGGGCGGACAACGTCCTCGACATCATCGACGGCTACGACCTCATCGTCGACGGCACCGACAATTTCCCGACGCGCTACCTGGTGAACGACGCCGCGCTGCTGAAGCGGATCCCGGTCGTGCACGGCTCGATCTTCCGCTTCGAGGGCCAGGTGACGGTGTTCGACCCGTACAACGGGCCCTGCTACCGCTGCCTCATCCCGGAGCCGCCGCCGGCCGAGCTGGCGCCGTCGTGCGCCGAGGCCGGCGTGCTCGGCGTGTTGCCGGGGATCATCGGCTCGCTCCAGGCCCTGGAGGCCATCAAGATGCTGCTCGGGCTGGGCGACCCGTTGGTCGGCCGGCTGCTCGCCTACGACGCGCTCGAGGAGTCCTTCCGGACCTTCAAGGTGCAGCGGGACCCGGCCTGCCCGGCCTGCGGCCCCGACGCGGAGATCGTGATCGCCGAGTACGACGAGCTCTGCATGCCCCACCGCCCCCACCTGGCGCACGCCGAGGCCGGTTAGTCCTTCGGGCCGGCCGTGGCCGGTCTCAGCCGAAGTGCATGAGCTCGATGCGGACACCGTCGGGGTCGGTGCAGTAGACGAACTCGGCCCGCGTGCCCTCGACCTCGAGGATCGTCCGGGTCGCCTCGAGCACCTCGCCACCCAGCCGGTTGATGGCCGCGCCGGTGGCCGCCATGTCGCCCACGAGGAGGGAGAGGTGGGTGAGGCCCAACCGGTTGATCGGCCGGCGGGTCGGCTCCCCGGTGGCCTCGGGCACCTCGAAGTGGAGCAGCTCGATCGAGGTGCCCTCACGGGCCACGAACTGCGAGGTGAGCTCGACGTCGTCGAGCTCCATGAGCCCGGCGAAGTCCTGTCCGATGCGGTGGCGGGCCGTCGGCTCGAAGCCGAGGCCCTCGCAGTAGAAGGCGAGCGAGCGCTCGAGGTCGGACACACAGATGCCGAAGTGGGAGAAGCTGGCCGGCATCGGACCTCCTCTTCGGCCGGCCCGTATGGTGCCACGCCGCCGTGGCGGGCGGCCGGGGTCGGCGGACCGTAGCCTGGAAGGGTGAGCGACGACGGGACGTCCGAGCGCCGGACCGACTCGGGCATCGAGATCAAGGCGGTCTACACCGCAGAGGACCTCGCCGGTTGGGACCCGGCGGCCCAGCTCGGCCAGCCGGGTCGGTACCCCTACACCCGGGGGCCCCACGCCGAGATGTACCGGCGCCGGCTCTGGACGATGCGCCAGTACGCCGGCTTCGGCAACGCCGAGGCCACGAACCAGCGCTTCAAGTTCCTGCTCGAGGCGGGCCAGACCGGCCTCTCCTGCGCCTTCGACCTGCCGACCCAGATGGGGCTCGACTCCGACCATCCGAGGGCCGAGGGGGAGGTGGGCAAGGTCGGCGTGGCCATCGACTCGCTGGCCGACATGCGCCTCCTCCTGGCCGACCTGCCGCTCGACAAGGTCACGACCTCGATGACGATCAACGCGACGGCGGCCATTCTCCTGCTCCTTTACGAGCTCGTGGCCGAGGAGCAGGGCGTGCCGGGGTCGGCCCTGGGCGGGACCCTCCAGAACGACATCTTGAAGGAGTACGTGGCCCGGGGCACCTACATCTACCCGCCGGCGCCCTCGCTGCGCCTCGTGGTCGACACCTTCGCCTACTGCTTGGAGCGCATCCCCAAGTGGAACACGATCTCGATCTCGGGCTACCACATCCGCGAGGCCGGCTCGACCGCCGTGCAGGAGCTGGCGTTCACCCTCGCCGACGGGATCGCCTACGTCGAGACCGCCATCGCGGCCGGCCTCGACGTCGATGCCTTCGCCCCCCGACTGGCCTTCTTCTTCAACGCCCACAACAACCTGTTCGAGGAGGTCGCCAAGTACCGGGCGGCCCGGAGGATGTGGGCCCGCATCATGACCGAGCGCTTCGGGGCCAAGGACGAGCGTTCGAAGATCCTCCGCTTCCACACCCAGACGGGTGGCTCGACGCTCACCGCCCAGCAGCCCGAGAACAACATCGTCAGGGTCACCGTCCAGGCCCTGGCGGCGGCCCTCGGGGGCACCCAGAGCCTGCACACCAACAGCTTCGACGAGGCCCTCGGGCTGCCGACCGAGCGGGCGGCCAAGCTGGCACTGCGCACCCAGCAGGTCGTGGGCTACGAGTCGGGCGTGGCCGACACCGTCGACCCGCTCGCCGGCTCCTACTTCGTCGAGTCGCTGACCGACCAGGTGGAGCGGGACGCCTCGGCCTATCTCGAGCGCATCGACACCATGGGCGGGGCGGTGGCGGCCATCGAGGCCCGCTTCATGCAGGAGGAGATCGAGTCGGCGGCCTATGCCTACGCCAAGGCCATCGACGACGGCGAGAAGGTGCTCGTCGGTGTGAACCGCTTCGTCGAGGAGCACCGCGAGCCGACCGAGGTGTTCCCGATCGACGTCGGGCTGCAGCGGTCCCAGATCGCCCGGGTGCAACGGGTGCGGGCCGAGCGGGACCAGGCGGGGGTCGATGCGGCCCTGGCCGACGTGCGGCGCGCCGCGCAGGGGAGCGCCAACCTCCTCGTGCCGATGAAAGAGGCCCTCCGGCGGATGGCCACCCTCGGCGAGGTCTCCGACGTGCTCCGCGACGAGTTCGGCGTCTATCAGCCCGGGGGCTGAGGGCCGAGCGCGTCGACCGACACGTAGTGCTCGACGACCGGGAACGGGTCGTAGAAGTGATGCAGGAGGCTTCGCCACTCCTCGTAGGCGGGTGAGCCCCGGAAGCCCTCGGTGTGGTCCTCGAGCGTGGCCCACTCGACAAGGAGGAGGAAGCGGCCGGGCTGCTCGAGGCAGCGCTCCAGGCGGAGGGAGACGAAGCCGGGCGACCCGCCGATGATGTGCTTGGCCCGGCCGAAGGCCCGGACGAAGGCCTCCTCTCGGCCGGGCACGACGTCGAGTGCGGCGTGCTCGAGGATCACCGGTCACCTGCGCCGAGCAGGCGGTCGCGCAGCGCCGGCTCGAGGGCCGCGTCGACGGCCGTCCAGGCGAGGGCCACCGACCCGTCCCGCACGGCGGCGTCGGCCGACGGGGTGACACAGGCCGCGGCGAACTCCGGCTGGTGGTTGACGGCCCCCCGGGCCTCGATGCCCACGAGCGGGTGGATGGTCGGCACGGCGAGCGACACGTTGCCCATGTCCGTCGAGAACGTGGGGAGCGGGGCACCTTCGTCGTCGAGGTCGAAGTGGCGCCCGAGGCCCTCGGCGTTGCGGCGGTAGGCCGCGAGGAGCCCCTCGTCGCTCTCGAGCTCCGAGTAGTCGGGCGAGAGCGACTCGAAGGCGAGGTCGGCCCCGGTAGCGAGGGCCCCGGCCTGGAAGCACCGCCGCACCCTCGGCTCGAGCACCTGGAGGGCGGGGAGCGTCGGCGCCCGGCACATGAACCGGGCCGTGGCCGCGTCGGGGATGACGTTGGCCGCCGAGCCCCCGTCGAGGACCACGCCGTGGACCTGGTCCCCCGGGCGCAGCTGCTGGCGCAGGAGGCCGATCGCCACCTGGGCCACCGTCAGTGCGTCGGCCGCGTTGACGCCCTCCCAGGGGGCGGCCGAGGCGTGGGCGGTCCGGCCGGTGTAGTGGACGTCGAAGTGGGAGACGGCGAGCACCTGGCCCCGCAGCCGCTCGTGCGGCCAGGGGTGGACCATCATCGCCGCGTGGACGCCGTCGAAGGCGCCGCGCTCCAAGAGGAGCACCTTGCCGCCGCCGCCCTCCTCGGCCGGCGTGCCGACGACGAGCACGGTGAGGCCGAGGTCGTCGGCCACCTCGGCCAGGGCCAGGCCGGCCCCGACCGACGTGGCGGCGATGATGTTGTGCCCGCAGGCGTGGCCGATGCCGGGGAGGGCGTCGTACTCGGCGCACAGGGCGAGCACGAAGGGTCCGTGGCCGGCCCGGGCGGCGAAGGCCGTCGGCAGCCCGCAGATGCCGGTGGCCACCTCGAAGCCCCCGTCGGCGAGGAGGCCGGCGACGCGCTCGGCCGAGCGGGTCTCCTCGAAGGCCGTCTCGGGGTGGGCGTGGAGGTCGTGGCTCAGCTCGACCAGGTCGGGGTGGCGACGCTCGACGGCCGCCCGGGTGGCCTCCTTCGCCGCGCCCGTCGACAGTGTGGCCACCTGTCCGGTCTACTCGATCACCGCGACGACGTCGCCACCGCCCACCGAGTCGCCCGCGGCCACCTTGATCTCCGTCACGACGCCGGCCTTCTCGGCGTTGACCGCGTTCTCCATCTTCATGGCCTCGAGCACGCAGATGGTCTGGCCCACCTCGACCTGGTCGCCCACGGCCACGAGCACCTTCACGATCGTGCCCTGCATGGGCACGGTGACCGAGCCCGAGCCGGCGACCGAGGCCACCGTGTGGCCGCTCCGCCGCTTGGGCACCGGGGTCGGCCCGCCGACCGCGGCCGGCGCCATGCGCCCCACGTCGGGCACCCACAGCTTCACCTGGTAGCGGCGGCCCTCCACCTCGGCCGTCACCTCGCGGAGCACCTTCCCGTCCTCCTCCACCCCGGCCGGGGCGGTCGGCGGCACCGTGAGGGTCGAGAGGTCGAGCGTGCTCTCGACCCAGTTCGTCGAGTGCCGGACCTCGACGAAGTCGGGGTGGGACAGGATGACCACGTCGGCGGGGATCGTCGTGGCCACGCCCTCGATCCGGGTCTCCTCGAGCGCCCGCAGGGCCCGCCGCCGGGCCGACTCGCGGTCGTCGGCCCACACGACCAGCTTCCCGAGGAGGTTGTCGTAGTACTGGCTCACGGTGTCGCCGGCCTCGTACCCCGCGTCGAGGCGCACCCCGGGACCCCCCGGCGGCCGGAAGGCGGTGAGGTGGCCGGGTGAGGGGGTGAAGCGGCCGCCGCTCGGGTCCTCGGCGTTGAGGCGGATCTCGATGGCGTGGCCCCGTCGCTCGACGTCGTCCTGCCCGAAGGGGAGGGCCTCGCCGGCGGCCACCCGGAGCTGCCAGGCGACGAGGTCGAGGCCCGTCACCCACTCGGTCACGGGGTGCTCGACCTGGAGCCGGGTGTTCATCTCGAGGAAGTAGAAGTCGCCGTCCTGGTAGAGGAACTCGACCGTGCCGGCGTTGACGTAGCCGCAGGCCCGGGCGACGCGCACGGCCGCCTCGCCCATCGCCTGGC
This sequence comes from Acidimicrobiales bacterium, assembly GCA_035297265.1. Classification (GTDB taxonomy): domain Bacteria; phylum Actinomycetota; class Acidimicrobiia; order Acidimicrobiales; family RAAP-2; genus DATGZH01. The sequence goes on along the minus strand of DATGZH010000001.1, from coordinate 60,451 downwards.
GCACGGCGTCGTCGAACGCCGGGGCCGGACTCTCCTCGATGAGCTTCTGGTGACGCCGCTGGCAGGAGCAGTCCCGCTCGCCGAGCCACAGGGTCGTGCCGTGCGTGTCCGCCAGCACTTGCATCTCGATGTGGCGGGGCCAGCTGAGGTAGCGCTCCAGGTAGATCTCGGGCCGGCCGAAGTAGGCCCGGGCCTCGCGCTCGGCCGATTCCATCGCCTCGGCCGCCTCGTCCGGCGAGCTCACCACCTTCATGCCGCGGCCCCCGCCGCCGTAGGCCGCCTTGATGGCGACCGGCCAGCCGTGCTCCTCGCCGAAGGCCACCACCTCCTCGGGGGAGGTGAGCGGCTCGGAGCGCCCGGGCACGCCCGAGACCCCGGCCGCCTCGGCCGCGAGGCGTGAGCTGATCTTGTCGCCCATCACCTCCATCGCCTCGGGCGGCGGCCCGATGAACACGACACCACCCTCGGTGATGGCCCGGGCGAAGTCGGCGTTCTCGGAGAAGAAGCCGTAGCCCGGGTGCACGGCGTCAGCCCCGCTCGCCTCGATGGCGGCGAGGATGGCCTCGGTGTTGAGGTAGCTCTCGGCGGCCGTCTCGCCGCCGAGGGCGAAGGCCTCGTCGGCGGTGCGCACGTGGAGGGCGTCCCGGTCGAGCTCGGAGTAGACGGCCACCGTGCCCACGCCGAGCTCCCGGCAGGTCCGCATGACCCGCACGGCGATCTCGCCCCGGTTGGCGATCAGGACCTTCTCGAGCACGCTCTGGTTCTCCCCTCGACGCGGCACCGCTGTCGGGGCCCGAGCGGGCACGACGCAGCGGTGTCGTCGGCTGCCCACGCGCCGGCACCCCGGCCGCGGCGGTCAATAACACTGGCACGGCCCGTATGGTTCCTGCCATGTCCGGGCCGGCCTTCAGCGACGTCCGGCGCTTCGAGACCATCGACTCGACGAACCGCTACCTCATGGACGAGGCCAGGCGGGGGGCCGCCGCCGGCCTCGTGGCCGTGGCCGACCATCAGAGCGCCGGCCGCGGCCGCCTCGGGCGGCGCTGGGAGGCCCCGCCGGGATCGGCCCTGCTCGCCTCGGTGCTGCTCCGGCCGGAGCTGGCGCCCGACGACCTGTATCTCTGCACCGCCCTCGTCGCCCTCGCCGGCGCCGACGCCTGCGTCGAGACGGCGGGGGTGGCCCCCGAGCTCAAGTGGCCGAACGACCTGCTCGTCGGGGACCGCAAACTCGGCGGGGTCCTGGCCGAGTGGGACCCGGGGGCACCCGGCGGCACCCCCTCGAGCGTGGCCGTCGTGGTCGGCATCGGCATCAACCTCGACTGGCCCGGTCCCGAGGGCGCCGGCGGCGTGTCCCTCGCCGAGGTGGCCGACCCGCCCCGGCGCGACGACCTCCTCACCGTCCTCCTCGAACGGGTGGCCACCCGTTACGGCTCGCTCGGCGACGAAGTGGGGCGGGCGGCCCTCGCCGCTGAGCTGCAGGTCCGCTGCAGCACCGTCGGTCGGCGGGTCCGGGTGGAGCTTTCGGCTGGACCGCTCGTCGGGCAGGCGGTCGGGCTCGACGCGTGCGGGCGGCTCCTCGTCGACGGCGACGACGGCCGGCGCCACGGGATCGCCGCCGGCGACGTCGTCCACCTCCGGCCCGCCGCCGCGGGCTGAGCCCCCCACCAGGGCCTACGCCGGATCCGGCAACCGGGCCGGTAGGCTGACCGGCCGATGCGACTGCTGGTGACGGGTGCCGCGGGGTTCATCGGGGCCAACTTCGTCCGCTACTGGGTGAACGAGCACCCCGAGGACGCCGTCGTGGCCTACGACGCCCTCACCTACGCCGGGAACCGGCCCAACCTGGCCCCGGTCGAGGACCGCATCCGCTTCGTGCAGGGCGACATCGGCGACCCGGTCACCGTGGAGCGCACCCTCGGCGAGGGGGAGATCGACACCATCGTCAACTTCGCCGCGGAGTCCCACAACAGCCTGGCCGTGAAGGACCCGGGGCGCTTCTTCGTGACCAACGTGATCGGGACCCAGAACCTGCTCGAGGCGGCCCGACACCACGGGGTCCGACGCTTCCACCACATCTCGACCTGCGAGGTCTACGGCGACCTCGCGCTCGACTCCGACGAGCGCTTCACCGAGGAGAGCCCCTACCGTCCGCGCACCCCGTACAACGCGTCGAAGGCCGGCGCCGACCACGCCGTGCGGGCCTACGGCGAGACCTTCGGGCTGCCCGTCACCATCACGAACTGTTGCAACAACTACGGGCCGCTCCAGTTCCCCGAGAAGGTCATCCCCCTGTTCACGACGAGGGCCCTCGACGACAAGGCGCTGCCCCTCTATTCGTCGACGCAGAACCGGCGGGAGTGGCTCCACGTGGAGGACCACTGCCGGGCGGTCGACGCGGTGCTCCAGCGCGGCCAGCCGGGCGAGACCTACCTCGTCGGGGGCGGGGTCGAGGCCAGCATCGAAGAGCTCGCCGACATCATCCTGGGCGTGCTCGGCAAGCCGGCCTCGCTGAAGGAGATCGTGCCGGACCGTCCCGGTCACGACCGCCGCTACTTGCTCGACTCCACGAAGATCGAGCGACAGCTCGGCTGGCGGGCCGAGATCCCCTTCACCGAGGGGCTGACCGAGACCGTCCGCTGGTACGCCGACAACCGGCCGTGGTGGGAGCCCCTGCGGGATCGGGCTCCCCTCGACGAGACCGGTTGGGACGCGCCCCGCTGACGAGCGGCTCGTCCCGACCCGTGCGCGTTCTCGTCACCGGAGCGGGCGGCCAGCTCGGCCGGGACCTCGTCGTGGCCCTCGGCGGCGAGCTGCCGACCGCGGGGTGGCGCCGGTCGCTCTTCGGTCCGGCGGCGGCGCGGGTGGAGGTGGTCGGGACGACCCACGCCGAGCTGCCCGTCGACCAACGTGAGCAGGTGCTGACGGCGGCCTTCGGCCTCCGGCCCGACGTCGTCGTCCACGCCGCGGCGGCCACCGCGGTCGACGCCTGCGAGACCGACCCCGGGCGGGCGTACCGGGTGAACGCCCTCGGCACCCGTCACGTAGCCGAGGCCGCCCGGCGGATCGGCGCCCACCTCGTCTACGTCTCGACCGACTATGTGTTCGACGGGCACGCCCGACGGCCCTACGTGGAGGCGGACGAGCCCAATCCGCTCTCGGTCTACGGGCGGACGAAGCTGGCCGGTGAGCGAGAGTGTGACCCGGGCGACACCGTCGTGCGCACCTCCTGGGTCTGCGGGGTGCACGGCGCCAACATGGTGAAGACGGCGTTGCGACTCGCCGAGGGCGACGGCCCGCTCCGCTTCGTCGACGACCAGCGGGGTTCGCCGACCTTCACCGCCGACCTGGCCGCGGCCCTCGTCACCTTGGCTCTCGACCGGCGGCCGGGGACCTTCCACGTGACGAACCAGGGCTCGACCAGCTGGTACGGCTTCGTGCGCGAGGTGCTGGCCGCCGCCGGCCAGGATCCCGGGCGGGTGGAGCCGATCGCCACCGCCGACCTCGATCCGCCTCGGCCCGCCCCCCGGCCGGCCAACTCGGTCCTCGACAACGCGGCGCTGCGGGAGGCGGGCCTGCCCCTCCTGCCGGAGTGGCCGGAGGGGCTGCACCGGCTCGTCGACGCGCTGGGCCCGGTCAGGAGTGCCGCGTGACCACGGCCCGGACGTCCGGGGGGGCCGTCCCCCGCCGGGGCCGCCGGGTGGCGGTCGTCGGGGTGGGCTACGTCGGCCTGCCGACCGCGGCCACCCTGGCCCGGCTGGGCCACACGGTGGTCTGCGGGGACCGCGACGCGGAGCGGATCGCCGGGCTCCAGCGCGGCGAGGTGCCGATCCTCGAGGCCGGCCTCGAGGAGCTCGTGCAGGACGGCCTGCAGTCGGGGCGGCTCAACTTCGTCGTGGGGGCGGCCACCGCCGCCCGCTCGGCCGAGTTCGTGTTCTTGTGCGTGCCCACGCCCGAGCGGGCCGACGGCTCGGCCGACCTCTCCTACGTCGAGGCGGTGGCCGAGGAGATCAGCCCCCATCTCGCCCCCGGGGTGATCGTGGTCAACAAGTCCACGGTCCCGGTCGGGTCGACCACCGTGGTCGAGCGGGTCCTCGGCCGGAGTGACGTCACCGTCGTGTCGAACCCCGAGTTCCTCCGGGAGGGCACCGCCGTCCAGGACAGCCTCCACCCCGACCGCCTCGTCGTGGGGGCCGACGACGCCGACGCCGCGGCGGAGGTGGGCGAGCTGTTCGGCGGCACCGGCGCGCCCCTCATCGTCACCGACGCCACCACCGCCGAGACCATCAAGTACGCCTCGAACGCCTTCTTGGCCACGAAGCTCAGCTTCGTGAACGCGATCGCCCGCCTCTGCGAGGCGCTCGGCGCCGACGTGCGGGACCTCCTCCTCGGCCTCGGCTACGACCGACGGATCGGTTTCGACTACCTCCGGCCCGGTCCGGGGTGGGGGGGCTCGTGCCTCCCGAAGGACACCGCGGCGCTCCTTCACATCGCCGAGTCGGCGGGCTACGACTTCCAGCTCCTCAGGGGTGTGATCAACGGCAACGACGAGCAGGTCGACTCGGTGGTGGATAAGGTGGTCGGCCTGGTCGGCGGCTCGGCCGACGGGCGGACGATCGGCGTGTGGGGGCTCACGTTCAAGGCCAACACCGACGACCGGCGCAGCTCGCCGGCGGTCGACGTGGCCCAGCGGCTGGCCGGGCTCGGGTCGGTCGTCCAGGCCTACGACCCGACGGTGGCCCCGTCGGCCGTGCGCGGCTCGGCCCTCGCCTACCAGCCGGCGGCGGCCGAGGGGACCCCGGCCGACCTCGTCGGCCTCACCCTCTGCGCTGACGCCTACGAGGCCTGTCGGGGGGCGGCCGCGCTCGTGGTCCTCACGGAGTGGGACGAGTTCCGCTGGGTCGACTTCGACAAGGCCCGCGACCTCATGGCCCAGCCGATCGTGATCGACGCCCGCAACCTCTTCGACCCCGCGGCGATGCGCCGTGCGGGCTTCACCTACCGGGGGGTCGGGCGCCGGTGAGGCGGGTGCTCGTGGCCGGGGGCGCCGGCTTCCTCGGCTCCCATCTCTGCGACGCCCTCGTCGCCCGGGGGGACGAGGTGGTCTGCGTCGACGACCTGTCGACCGGGCGGCAGGACAACGTGGCCCATCTCGCCGACGAGCCCCGGTTCGCCCTCGTCGTGGCCGACGTGGTCGCCGACGTGGCCGTGGAGGGGCCGTTCGACGCGGTGTGCCACCTCGCCAGCCCGGCCTCGCCCCCGGCCTATCTCGCCCGACCGATGGAGACGCTGGCCGTGGGCAGCGAGGGCACCCGACGGCTCCTCGACGTGGCCGACCGCTACGGGGCCCGGTTCCTCCTCGCCTCGACGAGCGAGGTCTACGGTGACCCGCTGGTGCACCCCCAACCCGAGAGCTACCGGGGCAACGTCGACCCCGTCGGGCCGAGGAGCGTTTACGACGAGGCCAAGCGCTACGCCGAGGCCCTCACGATGGCGGCCCACCGGTCCCGGGGGACCGACGTCGGCATCGTCCGCATCTTCAACACCTACGGGCCCCGCCTCTCGCCCGGCGACGGGAGGGTGGTCTCGAACTTCGTCACCCAGGCCCTCCGGGGCGAGCCGCTCACCGTCTACGGGGACGGTTCCCAGACGAGGAGCCTCTGCTACGTCGACGACGAGGTGCGCGGGCTCGTCGCCCTGCTGGACGCCCCGGTGACCGGTCCGGTCAACGTGGGCAACCCCGACGAGCGCACCGTGCTCGAGCTGGCCCATCTCGTCCTCGAGCTGACCGGCTCGGCCTCGGCGGTCGAGCACGGCCCGGCGGCCCCCGACGACCCCACCCGACGCTGTCCGGACATCTCGCTCGCCCGGGAGCTCCTCGGGTGGGAGCCGGTCGTCACCCTGATCGAGGGTCTCGAGAAGACGGTCGAGTACTTCGCGGCGGACGCCACGAGCGTCGGGGGCGCGACGTGAGCGACGGGACGGAGGAGGCCCGGGAAGACGGGCGGGCCTACCGGTCGATGACGGTGATCGTCCCCGTGTACAACGAGCGGTCCACGGTGGCCGAGATCGTGCGTCGGGTGCGGGCCGCCAAGGTCCCGGTGGTCGTCGACGTGGTCCTCGTGGACGACGGTTCGACCGACGGCTCCGACAAGGTGATGCGGGCCATCGAGGACTCGACCGTGCGCGTCGTCACCCACGAGCGCAACCTCGGGAAGGGTGCGGCGGTCCGCACCGGCCTCGAGCACGCCCGTGGCGACCTCGTCCTCATACAGGACGCCGACCTCGAGTACGACCCCGACGACTGGCCCGAGCTCCTGGCCCCGATGTTGAAGGGCAAGGCCCGGGTGGTCTACGGCAGCCGTTTCACCGGGCCGAGGAAGAACATGCTGCCGCTCCACTGGATAGGCAACCGCTTCCTCTCGCTCGTCACGAACCTCTTGTACTCCTCGACCCTCTCGGACATGGAGACCTGCTACAAGCTCTTCGACCGCCAGGTGCTCGACGGCATCACGATCGAGTCGAAGCGCTTCGACTTCGAGCCCGAGATCACGGCCAAGGTCCTCCGGCGCGGCTACCGCATCTACGAGGTCCCGATCTCCTATGCGGGGCGCGAGCTCAGCGAAGGCAAGAAGATCACGTGGCGGGACGGCTTCAGCGCCCTGCGGGCGCTCGTGAAGTACCGGTTCTCCTCAAAGTACTGACGTGGTGGGCACGCGGCAACGGGTGAGTGCGGTCGTGGTGGACTACGACGCCGGTCCGGTCCTCGCCCTCTGCGTCGAGTCGCTGCTCGCCGAGGGATGCGACGTCCTCGTGGTCGAGAACGGCTCGGCTGAGGACGCCCGGCGCCTGCTCGCCGGTCACGGCCTGGCCGTCCCGGTGCTCTCGACGGGGGCGAACCTCGGCTACGGCGCCGGCGCCAACCGGGGCGTGGCCGCCACGAGCGGCGAGTTCGTCCTGCTGGCCAACGCCGACCTGCAGGTCCACCGGGGGGCGGTTAACGCCCTCGTCGGCGCGCTCGACGACGAGCCCTCCTGGGCGGTCGTCGGACCGCGCCTCCTCGACGCCGCGGGACACATCTACCCGTCGGTCCGCCGCTTCCCGTCGATGGTCGACGCCGCCGGCCACGCCCTCATTAGCCTCGTGCAGCCGGACAACCCGTTCTCGAACCGCTACCGCCCGCCCGAGGCCGGCGGGTCGAGCCGCGGTCCGGCCGACTGGGTCTCGGGCGCGTGCTTCCTCGTGCGACGCTCGGCCATGGAGGAGCTCGGTGGCTTCGACGAGGCGTACTTCATGTTCGCCGAGGAGCTGGACCTCTGCTGGCGGGCCCACCAGGCCGGTTGGGGGGTGGGGGTGGAGCCGGCGGCCGTCGTGACCCATCTCGAGGGTGTGAGCCGGCGCCGGCATCCCTACAAGATGCTGCTCGCCCACCACCGCTCGGCGCTGCGCTTCGCCGGCCGGTCCACCGAGGGCTGGCGCCGCCTGGCCCTGCCCCTCGCCGGCCTGGTCCTCGGCCTCCGCCTCGTCGTGGCCCTGGCCGTCGAGGCGGCCCGGCGACCCAGCTGAGGATCCGGTCGCCCCAGGTTGCACCGGGCGGGGCGGCACCGGGGCCGCCCGAGAAGTTCCTGCGACCTCTCTGCAACCTTCAGGCACGGACCGGGAATGAGTTGACGCCGCCCAGGTTGCCGGTCATAGTGTCAGAAGCAACTTTCTGTGCGTCGTGTAGCGACCGCCGGGTAAGAAAGGGGAGGACCGGCCAGGGGTCGAGGACCCGCCGCCACGACCGGCACGAGTGATCGTCGCGTACGTGCCATAACCCCTCCATCGGGCCCTTCCCAGGCCCACTGCACGTACACGCTGGATCGGGCCGCCTTCGGGGCGGCCCGATCCATTTCCGCCCCTGTCCGGACCGGGCCGGGTGAGCAGGAGCGTCCATCGGGGCTCGGCTGACGGCGAGTGCCGCAGGCAACGTAGGTTGCAGCGGCCGGCCCTCTCGGGCGACGCTCCGTGCCTCCCCGTGGGCGTCACCGGGCAGATTCTTCGGTGCCCGGCGCAACGTGATCGTCGGCGCCGCGGCCCGCGCCGACGATCCCGTCGCCCTCGCCCCGGGCGGCGCGCTGAGTGTCACCGGTTGCCGACCGCACGGCAGTTGCACCTGTCAGGGCGGTCGGTGGGTCACCGATGGACTTGGGCCCCGGGTCAGCCGGGGTGGACGGTTCCACTGGCCGTGGTTGGGTGGCCGGTCTAACATGACCTCGACGCCCCTTCCTGGATCCGTCCTTCGCGGCGTGGTCTCGATGTGGCGATCACACTGCGTACGTGCTCATGACCCCCTCCAAGGGCCTTTCGAGGCCTGGAGCACGTGCCAGACGTCAACCGGGCCGCCTTCGGGCGGCCCGGTTGCGTCTCGGGCCCGTGGCCGCGGCTTGGTCTGGCGCGGGCGTACAGTGGTCCGGGCTGTGTGCGGGTCTGTGGTTGCAAGTCGAGGCCAGTCGCAGGCGAAACGACCCACGTAAGGCAACTTGTGGTTGCCGATCATGGTGCGACTTAGAGGTAAGTCCTGCCCATCCGATCCTCCGGTACTCGGGGAAGGGTGGCGACGGGGGGATGCGTGCCGATCTCGGCGCCGAAGGACCGGGCGACCGGTCGCCGGTGCCGGGCCGCCAACCCCGCAGCAGGCGAGTGTGGGGACAAAGACCAGGTCAGCCGCACACAGCCCACGTCACTCCCCAGTGCTCCGTCCACCCAGGTGAGAGGGTCGTCCCGAGGTATGACCGGTAGAATCGGAACCCCATGAGTGTGTTCACCAAGGTCCTCAAGGCCGGCGAGGGCAAGAAGGTGCGCCGCCTCGCCGAGATCGTCCCCTTCATCAACGACCTCGAGCCCGAGATGGAGGCCCTGAGCGACGACGACCTGCGCCACATGACCGTCGAGTTCCGCGAGCGCCTCGACCGGGACGAGGAGCTCGACGACCTCTTGGTCGAGGCCTTCGCCGTCGTCCGCGAGGCCTCCTGGCGGGTCCTCGGCCAGCGGCACTTCGACGTCCAGATGATGGGGGGCATGGCCCTCCACTTTGGCTGGATCGCCGAGATGAAGACCGGGGAGGGCAAGACGCTCGTCTCGACCCTCCCCGTGTACCTGAACGCCCTCGCCGGTCAAGGCGTCCACCTGGTGACGGTCAACGATTACCTGGCCACCCGGGACTCGGAGTGGATGGGCCGGGTCTACCGGTGGCTCGGCCTCGAGGTCGGGCGGGTGGGGCCGGACATCGCCGACTTCGCCGAGAAGCGCAAGGCCTACGCCGCCGACATCACCTACGGCACCAACACCGAGTTCGGCTTCGACTACCTGCGGGACAACATGATGCCCCGCCGCCGCGAGGACATGGTCCAGCGGGGCCACATCTACGCCATCATCGACGAGGTCGACTCGATCCTCATCGACGAGGCCCGGACCCCGCTCATCATCTCGGGCCCCTCCGACGAGGCGGCCAAGCTCTACTACCAGTTCGCGGCGATCGCCCGCTCACTCGGGCGCTACGCCGACTACGAGGTCGACGAGGAGAAGCGCAGCGTCGTGCCCCTGGAGTCGGGCATCGACAAGGTGGAGACGGCCGTCGGCGTCTCCAACCTCTACGACTCCATCGCCACCAACTACGTCCACCAGCTGATCAAGGCACTCGAGGCGAAGGAGCTGTACCACCGGGACAAGGACTACCTGGTCGCCGACGGCGAGGTGAAGATCATCGACGAGTTCACCGGGCGGACCCTCGAGGGGCGCCGCTGGTCCGACGGGCTGCACCAGGCGGTCGAGGCCAAGGAGCGGGTGCGGATCAACGAGGAGAACCACACCTGGGCGACGGTGACCATCCAGAACTACTTCCGCCTCTACGAGAAGCTCGCCGGCATGACCGGGACAGCCGAGACCGAGGCGGCCGAGTTCGCCAGCACCTACAAACTGAACGTCGTGCCCATCCCCACCAACCGGCCGATGGTCCGCACCGACGAGGCCGACCTCATCTTCAAGAGCGAGGAGGCCAAGTTCGACGCGGTGGTCGACGACATCGTGGAACGCCACGAGGGCGGCCAGCCGGTGCTCGTGGGCACGGCCTCGGTGGCCAAGTCCGAGGTGCTCTCCCGGCTCCTCGACCGCCGGGGCATCCCGCACCAGGTGTTGAACGCCAAGCAGCACTTCCGGGAGGCCGAGGTCGTGGCCCAGGCGGGGCGGATCGGCGCGGTCACCGTGGCCACCAACATGGCCGGCCGCGGCGTCGACATCATCCTCGGCGGCAACGCCGAGAAGCTCACCGAGCACGAGACCATGGCCCGCAGCATCGATTTCGACACCGAGGAGGGCCGGGCCGAGGCCGAGAAGCTCCGCAAGGAGCTCGAGGAGCAGTGCGAGCGCGACGCCGAGACCGTGCGTGAAGCGGGCGGCCTCTACGTGCTCGGGAGCGAGCGCCACGAGAGCCGCCGCATCGACAACCAGCTGCGGGGCCGCTCGGGCCGGCAGGGCGACCCCGGGGAGAGCCGCTTCTACCTCAGCCTCGAGGACGATCTCATGCGGCTGTTCGCCACCGGGGCGGTCAACTGGGTGATGGGACGGGCCCTCCCCGACGACGTCCCGATCGAGGCGAAGATGGTCACGAAGGCCATCGAGCGGGCCCAGAACACCGTCGAGGGCCGCAACTCGGAGATCAGGAAGGACGTCCTCAAGTACGACGAGGTGATGAACGAGCAGCGCCAGGTCATCTACAAGCGCCGACTCCAGATCATGGACGGCGAGGACCTGCAGGAGCGGACCCAGGAGCTCCTGGAGTCGACGGTGGAGATCCTCGTCCGGGACGCGTGCCCCAGCGATTACCCGGAGGAGTGGGACCTCGACCACCTGCTGGCCGAGGTGGGGCAGTACTACCCGACCAAGTTCACGACCGACGACCTGGCCGAGGCGGCGACCGCCGGCCAGGTCGTCGAGAGCCTCGTCGCCGAGGCGCTCGAGTTCTACGACCAGCACTCGACCGAGATCAACGAGTCCTTCGCCGACTCCCCGCTCGTCGAGGGCGACGAGGAGCCGATCCGCCAGGTGGAACGGGACGTGATGCTCCAGATCATGGACCAGCGTTGGCGGGAGCATCTGGCCGAGATGGACTACCTCCGTGAGGGCATCAACCTGCGGGCCATGGGCCAGCAGGATCCCCTCGTGGCTTGGCAGCGCGAGGGTTTCTCGATGTTCGGCCAGCTGATGGAGGCCATCGACGACGACTACCTCCGCTATATCCTCCACGCCGAGCGGGTGGTCGAGCCGGCGCCGGAGCCCGACCTCGGGCGGGCCACCTACGAGGCGGCCGACGACCCGGTGACCGGGACCATCGCCCTCGCCGGGCAGCTCCTGGCCGACCAAGGCGTGGCGGTGGCCGGGCAGTCGGCGGCGTCGGCCGTCGACCTGGCCGCCCCCGAGGCCCCGGCGCCGAGTCGGGAGGCCCGCCGCCGGGAGGCCCGTCAGGCGGCTCGCACGCCACCTGAGGGCCAAGCTTCGGGGAACGGGGCGCCCAAGACCCCGGCCCCGGCGGCCAAGGCGGCGGGCCAGGCCAACCAGGCGGCCAACCAGAAGGTTGGGCGCAACGAACCCTGCTGGTGCGGGAGCGGCAAGAAGTTCAAGCTCTGCCATGGCCGGGCCTGAGGGGGGTAGCGAGCGCCGGGACCTGGCGGCCGAGCTCGAGGCGCTCACGGTCCGGGTGAAGGAGGCCGAGCGCTACCTCCGCATCGACGAGTTGCGGGCCCGCAAGGCCGAGCTCGAGAAGGCCGTCGAGGACCCGCACCTCTGGGACGACCAGGACCGGGCCCGGGCCCTCACGATGGACCTGGGCCAGGTCGGCGGCGACGTCGACCGCTTCGACGCCCTGGAGGCCGACCTCGGGGAGGCCCGGGAGCTGCGCGAGATCGTCGACGAGATCGCGGCGAGCTCGCCCGACGAGAGCCTGGCGGCCGAGCTCGAGGAGCTCGAGCAGGCGGTGACGTCCCTCGAGCGGCGCGTCGGCCAGCTGGAGCTCCAGTCGCTCTTCTCGGGTGACTACGACGAACGCGACGCGGTGGCCGAGGTGCACGCCGGGGCAGGCGGCACCGACGCGCAGGACTGGACCGAGATGCTCCTGCGCATGTACGAGCGGTGGGCTGAACGACACGGCTTCGACGTCGAGGTGGACGAAGCCACCCCGGGCCAGGAGGCCGGCCTCCTCTCGACGACGTTCATCGTGCACGGCCGCTTCGCCTACGGGCTCCTCTCCACCGAGCGCGGCGTGCACCGCCTCGTGCGCATGTCGCCGTTCGACTCCCAGCACCGGCGCCAGACGAGCTTCGCCTCGCTCGATGTCGTGCCGTTCCTGGAAGACGTGGGCGACGAAGTCGACATCGACGAGAAGGACCTCCGCGTCGACACTTACCGCTCGTCGGGCGCCGGCGGCCAGCACGTCAACAAGACGGACTCGGCGGTGCGGATCACCCACCTGCCGACGGGCATCGTGGTGTCGGTCCAGAACGAGCGGAGCCAGCACCAGAACCGGGCGAAGGCCATGCAGATCCTGGGGGCCAAGTTGGCCGCTCTCCGGCGGGTCGAGCGGGACGCGGAGATCGCCTCCGAGCGGGGCGAGCGCGCCGACAACGCCTGGGGCAACCAGATCCGGTCCTACGTGCTCGCGCCCTACCAGATGGTGAAGGATCTGCGCACGAACCAAGAGACCGGCAACGTCGACGCGGTCCTCGACGGGGACCTCGACCAGTTCATCGAGGCCGAGCTGCGCCGCCGGCGGGGCGAGGGCGCACCCGCCGCGTAGCACTGGCACCGGGAGCGCCCTGACCTGGGTCGACGGCGGCGGACCCGGCTGGCACCAACGACGGGGCTTCGGCCGATATGCTCATGGACATCCTTCGCGATATGGCGGGCGTCTGACCGCGGTCGACAACCGCCCCCTCCCACCCCATGATCCGCTTCGACCACGTCACCAAGACCTACAAAGGCACGACTGTCGCTCTGCGGGACGTGAGCCTCGAGATCGACAAGGGTGAGTTCGTCTTTCTCGTGGGCGCCTCCGGCTCCGGCAAGACCACCTTCATCCGCTTGCTCCTCCGCGAGGAGCTGCCCGACCGGGGCCGTATCTGGGAGGCCGGGCGCGACATCGTGAACCTGGCCAAGTGGCGGGTGCCCTACCTGCGCCGCAACATCGGCTGCGTGTTCCAGGACTTCCGCCTCCTCCCGAACAAGACCGTGTTCGAGAACGTGGCCTTCGCCCTCGAGGTGATCGGGCGGCCCAAGCACGTCGTGACGTCGCAGGTGCCCCAGGTGCTCGACCTCGTCGGGCTGGCCAAGAAGCGCGACAACCTGCCGAACGAGCTCTCCGGTGGGGAGCAGCAGCGGGTGGCCGTCGCCCGGGCCTTCGTCAACCGTCCGCTCATCCTCCTCGCCGACGAGCCCACGGGGAACCTCGACCCGACCACGAGCCAGGGGATCATGCAGCTGCTCGACCGGATCAACCGCACCGGGACCACCGTCGTCGTGGCCACCCATGACGCGGCCCTCGTCGACTGGATGCGGCGACGGGTTGTCGAGCTCGACCAGGGCATGGTGGTGCGGGACCAGGCACGTGGCGTGTACGGGCTCGACGCCTCCCCGGTTGGCGCGGGCGTCGAGGCAGCCGGAGGGAGCTGATGCCCGTCTCGACCGACTATGTCGTGCGGGAGACGGGAGCCAACCTCTGGCGCAACCGTCTCATGACGATCGCCGCGGTGCTCACCGTGGCCGTCTCGCTGGCCCTCGTGGGTTCGGCGCTCCTCCTCAAGCAGGGGGCGTCCAAGGCCGAGGTGCTCTGGCAGCAGGGCACCGAGGTGCGGGTCTGGATGCAGCCCGGGGCCAGCACGGCCGAGCTCGCGGCCATCCACTCCCAGCTCAACCAGGCCTCCTACGTGCACGGCTGCGTCTACCGCGACCAGCTGTACGACTACCACGAGGCCAAGACCCTTCTCACCCCCGACGAGTTCGACTCCCTCACGGTGGGCGAGGTGCCGAGCTCGTTCCGCTGCACGCCGACCCAGCCGCAGGACGCGCAGCTGGTGATGAACAAGTTCACTGGACAACCCGGCGTGCGCAACGTCACGGCTCCCATCCAGACCATCCACAGCATGGAGAAGGTCATCACCATCATCCAGTGGACCTTCATCGTGGTGGCCCTGGTGCTCCTGATCTCGGCGGCCGTCCTCATCTTGAACACGATCCGTATGGCCATCTTCGCCCGGCGCCGTGAGGTCTCGGTCATGAAGCTGGTCGGCGCGACGAACTGGTTCATCCGGGTGCCTTTCATCTCCGAAGGGTTCATCCAGGGCCTGCTGGGATCGCTCGTCGCCGCGCTCGTCGTCCTCGCGCTCCACGCCGTCTTGAACGCCTTCGGGAATACCAACCACCCCGATGCCGTGCTCACCCAGATGCGCCTTACCGGTTGGGAGGTCTTCGGGACCGATGCGGTGATCGTCATCATGGGCATCCTGATCGGCTCGCTTGCCTCGGCCCTGGCCATCCGGCGGTTCCTCGACGTCTGAGGCGGGCCGGCGGACCGCCCCCGGGGGAGGTCGCCGGTGAGGTTCTCAGCAAGGTGCCGCCGTCAGGCTGCTCGCGCCGCGCCGCCCACGGGGCGCCGGTGGCCCGGGGGCCACATCCGACGCCCTGGCCCAGCCCGAGCGGAGGACCCATGACCAACGCCACGACCGTGAGCGGCAACCTCACCCGGGAGCCCGACATCCGCTACGGCGCCGAGGGCCAGGCGAGCGCGGTGTTCGGCCTCGCCGTCAACCGGCGCTGGCAGGACCGGGTGACGAGGGAGTGGGAGGAGGCGACGTCGTTCTTCGACGTCGTGTGCTGGCGGGAGCTGGCCGAGAACGTGGCCCTCAGCCTGACGAAGGGCATGCGAGTGCTCGTGACCGGGCGGATCGAGCAACGGACCTGGGAGACCGAGGACGGCGAACGCCGTTCGAAGGTCGAGATCGTGGCCGACGACATCGGCCCCAGCCTGCGCTTCGCCACGGCCGACGTGCAGCGGGCCGTGCGCCGACCCCCGGCGCTCGACGGCGGGGCACCGGGGGACGAGGAACCGGCCGCCCCGACCGACGTGGCGGTCGAGGCCTGAGGGGTCAGCTCTCGGAGCTGGTCTCGGCGGGCGTCGCCTCCTGCTCCTCCCGCTCCGTCTGGAACTGGAGGGAGAGCGAGTTCACGCAGTAGCGCTGGCCGGTCTCGGTCGGCCCGTCAGGGAAGACGTGGCCCAGGTGTCCGCCGCAACGGGCGCAGGTGATCTCGACCCGCCGCATCCCGAGGGTGTGGTCGACGTGCTCGGCCACCGAGCCCTCGGCGACGGCCCGGTCGAAGCTGGGCCAGCCGGTGCCCGAGTCGAACTTGGCGTCGGTCGAGAAGAGCTCGGCCCCGCAGCCGGCGCAGCGGAACACGCCGTCCTCGTCGACGTGCAGATACTCGCCCGACCAGGGGGGCTCGGTGGCGGCGTGCCGGAGCACCTTGTACTGGGCCGGTGACAGCCGCTCCCGCCACTCGGCGTCCTCGAGCTGGAATTCGGGTGTGGCCATGTGCTCGGCCCTCCTCGATCTCGTCCATCGCAATCTGCGTCTCACGGTGGGTAAAACCACCCTGGTGTAGGGAGTGTTCCCGATGATCGTCCCTGGGCCGACCTTCGGTACGCTACCCGCCGCATGGACCTGCACGACGACCCCGCCGACGCGGCGTTCCGGGCCGAGGTGCGGTCCTGGATGGCCGAGCACGTGGTGGGGGAGTACGCCGCCCTCAGGGGCCGCGGGGGCTCGGGCGACGAGACCTTCGGCTTCGAGACCCGTCTGCGCTGGGAGCACGAGCTGGCCGCCGACGGCTGGACCTGCCTCGGCTGGCCGAAGCCCTTCGGGGGGCGCGGGGCGAGCGTCGCCGAGCAGGTGATCTTCGCCGAGGAGTACGTGGCCGCCTGCGCCCCCGGCCGGGTGAGCGTGGTCGGGGAGGGACTGCTCGGGCCGACCCTCATCCACTTCGGGACGCCCGAGCAGCAGCAGCGGTTCCTGGAACCGATCCGGGCCGGCACCGAGCTCTGGTGCCAGGGCTACTCGGAGCCGGGGGCCGGGAGCGACCTCGCCGGTATCAGCACCCGGGCCGAGCTCGACGGGGACGCATGGGTGGTGACCGGCCAGAAGGTCTGGACCTCCCTCGCCCACCAGGCCGACTGGTGTTTCGTCCTCTGCCGGACCGACCCGTCCTCGGTGCGCCACCACGGCCTCTCGTACCTGCTCGTGCCGATGGACCAGCCGGGCATCGAGGTCCGCCCGATCGTCCAGCTGACCGGGACCTCGGAGTTCAACGAGGTCTTCTTCGACGGCGCCCGCACCGAGCGCGACCTCGTCGTCGGGGCGGTGGGCGACGGCTGGCGGGTGGGGCTGGCCACGCTCGCCTTCGAGCGGGGGGTGGCCATGCTCGGCCACCAGCTGTCGTTCCGCCGGGAGCTCGACGCCCTCGTGGCCGAGGCCCGGGCGAAGGGCCGGGCCGACGACCCGGTCGTCCGCCAGCAGCTGGCCGCGGCCTGGGCCGAGCTCTCGATCATGCGGTACAACGTGCTACGCAGCCTCTCGGGCGTGGACGGGCCGGTGGCCCCGCCCGAGGCCTCCATCACCAAGCTCTACTGGGGGAGCTGGCACCGGCGGCTGGGGGAGCTGGCGGTCGACGTGCTCGGGCCGGCGGCCGCGGTGGTCGACGCCGGCTACGAGCTGGACGACTTCCAGCGCACCTTCCTCTTCTCCCGGGCCGAGACCATCTACGGCGGCTCGAACGAGATCCAGCGCAACATCATCGGTGAGCGTGTCCTCGGCCTCCCGGCCGAGCCCAAGGTGGCCTCGTGACGTCGCTCGGCGGGAGCTTCCCGCCGCCCCCGCCGCCGCTCCCGCCGGCCGGCCACGGCCTCCTCGAGGACAAGGTGGTCGTCGTCACCGCGGCGGCCGGCACGGGCATCGGCTCGGCGGTGGCCCGACGCTGCGTCGAGGAGGGGGCCACCGTCGTGATCTCCGACGCCCACGAGCGGCGCCTGGCCGAGGCGGCCGAGGAGCTGACGGCGCTCGGCGGGGCCGAGGTCCTGGCGGTGCGCTGTGACGTGACCGACGAGGACGACGTGGTCGCCCTCTACCGGGAGACGGTCAGCCGCCACGGCCGCCTCGACGTGGCCGTGAACAACGCCGGGTTGGGCGGGACCGTGCCCATCGTCGAGATGACCGACGAGCAGTGGTCGCGGGTGCTCGACGTCACGCTGACCGGCACGTTCCGCTGCACCCGGGCGGCGCTCCGCCACCTCCTGGCCGCCGGCCGGGGCTGCATCGTCAACAACGCCTCGGTGCTCGGGTGGCGGGCCCAACCGGGGCAGGCCCACTACGCCGCGGCCAAGGCGGGGGTCATGGCCCTCACCCGCTGCGCGGCGGCCGAGGCGGCGCCGGCCGGCGTGCGGGTCAACGCGGTGGCCCCGAGCCTCGCCCCCCACCCGTTCCTCAACCGGGCCATCGCCGAGGAGGATCTCGAGCTCCTCGCGCGCCGGGAACTCTTCGGGCGGGGGGCCGAGACCTGGGAGGTGGCCAACGTGGTCGTCTTCTTGGCCAGCGACTACTCCTCGTATCTGAGCGGCGAGGTCGTGGCCGTCTCGAGCCAACACCCGTGACCGGCGCCGACCGGGCGGTGGAGGACCCGCGGGCCGATCTGCGCTGGGGCTCGATCCCGGCCATGGTGGCCGACGCCGGCCGCCGCTTCGGGGAGGCGGAGGCCCTCGTCGAGGGGGACGCCCACTGGCCGTTCGCCGGGCTGACCGCCGCGTCGGTCCAGTTCACCCGGGCCCTCCTGGCGAGCGGCGTCGGGCCCGGTGACCGGGTGGGCCTCTGGGCGCCCAACTGCGCCGAGTGGGTGGTGGCCGCCCTCGGCACGCTCGGCGCGGGGGCGGTCCTCGTCCCGGTGAACACCCGGTTCAAGGGGCCGGAGGCGGCCTACGTCCTCGGCTCGTCCCGGGCCCGCCTGCTCTGCACGGTCCAGGGGTTCCTCGGCGTCGACTACCCGGGTCTCCTCGAGGGGGAGGACCTCCCCGACCTGGCCGAGGTGGTGACGCTGCGACGGGAGGGCCACCCGCAGCGCGTCTGCCCGGCGCCGATCATAGAGCTGGACGAGTTCCTGCACCGGAGCGAGCAGGTGCCGCCGGCCGACGCCGAGGCGGTGGCCGCGGCGGTCGGCCCCGACGACGTCTCGGACATCATCTACACGTCGGGCACGACCGGGCGGCCCAAGGGGGCCATGGCCACCCACGGCCAGACGCTGCGCACGTTCGGGACGTGGTCGAGCATCGTCGGCCTGACCGAGGGCGACCGCTACCTCGTGGTCAACCCGTTCTTCCACACGTTCGGCTACAAGGCTGGCGTGCTCGCCTGCCTCATGACCGGGGCCACGATCGTCCCCGAGCCGGTCTTCGATCCCGGCCGGGTGCTCGAACGCATCGAGCACGAGCACATCAGCGTGCTTCCCGGGCCCCCCACCCTCTACCAGGCGCTGCTCGACCACCCCGACCGGCAGTCGAGGGACATCTCGAGTCTCCGGCTCGGGGTGACCGGAGCGGCCGTCGTGCCCGTCGAGCTCGTGGTGGCCATGCGCGAGGAGCTCGGCTTCTCGACGGTCCTCACCGCCTACGGGCTGACCGAGTCCACCGGCACCGTGACGATGTGCCGGCGCGACGACCCGCCCGAGCTGGTCGCCACGACGTCGGGCCGGGCGCTGCCCGATCTCGAGGTGCAGGTGGTGGCGGCGGAGGGCGCCGAGCGGCCCCGGGGCCTGCCGGGCGAGATCGTGGTCCGGGGCTACACGGTGATGCCCGGCTACTTCGAGGACGAGGCGGCCACGAAGGCGGCCGTCGACGCCTTCGGCTGGCTGCACACCGGCGACATCGGGGTCATGGACGAGGATGGGAACGTCACGGTCACCGACCGCCTGAAGGACATGTACACGGTCGGGGGCTTCAACGCCTACCCGGCCGAGATCGAGGCCGCGCTGCGCCGATGCACTGATGTGGCCCAGGTGGCGGTGGTGGGCGTCCCCGACGAGCGCCTCGGCGAGGTGGGCTGCGCCTACGTGGTCCTGTCGGACGGGGGCCCCGACGATGCGGCCGGGCGGGAGGCGGCGGCCCGGCGCCTGCTCGAGCGCTGTCGGGAGACGATGGCCAATTACAAGGTGCCGCGCCACGTCGTCGTGGTCGACGAGCTGCCCCTCAACGCGAGCGGCAAGGTGCTGAAGGTCGAGCTCCGCCGGCGCTTCGCCGTGGGGGCGGACCCGGTGGTGACGGCGCAGCGCTCGGGGTCGGGGCAGTCGCACAACGGAGCGAGGAGGAGTCCATGAGAGGGATCGTCTACACGGCCGACGGGGTGGAGGTCACCGACGACCTCGAGGTGGCCCCGCCGGGCCCGCGCCAGGTCAAGGTGCGGATCGCCGCGGCCGGCGTGTGCCACTCCGACCTGTCGGTCCTCGACGGGACGATCCCCTGGAAGCCACCGGCCGTCCTCGGCCACGAGGGGGCCGGGGTGGTCGAGGAGGTGGGGGCCGACGTGGTCTCGGTCAAGCCGGGCGATCACGTGGTGATCGCCACCTTGGCCAACTGCGGGGTCTGCCGGGCCTGTAGCACCGGCCACCCGACCTGGTGCCGGCACTCGCTGGGCAACATCTCCTCACCTTTCACCTTCCGCGGCGACCCGGCGTCCAACTTCGCCGCCGCTTCGGTCTTCGTGGAGTCGACGATCGTCTCGGAGGTGCAGTGCGTGCGCATCCCCGACGACATCCCCATGACTTCGGCCTGTCTCATCGGTTGTGGCGTCGTGACCGGCGTGGGGTCGGTGCTCAACCGGGCGAAGGTGCGCCCGGGTGAGACCGCCGCGGTGTTCGGTGTGGGCGGCGTGGGTCTCAACGTCATCCAGGGCCTGCGCATCTCGGGGGCCACCCGGATCGTGGCCGTCGATACCGTGGCGGGGAAAGAGGCGCTCGGCCGCCAGTTCGGGGCCACCGACTTCGTCGACGCCTCGGCCGGCGACCCGGCGGCCGCCGTCCGTGGGCTCCTCCCGCCCGACCCGCAGTCGGCGGCCGGCGCCCTCGGGCCGACCGGCGGCGTCACGTGGTCGTTCGACTGCGTGGGCCACCCGGCGGTCCTGCGGAGCGCCTTCGAGGCCCTCGACTGGGGCGGCACCGCGGTGGCCATTGGCGTCCCGCCCCGGGGCAGCGAGGTGGCGGTCGACATCAACGCCCTCGCCTACGTGGACCGGGGTCTGCTCGGGTGCCGCTACGGCTCGACCCGGCCGCACCACGACATCCCGTTGATGATCGACCTCTACCGCTCGGGTCAGCTGCTCCTCGACGAGCTGGTCAGCCTGACCCGGCCGCTCGAGCGCTTCTCCGACGTGGTCGACGAGATGCACGCCGGCCGCATCGCCCGCGGCGTCCTCGTCCTCGACGGATGAGGAGTGGCCCAGTGCGGGAGCGGGGCGACCGTGCCGTAGGCTGCGCCGGGTGAAGGGGGTCCTCCTCGCCGGCGGGACGGGCTCGCGCCTCTACCCGCTCACCCGGATCACGAACAAGCACCTCCTGCCCATCTACGACCGCCCGATGATCCAGTGGGCCATCGAGGCGGTGGTGAACGCGGGCGTCACGGACATCATGCTCGTGACGGGCGGGACCCACGCCGGCGAGTTCCTGCGGCTCCTCGGCAACGGGCACGAGTTCGGCATCGACCGGCTCTCCTACGCCTATCAGGAGCGCCCCGGCGGCATCGCCGAGGCCCTCGGGCTGGCGGAGCGCTTCGTCGACCGCGAACCGGTGCTCGTCATGCTGGCCGACAACGTGGTGGAGCGCTCGATCCGGCCCATGGTCGAGGCGTTCTGCGCCCAGCCCACCGGGGCCCGCATCCTCCTCACCGAGGTGGCCGAGCCCGAGCACCTGCGCCACCTCGGCGTCCCCGAGCTGGACGAGGAGGGCCGGGTGGTGCGCATCGAGGAGAAGCCCGAGGACCCGCCCAGCCGCTACGGGGTGACCGGCATCTACTGCTACGACGCCGGCGTCTTCGAGGTGATCACCACCCTCGTCCCCTCGGCCCGGGACGAGCTCGAGATCACCGACGTGAACAACCACTACGTGGCGACCGGGGCGATGTCCTACGACGTCCTCGAGGGCTTCTGGGGCGACGCCGGCGAGTCGATCGACGCCTATTACGCGGTCAACGACTTCGTCCGGGCCAACGGGGCCAACAAGGACTGAACGGCGACCTCAGGGCCGGGCGGGGGGCTCGGCCCGTCCTCGCCCGAGCGGGAGCTCGGCCCGGGCGGGGTCGTCCGCCCGGTGCTCGACCGCCACGCGGCCGGCCCGGCGGCGCTCCGGCGCGGCGGCCAGGGCCTGGCGCACGGTCTCGGCGATGCCCGGGCCGTCGAGACCCAGCTCGGCCAGGATGTCGTCGGCCCGGCCCTGGGGCACGTAGCGGCGCGGCACGCCGAGCACCTCGCTCGCCGCCGGGCCGCCGCCGGACTGGCGGTGCATGGCGTCGAGGAGGAACATGCCCGCCCCGCCGAAGCGCACGCCGTCCTCGGCGGTGACGACGAGACGGTGGGAGGCGGCGTCGGCGAGCAGCTCGGGGTCGGGGGGGCTTACGACCCGGACGTCCCAGACGGTGGCGGCGACCCCGTCGGCGGCGAGGAGGTCGGCCGCCTCGAGGCAGGCCGCGACGAGCTTGCCCACGCCGAGGAGGCAGACCTCGCCGTCGCCGCGGCGGAGGCACAACGAGGCGAGACCGGCGCCCACCTCGCCGGGCCCGGCGTGGCGGGGGGCGGTCTTCGGGAAGCGGATCGACGCGGGACCCGGGAGTTCGAGCGCCGTGGCCAACATGGCCTCGAGGTCCTCGGCCGACGACGGGGCGAACACGGTCATCCCCGGGATCGAGAGTGTCTGGGCGAGGTCGAGGATCCCGTGGTGGCTGGGCCCGTCGTCGCCGGTGATGCCGGCCCGGTCGAGGACGATCACCACCGGCTGGCCCAGGAGTCCCACGTCGAGGTTGGCCTGGTCGAAGGCCCGCGAGAAGAAGGTGGAGTAGACGGCGACCACCGGCCGCAGGCCGCCGAGGGCCATGCCCGCCGCCGCGGTCATCTCGTGCTGCTCGGCGATGCCCACGTCGAAGCACCGGCTGGGGTAGCGGGCCTCGAAGGGGAGGAGCCCGGTCGGCCCGGGCATCGCCGCGGTGAGCGCCACCACCTCGGGCCGCTGCTCGGCCTGGCGGAGGAGGGCCCGGGTGAAGGCGTCGCCGTAGGTGGCGGCCGGGATGTCGGCCGGGGTGCGGGGCCCGTCCTCGTCGGCGGGCGCCGCCGCCACGGCCGCCGGCTCGGGGGCGGCGTGCCGCACGGCCTTCACGTCGTGGAGGCGCTGGATCTCGTCCTCCTCGGCCGGCGCGTAGCCCCGGCCCTTCTGGGTGAGGACGTGGAGGACGATCGGCCCGTCCCACTCGGCCGCGTGGGCAAGGGCCTGCTCCATGAGGTAGATGTCGTGGCCGTCGATCGGGCCGGCGTAGCGCACGCCCAGCGCCTCGAAGAAGGTGTGGGGGGCCACGAGCTCGCGGAGCGCGCTCGTCAGGCCGTGCACGCCCGAGTAGGCGAGCTCGCCCACGCCGGGGATCTCACGGAGGAGCCCCCGCAGCCGCTCGCGGGCCGACACGTAGGTGGGGTTCAGCCGCAGACTGGTCACGCTCTGGGTCAGGTGCGAGACCGTCGGGGCGTAGGAGCGCCCGTTGTCGTTCAGCACCACGACCACCCGGCGGCCCGAATGGCCGAGGTTGTTGAGCGCCTCGTACGCCATGCCGCCGGTGAGCGCGCCGTCGCCCACCACGGTCACGACCCGGCGGTTGCCGCCCCGGCCGGCCGCTTGGCCCCGGAGCTCGAAGGCGGTGGCCAAGCCGTGGGCGTAGCTGAGGGCCGTCGAGGCGTGGCTGTTCTCGATCCAGTCGTGCTCGGACTCGGTTCGGTTGGGGTAGCCGGA
Organism: Acidimicrobiales bacterium; assembly: GCA_035297265.1. GTDB lineage: Bacteria > Actinomycetota > Acidimicrobiia > Acidimicrobiales > RAAP-2 > DATGZH01. The sequence continues at coordinate 37,351 of DATGZH010000001.1, read as the reverse complement.
GAGCCCGCCGGCCTGCCGCAGCTCCTTGAACCGGTAGCGCCGGCCGGTGAGGAGCTTGTGCACGTAAGCCTGGTGGCCGGTGTCGAAGAGGATGGCGTCGCGGGGCGAGTCGAAGACCCGGTGGAGGGCGAGGGTCAGCTCGACGACGCCCAGGTTGGAGCCGAGGTGGCCGCCCGTCGTGATGACCGTCTCGACGACGAAGGCCCGGATCTCGGCGGCCAGCTCACCCAGCTCCTCGTAGGTGAGGGCCCGGAGGTCGGCGGGGGTCTCGATGCTCGGCAGGATCATGGGTTGGAGAAGTCGTGGGCCCTTGGGGTGCCGACGCCACCGGCCTGGGCCTCTTCGGCCACGCTACTCCGACCCCGTGGGGCGGGGGCTCCGATCTCGGCGGACGAACGAGATCAGGGCCACGAGAAGGGCCATGGCCGCCAGCACGAGCAGGCCTTTGGAGGGACCCCAGGCGTCGGAGACCCAGCCCACGACCGGGGCGCTCGCCACCCAGCCGACGTAGCCGGCCGCGGTGAAGGCGCCGACCGCGCTCGTGGTTCGGCTGGCCCGTTGCACGACGTCGCTCATCACGAGGGGCCAGAAGAGGGAGGCGCCCGCCGCCCCGAGGGCCAAACCGACGGCGGCCACGCCGACGGCCGGGGAGAGGGCCACGAGGAGGAGGCCGCTCCCGGCCACGAGGCCGCCCACGATGAGGGCGCGGCGTGGCGAGAGCCGTCCGAGGAAGCGGCCCCCGGCGCCGCGCGACGCGGCGGCCATCGACTGGCCGATGGCGTAGGCGCCGGCGCCCAGGAGGATGCCGGCGGCGAGGCGGGTGCGGAGGAAGAGGACCCCCCAGGTGTCCACACCGCCCTCGGTGACCTCGGCGAGAGCGAAGACGAGGAGGAGGAGCAAGAGGCCGTCGGTCCGGAGCCGGGCGAGCTGGCCGAGGCGCGCTCCCGAGCCCGATGTGCGGTCGGCCTCGGCGGCCAGGGGGACGGGGGCGGTCGGCACGGCCGACCCGGCTACCGCGGCCACGTGGCGGCCGCCGGCCGGTGGGGTCGTCGGCGAGACGTGGGCCCGGGTCCAGAAGGCCAGCGCCGCCACCACCACGGCCAGCACCGGCCACAGGAAGCGCCACGACACCCCGGCATGGAGGAGGACCGCGGCGACGAGGGCGCCACCCACCGCGCCGCTGTTGAAGAAGGCGTGGAACCGCACGAGGTCACCGGGACGCCCGTCGAGGCGCCGGGCCGACGCCGCGTTCATGGCCGTGTCCACGCAGCCGGCGGCCACCTCGCAGGCCACGAACACCGCGGCGAAGACCGGCCACGGCCGGGCGAGGCCCGCCGCCACGAGGAGGAAGGACCACACGAGGAGCGAGGCGAAGAGCATCCGCCTCGTGCCCCAGTACTCGGCCCGGTGCCCGACGAACCCCCCGGTCAGGCCGGCCACCCCGATGGCCACCGCGAGGAGGAGGCCGAGCTGCGCGTCGTTCAAGGAGAACGTGCGCCGGACGTCGGCGACGGCGACCGCCCAGCTCCCCCAGAACATGCCGAACGTGACGAAGGCGATGGCGACCGGGACGAGCCCGGCGTCATCGGTGGCCGGCAGAGAGGCGACGCGGTGGGCCGAAGGGGCCACCGCCGGGTCAGCCCGGGCCGACGACGTCGGTCTTGGCCAAGAACGTGTCCCGGTCGACGAGGACCCGCGTCAGGCGGCCGGCGCCGACGAGACCGGCCCGCCGGGGCGAGCGGAGGCTGGCCGAGAGCGTGAACATGAGGCGTCGGCCCTCCACCCGCTCGAGCGTGGCTTCGGCGGTGACCCGCTCACCCACCGCCACCGGACCGACGTGGTCGAAGCCCACCCGGGTGGCGACGGTCGTCTGCCCCGGGCCGAGATGGCCCCGCAAGGCGGCGCAGCTGGCCTCCTCGCAGAGGGCCACGAGGCGTGGGGTGGACAGCACCGGCACGTCGCCGGACCGGCAGGCCGTCGCGGTGTCCGCCTCGGTCACCTCGAGGTCGACGGTGGCCGACAGACCGGCGATGATGCCCGCTTCGCGCACGGGGACCTCGGCTGACCTTCGGGGCACGACGGGTACGATACCGCCCGTGCCCGACGCCCCTTTGGTCGAACCGCCCGTCCTCGAACGGGTCCTCGGCGCGGCCCTCGCCCGGGGCGGTGACCTGGCCGAGGTCTTCGTCGAGGACCGGGCCACCTCGGCGGCCTTGCTCGACGACCAGAAGATCGAGGAGCTGTCCTCGGGCCGGGAGCGGGGGGCCGGCATCCGGGTCGTGGTCGGCGAGACCACGGGCTTCGCCCACACGGCCGACCTGTCGGAGCAGGGCCTCCTGGCCGCCGCCGAGGCCGCCTCGGCCGTGGCCCGTGAGGGCGGGGGCGGGGTGCGGCGGGCCGACCTGGAGGAGCGCCGGCCGGCCCCGCCCTTGGTCGAGGTGCTGCCGGGGGAGGTGGCCAAGGCGGCCAAGCTGGAGCTCCTCCGGCGGGCGGACGAGGCGGCCCGGAGCGCCGGCAACGCCATCAGCCAGGTGAACGCGGGCTACGGCGACAGCCGGCGGCGCATCCTCGTGGCCACCTCCGAGGGCCGGCTGGCCGAGGACGACCAGGTGCGCACGCGGTTCAGCGTCTCGTGCGTGGCGAGCGGTGACACCGGGCTGCAGACGGGCTACGACACGGTGGCCCGGACCGAGGGCTTCGAGCTCTTCGAGCGGATCGACGTGGAGGCGGTCGCGGCCAACGCGGCGCGCATCGCCCTCGCCAAGCTGTCGGCCCGCCCGGCCCCCTCGGGCGAGGTGGCGGTGGTCCTCGCCGGCGGCAGCGGCGGCATCCTCTTCCACGAGGCCTGCGGTCACGGCCTCGAGGCCGACCACATCGTGAAGGACGCCTCGGTCTACGTGGGACGGGTCGGCGAGCTCGTGGCCAGCCCGCTCGTCACCCTCGTCGACGACGGCACGGTGGCCGGTGAGTGGGGCGCCTACCGGATCGACGACGAGGGTCGGCCGGCGGCCCGCAACGTGCTCATCGAGGACGGCGTGCTGACCGACTACATGTGGGACTGGCTGCGGGCGAGGAAGGAGGGCCGCGCCTCGTCGGGCAACGGACGCCGCCAGTCCTACCAGCACCTCCCGATGGTGCGGATGACCAACACCTACCTCCTCGCCGGTGAGGAGGACCCGGACGAGCTCGTGGCCCAGACACCCTCGGGGGTCTACGTGGCCAAGCTCGGCGGGGGACAGGTGAACACGACCACCGGGGACTTCGTCTTCGGGACGACCGAGGCCTACCTCATCGAGAACGGCCGCATCACCGAGCCGCTGCGCGACGCCAACCTCATCGGCAACGGCCCAGAGGTGCTCCGTCGGATCGACGCGGTGGCCACCGACTTCGACATGACCCCCGGCACGTGCGGCAAAGACGGCCAGGCGGTCCCGGTCGGCTGCGGTCAGGCGACGCTACGCATCAACGGGGTGACGATCGGGGGCACCGCGGCGTGAGCGAGCTCCTGGACCTGGCCGAGGCCGTCGTGGCCCAGGCCAAGCCGGGCGAGGAGATCGAGGTGTACGTGGCCCGGGGCCACGACATCGACATCCGGGCCTACGAGGGAGAGGTGGAGTCGCTCTCGTCGGCCACCTCGTCGGGGCTGGGCGTCCGGGTGCTGCTGGCCGAGGACGGCGGCGAGGGCGGACGGCTCGGGTTCGCCTGGGCCGGCTCGCTCGACGACGACGTCGTGACGGCCACCCTCGCCGAGGCCCGGGACAACGCCACCTATGCCACCGTCGACCCCGACGTGGCCCTCGCCCGCCCCGACGGCGTCGCCCCAGCCGAGCTCGACCTCTGGGACGAGGACCTGGCGGCGACGCCGACCGACCGCAAGGTGGCGCTCGCCCTGGACCTCGAGCAGCGGGTGCGGGCGGCCGACCCGCGCATCCGTCAGGTGGCCGAGGCGGACTACGGCGACGAACGGGTGGAGGCCGCGCTGGCCTCGACATCGGGCATCCGAGCCTTCACCCGTCGCACGGCCGCCTACCTCTCGGTCTCGGCCATCGCCGGCGAAGGCACCGACAGCCAGACCGGTACGGGCTTCAGCGTCGGGCGGGGCTTCGCCGCCCTCGACCCGGCGCGCGCCGCCGACGACTCGGTCACCCGGGCCGTGCGGATGCTCGGGGCCACCAAGGCGGCCTCGGGCCGCTGCACCGTCGTCTTCGACCCTCGGGTGGTCTCCACTCTCCTCGCCGTACTGTCGATGGCGCTCTCGGGCGAGGCCGTCGTGAAGGGACGCTCGTTCTTCGCCGGCCGCATCGGTGAGACCGTCGCCAGCCCCGACGTCACGCTCGTCGACGATCCCACCGACGCCCGGTCCTTCACCGCGGCGGCGTTCGACGGCGAAGGCCTCGCTTGCCGGCGCAACGTTCTCGTCGACGGCGGCGTCCTCCGTCGCTTCCTGTACGACACGGTCTCGGCCCGACGGGCCGGCACCGTCTCCACCGGCTCCGCCGTCCGCGGCGGCTTCGCCGGGACACCCGGCGCCGGTTGCCGGGCGCTCGTGCTGCAGCCGGGCCAGCTCGACCAGGCGCGCATCCTCGGCGCGGTCGGCGAGGGGCTGTACGTGCAGTCGGTGACCGGCGTGCACACGGGGGTCAACGCCATCAGCGGCGACCTGTCGGTGGGCGCCGAGGGGCTGATGCTGCGGGGCGGTGAGCTCACCGAACCGGTCCGGGAGGTCACCGTGGCGTCGACGCTGCAACGGCTCCTGCAGTCGATCGTCCACATCGGGTCGGACCTCGAATGGCTCCCGGGCGTGGCCGCCGGTCAGACGCTGGCCGTGGCCGACATGCAGCTGAGCGGCCACTGAGCGGCCGCCGGCGGGCTCAGCCGGCCGCGGCGTCGCTCTTGGTCGGGGCGGCGGTGTCCGGCTTGGCGCTCGGCTCGGCGCTCCCCTTGGCCGCCGCGCCGTCGCTCCCCGACGAGCCGGCGTCCTTCCCGGCCGACTCCTTGGCGGCGTCCGAGCCCTCCCGGGCCGACGAGCGCGAGGCGCCGGAGGACCGGCTGTCGTTGCGGTAGAAGCCGCTGCCCTTGAGGACCACGCCGATCGAGCCGAAGACCTTGCGCAGGGCCCCCCCGCAGTTGGGGCACTCGGTCAGGGGCTCGTCGGTGAAGGACTGCACCACCTCGACGTGCTCCCCGCACGTGGTGCAGCGGTACTCGTAGGTCGGCATTCTCGGGCTGCTCCTTGCAGGCCCTCACCCGGACCTGCCCCGCGGTGCGACGTTGGCACTCGCAACCTTTGAGTGCCAGTTTAGCGCGTGGCGTCGCGGCCGGGTCCGGGGCCGGCGCCCGCTGCATAGACTTGTGCGGTGCCCGAACGGAGCCTGGCCCGCCTGGACCCCCTCGGAGGTGCCCGGATGGGCGACGTGGCCCCCCGGGAGCCCACCCACCGCCGGGCCCTGGCCCGCTGCCGGGTCGTCATGCTGCCGGAGACGACGGCCAAGGTGGCCAACAACGCCATCACGAAGGGTGACGTGCTGGCGGCGGCCCGTATCGCCGGCATCCAGGCCTCGAAGCGGACGGCCGACCTCCTCCCGATGTGCCAGCCGGTGCTCGTCGGGGCCGTGTCGGTCAACTTCTCGATCGGCGACGACTACGTCGAGGTCGAGGCGAGCGTCGAGACCGTCGACCGCACCGGCGTCGAGATGGAGGCGATGACCGCTTGCACCGTGGCGGCCCTCACCGTCTACGACATGTGCAAGTCCGCGGACCGCACGATGACCGTCGAGCAGGTGGCCCTCTGGGAGAAGTCGGGGGGCCGCTCCGGCCCGTGGCGCCGGGCGAACGGCGAGGCGGGCGGCCTCTGACCTGACGGCGACGGCGCCGTCAACGGCGACGTCGGCCGGCCCGGGCGAAGAAGTCGGGGGTGATCGGGGGGACGGGGGCGTCCGGGTCCCGGGCGGCCGCCGCGAATTGCTCGCTGATCGACGGGGCGTCTTCGCCCCCCTTCGTCTGATCGGCCACTTCCTCTTGTGGGTTGCCGCCGATGGCGTGGACGCCGGCGAAGTCCGAGGGCGAGAACCCGGGCTGGGCCGGGGCGGCCGGGACGAAGGCCTCGGGCGGGGTCACGTCGAAACCAGGCGGGGGCAGCGGCGTCCCCGCGTCGTCGGCGGGGGCCATGTCGAAGCCCGGCGGCGGCGGAGGGGCGCCGACGTCGTCGGCGTGGGCCATGTCGAAGGCCGGCGGCGGCGGAGGGGCGTCGTCGGCGTGGGCCATGTCGAAGCCCGGTGGTGGCGGCGGCGACGCGCCGAGGGCGTCGGACGGGGCGACGGGCTCCACGATGCCGGCGTCGAAGCCCGGCGGCGGGGGTGGCGCCTCGTGATGGCCGGCGTCGAAGCCCGGCGGGGGGGTTGGTGCCGTGGCGCCGGCGTCGAAGCCCGGTGGTGGCGGGGGTGGGGGAGGCGTGGCGAGCCCACCGCTGTCGAACCCCGACGGCGGTGGCGGCGGAGGCTCCTCGCCCGGGCCGGGGCCGAAGCCCGGCGGCGGCGGGGGCGGGGGCGGCTCGAGGTTGAGCCCGAAGTCGGGCATGGAAGGTGCCGCGGCGGGCGAGGCGTCCGCCGGCGGTGGAGCGGCCCCGCCGGCCTCGAAGCCCGGCGGCGGCGGGGTGGCAGGGCCGAGCCCCAGGCCGGGTGGTGGCGGCGGCGGCGGCTCGAGGTTGAGCCCGAAGTCGGGCATCGACGACGCCGCCGCGGCACCGAAGGCCGGTGCGGCGGCCCCCGGCCCGATGTCGAAGCCCGGCGGGGGCGGCGGGGCTGCGCCGAGGGCGTCGGCTCCCGTCAGGTCCTCGGGCGAGAAGCCGGGCGGGGCCATCGGCGGGGGCGGCGGGGCTGCGCCGAGGGCGTCGGCTCCCGTCAGGTCCTCGGGCGAGAAGCCGGGCGGGGCCATCGGCGGTGGCGGCGGGGCCGCGCCGAGAGCGTCGGCTCCCGTCAGGTCCTCGGGCGAGAAGCCGGGCGGGGCCATCGGGGGTGGCGGCGGGGCGAAGGTCGCCATGCCCGCCATCGGGTCGGCAGAGGCCGGTGCCCCGAAGCCCGGCGGCGGTGGCGGCAAACCGGGGTCGCCACCGAAACCCGGAGGCGGGGGGAGGGGGCTGCCGGCGAACGGCGGCGGCGGCGGAGCCAGACCGGGGTCGCCACCGAAATCCGGAGGCGGCGGAGCCAGACCGGGGTCAGCGCCGAAACCCGGAGGCGGGGGAAGGGGGCTGCCGGCGAACGGCGGGGGTGGCGGCAGGTCGGGCCTACCGGCCGACTCGAAGCCCGGTGGCGGGGGCGGCTCGCCCGGGCCGCGCAGCGGCGGGACGTAGAAGAGCGGCTCGGGGACGTCCGCCGGCGCACCGAACCCGCCGGGCGGCGGGGGTGGTGGCGGCGGGGGTGGCGGGGGGGTGGCGGTTCCGAAACCCGGAGGTGGTGGGAGCTCGGCCGTATGCGAGCTCGCGGCGAGGCTCTTGGCCTGTGGTCCGAGCAGCTCGGGCTGGAGCCTCGAGAGGGATTGGGTCAACTCGAGCTGGACCCGTTCCACCCGGCTCAGCCGTTGCAGCACTTCCTCCCACAGTCGAGCGGAAGAAAGGGCGACCGACCGGACGAGATCCGATGTCTCCCCGCCCCCGCCCGGGCCGGTGTTGTACATGCTCATCAGTGTCGCCTCCCGGGCTTCCCCTCCGCCCCGATCCTCGACTCCTCCCGAGGTGTCCCGTTCGGGGCCGCGCCGGCCTCGTTCCCCCTCGGCCCAGACGGCCATCGACGAAGGACCGCTTGGCCAGCCGCCGAAACCGATGTCACAGACTAGTGGAGATCAGCACCGAAATCGAGGTACAGGTCGCGCTCCGGTGACACATTTGCGTCATGTCGGGCGCAGTACAGTTGCAGGTCGGTTCCTGGTCGGTCATGGGTCTCTGACGTGGGGGGCGGACGAGACTTTCGGTTTTCCGGGGGCTATGCTGACCGGCGCGGGCCGGAGGGGTCCGTGACCATTGCCTATTCGGATTCCATCCGAGAGGGGGACACACCGATGCATGTAATTCGGACCTTCAAGTTCTCGCGCTTGGCGCGGTTCTTGGACGACCGTCAGGCCGACGTGGCCGAGGAGGAGGGGGCCGAATCGGGCTTCACCCTCATCGAGCTCATGGTGGTGCTGCTCATCATGGCGATTCTGATGGCCATCGCCATCCCGACATTCCTCGGGGTGCGAAGTGGTGCTCAGGACCGTTCTGCGCAGTCCGACCTGACGAATGCCATCATCTCGGGTAAGACGATCTTCACGAACCAGGGTGCTTACCCGACGGAGCTCTCGATGCTCAGTGGGCTGCAGAGCTCGGAGCCGGAGCTGAACTTCACCAACGCCCTCGCGTTGACGAGCGGTACGCCGCACACCATCAACGTGCAGGTGAGCCCGGACGGCCAGATCGTCTTCCTGGCCGACGAGTCGGCTGACCAGCGTTGCTGGTACGCCGAGGACAACGAAGAGGCCCAGCCTGGCCAGGTCGGCGGTCTTGCCGCTGCCAAGGTCACCACGGCGCAGGGCATTTCGTACAACGGGACGCCCAAGGGCACCACGACGACACTCGGATGCGGCTACACCGACACCTACATCACCACTGCGGTGGGTTGGGGTCCGACGTACCCGAGCTGATTCGGTAGCGGTGGACCTTCCCTCGTGGGGGGCAGCCGCCACCAATCAGGGCTGGAAGTCAATGCGCAGGGGGGTCCCGCTTCGGCGGGGCCCCTCGGCGCGTTGCGGCGAAGTCCGATCCGAAAGGTAGCGGTATGAGCCGCGTGGCTCGGAGAAAGGTCCCGCTCATCGCGGCGGTGGTCGTGGTCGTCACCGCGCTGGCGTACACGTTCTTGTGGGGCCGCTACGTACACCACGTGAATCAGTGGGACACCGGTCTCGACATCTGGGGCACGATGCACGCGGCCCACTACATCGGTTACGGCGACATTGCCGACATCTACACTCCCGGCACCGGGTTCATCTCCACGCCGGGGATCCTGGTCTTGCTCGCGCCGGCGGCCATGATCGTGAGCAGGTTCGGGCTCGGTGAGTCGTTCCCCTTTGTGAACGTCCGCCCGGCCGCCTGGTTCGTCGTCGGCCCTGTGGAGATGGCGGTCAGCACGATCGCCCTGTTCGCCTTCGATGCCCTCGCCGAGGAGCTGGGTCTCAGCAAGCGACGCCGGATCGTCCTCACCGTCCTCGAGGCCGTGCTCCTGTGGCCACTGGTCGCCATATGGGGCCACCCTGAGGACCCGATCGCCATCGCCTTCGTCGTCTACGGCCTGATCTACGCCCTCCGTTCCCGTTGGGCCCTCTGCGGGTGGATGTTCGGCGTGGCCATCGCCTTCCAGCCGGTCGCTATCCTCGCGCTGCCGCTCGTACTGGCGATCGCCCCGGACAACCGTCGTCGCCTCAACATGGTGGTCAAGGCCGCGGTGCCCGCGGCGCTCCTGTTGGCCATCCCGTTCGCCTACTCGTTCCACAACACGACCCGGGCCCTCGTCGAGCAACCGACCTATCCGTCGATCAACCACCCGACACCTTGGCTGGCCTTTGCGCCGGTCCTGGAGAAGAACGCCGTCTACTCGAGCCACCAGGAGATGCTGTTCAAGAGCGACGGCCGGCTCCAGTTCCATTCGGTCACGGTGCCGCAGCACACCGGCAACGTCGTGGCGCCGGGACTGCCCCGGCTGCTCGGGTTGGCCACGGCGGTCGGGCTCGGGCTGTTCGCCTGGCGCCGTCGACCGTCACCTCGCATGCTGCTCTGGCTCATGTCGGTAGCCCTCGCGAGCTGGTGTTTCTTCGAGGCGGTGATGACGCCCTACTACTTCTGGTCCCCGTTGGCGATGGTGCTCGTCGCCGGGGCCACCTCGAAGTGGTGGCGCTGGGTGGTCACCGCGGTAGCTGCCGGGGTGGTCACCCGCTACAGCTACCTCTATCTGAGCGAGTGGGCCTGGTGGGCGCCCGAGATGGTGTTCCTCGGTGTGGCGCTCCTCGCCGCCATCCCTGGTCGCTTCGAGCGGCACCCGTTGGAAGCGAGCACGGAGGAGGTGGAGGCACCCCGGGCCGCCGAAGCGGTGGCGACCGGCTGACCACGGCTCCCTCGTGGGCAGCCGAAATCGCCGAATCATCTGAGGGGGTCCGCCCCGGTTCTCGTTCGTGCGGGGCGTCGTCCGATGGTCGCCGTCGGTCCGGTGATGCGCGCTGCTGGTCGTGCCGTCCCGGTGTCGTCCTCGATCCGGCCACCGGGGCGAGCCTCCCGCCGTTGGCCGCCAACGACTCCTCTCGACGGGCTGTGAGCAGTCCACAGCCGGCGGCACCCAGGTCGGCTCGTCGCTCCTTCGACGACGGCCTCGTACGTCCCGACGTCGGACGTGGCCCGCGGCGGGCCCGGGCCGCCCTGGCGATGACTGGGCAGCAACGTCTCCAGACTGACGTCACCCGCGCCACGGCCAGACGGCCCCGGCGGATGTGGGGCGAGGGAGACGACCGGATCAGCACCGCCGTCCGCGGCGTGGCACCGCAGCTGCCTGCGCCGACCTGGCCAGACGGCGCCTGATCAGCAGTTGGCCGGCGAGCCCGCAGGCGGTGGCGTCAGTGCGGGGTCGAAGGGGTCGCGCTGGGACCCGCATGCCGTGACACCCGCCGGCAGCGTCGTCGTCGTGGTGCTGGTGGTCGGGGGCACGGTGGTCGTCACCACCGAGCCGCCGCCCGTCGACCCTGCCGTGCCCCCGCCGGAGCTGCAACCGGCCGCGAGTGCTCCGGCCATGCCGAGAGCGACCACTGCTGCGATCCGCTTGAAGACAGGGTGCCGACGTGGCTTCGGCGCGGTGCCGTCGTGGAGAAGGCCATCCCCCGAGGCTGTGATCTCGTCGATCGTGGTCATCTGCGCCCCTCAGCCAGTGGTCGCCGTGGTGCCAGACGACGAGGTGGGCGGCGCCGGGACCGTCACGGGCGGCGCCGAGAAGATCGAGAGCGCGAAGATCTCGCTCAGGGTGGTGCTGCGGGCCGATCCCGGGCCCCCGCCGGTGAGGCTGACCGAGTTGATGATCGTGAGCCTCGGCAGGGCCTCGACGTTCTTGATGAAGGTCAGGGCGTTGTCGTAGGGGCCCGTCGTCGTCACCGTGATGGGGGTGGTCGTGACGCCTGGCCCTGCTGCCGCGGTGCTGGTCTGGGCGGTGATGCTGATCAGCTTGAGACCCGACTGCTGCGTCGTGTTCACCATCGTGAGGATGAACGGGTAGACCCCGGGATCCGGCGGCACGAGCGTGGTGAGCTCGGCCTGCAGGGCCAGGAGCTGGGGCTGGGCCGCCGAGGTCGCCTTCAGCTGAGCCAGCTTGGCGTTCAGCGCCTGCTGCTGGACCGTGAGCGTCGACTCCTGTGCGTTCAGGTTGTTGAGCTTCTTGTTGCTCGGGAACCAGTAGAAGAAGGCCCAGGCCAGGATGGCCACGAAGATGACGACCACCGTCCCGATCACGACCGGGCTCCGGAGCAGCTGGGTGCGACGCGGCGCGTCGCTCATGGGATCGGCTCCGTGTACGGGCTGGGTGTCGTGTTGAGGGCGTAGTTGCCGATCGTCATCTGAACCCCGAACGTGACCGAGGCGTTATCCGCCGGGGCATAGGTCCCCGACGGTATGACGCTCGTGAGGATCGGACAGAGCGTGAAGGTCTGACCCCACACGGTCACGTCCGGCAGACTGTTCACGGTCACCGTCGACGAGGCGGTGGCGATCGTGGTCTGGGTGGCCGGCGTGGTGGTGCTCGTCGAGGTCGACGAGGATGAGCTCGAAGACGACGTGGTCGAAGAACTGATCGGTGTGATCGCGATCCCGGCCATGACCGCCGTGTTCGGCTCGTACTTGCTGACCATGTTCAGGACGAGCAGCCAGTTGATCTCGGCCTCCACGGTCGGCTTCAGCAGGGCCTGCTGCGCCGTCACCTGGGCCTTCAGCTGGACGGCTTTGTTGTACTTGGGGATTTCGACGTTCTGGAGCTGGGCGTTCTCGGCGGCCAGGGCGTTGACCGATTTCTGCTTGTTGTGGATGGTGAGCACCCGCCACACGGTGAGGGCCACGAGCAGGGCGACCACGACGGCAACGGCGGCCACGCAGTAGCGCCGGACGGCCCGCTCCTGGGCCTTGAGGGCGATCTCGGGCGGCAGGAGGTTGAAGGCCTTCCCCGAGGGCTCCGGCAGGGCCAGGCCGACGGGGACGGCCAGCGTCGGGTTGATCTCGGCCGCCTGGGCCGGGCTGATACCGAGCTGGTCGATGTCGACCTGGGACAGCGGGGCCGCCGGCTGGACCGGGGTCTCGATGCCCTGCTGGATGGCCGGGACGAGGCCGACGGTGCGGCCACCACCGCCGGTCACGAGGATCCGGGAGACGGCGCTCCGACCCGGGAGCGAGGCGAAGTAGCGGATGGAGTTGTGGATCTCGCCCGAGAGCTCGCTCACCGCGGCGGCCACGGCCGACACCGCCCGGGTGTCGTGGGCCTCGGGCAGGCCGAGGCGGCGCTTCAGGCCCTCGGCGTCGACGATCGGGAGGTCCAGGGCGCTGGCCAGGGACTTCGTGATCGACTCGCCGCCCATGTCGATCGTGCGGACGAACTGGAGGACGCCTCGCTCGTGGATGACCACCATGGTCAGGCCGGCCCCGACCGAGACGATGGCCTCGGGCCCGACGGTGAAGCTCGGGTCGTAGAGTGCCCGGGCCAGCGCCGCGGTGTCGAGGTCGATGCCGACCGGGGTCAGGCCGGCGGACTGCACCACCTCGGTGACCCCGTCGATCAGCTCACGGTGGGCGGCGGCGACGAGCACCCGCAGCTGGGGCGACCCGTCGGCGTCGGTGTACTGGGCGATGACTTTGCTCGACAGCACGGTCTGGTCGAGCGGGAACGGCACGACCTGGTCGGCCTGGAAGCGGACGGCGTCGTCGAGCTCCGACGGCGGCACGGGCGGCATGTCGATCTCTCGCGTGATCGCCCGCAGGCCGGCCACGCCGAGGTGCACCCGGCGGACGCTGAAGCCACCCTCCCGCCAGAGGCGGTTGAGCGAGGCCACGACCTGGGCGTTGTCCCGGACCTCGCCGTCGACCACGCAGCCCGGAGGCAGTCCGACCTGGCCGTAGGCTTCGAGGACGGGCCGGCCGTCCCCGACGGTCAGCTCGACGGCGCGGACAGCACTGGTCCCGATGTCCAGGCCGACGATCCGTTGTGCCATGCGGTCTAACCCCCGTCATCCGCAGGCGCCCCCTGGCCCACGGACCCCCTCTCTACCGCTGCTGTCCCAGCAAATGGAAGCGTCGTGAACTTTAGTGCACCCTGCAGGCCAAGGCCAGCCACTATCTGCACACCGTGATCAAGTGTCGAGCGCTCGATCGGTGGGCGGCAGCGTCCTCACCAGGGAACATAGGCTGCCGAAGGTGACCTCGCCGGCATCCATCGGGCTCCGCGCCGCCGCCGACGGCGCGGTACGTGCCTCGGTGCGCACGTTCGAGGGGCGCCAGGCGGTCACCGTGCGCTCGACGGCGCGCCCCGGTGCCACCGTCCGGCACGGCGACGGCGACGCCATCGCGGCCGCCGCCCACGCGGCGCGCCAGTTGCGCCTACCGCTCGTGCTGGAGCTGGCCTCGGGGGGTGCCGAGATGGCGGACGGGGTCGAGGCCCTGCACGGTTGGGGGATCGCGGCCGCCGCGCTGTCGGCGTGCTCGGGGGTCGTCCCGATCGTGGCCGTGGTCACCGGTCCGGTGGTCGCCGGGCCGGTGCTCCTCCTCGGGCTGGCTGACCTCGTCGTGATGCTGCCCGGGGCGGTGGCGTTCGTCTCCGGTCCGGCCTCGGTCGCCCAGTTCACCGGCGTCCTTCTCGGCCGGGAGGAGCTCGGCGGCGTCTCGGTCCACGCTAAGGACAGCGGTCTCTGCGCCCTCGAGGGCGACGACGTCGAGGCGGTGGTGGGCGAGCTGCTCGCCTATCTCCCGCCGCACGCCGACGAAGAGCCGCCGCTCGCCGCCAACAGCGACCCGCCGGACCGCGAGGTGCCCGAGTTGCGGACGATGGTGCCGGTGGAGGAGCACCTCTCCTACGACATGCGATCGGTGGCGGCGGCGGTGGTCGACCGCGCCGAGATCCTCGAGCTCTGGCCGAGGTGGGCGCCCCAGCTCGTCACGGGACTCGCCCGGCTCGACGGCCGACCCGTCGGCGTGGTCGCCAACCAGCCGCGCACGCTCGCCGGCACGATCGACATCGCCGCCTCGCAGAAGGGGGCCCGCTTCGTCCGCTTCTGCGACGCGTTCAACTTGCCCCTCGTCACGCTCGTCGACACCCCGGGGTTCCTCCCGGGCAAGGATCTCGAGTGGCGCGGGATGATCCGCTACGGGGCCGAGTTGGCGTTCGCCTACGCCGAGGCCACGGTGCCGAGGGTCTGCGTCATCGTGCGGAAGGCCTTCGGGGGGGCCTACATCGTGATGGACTCGAAGGGGCTGGGCAACGACCTGTGCCTCGCCTGGCCCGGTGCCGAGGTGGCGGTCATGGGGGCGACCGGCGCGGTGCAGATCCTCGGTCGGCGCTCGAGCGGTGCGGAGCGCGAGCAGCTGGTCGAGCGCTACCGGCAGGAGATCCAGACGCCGTGGCCGGCGGCGGAGCGGGGCTTCGTCGACGCGGTGATCGATCCGAAGGACACCCGCCGGGCCCTCACCGGGGCCCTCGGCGCCCTTGCCGCCAAGCGGGAGCACCTGGTCGGGCGCAAGCACGACAGCGGCCCGCTCTGACCGTCCCGGTGGCCGGGCCCGCCGCCGAGCTCTGCCCCTCTGACCAGGGCGACCCAGGACCGTCACCGAACCGTAAAGTTTTCTTGGCTGTTTCTTTAGCCAAGTGGGGCATGATCGCGGACGTGGAGGGCACCCCCGACGCACCTCTCGTCCTCGAGTCTTGCCACAGCACCTGGCTGTTCGACACGGCGCGCCTTCGGTTCCGCCGGATCCTGAAGGGCCTGGACCTCGACGCCCGCAACGCCTCGACCGCCTGGCGGCCGTACTACGGGCTCGAGCTCGACCCCGTGTCGGAGTCGTTCGTGGTGCTGCTCAACCCCGAGGGCACACGGCTCCTTCGATCGTGGCGCCACGTCGACCACTGCCCGCAGTGCGGGGGTGAGGCGACAGCCGAGCTGTCGGTCGACGAGCTGCGCAGCGCCTCCTACAGCTGACCGCTGACGCCGAGGGCGGCTACCAGCGGATGAGGTGGCCGGAGGCGAGCAGCAGCGCGGCCACGGCCCCGGCGGCCACGAGCACGAGGACCGCGGTCAGCAGCCAGGGCAGGCGCCGTTCGCGCCCGGGAGCCACCCCCCGCGACCGAGCGATGGCCTCGAAGGCCCCGCCGAGCGCCCACCAGTGGCCGGCTGGGACGAGGCACCGCCGCGTGGTCCCCTGCGCCGTCGCCACCTCGACCACCACGCCCACGTGGCCGTCCGGGAGTGGGGATCGCTCGGGCACGACGAGCTGCTCGACGTCCGACCAGGGCACCGACCAGACCGGGGCGCCGCCGGCCACGGCGAGCGAGACCCCGCCGTCGTCGACCCGGAGCTCGTGGCCCGGGCTGGCCCGCAGCCCGCGGGCCCCGTCGGCGAGGAGGTAGACGCCGTGGAACGACAGCTGGAGCCCCGCCGGCTCGAGCGGCGGGGGCGGTGAGGAGGTCGCCGCCCCCGCAGCCGGACTGAGCGTCCCGGGGGCGAGGTCGGCGACCGGACGGCTGGGCGCTGGTGGCGGGGGTGGCGGGCTCCAGGCGGCCGCCGTCCCCGGTGCTGGTGGTGCCCCGGCCGGGGCGACGAACCCCCTCGTGTCGCCGGCCGCGACAGGCTGATCGCCACCTGCTGCAGGCACCCGCCTAAGCTACCGCCCCGTGGACCAGGGGGATCTCGACCGTCTGTTAGTTCTGCTGTCTCAACTGGAGGGGTCGGACCTGCTCATCAAGGCAGGCGCACCCCCGCGCATGCGGGTGCAGGGGGTGCTGCACACCCTCACCACCGAACCGCCCTTCCAGCCCGAGGACACGGCCACGATGGCCGAGGCGATCATGTCGCCCCACATGGCGACGGTCTTCGAGCGGCGCCACGAGGTCGACTTCGCCTACTCGGTGCACAACGTCGGCCGGTTCCGGGCCAACGCCTACCTCCAGCGGGGGACGGTGGCCATGGTGTTCCGGCGGGTCCGTCCGGTGCCGGGCACGGCCGACGAGCTGGGACTCCCGCCGGCCGTCTTCGCCCTCGCCGACGAGCCCCGAGGGCTCGTGCTCGTGACCGGGCCGACGGGTTCGGGTAAGACGACGACGCTCGCCTCGATGATCGACCACATCAACAAGTCGAGGGCCTGTCACATCGTGACGATCGAGGACCCCATCGAGTACCTCCACCGCGACCGGATGTCGGCGGTCGACCAGCGCGAGGTGGGCTTCGACTCGGAGTCCTTCGAGAGCGCGATGCGGGTCGTCCTGCGCCAGGACCCCGACGTGATCCTCGTCGGGGAGATGCGCGACGTCGAGACGGCGGAGGCCGCGTTGAAGGCGGCTGAGACGGGCCACCTCGTCCTCACGACGCTCCACACCATCAACGTCACCGAGACGATCAACCGAGTGGTCGACTTCTTCGCCCCGCACCACCAGGGACAGGTACGTATCTCCCTTGCCGGCGCGCTGCGCGGGACCATCGCCCAGCGCCTCGTCCGCCGTTCCGACGGCAGCGGTCGGGTGCCCGCCCTCGAGATCATGGTGACGAACGGTCGTATCCGACAGTGCATCGCCGAGGCCGAGCAGACCTCGGACATCGAGGGGATCGTGGCCGAGGGCGAGTACTACGGCATGCAGACGTTCGACCAGAGCCTCGCCCAGCTGATGCAGGAGGGCGTGATCAGCCTCCAGGAGGCGCTCGCGGCCTCGTCGAACCCCCACGACCTCCGGGTCATGCTGGAGCGCCGGGGCCTCGTCCGCACCGGTCGAGGCTGACCGTCCCCCTACGGCGTCGGTGCGCCGACGAGCGCACCGACGAGGACGAACCCGAGACTGCCGGCGGCCACCAGCGCGAGCGTGAGGCTCCGCGCCCCCTCGGTTGCCGGCGATCCGGCCCCCGCCCTCGCCGGAGCCGGCTGGAGGGCGCCGGCGCCGCTGGCCACGAGGACCTCGACGACGGCGATCCACCCGGCTGTGGCCAGCCCGCCGGCCGGCCACAGCCAGCCCGCCGCCCAGGCCAGGCAGACGCCCACCGCCACCCGCCGGGCCGACCCGGCCGTCGGGGCGCCCGTGCGCCCGGCGCCCAGCCGCTCACCGAACCAGCCGAGGAGGCCGGCCGCCACCGCGGCGGCGGCGGCCCAGCCGAGGCGGGACGACGGGTGGGCCGCCAGGTCGGCCACGAGGAGCCCGGCCGCCCCGACCGCCGCGGCCAGGACCACCGACCACGGCACGGCCAGCCCGTCGACGTCGATGGCCGAGGCGGCGATCGTCGCCGCGGCCAGGACGAGCAACGGCAGGAGCGGGGCCGAGGGCCCGACGACGGCGGCCAGCCCGGCGAACACCAGGCCGGTCGTGGCCTCGATCAGGGGGTAGCGGACCGAGATGGGTGCCCCGCAGGTCCGGCAGCGGGC
Source organism: Acidimicrobiales bacterium (assembly GCA_035297265.1). Taxonomy (GTDB): domain Bacteria; phylum Actinomycetota; class Acidimicrobiia; order Acidimicrobiales; family RAAP-2; genus DATGZH01. The sequence goes on along the minus strand of DATGZH010000001.1, from coordinate 19,695 downwards.
CCGCAGGAAGGCGTAGGAGATGAGCGGCACGTTGTCGGCCGAGCGGAGGGGCGTCCCGCACGAGGGGCAGAACGAGCCGGGCGAGACGATCGAGAGGCCCCGGGGCACCCGGTAGACGACGACGTTCAGGAACGAGCCGATCATGAGCCCGAAGATCCCACTGAAAACCACCGTGAGCAGGAGCTTCGAGGTGGTCTGGCCCATCAGGGTGGGACTGTAGCCCCGGGTCCCGGCCGGTCCTCGGAGGGGGGCGGGCGGTGCGTGACCACGCACTACCTGCGGGTGGAAGCGCAAGGTAGTCTGGTGGGGCTCAGCCGCACGGAGCGGAATGGGCAGGGGCCAGCGCGAGCGGGGCGATGGGGCGAGGGGTGTCGGGCCGCGTCGGCCCGGTGCGTCGCCTCCCGCACCTGGGGAAGCCCACGAGGGGAACGATGACCGAGGACGCCGAGAAGAGCGCCCGCCGCCTTGCGGAGCAGCACGGTCTTCGGTACGTCGATCTGACCAAGTCGACGCTCGCCCCCGGCGCCTCGTCCCTCGTGCCCGAAGCGGTGGCCCGCCGTCACCGGGCCGTGCCGATCGGGCGCCGCCTCGGCACACCCGTGATCGCCGTCTGTGACCCGGGCGACCTCTTCGCCATGGACGCCCTCCGCTCGAGCGTGGGCCGGGAGTTCGTCGCCGTCGTGGCCCGTGAGGACCAGGTCGACCGGGCCCTCCAGCTGCTCTACGGGGGCGAGGACGAAGACGACGGCGGTGGGGCCGACGGCGCGCTGGGCGCCGACGGCGACACGGCCACGCAGAGCGCCGCTGAGCCCGGAGCGGTGGCGGTGGCCGAAAAGACGCTCCCCGACGAGGACGAAGCGGCCGACCACGAGGCCTCGACGGATGTCGCCGAGCGGGCCGACGAGGCGGGGGCCGCGCCGTCGGAGGCCGTGGAGGACGGGCACGAGGACGGGGCGCCGTCCGACGACGAGAAGCCCAAGCCGGCCACCACGCTCGAGGAGTCGCTCCGCGACATCCTCTCGCCCCCGGCCGCCTCGGAGCCCTACGCCCCGTCGGTCGGGCCCCTCTACCAGCCGTCGGGCACCAACGGCGCCAACGGTGACTCGGCGAACGGCGGCGCCACGGCCGTCGTCAACGGTGCCCACACCGACGAGCTCACCCCGGGTGCCGGTGACGAACTCGGCGTGCTGCCCCCGCCTCCGCCGGGGTTCAGCCAAGCCCCCGACGACACCGGAGCTCCGCCGCCCGCGCCCGAGGGGTACGTCGTCGAGGAGGGCGCCGGGCCCTTGCCCGGCCCGCCGCTCGCCCGGGTGCTCGTCGAAGCGGGTCGGGTGTCGCCCGAGGACATGGCGACCGCCCTCCAGGCGCACCACGAGACGGGGGAGTCGCTCGCCCGCTACCTGTACAACCAACAGCTGGCGACCGAGGACGACCTCGTGTGGGCGATGGCCCAGGAGGTGGGTCTCGAGTTCGTCGACCTCACCAAGTACCCGATCGAGCAGGCGGCGGCGGGCCTCATCCCCGAGGCGACGGCCCGCCACCACATGGTGCTCCCGATCGCCATCGTCGACGGCGTGCCGGTCGTGGCCATGGCCAACCCGACCGACGTCTTCGCCATGGACGACCTGCGCACGATCATGGGGCGCAACTTCACGCCCGTCGTGGCCACGAGGTCCCAGATCGCGTCGATGCTGCGCTACTCGCGCGACGCCGACGTCGACGTCTCCGAGGTGGCCGAGGACGCCATCGGTGCCGGCTACGGGACCGGGGCGGGCTTCGAGCTCGAGAGCCTGCAGGCCGTCGTCGAGGACGCGCCGATCGTCCGCTACGTCAACCTGCTCATCCTTCAGGCGCTGAACGAGCGGGCCTCGGACATCCACATCGAGCCGACGCCGAAGCGCCTCCGCATCCGCTTCCGCATCGACGGCGTGATGCACGAGGCCACCTCGGCGTCCGCCTCGATCGGCGCAGCGGTCGTCAGCCGGATGAAGGTGCTCGGCGAGATGGACATCACCGAGCACCGCGTGCCCCAGGAGGGCCGGGTCTCGCTCTCGGTGAGCGACCGCCAGATCGACCTGCGCATCGCCACGCTGCCGTCGATCTACGGCGAGACCGTCGTGCTGCGGCTCCTCGACAAGTCGGTCGGCCTGCGGACGCTCCCCGATCTCGGCTTCTTCCCCGACACCCTGGAGCGCTACGCCAGCGCCTACAAGCATCCCTACGGCGTCGTCCTCGTGACCGGCCCGACCGGTGCCGGTAAGACGACCACCCTCTACGCCACCCTCGCCGAGCTGCTGAGCCCGGAGAAGGCCGTGGTCACGGTGGAGGACCCGGTCGAGTACCGCATCGACGGCATCACCCAGGTCCAGATCAACACGAAGGCCGGCCTGCTCTTCTCGACCGCGCTCAAGTCGATCCTGCGGGCCGACCCCGACATCGTGCTCATCGGTGAGATCCGCGACGTCGATACCGCCACGATCGCCATGGAAGCCGCCCTGTCGGGGCACCTCGTGCTCACCACGCTCCACACGAACGCCGCCGCGGCCACGCCGCTGCGGCTGACCGAGATGGGCATCGAGCCCTTCCTCGTGACGTCGGCCGTCGGCACAGTGCTCACCCAGCGCCTCGCCCGGGTCCTCTGCGACCAGTGCCGGGAGCCCTACGAGGCGACCGAGAAGGAGTTCGAGGCGGCCGGCTACGGCGCCGACGACCTCGAGGGGCTCGAGTGGTCCACCCTCTACCGGACGGTCGGCTGCCGGGCCTGCAGCCACACCGGCTACCTTGGACGGACCGTGCTCGCCGAGGTCATGAACATGTCGGAGGAGGTCGATCGCATGATTATCGAGCAGGCGTCGATCGCCAACCTCGAGCGCACGTCCTGCGAGCAGGGCATGCGCACCCTTCGGCAGGACGGTCTCCTGAAGGCCATTCAGGGTGTCACGACCCTCGAGGAGGTGCTCCGGGTGGTGGTGGTATGAGTCCGGTCTCAACGTCGAGCCGGCTGGAGTGGTCGCGCCAGCTGGCGGCGGTCCTCGCCAACAGCGGCTACATCCCCGAGGCGACGCTGAACGCCCTCCTGGCCGAGGCGGCCGAGCAGGACGTCCCGTTGGCCACCATCGTCATCGCCCGCGGCGCCGCGCCGGCGCCGGTCGTGGTGAACGCGCTCTCCCAGCTGGCCCGGCTGCCAGCCATCGACCTCGTGGCCCAGGCGCCCTCGCCCGACGCGCTGCGCATCATGCCCCCGCTGCTCGCCCGTGAGCACCAGGCCGTGGCGGTGCGGGTGGCCGGACGCCAGGTCGTGGTGGCCTTCTCGGAGCCGCCCGACCAGGGCGAGATCCGGGCCATGGGCGACCTCCTCGGCTACGAGCTCCTGCCCGTGCTCGGCGACCCCACGGCCATCGACCAGATCCTGAACGCCGCCGAGCCGGCGCCGACCGACGTGGCCACCGGCACCGCCTACCCGCCGAGCGGGGCAGCGGCCCACACCCCGGCGCCCTCGTCGGTGGTGGGCCTGCCCCAGGACGAGTCCTCGTCCGAGTTGCCCCTCCACGTGGACGACCTGCTGCGGTACGCGGTGAGCATCGGGGCCTCGGACCTCCACCTCACGGCCAACATGCCGCCGTCGGTGCGCCTGCACGGGGCCTTGCGGCCCATGGAGGACGTCGAGCCGATCGACAACGTGACGCTCCGGGAGATGGTGTACGGCATCCTGCCCCAGGCCCAGCGGGAGCGGTTCGAGGACGAGCGCGAGCTCGACACCTCGCACACGATCCCCGGCGTGGGACGGTTCCGCGTGAACATCGCCCTCCAGCGCAGCACCGTGACCGTGGCCATGCGGCCCATTCCCCACGACATCCCCGAGTTCAACACGCTCGGCCTGCCCCAGTCGGTGCGCAGCTTCACCGACCTGCGGCGCGGTCTCGTCCTCGTCACCGGGCCGACTGGCTCGGGCAAGTCGACGTCCCTCGCCTCCATGATCGACATCATCAACCGCTCGAAGCCCCTCCACATCGTGACCGTGGAGGACCCGATCGAGTTCCTGCATACCCACAAGCGCTCGATCATCAGCCAGCGGGAGGTCGGGGCCGACACCGTCTCGTTCTCCGAGGCCCTCCGCCGGGCGCTGCGCCAGGACCCCGACGTCATCCTCGTGGGCGAGATGCGGGACCTCGAGACGATCTCGACCGCGCTCACCGCGGCTGAGACGGGCCACCTGGTCTTCGCGACCCTGCACACCCAGGACGCCCCGTCGACGATCGACCGGGTGATCGACGTCTTCCCGCCGAACCAGCAGGACCAGATCCGGATCCAGCTGGGCTCGTCGCTGCAGGGTGTCGTCACCCAGCAGCTCATCCCGACGGCCGACGGACGGGGCCGCTGCGTCGCCGCCGAGGTGCTGATCTGCACGCCGGCCGTGCAGAACCTCATCCGGGGGGCCAAGACCCACCAGGTGTACTCGATCATGCAGACCGGCGGTCAGTTCGGCATGCAGACGATGGACCAGAGCCTGGCCCTGCTCGTGAAGCAGGGGAAGATCACCCAGGGCGTGGCCATCGACCGCTGCCGCAGCGAGGACGACTTCCGCAACCACCTGCAGGGGAACTAGCACCGAGGAGGAGGCCACCGCCGGCAGCCCGGAGGGGCAGCTGCTGGTCCGAGGAGGAACCATGGCACTGACGTTCGACTACAAGGTCCGGGACCGGGCCGGTCAGCTCATCGAAGGCAAGCTCGAGGGGGACAGCCTCCCGCTCGTCATCGGGCGCCTCCGGGAGATGGGCTACATGCCGGTGTCGGTCACCCCGGCCCGCGGGTCTGGCCTCAAGACCGAGATCGTCATCCCCGGTTTCTCCGACCGGATCAAGAAGAAGGAAGTGGCCGTCTTCACCCGGCAGTTCGCCACGATGGTCGACTCGGGTCTTTCGATCAGCCGGTCGCTCGGCGTGCTCGCCACCCAGACCGAGAACAAGTTCCTGGCGGCCAAGCTCCAGGAGGTCCGTGAGGACGTCGAGGCCGGTTCCTCCCTCTCGGCCGCCCTGGCCAAGCACCCGAGGGTCTTCGACACCCTCTACGTGTCCATGGTCCAGGCCGGGGAGGTCGGCGGGAGCATCGACATCGTGCTCAAGAACACGGCCGCCCAGCTGGAGAAGGAAGTCGAGCTGAACCGCAAGATCCGCGGGGCGATGACCTACCCGATCGTGGTGGTCAGCATCATCGCCATCATTTTCGTGGTCATGATGATCGTCGTCGTGCCGGTCTTCAAGAAGCTGTTCAAGAGCCTCGGCGGGACGCTGCCCGGTCCGACGAAGGCCGTGATCACCATCTCCAACACCCTGGCCAGCTGGAAGATCCTGGTCGTCATCCTGGTGGTGGCGATCGCCGTCGTGCTCTTCCGGCGCTTCATCAACACCGAGGACGGCCGGGCGTGGTGGGACCGCCTCAAGATGAAGCCGGCCATCTTCGGGCCGCTCGTGCACAAGGCGGCTTTGGCCCGGTTCGCCTCGACGCTCTCGAGCCTCCTCTCGGCTGGTGTCCCGGTGCTCGAGTCCCTCGACATCGTGGCCCAGTCGGCCGGCAACGCGGTGGTGTCCAAGGCCACGCTCGACACGAAGAACGCCATCCGCGAGGGCCAGCCGTTCTCCGAGCCGATGCGTCAGCACGACGTCTTCCCGCCCCTCGTCATCCAGATGGTCGAGGTGGGGGAGCAGACGGGTGCCCTGGACGAGATGCTCCAGCGGGTCTCGGACTTCTACACCGGTGAGGTGGACCAGACCGTCGAGAACCTGACATCGATCCTCGAGCCCCTCCTCATCATCACGATGGGCGCGGTGGTCGGCTTCATCATCATCAGCCTGTACCTGCCCATGTTCGACTACATCAAGCTCATTCACTGACCTCCGGGGGTGGCACGGCGGCACCGCCGCCGGCTGGGCGGACCAAGGTGACCAGGAGGGCCGGCACCCCCGTTGAGGACATGAGTACGACGAGCGACGACGGGAACCGACCGCCCACCGCGGTGAAGCGCCCGGGTTGGCGCCGGGCCCTACGGCGCTCGTGGCCGTTCCTGCGCTATGTCCTCGGACTCCTGCTCGCCGTCCTCGCCCTCTATGCGCTGCTCGATCAGCGCGACGAGCTCCAGGCCATCAACTCGGTGGTCACCCACCTGCGCTGGTGGTGGCTCCTGCCGGCCCTCGTCGTCGAGCTGGCCTCCCTCGTGGCCTTCGCCGGCATCCAGTACCGGCTCCTGTCGGCGGGCGACGTCACCGCCCCCCCGGTCCCCCTCGTGACCATGACCTACGCCGCCCAGGCCATCAACAACTCGATCCCGGCCGGCGGCGCGGTGGCCGCCGTCTACGGCTTCCGCTGGTTCCGGCGCTTCGGGGCCGACGACGCCATCGCCGGCTGGGCCCTCGTCGGTACCTGGGTGGCCGCCGGCATCTCGCTGGCCCTCCTGGCCACGGGGGGCGTGGCCCTGGCGGCCGAGCAGAGCGCCGACCTCGGGCTCATCGGGGTGGTCATCGGCAGCCTCGTCGTCCTCGTGGCCCTCGGCGCCCTCTTCGTCTACGACCGGCCGCTGGCCGCCATCGTCAACTGGACGGTGCGGGCCATGCACCGGCTCACCGGGCGCCCGAGGGGTGACGTCACCGAGAACATCGCGGCGATGGTCGAGCGGATCACGCTCGTCCAGCTGCGCTGGCGCGACGTGTCGGCCGTCGTCGGCTGGGGGCTCGCCAACTGGCTGCTCGACTGCGCCTGCTTCGCCTTCGCCTTCCTCGCCGTCGGGGCACCCATACCCTGGAGCGGCCTCCTCCTGGCCTACGGCGCCGGCCAGCTGGCGGCCAACCTCCCGATCACCCCGGGGGGCCTCGGGGCGGTCGAGGGCAGCATCACGATCGCTCTCACCGCCTTCGTGGGGTCCCATGCCAGTACGGTCGAGGCCGTCCTCATCTACCGACTGCTCAGCTTCTGGCTCGTCATCGTGCTCGGCTGGATCTGCTGGGGGGCGCTGGCCGTCGGCGTGCGCCGGGGGCGCTGGCCGCGCCAGCTCTCGGCGGCGATCCCCGCCCGTCGCGATCAGGGGGTAGGTGCGGTGGCGTCGGTGGCGACCTCCGACGTGGAGGTGGGGGGATGACCAGACGACGACGGGAATGGTGGGGCCGGCGCCCGGGCGCGGCGATCCTCGGCCTCGCGGCCGGCGCCGCGCTGCTCGCCGGGTGCACCGCCGTTCGCAACGACCTCGGCACCTCGAACGGCCCCTGCTACGTGGCGCTGCCGGCGGCCACGGCCGCGGTGCACGGGCAGGGGTCGCTCGTCGGCGTGCGGCTGGAGAACGTGTCGGCCCTCACGCACCTCCACGCCATCTACCGGACGGCCCACGTGGAGGAGAACGGCAAGCCCGTCCAGCGGGTGTGCCTCGTGGCCTTCTCCGGCCACTTCCGTTCGTCCTCGGTCCACCTGCCCAAGGGAAGGAAGCGCGGCAAGCTGGCGGTGGTGGTCGTCGAGTACCCCGACAACCGGGTGCTCGGCACCGTCATCATCCGGCGCTTCCCGGTCCACTTCGGGCACTCGCACCTGCTCTCGGCGAGCTGACCGCTAGGGGACCGGGCCCGGCTCCTCGGGGCGTTCGCCGTCGGGCGGGACGGCGCTGCCCGGGAGCCAGGCGTGGGAGCGGCGCTCGCGCCGCTCGACCCGCTCGAGGTGTCGCTGCACGTCCGCCCAGGTCAGCGGGTCGGTGTCGACGTCGCGGGCGCTCTTCGGGTCGGTCTGGCGCACGAAGACGTAGGCCACCGTCCAGAGGACGGCGATGGTCCCGAACTTGGCCACGAAGCCGGCGAGCTGCTGGTCGGTGAGCGGGGCCAGCCCGGCCACGGTCGGGCCGTGGTCGAAGGCCGGGTAGAGGGGGTGGCGGGCCAGGATCCACACGACGGCGAGGAAGCTCGGCACGATCGACTGGACGAGGAGGTAGGCGGCCCGCCCGAGCGGGGAGAGGCGGGGCCCGCCGGGGAGCCGGTTGAGCACGGGGGCCCAGAGCACCACCCCGGCCAGGACGAGGGCGACGTCGAGGAAGCCCCGGACGAGGAGCGACGAGGCCTGGGCCTCGACGGCGGCGGTGCTGAGCGTGGCCACGAACACGAACGTGACCACGACGACGGCTACCGGCGGGCGCGAGCAGATCCGGACGGCGGTGTCGACGGGCGCCGGCCGGGTGAGGGCGGCGAGGAGCGTGCGGGGGGTGCCGGTCAGGAGGAGCGGCGGCACGGCCAGCGTGAGGACCATCCGCTGGAGGACGAGGGCGGTGAGCGACCAGTGCACGGCCACGTCGGCCAGCGGGTAGGAGCCGGCCACGAGGAGGACGAGGAGGCCGGCGGAGAAGCGCACGCGCTCGGCCCGCGTGGCCCGGAAGCTCGGACGGGCGACGGCCAACCCGTACAGGAGGCCGAGGAGGAGGACGATGGCCCAGCAGAAGGGGTGGAGGTGCACGGCCCAGATCGAGCCGTTGGCGCTCATGGGCGGCGGCCGGGCGACCTACGCTGACCGGGGTGGCGAAGCTCGACCGGCTGGAGCGGCTGACCGACCTCGTGCTCGTGCTGCTGAGCGCCCGTCGACCGCTCACCCTGGAGGAGATCGCCGCCGAGGTCCCGGGGTACCCCGAGTCCCGCGAGGCCAGGCGACAGGCTTTCGAGCGGGACAAGCGACTGCTCCGCGACGACGGCATCCCGCTCGCCACCGAGCCGGTCGAGGGTCCCGAGCAGTACGGCTACCGCATCCATCCCGACGCCTTCTACCTCCCGGACCTGCAGCTGCAGCCGGACGAGCAGGCGGCCCTCCACCTCGCCGTCGCCGGCGTGCACCTCGGCGATCCTAGTGGTCGGGATGCGCTCTTGAAGCTGGGCGCGGCCGGCCTCACCGAGGCCCGACCGCTCGCCTCGTTCGTCCCGCCGCCGGCCCTCGTGGCGCTCTTCGACGCGGTGCGCTCGCGGGCCGAGGTCACCTTCACCTACCGCGGCGCGGAGCGGCGGCTCGCCCCGGCCGGGCTCTGGTTCCGCTCCGGTCGCTGGTACCTCGTCGGTTGGGACCTCCGGCGCGACGCCGGCCGGACCTTCCGGGTGGACCGCCTCGAGGGCCAGCCGGTTCTCGGCCCGCCGGGCAGCGCCGAGGTGCCCGCCGACTTCGACCCCGAGGCGGCCGTGCCCGACGAACCGTGGCGGGTCGGTGAGGGCGACGAGGAGGAGGTCCTGGTCCGGGTGGACGCCATCGAGGCCGCCCGGGTGGCCGAGGAGGTGGGCGAGTCGGCGGTGGCCGAGCACTGTCCCGACGGGTCGGTGGTCCTGCGCCTCGGCGTGACGAGCCACGACGCCCTCCGGTCCTACGTGCTCGGTCTCCTCGACCACGCCGAAGTGCTCGCCCCGCCCGGCGTCCGGGCGGCGACCGTGGCCTGGCTCGAGGAGCTCGCGGCGATGCCGTCGGCCGAACCGGCTCGTAACGCTCTGACCAGGGAAGACACCCCGGCCGCGCCCGTGCGGGACACCGCCGGGCCGGGCCCGCCCGACCCGTCCGTCGAGCGGCGGGACCCGAGCCACCGGCTCCGCCGGCTGCTGGCCATCGTCGGCTGGCTGGCCCAGGTCGGTGAGGCGCCGATCGACGAGGTGGCCGTCCGCTTCGGGCTCCCCGAGGACGAGCTCGTGCACGAGCTCGAGCTGGCCGCCTGCTGCGGCGTCCCGCCCTACACCCCTGACGCGCTGATGGAGATCGTCGTCACCGACGAGGTGGTGCGGGCCTTCCTGCCCGAGGACATGGCCCGGCCCCGCCGGCTCTCGCCGGCCGAAGGGTTCGCCCTCGCCGCGACGGCCCGCACCATCCTGGCCGTGCCGGGGGCCGACGAGGGAGGTGCCCTCACCCGGGCGCTCGCCAAGCTCGACGCCGCCCTGGGCGAACACGCCCGGCTGGTGGTGGACCTCGACGAGCCGCGGTTCCTCGACGTCGTGCGCCAGGCCGTCGACGACGGGACGCAGCTCGCCATCGAGTACCACTCGGCCTCGACCGACGAGACGACAAGCCGGGTGGTCGACCCCCGCCGGGTGGTCAGCCTCGCCGGTCACTGGTACCTGGACGCCTTCTGCCACCGGGCCGGCGGACTCCGTCGCTTCCGGGTCGACCGGCTGCGCTCGGTCGAGCCGACGGGGAAGGAGGTCCAGAGCACGGGGCCCCTCCCCGAGGTGACGGCCGACGCCTTCGTGCCCGGTCCCGGGTCCACGACCGTGTGCCTCCGCCTCGACCCGGCGGCCGCCTGGGTGGTCGACACCGTGCCGGCGCTTTCGGTCCGTGACCTCGGCCGCGGCGACCAGGAGGTCTGCCTCGCCGTCGGCGGCCTGGCCTGGCTCGAGCGCCTGCTGTTGCAGCTGGGGCCGCACGCCTCGGTCACCGAGCCGGCCGAGCTGGCCGACGCCGGGGCCCGGGCCGCCCGACGGGTGCTCACCCTCTACGCCTGACGACGAAGGGGACCAGCGAATCGACCGCGATGGGCCGCCTAGGTCCTCCAGGTGATCCCGCCGTCGACCGTGTACGCCGAGCCCTCAGGGCCGACGGCCACGCAATGGCTGACGGTAGGACACGCCACCCAGAAGAACGAGCTCGTGTGGGGTCGGCGAGGCACGGTGCCGGCCGACCACGTCGCCCCGCCGTCGGCGCTCACGAACGCCGCCGGATCGTCGTCGTTGAACGAGCCGACGGCGACACAGTGGCTCGGGGTCTGACAGGTCACTCCGACCACCTGGTCCTGGGCCGGCATCGCCACGGTGGTCCAGGAGCTGCCCCCATCGGTCGTGCGGGCGAAGATCGAGCGTTGGTCGCTGATGCGCTCGGCGAGGAACACGCAGTCTTGCGGCGACGGGCACGAGAGACCCTCGAGCGCGCGGCCTTCGAGGTCGACCTCGGGGTCGGTCGTCCGGGTCCAGACGGCGCCACCGTCGACGGTGGCGAGGAGCCCGATCGACGTCCCGACGGTCATCGCGGCGAGGCAACGCGAGATGGTCGGACAGGAGAGCCCGTCGACCTGCCCTTGTCCCTTGAACACGGGGACGGTGCCGAGCGACCAGTCGGAGCCGCCGTCGTTGGTCTACGCCGCCGCGGCGATACCGGGACCACCGCTCTTGTCCCCGAGGACCACGCAGTGCGATGAAGAGGCGCAGGTCAGCGCATACCAGGTGAAGTGGGCCTCCGCACCGAGGCCGCGGGAGGCGGCCCGCTTCCAGGTGGCGCCGCCGTCCGTCGAGCGTTCGACGAACCACTGTTGTGTCGAGCTGACCCAAAGCGCGAGGCAGGCGGCAGACGACGGGCAGGTCGTCTCGACGCCACTCGCGGTCACCGCCTTCCAGGTCGCGCCGCCACTCGTTGAATAGGCGATGTCGCCCTTCGCCGTCGTCAGGTCTCCGCCACCCGCCGGGAGCACGCCAGTGGCGACGCATCTTCCCACCGAACTGCACGACACCCTCCCAGCGGCGATCGAGTGCTTGGTCCCAGAGAAGGCCGGTGAGCTCGGAGCGGTACCGACCGTGACGAGCCCCTCGTGCGGGTCGACCGGCACCAGCGAGAGTGTGGCGCCCGCCGAGGCCGACTGGTTATCCCGGTTCCCGGTCAAGAGCACTGTCGTGCCGACCCCGGCGGCGCCGGCGCACACCGAGAGGAGGGTCCGAGTCAGCCGACGCCGACGCCGACGCCAACGCGCGCTTCCCCCTTCCCGCACTGACCAAGTTTCCCACACGTCGCCTGGCCCGACGCTGCGCCGACGGACCCGTCCCTTCTCGGAGACGGTGCCGAGGGCCCCCGCGGCTCGCACGCGCTGGTCGCCGGCACGCCGCCGATAGCCTCACGCGCGAGATACGTCAGCAGCGCCGTGGCGAGGAGGTCGGGACATGGACGTGAGCGTGATCGGCACGGGCCGGATCGGAAGCGCGGTGGGCACCGCCCTCGCCCGAGCCGGGCACCGGGTCACGTTCGGCTCCCGCCGGCCGGACCAGGCGGTGCACGACGCTGCGCCGACGGTGCCGCTGCCCGTCGCTCTCGCCGCCTCACCCGTGGTCGTGATCGCCATCCCCGCCGGCGGGGTAACGGCGCTCGTCGAGGAGCACGCCGAAGCCCTCGACGGCAAGCTCGTCGTCGACGCGGCGAACAACGTGGGGTCGCCGGTGGTCAACAACGCCGAGCCCATCCGCCGCTTGGCGCCGTCGGCCCGCTACGCCCGGGCCTTCAACTCCCTCGGTGTCGAGTGCCTCCTCGATCCGATGTTCGACGGCACCCCGGCCGACATGTTCTTCGCCTGCGGGCCCGACGACCGGGCCATCCTCGAGGAGCTGATCGACGCCGTGGGGCTGCGACCGGTCTACGTGGGCGAGGACCCCGTCGTGGTGGACGGCGTGCTCCGCCTGTGGCTGGCCCTCGCCATGGGCCAGGGGTGGGGACGGCAGCTGGCCTTCCGGACGGTCACCCGCCCAGGCTGAGCCCCTGTTCCGGGAGGCGGGCGGGGCCGATCGTCCCTCCCGGCCGTTACGCTGGCGCGCCATGGAACGGGCCTCCCGAGTCGGCCCCGTGGCCTGATGCTCACCGCTCCGGGGAGCCCGCTTCCGCCGGTCGAGGAGGCCGCGCCGTCACTGGCCACGGCTGAGCTGGCGGTCGACGGGATGCACTGCGCGGCCTGTGCGGCTCGGGTGGAGCGGGCCCTCGCCGAGGTGCCGGCTGTGGCGAGCGCCTCGGTCAACCTCGTCACGACCAGGGCCTTCGTCTCCTACGACGACCGGGCGGCCAGCCCCGAAGACCTCTGCCTGGCCGTGGTCGGCGCCGGCTACGGAGCCTCGGCGCTCGAGGGACCGGTCACGGCGTCCCGGCCCAGCGATCCCGACCACTGGGCCGCTCGGGCCGCGGTTTCCTGGCCGCTCGCCCTCGCCGCGCTCCTCGTGGCCCTTCTCGGCCCGGAGTCGGCCCTCGCCGGCTGGGTGGTGCTCCTCCTCGCTGTCGTCGTCGAGTACCTCGGCGGGTGGCCGTTCTTGCGCAACGCAGCCCGCCTCCTCGCCCACCGGGCCACGAGCATGGACACCCTCATCGCCCTCGGCACGTTGAGCGCGCTGGCCGTGAGCGCGGTCGAGGCCATCGCCCTCGGCGGTCGCCACGTCCACCTCGGCGGGAGCGGGGCGTTCGCCGCCCGCCTCCACGGCGTCATGGCCCCCCTCATCGTGGCCGTCCTGGCCACCGGCCGGGCCCTCGAGGTGCGGGCCCGTAACCGCGCCGCCCAGTCCATGCAGGCGCTCCTGTCCTTGCGCCCGCCGACGGCCCGGGTGGTGACCGACCCGGCCGACGAGCACGGCGAGCTCGTGGCCCCCGAGAGCGTGCCGGTCGGCGCGCTCGTGCGAGTCCGCCCCGACGAGACCATCCCGCTCGACGGCTTCGTCGAGCACGGCCGGTCGAGCGTGGACGAGTCGATGCTGACGGGCGAGCCGATGCCCGAGCAGCGCGGTCCCGGTGACCGGGTGACGGGGGGCACCCGGAACGGCCGCGGCGCGCTCGTGGTGCGGGTGAGCGAGGTGGCCGAGGAATCGGTGCTCGCCCGGCTGCAGCGGCTGGTGGAGCAGGCCCAACGGGAGAAGGCCCCGCTGCAGCGGGTGGCCGATCGGGTGAGCGCGGTCTTCGTGCCGGCCGTCCTCGTGGCCGCCGCGGTGACCTTCCTCGCCTGGTGGCTCGTCGTCGGCGACCTCGGGAAGGCCGTGTTGAGCAGCGTGGCCCTTCTCCTCGTGGCCTGTCCGTGCGCCATGGGCCTGGCCACACCGGTGGCCATCGTGGTCGCCACCGGGCGGGCCTCGACGCTCGGCATCTTCGTGCGCAGCGGGGAGGCGCTTGAGCGCCTCGCCAAGGTCGACACCGTCGTGTTCGACAAGACCGGCACGCTGACCGAACGGTCGGCCGAGGTGAGCGGGGTCATGGCCGTGCCGCCGCACTCGGCCGCCGAGGTGCTCGGTCTGGCCTCGGCGATCGAGGTGGACAGCGACCATCCGATCGCCCGGGCCATCACCGCCGTGGCCGAGCCGGTGGCCCCGGCCACCGACAACGAGGTGCACCCGGGCGTGGGCACGGTGGGCACGGTGGCCGGTCACCGGGTGGCCGTCTCGGCCCTCCGGCCGGCCGAGGTGCCGCCGTCCCTCGCCGCGGCGGTGGAGGAGCACCGGTCCCGGGGCGAGACGCTCGTGGCCACCGAGCGCGACGGGGAGCTCATGGGCGTGATCGCCGTGACCACGCCGTTGCGGCCGGAGGCGGCGCCGGCCGTCGCCCACCTGCACCGGCTCGGGCTCGTCACGGGCGTCCTCTCCGGCGACGGCGAGCAGGCCGTGCGGGCCGCGGCGACGGCGCTCGGCATCGACCGGGCCGAGGGCGGGCTCAGCCCGGCGGGGAAGGTGGTGGCGCTGCGGGCCCTCCAGGAGGGGTCGAGCGGCGTCGTCATGGTGGGCGACGGCGTCAACGACGCGCCCGCCCTCGCCACGGCCGACGTCGGCTGCGCCATCGGCAGCGGCTCCGACGCGGCGCTCGCCACGAGCGACGTGACGCTGCTCGGGAGCGACCTCCACGGCGTCCCGGCGGCGATCGGGCTCGCCGGCGCCACCTACTCGGTGATCCTGCAGAACCTGGGCTGGGCGATGGGCTACAACGTCTCGACGTTGCCACTCGCCGCGGCCGGGCTGCTCGATCCGCTCGTCGCCGCAGTGGCCATGGGGCTCTCCAGCCTCGTCGTCGTCGGCAACAGCCTCCGGCTGAAGCGTCTCGGTCGTCGCGGGCTGGCGTCGGTCGAGCCGCCCCGGCTGCTCAAGGGACGGCGCGGCTTCCTCGCCTCCGTCCTCGTGCCGGTGGTGATCTTCGCCTCGCTCACGGTGGCCGCCCAGGCGGTGTCGCCCGCCCGTGGCGAGCCGCTCCTCCCGGTGGTGCCCAACATCACCACGGTCGCCTTGCCCGGCGGCGACGTGGCCGAGGCCTACCTCGAGCCCGGCTCGCCCGGGGCCAATCAGTTCCACGTGGTCTTCGGGGCCGACGGCCGGCAGGTGCCGGCCACCTCGGCCCGGGTGGTGGCCTCGGGTCCCGGGGTGTCGGGCGAGACCCTCCGTCAGCTGCGCCTCGCCCCGGGCCACTTCGTGGACTTCGTCCTCCTCACCGCCGGCCCGTGGCGCTTCGACGTGGTCGGGCGCGTGGGCGGCCGGACCGTCCACTTCGTGGTGCACCGGGTGGTGAGCTGACCTCGGTCGTTCAGAGGCCGAGCACGAGCACGTAGGCCGTCGCCATGGCCATGGCGCTGTGATAGCCCATCGTCAACCGTGGGGCCAGCCAAAGGCTCCTGCTCGAGGCCGGTCGTTCCGCCGGTGCCGCTCGCCCGAGGACCCCGGCGACGGCCTCAGTCCCCGTTCCAGCAGCCGAGGATGAGGTCGGCCACGGTGAAGGCCACGTCTTTCGAGCTCGTGGCCGGCCGGCCGAACTGCGACGGGAGCTTGGCGATCTGGACGAGGAGGACCTTCCAGTCCTTGCGCACCACCACCGAGCCGTTGCCGGTGGTGAAGGCCCCCTGGCCCAGGTTTTGGAGCTTGCGCCCGAACCCGAGCTCCTTGCCGAGAGCGCGGTAGTAGGCGAAGGTCCCCGCCCAGCTCGAGAGCTCCTTCACCGAGAGGGTCATCGTCCCGCTCGGGTACCGGTAGTTGCAGGCGTAGAGGTGGCGCAGCCAGGTCGGGGTCTGGACCGAGGCGGTGACCCCCAGGACCTCGGCGATCTCGTGCTGGGCCTTCTTCGAGCAGACCATCTTCGAGATCGGCGACGGGGTCGTGCCGGCGGGGAGCGGCTGGCGGGTGGCCGCCCCGGCGGGGGTGGCGGCCACCAGGAGCAGGGACACCGCGGCGGCCACCAGGTACAGCTGGCGTCGCACGGGCGTGCAGAGTAACAGCCCCCCTCGCCCGGTCCCGGGCGGCCTCCGACGGCCGTCGGCCCTCGCCGGACGACCGTTCCGTCGGGCGTGGGCTGGCTCGGCGTCGTCACGGTCGGCCGGGAGCGGGCTGACTATTACATGGCGGATCTCGGGGCCGAGCCCGACCGGTGCCCCCCCAGGTGGGCCGGGCGGGGGGCGGCAGCCCTCGGTCTCCGCGGCCCGGCCGGGCCCGGCGGGCTGGCCGCCCTCCTCGCTGGGGAGCACCCCGGCACCGGCCGCCGCCTGCCCCACCGCCCCGTGGCCGTCGCCGCCTACGACCTCACCTTCAGCGCCCCGAAGTCGGTCAGCCTCCTCGCCGCCTTCGGCGGCCCGTCGGTCGGTGACGAGGTGGTGGCGGCCCACGGGCGGGCCGTCGGCTCGGCGCTCGACTACCTGGAGGACCGGGCGGCGGCGGCCCGCCGCTCGGTGCCCGGCGGCCGGGTGCTCCTCGAGACCGACGGCCTCGTCGGCGTGGCCTTCGTGCACCACGTCAGCCGGGCCCTCGACCCCCACCTGCACACCCACCTCCTCGTGGCCAACGCCGCCCGGGGCGCCGACGGGCGCTTCGGGACCCTCGACGGCCGGGGCCTCTTCGCCCACGGCGCGGCGGCTGGCCGCCTCTACGGCGCCCACCTCCGGGCCGAGCTCGGCGAGGGCCTGGGTGTGCGCTGGCAGCGGCGCCCCGACGGGCGGGTCGACGTCGAGGGCGTCGACCCGGTGCTCCTGGGGGCGTTCTCGTCCCGGCGCGCCGAGATCATGGGCGAGCTCGGCCCCGGTCACGGGCGCTCGTGGCGGGCCCGGCGCGTCGCCTGGGCGGCGACCCGCGAGCAGAAGTGGAGCCCGGATCGGGCCACGCTCCAGGCCCGTTGGTCGGAGCACGCGGCGTCGCTCGGCCTCGACCCGGGCTCGCTCCACCGCGTGCTCGACCGGCCGCCGGAGACCGGCCCGGCCCTCGACGAGCACCGCTTCGCCGCCGCGCTCTCCGTGGCGCCGGCCAGCGGCGTCACCCGCCGCGACGTCGTGGCCGCCTGGTGCGACGGCGCCCGTCCCGGCTCGCGGGGGTCCGACGTCACGGCGTGCGTCGACCAGTGGCGGCCGGCCGTCGACGAGGCGAGGGGTGTGGCCGAGCCCCGCCGGGCGGCGGCCGTGCCCCCGCCGTGGCTGCTCGGGGCCCTCGGCCCGCGACCCCTCGCGCCGAAGGAGCTCGGCTTGTGGCGGGCGACGGCCCGGGCCCTCGAGCGCTACCGGACCCGCTGGTCGGTCGACGACCCGCGGCGGGCGCTCGGACCGGACCCGTCCACCGCTGTCTCGACCGCGCACCTCGCCGAACGGCTGGCCGTCGTCCGCCAGCTCGAAGAGACCCGCCTTCGCCTCGGTCGGCGCACACCGGCGCGCGAGCGGCTCGAGCGGTCCATCGGGCGGGACTGACGCCGGACGCGGTTCAGCGACCCCGGCCGAGGTCGGCTCGGGCCTCGAGCTCGGGCAGCGGCCGTCGTCGGGCATGGGGACCGAGGAGATCGCGCCAGGGGTTGGTGGCGTGGGCCGGAGTCAGGAGCACCCGGCCGATCCGGTTGGCGAAGTCGAGGGCGAGGGCCTCACCGGGACGGCCGCGTGCCGCCTGGTCCACGGTCAGGCGGCGCCGCTCGACCGCGGCCAGGCTGACCGAGTCGTGCCGCCGGCGGTCGGAGCCGAGCGCCGCGCTCCACGTCCGGCTGACCACCTCGACGTCCCCGGCGAGGGCCGAGAGCGCCTCGAGCGTGGCGAGGTCGGCGATCCCCGGGAGGACGACGGTCGTGGCGAAGAGCGACAAGAAGGCGTCGGCCTCCTGGCCCCAGCGGCGGCGGGCCTGCGACAGGTCCTGGAGGCAGGCCAGCGTCAGGAGGCCCTGCCCTGCGCCCTCGCTCACGAGAGCCGGGAGGTCGGGGAGCGGGGCGATGTTGGCCACCTCGTCGAGGGCGAAGACGACCGGGGGCTCGCGCCCGCCGGCGCGGGCCCGCTCGTAGGCGGCGTCGCGGATGTCCCCGAGGAGGCCCACCACGAGCGGGGCGAGGAGCTGCTGGTGGCGCCCGGCGGCACAGACGTAGAGCGCGTGCGGGCCGTCGCAGAAGGCCCGGGCGTCGAGGAGCGGTGGTGCCGTCGAGGCGAGAGCCGCGGTGCCCCGGTAGGCGGCGAGGACACCCGACGCCGTCGACCAGATGCCCGACTGCTCGCGGCCGTCGGTGGTGAGGACGCCGGCAAGGACGTCGGTCGCCGGGTGGTGCTCGCCCAGGTGCTGGTGGAGCGTGCGCAACGCCTCCTCGCCGGCGTGGCGGTCCACCCACGTGAGGAGACGGCTCATCGGGGCACCGTCGAGCGACGCCGCGTGGAGCAGCGGCGCCAGGAGCGCGCCGGCCCGCTCCGACCAGTGGGAGTCGAAGCCCGGCTCGGCCCGGCCGCCCGTCGTCGCGGCGGCCCGCACCATGCCGTCGGCGACCGAGAGGGCGAGGTCCCACTCGCCGCTGGCGTGGATCGGTGACCACCCGACGCGCCGCACCCCCGGTGATGGTGGCACGGTGCCACTCGGGTCGTAGAGGAGAACCGAGCCGACCGAGGATCGGGCCGCCGCCGTCGCTTCGAGGACGTCGGGCTTGGTCGACGTGCTCACCACCGCTCCGGGCGCCACGAGGACGTTCGGGACCACGAGGGCCGAGGTCTTCCCCGACCGGGAGGGGCCGAGGACGAGGGCCGAGCGCTCGGCCCCGGCCCAGGCCCAGCCGCCGGCGCCCCGCCCCAGGTAGAGGCCGTCCCCGGCGCTCTGGGCCGCCCGGTGGAGGGGGCCCAGGTCCGGCGCCGGCCCCCCGGGCCGGGATGGGCCCGGCCCCGCCGGGGACAGCGCCGAGGGCCGGTCGTGGTCGACCCGGGGACGGTCCACCTCTTCTGGCGCCGGCCACGCGATCATCACGACACAAAGGGCTGGCGCCACAGGCGGAGTGCGCGCTCGTCACCACCAGAAGTGGTCGTGACGCGAAGAGCCGAACATTGTCGCACACAAGTTCAGCGAGATGTCATCGCGCCCCTCGACACGTCGTTGTGCATCGTCTCTCCACGCCGCGATTCACGAAAATTCGGCGTGCAAACACTCGATTCACAAAAAATTTGCGCTGTTCTAGGCACGCAGAACACTCGCGCGAGTGCGAAATGCTTGACCTGAGCGTCAAAACACATTTTGATTGTCTGTAACCCGTAACACAACGAAGGGAGTTGTAGATGAGTTTGCAGGGGTTCGGGCTCGCGTCCGAGCGACTCATCGCTTGTCTCGACGTGGTGGACGGGTCGTTCCAACAGAGACGGTCGAGTGGCGCGGAGGGATAGCTCCTCACACGTGAGCGCAATGTTGCGGACGAACAAGGCAGACGGTGCAGCGGTGCGGTGCTGGTCACCTCGTGGTGCGGGGGTGCCGCAAGCTCCACCTTCAGTCATTGCTGACAGACCCAAGGAGGTACACCTGTGGCAGTGAAGAGACGGGCCCCGGCCAAGAAGGCCGCAAAGAGACGGGCCCCGGCCAAGAAGGCCGTCAAGCGCCGGGTAGCCACCAGGCGGGCGACGGTCAGGAAGGCCGTCAAGCGCCGGTCAACGGCCAAGCGGGCTCCGGCTCGTAAGACGGCCAAGAAGCGGGCTCCGGCTCGCAAGACGGCCAAGAGGCGGGCTCCGGCTCGCAAGACGGCCAAGCGTCG